>CALLSD010000049.1 GCA_938014245.1 uncultured Actinomyces sp.
TGGAGTATCTCCGACCCTTGCCCAGTGGCCCCCGACCCTCGTGCAGCACACGCACGGCACCACCCAAGCGACCGAGCCATCCTCCTGCTGGGTGGGTGAGCGCCGACAATCAGACCCGATCCCTCCGCCGCACCTGCGTCTTCAGATGTCACGACATTTGAAACTCTCAGACGTCATGAGACAACACGCTGCTGTGACAGGCTCTGCGCGGAGCCCACGTCCATCTGGGCTGGGGGAGGCTATCGGTGGCGATTGGGCTTGTGGTCGGATGGTTGCCGCTCGTGTGATTGAGTCGGCCGATTCGCGGACTGTATGCGTTCCCTTTCGAGACCTGCTTCCACCTCATTTGATGAGGCATACATCAATTCCCGGACCCGTTCCAGGCCGCGCTGAGACACTAACTCGTTACGAAGCTCGGGACGCGTACTGTAGAAAAATAACAGTTTACGGAGTTGTTCATAACCTAGCGGCAAACTCGATATCGAGATGTAGAAAGGCCGTTACTCGCATCAATCAAGGTGTGCGGCATCCCCCTCACGCTTTTACATCCCACCACGAAAGGGGAAGCATCCCATGCCACATAGGTCGGGTGGATGCCAGAACGCCAAAAGTGAATTCCTGCGGAGTCTACTTCGATTGCAGGCCTCCCAGGTCGGTTGAATGGCAGATCTAACCATATCATGGCTGCGATAGCACCAAATACTGATGAGTGAAGCAGTACCTTCCAGCTTACAGCGTCCGCAAAACGCGCAGATATCACCATTACGCACGGTATCAAGGTCGACATCGTCACCACAAGGCACGAGATGTACTTTCCAGAAGTGCAGCCCTACCGCGAAAAATTCCACCCCCTTGGAAGAATGGCGCCACCTCTTTTCTGACTTCGCGGCACCATGCGGGGTCAGAAAATTTGCCAACCTTTCCAATGCGCTGCCAGCGCCTAGTAAAGAAAAGAGAGCGACAAGGGCAGGACTTGATGGTCGATGGCTTAATGAAATCAACAAAAGACCGATTCCCACTACAAGTATGCAGAATGATGCGCGAGAGCGTACTGCATCAACGTGTTCACAGTCACGAATTTCAGGAAACATAGTGCGATCCATGGCAGCAAGAAATGGTACGCATAAATCTCTTTCGATAGGATTCGGCCAACGTAGTTGTTGGAAATTAGTGCACTCTAGTTTTTAGAGCTCAAGGACGACTGTTTGAGTTGAGCTATCTCCGACAGCATGAGAAGCCAACACATAGTTTCCAAAGTAGATTCTATGTCAAATGCTTCGATGAGCAAACGATGAGGAGCGTCAGCGCTGCGAGCTTGATCCGGCGTAGGGCACTGGGTGTTAGAACCGACGCGGTTGCCAGATTCCACCCGACCCTGCACCCGCCCGGGCTCAGGCATCCGATGCGCACCTCGGTGATGGAGAAGAGCCCCGCGCACCAGGGTTTCGGCCTCGCCG
>CALLSD010000050.1 GCA_938014245.1 uncultured Actinomyces sp.
GACGGGCAGCGTGCCGTAGGAAAAGAAGACGTGGGAAAAGACAATCGTGGACATAATGCACCTAGGGGAGGAGGGGCAGGGAGGCATTATGTCAGGAGTCCATGGGGACATTATACCGGCAACGGCGCGCAGGCGCGGCAGTTCTGCACAGAAATGGGGGCGTCCTCCCGGGACTGTCTGTCAAAACTAACGGCTTGCCGACGGACGACATAAGCATGCGGGAGCACATCCGGACAAAATACTCCCCCGCGAGCCCTTGTTGGGGCCGCGGGGGAGGAAACGGCGACTACTGAGAAATCCTCAGAACAGCAGCGGCGCGAAAGTGGCCACCGGGGCGAGGAATGCAGCGCCGCACACGCGCAGGTGATGGGGTTTACGTGCGTACCGAGGGGATAATGCGCAGTCCTTAGTGGCCGCGGTGACGAGCTTTGGCTTTCAGGCGGGCGAGTTGGCGTTTCTCTTCAGCTTTCTCTCGTTTCTCCTTCCTGGTTGCGGAAGCTTGTTCTTGCGCCGTGCGTTCTCGTTCTGCTTGAATCGCTGCCTGCGACGCAGTGGAAGGAAGCGCGCGGCGAGCGAGATGGGACGCTTGGCGCTGTGCGCGTTTGGGGTTGTGATGTGTCGCCTGGCGTTGACCGATATCGGAAGCCCAAGCGGCCTCGTCGAGGCGGCACAGGAGAGCATTGGCGTGAGTGAGGAGGAACTCGTAGAGTTCTGCGTCTGAGGGTTGCGCACCGAACACGATCCGAACGGCACGAACACGATCGGCCTCGTGGCGCTCAATGACACCGACCCAGAATTGGCCATCGAAATATAGTGTGGATTCCGTCTTCATTACTCGTCTCCAGGTACACCACGGTGGACCCGATGACGCTGGATTCTGCTCGACGCAGCGACGGATGCGAGGCATCGTCCAGACTTCCTACTGGACTGTGCGGTTCGCGTATCAGGACTGACGACTCCATTCTACGTCCTGTGCGCGGCGGTGTCCTTACTGGACGATCGGCTTGCCGCCGATGGACATGGAGGCGCGGGTGCGCGCGTGGGGGTCGCCATGGCCTCGGGAATTATCCACAAAAGACGCGCGGAAAAGCACATCGGTTCCCGGAAAGCCCCGTAACGCGGTAAGGTCCTACCCAGTGGTACTCCGCCGGCGCTCGCCATCGGAGGACCAGCAAAGAGTGCTACAAATACGAGGTAGCAACGGAAGGGACAAACAATGGCAGCGACCAAGCTGGTGATCGTGGAGTCTCCCGCCAAGGCGGCGACGATCGAAGGATACTTGGGACCCGACTACCATGTGACCGCCTCGATCGGTCACATTCGCGACCTGCCACAGCCCTCGGAGCTGCCCGCCGACATGAAGAAGGGTCCCTACGGGCGCTTCGCCGTCGACGTCGAGGATGGCTTTACCCCTTATTACGTTGTCAATCCCGACAAGAAGAAAAAGGTCACCGAGCTCAAGAAGCTCCTCAAAGAGTCCGACGAACTCTTCCTGGCAACTGATGAGGACCGCGAAGGTGAGGCTATCGCTTGGCACCTTCTCCAAGTCCTCAAGCCCAAGGTTCCCGTGCGCCGCATGGTCTTCCATGAAATCACGAAGGAAGCGATCCAACGCGCACTGGAAAATACTCGCGAGCTCGACACCGACCTTGTCGACGCCCAAGAAACTCGTCGAATCCTTGACCGCCTTTACGGTTACGAGGTCTCGCCGCTGCTCTGGCGCAAGATTCGTCCCTCCCTGTCCGCGGGCCGCGTTCAGTCGGTTGCAACGCGCTTGGTTGTTGATCGCGAGCGCGACCGCATGTCGCATGTGAGTGCAGAGTACTGGTCGATCGATACCCAGTTTGCCGCTTCGGGTCAGTCTTTTGGCGCAAAGGTTTCGCACATCGATGATCGTCCCGTCGCAACCGGTTCCGATTTCGATGAAAACGGTCGCCTTTCCGCGAAGGCTACAAAGAACGAGGCCTTCCACCTGGATGCCCATTCCGCGCCGCTTTTCGCCGCAGCGCTCGAGGCCGCGCGTGATTCCGCGATCGATTCTGTTCAGCAGAAGCCCTACCGCCGCCGCCCGGCAGCACCCTTCACGACGTCGACGCTGCAGCAGGAAGCGTCCCGCAAGCTCCACTGGAACGCTTCCTCGACGATGCGGACCGCTCAATCCCTGTACGAGTCGGGTTTCATCACCTACATGCGTACTGACTCTACGGCCCTGTCTTCGCAGGCCATCAAGGCTGCTCGCCAGCAAGCTACGGAACTTTACGGGGCCGAGGCCGTGGCTGAGAAGCCGCGCATCTACGGCACCACCTCTAAGGGTGCGCAAGAAGCTCACGAGGCCATTCGCCCCGCCGGGGATCACTTCCGCACCCCCGCGCAAGTTGCCTCGGTTTTGAATCGTCAGCAGCTTGCACTTTATGACTTGATCTGGAAGCGAACCGTTGCTTCGCAGATGGCGGATGCCCTTGGCTTTACCGCAACAATCCGTGTGCGGACCGACGTTGAGGTCGAAGGTCAGCCTCACACAGTGCTCTCCAGCGCCTCGGGAACTGTTATTACTTCCCCCGGCTTCAGGCTGGCCTACCAAGAAGGCCAGGACAAGGGACGTTACGACGCGGAAACGACCGATGCTGAGAAGACCCTCCCACAGGTGAGCGAAGGGGAAGTCGCGCTGCTTGAAGAAGCGCAGGCGCAGGGACACCAGACTCAACCCCCGGGGCGCTACACCGAAGCGACCTTGGTGAAGACCATGGAAGAGCTCGGAATTGGTCGCCCCTCGACCTATGCGGCAACGATTCAAACCATTGGTGATCGCGGCTACGTCACCCACCGAGGCCAGTACTTGGTTCCGACTTGGCTGGCCTTCTCGGTCACGCGACTGATGGAAGAAAACCTGTCGAACCTGGTCGACTATGACTTCACAGCATCGATGGAAAACGATCTGGACCAGATCGCTGCGGGAAGCGAGGATCGCCACGAGTTCTTGAGCACCTTCTACTTCGGTGCAGACGGTAAGGGTGACGCTGACGGCCTGAAGTTCCAGGTTGAATCCCTGGGAGATGATATTGATGCCCGTGCGGTGAACTCCATTGACATGGGAAATGGCGTCACCTTGCGAGTGGGTCGGTACGGACCCTACATGGAGAAGGCTGATGGGACGCGCGCAAATGTACCACCCGAGGTCGCTCCCGATGAGTTGACCGAAGAGAAGATCGCGGAACTTTTCGCGCTTGCTGCAGATGACGGACGCGAACTGGGAATCGATCCCGCAAGTGGACACATGCTGGTTGCAAAGAACGGCCGCTACGGTCCCTACGTGACGGAAATTCTGCCCGAAGAAACCGAGGAAGCGGAAGCTTCTGAAGACGGGAAGCCCGCGAAGAAGACGCGAAAGAAGGCTGCGGCAAAACCGCGCACGGCCTCGTTGTTCAAGTCGATGGATCTGGCGACCATCACGCTGGAGGATGCACTTGCGCTGCTTTCGCTTCCGCGCGAGGTTGGTGTTGATCCCTCTGACGGTGAGGTGATCACCGCGCAAAACGGTCGCTACGGCCCGTACCTGAAGAAAGGCAGCGATTCGCGGACCCTTCCCAGTGAAGATCAGCTTCTGACGATCACCTTGGACGAGGCGCTGGAGATCTACTCTCAGCCCAAACAACGAGGCCGCGGGGCAGCAAAGCCGCCGCTGCGTGAGTTTGGCGAGGACCCGGTGTCGGGCAAGAAGGTCACTGTCAAGGACGGTCGTTTCGGGCCCTACATCACCGATGGTGAAACCAATGTGACCGTTCCGCGCGCCGAAACCGTCGAGGATCTGACCGCTGAACGCGCGTATGAGCTGCTTGCAGACAA
Source organism: uncultured Actinomyces sp. (assembly GCA_938014245.1). Lineage (GTDB taxonomy): Bacteria > Actinomycetota > Actinomycetes > Actinomycetales > Actinomycetaceae > Pauljensenia. Next base: position 3,844 of record CALLSD010000050.1, read on the forward strand.
GCGCGCGAAGGGCCCGGCTCCCAAGCGCACCCGTAAGACGACTGCGAAGAAGACAACAACTCGACGTACAACGAAGAAGACTTCGGCAAAGAAGTAAATATTCTTTCGCCCACCGGTCCAAAATGGACGCAAATGCCGGTGGGCACTGTCAAGATAGAGACATGAGATCAATGGGTAGTGGTGCACAGGCGGGGCGCGGACTCTTCATCACCTTCGAAGGGGGAGATGGAACCGGCAAAAGTACCCAGATTGACCGGGTACGACGCTGGTTTGAAGAACGCGGTCAGCAAGTCGTTGTGACGCGAGAACCCGGTGGAACGGAACTGGGAACAACTTTGCGTCAATTGGTTCAGAACGGGCCAGACGACGTTGATCCCCGCACCGAGGCGCTGTTGTATGCCGCTGATCGCGCCTACCATGTCGCGACATTGATTCGTCCGGCGCTGGAGCGCGGCGAAATTGTGCTTGCTGATCGCTACATTGACTCATCTCTGGCATATCAGGGTGCCGCGCGAAGCCTAGGCGTTGATGAAATCCGTAGCCTGTCCATGTGGGCAACGGAAAGTCTGCTCCCAGATCTCACACTGCTTATTGATGTTCCGCCAGAAGTTGCCGCCCGACGTCGCGGAGGGGAACCGGACCGAATGGAACGCGAATCCATGGAATTCCATGAGCGCGTTCGGCACCAGTACTTAGCGCTTGCAGACTCTGAAGCGGATCGCATCGTTGTCATCGACGGTGTGGGAACTGAAGATCAAGTCTTCAGTGAAATTCGTGGAGTCCTTGAAGAACGCGTTGATGCAGCCTTCCAGGGATTGCCCGAAGAACCCGCCGAAAATGCCAAGCCCGTTGAATCTCAGGCCACGCTCTGGGCTCTTCTGGAAGAGGACGGCATTCTCCTGTGAGTGTCTGGGACGAAGTGGTTGGCCAGGAACACGCCCTGGCGGTATTGCGACAGGCTGCTGACGCTGCCCGAGCAATTGTCGACCGCGCGTCCCAAGGAATTGTCGTTGATGATGCAGCGCGCTCCATGACCCACGCGTGGCTCATCACCGGTCCCCCGGGCTCAGGTCGATCCGTTGCTGCCATGGCTTTTGCAGCCTCCTTGCAGTGCACGGGGGATGTCCCAGGGTGTGGTCACTGTCCGGGATGCGTCACGACTCTGGCTCGGACAAATGGGGACGTGACAATCCTCAGCACGGAATCAACCCAGATTCGCATCGATGAAGTGCGACAAATCGTCGTGCGCGCGCAGACAGCTCCTTCGCAGGGACGCTGGCGAGTCATTGTCATTGAAGATGCGGACCGCATGATGGAACGCACCGCGAATGTTCTTCTCAAGGCAGTTGAGGAACCTCCCGAACGCACCGTGTGGCTGCTGTGTGCGCCCAGTGCAGAAGACATGATCACAACGATTCGTTCACGATGCCGCCACTTGGGACTGCGAATCCCAGATCCGCACGCAGTCGCAGATCTCCTCGTTCGTCGTGACGGGGTTGAACCCGCGGATGCTCTTTCTGCTGCCCGTGCAGCCCAATCGCATATCGGCTTGGCTCGCGCGCTGGCCAAAGACCCACAGATGCGCCAACGTCGTCGGGCAATTATCACTGCCCCGGCACAGGTGCGTTCCGTCGGAGAAGCTGTTTTTGCCGCTGAAGACCTGCATTCCATTGCGAAAGCTCAGGCAGAATCTCAATCCGAAGAACGCAATGCCCGCGAAAAAGCTGAACTTATGCGCCAGCTCGGAATGGAGGAAGGCCAGACTCCGGCCTCGCACCAACGCGCACGTATTCGCGAGCTCGAGGACGAACAGAAACGGCGCTCGAGGCGCGCAATTCAAGACGCGCTTGATCGCGCGCTTGTGGATCTTCTTGGGATTTACCGTGATGTCCTCATGCGTCAACTGGGAAGCGAGCAAGAACCTATTAACGATGACTGCGTGGACCTCATTGAAGAACTGGCTACGCGCTCAACGCCGCAGCAGACCATGAAGAGAGTCCAAGCGATCGAGGAAGCTCGAAAGCGGCTGACAACAAACATGTCAGTCCCTCTGATTTTGGAAGCGATGACACTCTCGCTTCGACCGCAGGTCTAAACATCTAATAGGGTAGGGGCATGAACTCACGCTCTCGCTTGATTGTCGCCGTCCTCGTGGTGCTTGCACTCGCATCGAATTTCGGTGTTGCGTACTACTTGAAGGGTTCGATCGATAGCTTTGCAGAGGCTGCTGCTGCCGTCAGCCCGAACAATCAGAACAAGGTGACGGTTGCACACAGTGCCGATCCTCTTCCCGGGAAGCCGACGAAGGATCAGTTCTACTCTCAGCCCCTCAATTGGCGACAGTGTGAAGTTTCGGAAATCACCAGCAACGGCGTCGCTGCGCCGCGCGATATTGACAAGTATCAGTGCGCATCGCTGACCGCACCTTTGGACTGGGAAAACCTTGACGGGAATCAAATCACTCTTGCCTTGGCGATCCACCGCGCCGATCAGAGTGAAGGCAAAGCTCTTTTCTTTAATCTCGGTGGTCCCGGTGGGGCAGCCGTGTCCTCGATTACCTCACAAGTCAACAGTTCCTTAGGGAATGGGCTTGTCGGAGCTTTCGACATCGTAGCTTTGGACCCGCGAGGGGTAGGTGCATCTACTCCTGTTCGCTGCCTGAGCGACGAAGACCGCGATAAGCAGGCAGCTGGTACAGGAAGCGATAAAGACCCGAATGCAACTCCTGCTCAACTTATTGAACAGGCAAAGAAAGATTCTGCTGACCTCGCCAAGGGATGCCAGGATCTAAGTGGAAACCTGTATAAGCATGTTGACACGGTCAATGCGGCGAAGGACTTTGACATGGTCCGCGCGCTGCTGGGACAGGACAAGTTCAATTACCTGGGTTACTCCTATGGAACATTCCTCGGTGCAACCTACGCAGGACTTTTCCCAACAAACGTTGGACACATGGTCCTTGATGGTGCGGTTGATCCTGCAGTACAAGGCGATGACCTCGCGGCCATGCAGATGCGCGGTTTCGAGGCCGCTCTCCGTCACTGGGTTGAGGACTGCCAAGCCGGGCGCAACTGCCCGCTCACTGGCGATGCAGACGCGGGAATGCGAAAGATGAAGGCATTCTTCGATAGCTTGGAGAATTCGCCGCTTGAGACCTCAGATGCGAACCGTCCTCTGACGCGCAATCTGGCGATGAGCGCCGTTATCGGACTGCTGTACTCGACCGAGACCTACTCAATTTTGACGCAGGCCATGACCTCGGCTCTGAATTCAAACGACGGCTCCATGTTGCTCTTCGTTGCGGATCTCCTCAATGAACGAAACAAGGACGGCTCATACGCCTCGAACTCGATGGATGCGATTGTCGCGATCAACTCGCTGGACTACTCGCCTGTCGGGAACGCGGATCAGTGGACAAAGAGCTACGAAACCCTGAAGAGCGAATTACTGGTCTTTGGCGAAGAAGCAGGTTTCACTTCGGCCGGTCTTGAGGGATGGCCCACCTCGCACGCGAAACGCCAGCCGATCAGTGCTGAAGGCGCGCCTCCGATCATGGTCGTTGGAACGACTCACGATCCTGCAACGCCCTACGTCATGTCACAAAACCTGGCCAAGGAACTGTCCTCGGGCGTATTGGTGACGTGGGAAGGATGGAACCACACCGCTTACTCAAAGAGTGGCAGCAAGTGCGTGGCGACAGCCGTCGAAGGATACTTCCTGCGTAACGTCGTTCCCACCACCGATGTTCAGTGTGGCGCTGACTCCTGAGGCGCTTCGGGCTGCGGAGCTGGCTCAATACCTCCGCAAAATCTTCCTAGATCTTGGCAGTTGGGCCGCGGCTCGCTAACGTTGAGCTATGGACTTTTTCGGCGATGACGAATCAGAAACCCCAGGCCAGAACACGGACAGTGTTGAAGCTGAGGTCCTCGTTGACACCACCATCGAAGACGCGTGGGCTCTGGTTTCCGAACCGGGCTGGTGGATTAACGACGGCCCTCTAGGTGACCACGAGGTCGAACGCGACGATAACGGCGTGTACCACATCACCGATCCAGAAGCCGGGACATGGCTCGTCGAGAAGGTCGACGAAGACCCCATGGACGTTGTGACCTTCCGCTGGTACCCGCTGGCTAGCGACGAGTTCCCCGAGGAATCCCTGACTACCGTCGAGGTCTCTTTATCCGAAGAAAAGGGTAAGGTCGCACTTCACGTTGAAGAATTCGGAATCTCTGTCCTCAGTGATGATGAAGACGAGGCCTATCAGCTTTGGGAAAATGAGGCCGGTCTGTGGGACCAGGCTGTTGATAGCGCGAAGGATTACCTCGAGACGCGCTGAATTCTCCTTAGCACCTGCTAGGTCTGCACTGGCAAGTGACGCTTGCTCATTTTTCGCTAGGATCTGTTTTTTCTTCTATCGATCAGGCGCAGCGCGTGCTAGCGTGGAAAACTCAGCTAGAAGAATGGACCAACATGAGCACCAGCGGACATGCTGAGGAGAACAGTGGTGAGGCCTCGGGCCGCCAGCTCCAACGCAACCTGACGAATCGCCACATTCAGCTCATCGCTATCGGCGGCGCAATCGGTACGGGCCTTTTCATGGGCTCGGGTAAGACCATTGCCACAGCGGGTCCCTCGATTCTCTTGGTGTACCTCATCATCGGTAGCGCACTGTTCTTGTTCATGCGCGCTATGGGCGAGATCCTTCTGTCGGACCGCCAATACGGGACCTTCGCCGATATCATCCGCCACTTCCTTGGCCCTTCCATGGGTTTTGTCATGGGCTGGACCTACTGGCTGTGCTGGGTCGTTACCGGTATTGCAGACGTCGTCGCCATCACCGGTTACGTCCATTTCTGGTGGCCGGATCTTCCCTCTTGGATCCCTGTTGTTGCAACCGCCCTCTTGCTCTTTGCGCTCAACGCCATGACGGTTAAGGCCTTCGGTGAAACCGAATTCTGGTTTGCCATGATCAAGATCGTCGCAATCATCGCCCTAATCGTCGTTGGCGTCATTATGGTTGCCATCGGAATGCAAGACTCCAATGGCACGACCGCCGCAGTATCGAACCTGTGGAGCCACGGGGGACTCTTCCCAACAGGATTTACCGGTTTCCTAGGTGGCTTCCAAATTGCGATCTTCGCCTTCGTCGGTATCGAGCTTGTGGGAACAACGGTTGCCGAAACCGCCGATCCCGACACAACTCTCCCCAAGGCAATCAACTCGATTCCTGTCCGAGTGGTCCTGTTCTACATTTGCTCACTGGCCGTCATCATGATGGTGACTCCCTGGGATCAGATCGATAAGACCCAATCGCCTTTCGTCACGATGTTTTCCTTGACCGGCCTGGGAATGGCGGCATCGCTGGTGAACCTTGTTGTCCTGACCTCTGCTGCTTCTTCGGCAAATTCGGGAATCTACTCCACCTCGAGGATGCTCTTCTCCCTCTCACTTCAAGGCGATGCAGCTCCTTTCTTCAGTCGACTCTCTAAGCGTCACGTCCCGCAGAACGCCCTGTTCCTCTCCTGCGTTTTCTTGCTCTCGGCCGCGATTCTTCTGGCTTTCGGTGACTCAATCCTGAGTGTTTTCACCGTTGTGACCGCGATGTCAGCGACCCTTTTCATGGTCGTGTGGGTTTTGGTTGTTATTGCCTACCTGTTCTACGTGCGCAAGTACCCCGACAAGCACCAGGACTCCGCTTTTAAGCTGCCCGGTGGCGTCTTTTCCGCTTGGCTGTTCATCATCTTTATCGTCCTCATGGTCGTGGTCCTAGCTCTGGAATCTGAGAGCTTGAAGGGCTTGCTGATGTCGGCTGCGTGGATGGTCATTATTACCGTGGTCGGTGTTGTGCGTCGTCATCGCGCTCTTGATCGCCGAGGCCGCGCTCCGATTTCCGCGTAAGCCCGGTGTGCGCCGCTCCCCGTGTGACAGTGGCGTCTTTCCACCCGGAGCTGCACAATCTCTGGGCGCTGCCTTGTTGCGATGCGCTATGCTAACCGGGTAAGACAGGGGAGCCCACAGCGGGCTGAGAGTGCGAATGCAGACCCTTACACCTGATCCGGATTATGCCGGCGTAGGAAGTCGCAATCTCCGGACTACCCTCATCCCGAGGCAGTCCAGCCCTCCCACCTGAGCGGAGGAAACAATGTCTACTTTTTCGGCGCACCGTCGCGCTCGTTTCATCGCGTCAAGCGCGATTCTTTTCATTGGGGCCACGTCGATTGCAGCTTGCTCATCAAGCGCAAAGGATTCTTCGACAAGCCAAAGCAGCGCGGCCTCGTCAAGCGGCGAACAAACGGTCACAGTTCTTGCCTACGATTCCTTCGATTTCCCGCAGGAACTCCTCGACAAGTTCCGCGAACAGACCGGAATCACCGTCAAGATCCAAGCGATTGGCAACGGTGGCGAGCTCGCCAACCAACTCGTCCTCACGAAGGATGCCCCGCTGGGAGACGCGGTATTCGGCCTCGACAACACCGTATCGACGCGCATTGTCGGGCAAGGCGTTATTGCGGACGCATCGATCACCTCGCCCAACTCTGCAGATAACTTTGCGGGAGAACCGGGACTGGTCCCCATCGATCGCGGTGACGTGTGCGTCAACTACGACAAGACCTGGTTCAAGGACCACCAGCTCACTCCTCCCGCAAGCTTTGAGGATCTGGCGAAGCCCGAATACAAGAACATGCTCGTCGCCATGAATCCGGCCTCTTCCACCCCCGGAATGGCATTCATGCTGGCCACTATTGCCAAGTACGGTCCCGATGGTTACGCGAACTACTGGAAGTCCCTCAAGGACAACGGCGTGAAGATCACCGAAGGCTGGTCCCAGGCCTTCAATGTTGACTACAGCGCGGGTGAAGGCAAGGGTAGCTACCCGATGATGGTGTCTTACGGTTCTTCTCCCGCTTACGCGGTCAACGATGCAGGAACCGAGTCTTCGACCGGTGTCATTACCGACACCTGCTTCCGTCAGATTGAATACGCCGGTGTCCTCACGGGCGCAAAGAACCCCGAGGGCGCGAAGAAGTTCATTGAGTTCCTTCTCTCCGACGAGGTGCAGAGCGCGATCTCCAAGGCAACCTACATGCACCCCTACGCGGGTAAGGCTCCCGAGGCGCTGGAGAAGTTCGGTCCGCTGGCTGAAAAGCCCGCACGCGTTGATCCCCAAGAGATTCAAAAGAACTCCGCAACCTGGCTCAAGACCTGGCAAGAAACGGTTCTTGGGTGAAAGACCTGCGACAGCTTGTAGCGAGGGTGGGCGCCGGGGCCGTTGGCTTGGGCGTCCCCCTGGCTTTTCTCACGCTGTTCTTCGCGTGGCCCGCGGCGACGCTCATCGCGAAGGGCTTCGTGGCCCCTAGTGGAGGTCTTGATCTCTCGGGCCTGAGCGAGGTGCTTTCCGCGCCGCGCACGTGGCGCGTCATTGCTCGCACCCTTTGGATGGCACTCCTGGGCACCTGTGTTTCACTGCTTGTGGGTCTGCCCGGTGCCTACGCGCTCTACTGCTGTCGCTTCCCCGGTCAGCGCGCTCTACGCGCGCTGATCTCCGTTCCTTTTGTTCTCCCAACGGTCGTTGTTGGTGTTGCCTTCCGTTCTCTCCTTGCTCCCCAAGGCTGGCTGGGCTTCCTGAATCTCGACGGGACGCCCGCCGCGGTGATCGCGGCCATGGTCTTTTTCAATTACTCACTGGTCGTACGCAATGTCGGGAGTTTTTGGGCGCAAATCGATGGCCGCCGCGCACAAGTCGCCGCCTGCCTCGGAGCGCGCCCACTGCGAGTATTCACAAGCGTCACTTTCCCGACCCTTCTTCCTGCGATCGCCTCGGCAGCTTCCCTGGTCTTCTTGTATTGCGCGACTTCCTTTGGAATCGTGCTGATTTTGGGCGGTTCGAAGCTCACGACCGTCGAGTCCGAGATCTACATGCTCACGACCCAGTACCTGGATCTGCGTAGCGCCTCGGTTTTATCGATCGTCCAGCTTGTCGTGATCGCTGTGTCTTTGATTGTTGCCGAGGCCGCGCGCCGCCGTGGTACTCGAGCAGTCACCTTAAGGTCCTCACAGCTGGGGCATCGCGTGCGCCGAGGCGATGTGTGGACGCTTGCTTTGAGCGCCGGCGTGGTCCTTGTGCTGGTTGTGCTTCCCCTTGCTGCGCTTGTGTGGCGTTCCCTCCATCAACGAGGCCGCTTTACCTTCGAGCACTACCTCAAGTTGGCCGATTCCTCCTTCACTCCCGCACTGCGCGTTTCACCCCTCCAAGCGCTGGGGCACTCGCTTCTTGTCGCTCTGGTGGCAATGATGATTGCTTTGAGCGTGGGCGTTTGCGTCGTCCTTCTTGTGACTCGTCATCCGCGTTCACGAGCGGGGCGCGTCGCTCTCTCGCTCCTTGAGAGCGCCTTCATGCTGCCCCTGGGAGTCTCTGCAGTCACGGTGGGTTTTGGTTTTCTCATCACCATGAATCGCCCGCCTCTGGACCTGCGGAGCTCGTGGATTCTTGTTCCCTGTGCGCAAGCAGTAGTCGCGCTTCCCTTAGTTGTTCGCTTGATCGCGCCCTCATTGCGTGCCATTAACCCGCGTTTGCGCGAAGCTGCGGCAAGCCTCGGCGCAAGTGAAGCGCGCATTCTGGCAACGATTGACGGCCCCGTGCTTCTTCGTAGCCTTGGCATTGCAGCAGGTTTCGCGATCGCAACATCGCTGGGTGAATTTGGCGCGACATCCTTCCTGGCCAGGGGTGATTCGGTGACGCTCCCGGTCGTGATATATCGATTAATTTCGCGTCCCGATGCACTGGATCAAGGGGTTGCAATGGCCTCGTGTGTACTTCTTGCACTCGTGTGTGCGCTGCTCATCACGTGTATGGAGTGGCTGCGTCCCGCTGAGATTGGAGAGACAGTATGAGTGAAAACGTGGCCTTGAGCTGTACGAAGGTCCGTGTTAATTACGGGTCCTTTCGCGCACTCGATGAAGTGTCTTTCGATGTTAAAACTGGCCAGATTACCGCGCTCCTTGGCCCCAGTGGCTGCGGGAAATCCACGCTCTTACGTGCAATTGCAGGCCTTGAACGACCCAGCGACGGGGATATCCGCTGGGAAGGCGAGTCAGTTCTTGACACACCCACTTATCAGCGCGGTTTCGGGCTGATGTTCCAAGATGGGCAGCTCTTTCCCCATCGAAATGTTGAGGGAAATATCGCTTACGGCCTGCGTCATCTTCCACGCGATCAACGCGAGCACAGAGTCGCCGAAGTCCTTGCAATCGTTGGTCTGGAGGGATTTGCTTCGCGCAGCATTGAATCCTTGTCGGGAGGACAGGCGCAGCGAGTAGCCCTTGCTCGCGCACTCGCGCCACGGCCTCGTCTTCTCCTTCTTGACGAACCACTATCCGCACTTGACCGCACCATGCGCGAAAGCCTCTCAGTCGAGTTGCGCGAAATCATTACCGGCGAGGGAATTACGAGTATCTACGTCACTCACGACCAGGACGAAGCCTTCGCCGTCGCCGACCAAATCGGAGTGATGATTCAGGGCAGCCTGCGCCGCATCGACACTCCCGAGGCCGTGTGGGCGAACCCGGGGGATGCAGAAGTCGCGCGTTTCTTGGGTTTTGCGAGCATCGAACTCGAGGGGAGGGCAGGCGCGGATGAGGTCTGGATTGAGATCACCGGAGGGGTATCCCGCCGCGCCCGCGGGTACTACGAAGTGCCCGCTCGCCTCGAAAACGAGGCTGACGGCGAGCCGCGCATTGTGCGTATTCCTTTCGGAAGCCGGGTCCCAGCGGTGGGTGAGCGAGTCAAGGCTCGGGCATCACACGGCATCATCCACTAGGCTTCACTCGTGACCAATCCCTTCCGTCTCGCGACTGACTCCTATGGAGCGGTGCGTCCAAGCTACCCGCGCGCGGCAGTCGAGAAGATCGTGGAAGGGGCCGAGGCCTCGACACTCACGATCGCAGACGTGGGAGCGGGGACGGGCAAACTGACCGCCGCACTCCTTTCTCGCGGAGTGAAGGTCACGGCTATCGAACCAGCCCAGGCAATGCGCGACCAGATGAGGCAGCTTCTAGGAGATGACGCGAATCTGGAAATTGTCGATGCAAGCGGGGAGTCAACGGGTCTTCCTGATTCCAGCGTTGACCGCGCTGTTTTTGCTCAATCGTGGCATTGGATGGATGCGGAAGCTGCCTGCGCGGAGATGTATCGAATCGTGCGTCCTGGCGGGAAGCTCATGATCGTGTGGAATCAGCTCGATGTCACGATTCCTTGGGTGCACAGGCTCACGCGCATCATGCGTTCGGGAGATGTTCATCGTCCTGATCGGCCGCCCCTTTTGAACGCGCAGTGGTCGCAGCCCGTTTTGGAGCGTTTCGATTGGGAAGACGAGACCACTCCCGAGGAGATTCTCGAGTTGGGAACAACGCGCTCCTCCTATTTGCGCTCGACCCCGGCGGGCAGAGAAAAGATGCAGGCAAACCTGCGCTGGTACCTGTATGAGCATCTGGGATTTGCGCCGCATTCCACTGTGATTCTGCCGTACTTCACTCTTGTATGGACGGCGTATCGGGCACAATAGACACGTAGGACAAGAGGGGGTGACATCATCAATATTTCATTGCTCGGCCTGATCGGCGCGCTGGTCATGTACGGAGTTTCCGTCTCTCCCTCTCTTCTTGCTCGTTCCTGGCAGTGGCACGCGGTAGCTTCCGGCGTCCTCACTGCTGCTGGTTACATCCTTGGCCTGACCCTTCAACGCCTGTACGCGATTGTTGTCCCCCGATTGGGAGTCCAAATCACTGCTCCGCCCACGGTGGCGCTCGCTTTTAGAGTCATCCTCTTCTTTGGTTTCTTCCTGTGGCTGATCCGCTGGTTGATCCACTCCTATCGCGAACGCAGGCGAGCCGATGTTCTAGTTGGAATGTCCGGCGAGAACTTGGGCCAGTACCTTCTGGGCACTGCCGGAGCTTTCCTTCTCACCCTTATCCTTCTTGCCATCGCTTCTGGGCTGCAGTGGATTGGGCGCGCTCTTGTCGCTTTCTTCAGCCAATGGCTGCACTACGTTGTTGCACTGTCTATTGCCTTGGCACTTCTCGTCGTCATCGTTTACGGATTGACCTCGCAGGTCATCATCAAGCTGGGCATTAGCTTCTTCACCCGTCACGCGCGTCGCATGAACAATCGGACCGCGAGGGGAATTGTTCAGCCCCAGATCAAGGAACGTTCGGGCTCGCCTTCGTCCTACTCGAGCTGGGAGTCTGTCGGCGGTCAGGGACGCGTGTTCCTCGGGCGCGGTCCCAGTCGCGCAGATATCGAGGCCGTCGCCGGATGCGCTGCCCAAGAACCGATCCGCGTCTACGCGGGGATGCCCGCGGAAGGGCAAAGCCTCCAGAGCGCAGCCGACCTGGTAGTACGTGAACTTCGCCGAAGCGGGGCATTTGAACGTGCAGTTATTCTGATCGCAACATCGACCGGATCAGGATGGGTTGACGAATGGCAAGTCCAACCATTTGAATACCTGACCTTGGGAAACTGTGCGACGGCGTCCATGCAGTATTCCTTTGTCCCCTCCTCGATTAACTTCCTGACAGATCTGGACGTCTCAGAGGAAGCCGCGGTCATTCTCTTTGAGACAATTCGCCGAGCGGTTGACGAACTCCCCGAAGAGTCGCGACCCGCACTCTTCGTGTGCGGGGAATCCTTGGGCGCCTACGCCTCCCAACATGTCTTTTCAGGGATCGTCGATGTTTTAACCCGGACCGACGGTGCACTGTGGGTCGGAACCCCCGCCTTCACCCCCATGCATGCCGAGCTCACCCAAGTGCGTCACCGAGGCAGCCCCCAGGTCGCCCCCGTTGTTGCCAACGGTCGTCACGTTCGTTTTGTCAATGTTCCGGAGAACTTGTGGGCGGACGTGTATGGGCGAGAGCTTGGGCGATGGAACTTCCCGCGAATCGTCTACGCGCAGCACCCCTCCGATCCCGTGGTCTGGTGGAATTCGCAGCTTGCCTGGAATAAGCCCGACTGGATTTCTGAACATGTCGACGGGGACGTGAGTTCACAGATGGTCTACACGCGTCTGGCGACCTACATCCAGGTCCTCGTCGATATGCCCGTTGCAGGCACGGCTCCCGGCGGGCACGGACACACCTACCACGAGGAACTCATCCCCCTGTGGGAAGCAATCCTGGGCCTGCGAAAGAACAGTGAGCATATGGGTTCTCGCTTCGGACTGGATTCAACGTGGATTCAGGCCGACACGCTTGAACGCATCGGCCAGGCGATCCGCGATAATCTGGCCAAATCCGAACGTCAATAGGCGCGCGAAAGGACGCGCGTGACCCCGCGAAAGTGCCGCCCGGCCTCGCTGCAAATTTTTAGTGGACTGAATTTTGGTGATACTGTGACCGCGACCGCGTCGATGCGGCCGCAACAACAATCTATGGTTTTAACGATGACGACGTCCCCGCCCGCATGGATGCCTGCGCGGATGTGCGGAAAGAAGACGAACGATGAGTGTTGATATCAATCAGATCATCGATATGAGGGTCAATCACCCCGAGCAAATCGGTTTCGTGATGCGTGATCGCGGAATGGGGATCCGCCCCAACGCGAAATTCCTCATGATCGCTGCCGACGACCCCGCGCGTGGAAACTTGGCGGCGGGAGGTAACCCTCGGGCACTGGAAGACCGCTGGGATCTGCTCGACCGTTTGTGCCAGGCCTTCGCCATTGAAGGGGTCAAGGGATGCGTGGGTGCAGCTGATCTTGTCGAAGACCTGACGATCGCTGGAGTCCTCAAGGAAAAGTTCGTCATTGGCTCGATGAACCGAGGCGGCCTAGCTGACTCTTCCTTCGAATTGGACGACGTCATGAGTGGCTACGACATCGCGGGAATCCATGAGTCTCGCTTGGATGGTGGCAAGATGCTGCTCCGCTTGGACTACAGCGATGAGGGCTCGTCCCATACCCTGTCGCGCTGCGCTCGCGGGGTATGCGCGCTCAATGCCTCGGGTCGAATTGCCCTGCTTGAAGCCGTGATTTCAAGCCGCGACGAATCCGGTCGCGTTCGCACCCACCTCGATATGGATTCCATCTGCCTAGCGACTGCGATCGCATCGGGTCTGGGAACAACTTCGGGACTGACATGGCTCATGCTCCCGCTGTGCGAGGACGTGAAGCGTCTTGCCCATGCGACCACTCTTCCCATTGTTTTACGAGTGGATTTCAGTACGGGCGTGGACGCACTTCGTGATCGCGTTCAAGAAGCACTCTCGTACCCGAACATCATTGGGATCATGGCGGATACCTCGCTGGTGTATCCCAGCGAGGGGAGCGTTGAGGACGCGGTGAAGGCGGCTCTGGAGTTGATCGCCTAACTGCGGCTGCGGCCTCGCACCCCTTGGGAGGCCAGCCATTCCATTTCCGTATCGATCCTCTGGCGCATGTGAGCGTCATCGAGTGCATCGAGGCCGTGCCAGGCGACTTCTGCGACCGCGAGTAAGCGGGGGAAGAGCTGGTAGAAGAGCTGCTCGCGGGTGGGGATGAATTCGCACCACAGCGCAGCTTGGATTCCAATCGGAGGATTTTGCGCTTTGCGCACCTCCGCCATGACCTCCGTAAGGATGCGGTCCTCAGTGATGACACCGAACATGGCAGCCGGTTCTTCTTGGGCCGGGCCGGCGAGGCGGTTGAGATAGAGCTGGTCACAGCATCCATAGACCCAGGGCTGTCCAGATTGCGACGCCCTGCGGGGACCTTCGCCGAATCCGCGCCATGCGATGATGAGAGTGTCATCGAGAACCTCGGAGGGAGCGATTTCCGTCAGTTCGTCCCATCCTGCTGCTCTCTTGCCGAGGCTGTGGAGGAGTGCCAGCGTGCGTCGGGTCATGTGGGCTTGAAGTTCTCGCCCAGAGAGGATTTCTTGCGCCGCAAGGGAATTCATGAGTTCTTGGTCGCTTTCCCATGCCTCGAAACGGCATTCATCACCACCAATGTGAATGATCGGCGATGGGAAGAGCGAAGCGACGTGCGTGAGTGTGGCCTCGATGAAGTCCCAAGCTTCTTCGCTTGGCCACAGCAGGTCATTTCGATGGCTCCACTTCTTGGCGGGCAGTGAAGCAAGTGCCGGATCTCCGAGGTTTGGATAAGAGCGAATTGCGGCGTGCATGTGTCCGGGGAGGTCAATTTCAGGGATGACCTCGATTCCTTCTAAGGAAGCGTGGGCGACAATCTCACGGATGTCCTCATCCGTGTAATACCCCCAAGTGGAATCTTGAGGAGCACGTGCGATCATCTCTGCACGTTTATCGGGATCGATATTGTCGTACCAATCGAAAGCTTCTCGCGGAAGGGTCGCGCCTACGCGTGTGAGCTCGGGGTAGCCGGGAATGTTGATCCGCCATCCCGCATCATCGGTGAGATGCCAGTGGAAACGGTTGAAACCATAACGCGAGAGGAGAGTGAGGATCTCGTGGACTAGCTCGGGGGGCCAGAAAGTTCGCGCAGAATCGAGCATGAAGCCGCGCCATGCGAATGCCGGTGTGCGTTCGCGGTCATGTGGGATTATTGAGGGTGACACGTTAATCCCCTTTGATAAGGTCAACCGACTATAGTGTTACGAATCGTAACATTGCTATTTCGGTATGCCAAGACGTGATTGGAGAGGAAAGTGCTGAGCACCAACAAAGAGCGAGCTATTGCTGCCCTTGTGAGTCAAGGCCCGCAGCATCGCGCTGCGCTCGCTCGCATTCTCTCGGTATCTCGAACAACGGTCACAAACGTAGTTCAAGACCTTATCGCCGAAGGGTATATGGCTGATGATGGGGAATCTCCACTGAAGTCGACTGTCAAGCTCACTGAAAAACTGGGGGTTTTGGTATCGGTTGTCTTTTGGATTGATCGCACTCTTGTCTCAATTGCCACCGTAGATGGACGCATTGTTGCCTCGCGTGAAAATCCTGAAAAGCCAGGAGAAATCGGGAAGATGCGTCTGGCTCATGTCGAGAAGACTATCCGCGCGATGCTCGCTGATCTCGGAGGGCCTAGGGTGTGTGCGGGCCATGTTGCAGTCAATACCCAAATTAACGTCCGCACAGGCGAAGTAGTCGGTGGTTCGGCCTCGTTGATGTGGAAAGATACCAATCCGCTTCAGGCGATGAGCTCCCTTCTTCAAGCTCCGGTGCGCGTGGAGAATACCGCGCGATTGGCAGCGTTTGTCGAGTTTGAGCGGTTGGATCAGCCGGTCGGCAATATGGTCTACGTCCATCTTTCACACGGAATTACCATGGGGAACATCCTTGGTGCGACTCTGGTTCAAGGTGCGCATGGGGGTGCTGGGGAACTGGGACACATCAGCATTGATCCCATGGGATTACCTTGCGAGTGTTCCAATCGAGGATGTCTTCAGCAATATGTATCGACGCCTGCGATTCTTGCTCGGCTCAAGCCAATTCTTGGCGCGGATGCGACGATTTCAGACTTTGTTGCGGCGGTTCGGAGTGGGGATCACGCATGTACGAGCCTCATTGAGGAAATTGGTGAGCAGCTGGGCGTAGTGATGGTGAGTGTTACGAATTTACTTGATCCTGAGGTGATCGTCCTCGGCGGTGAGATCGCGCAGGTGGGGGAGAGTCTTCTTGATCCTTTGCGACGGATTGTTCGTCGACGAGGACTTCCCTTGTCGTCCCGTAACGTGCGTTTTGCGTGCGCGGGGCAGCCGGCTTCGGCATCGGAAATGGCTTCTGCAGCCTTCAGTGTCATTGTGCGGGATGAAGATGTCGTTGAGTCAATCGTAAAATTTGCCGTGTAACAAAAGTGTCACGATTCTTGACAAAGTTTTTTGTGCTGATGATACTTAAGCTCATCTACGCATAGGCGCGTAGCGTTTGAGAGGAAATAACAATGTCTCAGCACACAACCAGAAGGCGCCTGATCGCACTGGCAACTGCGTCTGCGCTCAGCCTCGGCCTTGCGGCATGTGGAAACTCATCCAGCACGTCCGGTTCAAGCGCTTCTAGCGACACTTCAAGCGTCACAGGGAAGACCGTGCGCGTATGGTTCATGGAGGGGTCGATCTCTGACGACGCGATCGCTTACCTCGAGAAGACCTTCGCAGAACAGAACCCCGGAAACACCCTCAAGGTTGAAATTCAACCCTGGGACGGCATCGTTTCGAAGCTCCAGACATCCCTGGCGTCGAAGTCAGAGAGTCCCGATCTCGTCGAAACTGGAAACACTCAGACCGCTGTTTTCGCGTCCGTCGGAGCTTTTGCTCCCGTTGACGACCTTTACGACAAGGTTGGCGGCGATAAGCTTATTCAAAGCTTCATCGATGCAGGACGCTGGGACAACCAGCTCTACGCGCTTCCTCTCTACGCCGGTGCACGTGGAATTATCTACCGCAAGGACCTCTTCGAGAAGGCCAATATCGCTGTTCCGAAGACCTTGGATGAATTGGCAGATGCAGCAATTGCCCTGGGTAAGGCAAACCCGGACGGAGTCGAAGGCTTCTCGGGAATGTATCTTTCGGCAGTAGACATTCACGGCGTTGAATCACTGATGTTTGCCGGCGACGGTGACTACGCGACCTTGAGCAACGGCAAGTGGCAAGAAAAGCTCACTGATCCCAACACCGTCGCTTCCCTCGAACGCATCCAGAAGATCTTCAAGGACGGCACCGCATACGCGATGGACTCCTCCGCCTCGCAGAAGAACTTCCAGAAGTACTTCAACGAGAATAAGGTGGGTATCCTCGTCGGCACCGGTTCTGTTGCCAAGAAGATCGACAAGGAACTGTGGGATGCCGGCAAGGTTGGTGTCATGCCGATTCCTGGGCTCAAGGAAGGCAGTGTCGGCAAGACCTTCGCCGGCGGCTCCTCGATCTCTCTTGCTGCAAACGCGCAAAATCCTGAACTCGCAAAGAAGGCACTCGAAGTGATCTTCTCCGAGGACTTCCAGAAGATGGTCGCAAAATCGGGCTGGACCCCTGGAAACACCCAGTACGGTTCAG
This sequence comes from uncultured Actinomyces sp., assembly GCA_938014245.1. Taxonomy (GTDB): domain Bacteria; phylum Actinomycetota; class Actinomycetes; order Actinomycetales; family Actinomycetaceae; genus Pauljensenia. The sequence goes on from CALLSD010000050.1 coordinate 20,838, forward strand.
CTTCGGAAGGCGCATTCGCAGACATCTCGACCACCGTTATCGAGAACTCGAAGCTCACCCCCAATACTCCGCAGTGGGGAGTCGTTGCAGGTGACAACGTCATCCGTGACTTCTTCACCGAGATTGCTCAGGGTAAGGATGTTAAGACAGTCGCAAAGGAAACGGGCACAAAGCTCGATGCGACCTTGAACCAGCAGTAATCCTTCACACAAGGCGTCGACACGCACGAGGCGGCGAGCGGCGCACAAACAGTAGGGGAGTCGTCCGTCCTCATATATTTCGGGCGACTCCCCTGCACCATCGCAACACCGGAGAGAAAAATGACCTCCACCCACGTGTCGTCCGTCAAAAGGCGCCCAAAGAAGGGCTTCCTGAAACGGAAAATGGCACCCTTCCTCCTTCTCAGTCCAGCCGTAATTCTGGTCCTGGTTGTCTTGGGCTACCCTATGCTCCGCCAGTTCATCATGTCTTTCCAAAAGTTTGGCTTGGAACAGCAGTTTGGAAAGCCGCCGAAGTGGGTTGGCTTCGACAACTACAAAGCGATTCTCTCCGACTCCTATTTCTGGTCGGTCCTTGCAAAATCGCTCGCGTTTTGTGCCTGGACAGCCGGAATCACCATGATCGGTGCCATTACTTTGGCACTCATGATGCGCGCCGCTTCACCTGCAGCGCGAACCTTCATGAATTCCACTCTGATCGTCGTTTGGGCAATGCCCCTCCTTGCCTCACTTACTGTCTGGCAGTGGCTGGTTGACCCGAACTTCGGCCTCATCAATTTCCTCTTGGCGGCTCTGGGCCTTCCCTTCAAGGGTTTTGCATGGCTCTCAGCGTCGTACTGGACTTTCTTCTTGGTCGCCTCGGCAATTATCATCTGGGCGTCGATGCCGCTGGCTGCAATTTCAATCTATGCGGCCGTCACTCAAATCGATGATTCGCTGATTGAAGCGGCACAAATCGACGGTGCCGGGTACCTCTCCCGTCTGCGCTACGTCATCTTCCCGTCGATCTCTCCCGTCATCGCACTGATCGGTGTTCTTCAAGTGATCTGGGACTTGCGCGTCTTCACGCACATCTACGTCCTGCAGCAATCCGGATCGATCTCAACCGAAACAAACCTCTTGGGAACATATGTTTACCGGCTGGGTATTTCACAGGGCAACTACGGGATGGCTTCGGCCCTAGCAACCGTCATTTTGCTGATCACGGTGGTCATCACGGCGAAATACATCCATATGCTCTTCACGAAGGGGGACGCACGATGAGTGCCACGCAGGTCAGGGAAAACACGGGCCAAGTGTCACCTCGTCAATCAAATCGACGCAAGGTGCGTCCCGGGAAAGTTGTCGTGAATGTGCTCTTGGTGATCACGGCATTGACGTGGTTGCTTCCCGTGTACTGGATGGTCAACTCTGCTTTCCAAACAGAACGCAACCTTCTATCGAGTCCTCCCAAGCTTTGGCCGTCACCACTGACAACCGAGCATTTTGTGGGGGTGCTGACTTCTCCGGCTTTCCGCTCCGCGCTGCTCATGTCGCTGAGCGCAGCCATCATCACTGTATGCGCGACGACGCTGTGCTCGCTTCTTGCAGCGCTTGCTTTGGCTCGCTTTAATTTCCGAGGCCGACGCACTTTGATCGTTTCCATCCTTGTAATCCAAATGATCCCCGCCGAGGCACTCTTCATTTCGCAGTACCGCATGCTTGATTCGTGGGCACTGTTGAATTCTGTCGCGGGATTGTCCTTGCTCTACGTCGGAGGGGTGCTCCCCTTCGTCACATGGATGATGCGTGGATATGTTGAAGCCGTCCCCGAGGAATTGGAACAGGCCGCAATGATCGACGGGTGTACCCGCGTGCAGGCATTCATGCGTGTGACTTTGCCGTTGCTGGCACCGGGGTTGGTCTCGACTTCAGTCTTTGCTTTCTTGCACTCGTGGAATGAGTACACGCTGGCGTTGATTGTTCTCTCTCGCGATTCTGCGGTGACCTTGCCGCTGTGGCTCCAATCCTTCCAGCAGGGACTTCAGGGCTCCGACTGGGGAGGCGTGATGGCCGGTTCGACGCTTATTACAATCCCCGTTCTCATCTTGTTTATCTTCGTTCAAAACAGGATGTCGACGGGTATGGTCTCGGGCGCAGTTAAGGGTTAAGCGCGGGGCACGTGAAGGTATCGCTGCGAGGCCCCTCAGATCAGGTTCCGCTTCTGCATGATCTTGAGTGCGACCCAACCGAAGGGTGCGCGGCCATAGAAAGTCACGAGGCGGTAGATGATCGCGGTTGGCAATGCGATCGACACTGCGATACCGGCCACCTGCAAACCACCGGTGAGCGCGGCCTCGACAGGACCGATACCGCCGGGGGAGGGGACGACCGAACCCAGGGAGTTCGATGCCAAGTAGGTAATCGAGAGAGTCACAAGGTTCAGCGACCCGCCCATGGCCTTGAGTGATGCCCAGAACGCGCCGACGAAACCGATGTTCATGAGCATGTTCCCCGCAAGAACCGCGAGGAGGCGCTGGGGCTGACCGGCAACCCACATGAGGCGCGGATAGACCTGCTTCCACGTGGGTTCGATCTTCGACCAAATGAACTTTCGGATCTTCGGGATAGAAATGCAGATAATCACCACAAGGGCGACAACTGCGACACCGGCGATGATCGCGCCATAAGGCAGCGATACAGACAGTGAGGATCCGGAGAAGAACAAAACGGTGACGAGCAGTGAGATAGTCACGAGGAACTGTGAAATCTGCTGAAGAGTCACGGTTGTAACCGCAGCGGCTGTACTCATCTTCTGCTTGGTCAGGAAGCGCAGGTTGAGCGCGGCGGGGCCAATTCCAGCAGGTGCGACCAGAGTGACAATCGAGGCGGCGACCTGGGCAAGAATCGAGTCTCCGAACTTGACCTTCTCTTGGCTGAAAGCAACCAGAGGGACTGCGCCGCCAACCCACGTTGCAGCTGCGAAAGCAAAAGCGATGGCAATCCAGATCGGGTTGGCCTGCTTAACTGCTGCGACGATATCGGAGAAGTTCAAGGAACCCATCAAGATGATTGCGGCGAGCGCAAGAACTGCGAAGGTGATCATCGTCTTGGGGGCGAAACGTTGCAAATTAGCCGGTTGGATAGATTCTTGAGGAGTATCGGCAACGATTCCTTCGCGGAGTTTGTCAAGCAGATCGCTGCGTCGAAGGCTTGCAGTCACCTCCGAAGGCAGGACAGCCTTTTGCAGCACCGGCGCACAACCGACCAGGGCTTCTTCGGAAAGATTTCGTTGCGCCGAGGCCAGCGCCCGATCCTTTCCGACATAGATCGCAAGCAGAGTGAGCATCTGGGCGACATCGATGCGCTGATTGAGCTCGTTCGTTGCAACCTCACCCTCCTCCCAGTGGATCAGCCACACCTGGGAGGACTCGTCCACAACCAGGGAAGAGGGGGCGATGCGGCGGTGGCTGATCGCATGGGCGTGCGCGAAGACCAACTGCTTCCAGGCCTCGTCAAGGATCTCATCGGTGAGTGCATCTGCCTCGGCAAGATCCTTCAAGGACGCGGTCGGTGGAAGCACGCGCATGACGGTCATGATGGAGTCACCCGCCTGTGCAAGCCCCATGGGTTCGGGCAGGTGTACGCCCGCGCGCTTGGCGGAAATGGTGGTCAGCATGGAACGCTCGGCAGCGGCCTTCACAGAGGGGGAAACCCAGCGGGAAAGGCCGCGAAGGCGGACGTTATTCCACACTTCCAAAAGGGTCCCAGTCATTCCGCGCCCCGGGTCGAGCATGGTGATCTCGTAGGGCACACCGTAGATATCCCACACCTGATAGTGGCGATTGCCATCAACGGGGGGACGGCGAGGAATCGTGTATTCAGCTGAATCGGATGCGTGGGGTTCCGCGTGGAAATGGCCGTGTTCTGATTCGGTGACCAGCCATGTTTCCAGGTTGACCCCTGCGGGAAGAAGATCTGTGCGAATGATGCGTTGGGGTGTGATTCGGATGGAGAGAAGCGCGCGAACAATCTGACCACCCGAAGCGCTGCGGTCCTGGAATCCCAAGACAAAGCGCGAGGCCGATCCAAAAGTGCGTCCCAAGAGCACGGAGAATACTGCCGAGGGAAGCGTGAGCTGGCCGCGCAAGACCCAAATGACGATGATGACGGCGAGTGCCCAGTATGACCAGCGAATCGTGCGCATGGCCTCGGCCTCGCCTGCCGCAGTGAAGAGCGCGATGAGCGCGACGGCGACCAAGTTAATTGCAATGTACGAGGCCGTTTGCCCGTTTTCCGAATAGGTGACGCTCAGTGGGCCGGTCGCGGTTTTGGGAAGTTGGCGCAGGAGAAGCAGGATTGCGTACGAGGCGACGCCTGCGATCACGCTTGTTGTCAGTGCTTCGATTGCTGTGGAGACTTGGCGGCGGAAGAGCAGCATGCCGATCACAGCGATCGGGGTGACAAGAATGGTTAAGCCCTCGACCAGAGACAAAGGCATAAGCAGCAGATCGCGAATGACTGTCACGCGGAGGACGTCTTGGGCAACGCCTTCGGTTGTTGAGGAGGCGACGAAACCCAGCCCCCACGCCAAGGCGATACCGAGGAGGCAGAAGATGGCCTCGACAAGGTCGGAGCGGCGGCGTCGACGGTAATGAACCCGATCGGCGAAAAAGACCGCCTCGGGAAGTCTTGACTGGCGCGTAGGAGCGTGATCGGGTGTGTTTTCTTCCGCCTGCTCGGACACGGGCGCAGGGGGCTGCGGGGCGTCAGAGGCCTCGGACGTGATCAGTTCCTCGGAATTCTCCATGGATGACATCCTATCTGTCTTCTAAAGACCGGTAGGGTTGACTTCGTAACATGCCGTGCACTCTTAAGTGAACGGTGCCCGAGTTTAAGGAAATCTGCATGCTTGCTGCCGTCATGGTCAATGCCTCAGGTCTGGATACCTTCATCAACTGGTTCAAGGACCCCGAAAGCCTGCTGGTCGCTATGGGACCGTGGGTTTTGTGGGGAACAATGCTCATTGTCCTCATCGAATCCGGTGTTCTCTTCCCGGTTCTTCCCGGCGAATCTCTGCTGTTCACTGCGGGTTTGCTCCACGATCGACTGGGGCTACACCTGCCGACACTGATCATCATGGTTGTTGTTGCGGCCTTCATTGGCGCGCAGATCGGCTACTTCCTCGGCGCAAAGTGGGGACGCAGGTTCTTCAAGCCGGATGCTCGAATCTTGAAGACCGAGCACTTGGAGAAGGCCGAACGATACTTCCGTGACTACGGCGGGCGTTCCCTGGTCATTGGTCGTTTCATCCCCTTCGTTCGTACCTTCATTCCGATCGCGGCGGGAATGGCGCGCTACCCCTACGTCAAGTTCCTGATCTTCAACACCCTGGGTGCCTTGATCTGGGGTGCGGGATTCATCCTCGTTGGCTCACTTCTGGGTAATGTTCCCTTCGTGCATGACAACCTGACCTTGATCCTGGGTGTCATCATCCTCGTCTCGGTTCTGCCCGTGATCATTGAGATCGTCGGAAAGAAGCGTTCAGGCGAGCATGCTGAGGCCGGTGAAGCCGAGGCCCTCGCGCAGCAGGAGCACGCCGAGTGAGCAAGCTGCGAATCGCATTCCTAGGGCCCTTCGGGACTTTTACAGAGCAAGCTCTGCGCCAGGTTGCCCCGGAAAACGCTGAGCTTATTCCCCTGACTTCCCCGCCGCTCGCAATGAAAGCGGTACGTGAAGGAAAGGCCGATTGGGCGGTTGTCCCAATCGAGAATTCCATCGAGGGCGGGGTCAATGCGACGCTCGATGCGCTCGCGGACTACCCGCAGCTCGTGATCCGCGCGGAAATGTTGGTTCCCATTACCTTCCACTTGGCTGTTCGCCCTGGGACGCGCGCGGAAGATATCCGCAAGATCGGGACGCACCCGCACGCGTGGGCGCAGTGCCGTAACTGGGCCGAGGAGACCTTCCCGGGTGTTGTCCACGTTCCTGCGACTTCAACCGCTGCAGCGGCTGAGACTTTGGGGGCAAGCGAGGGAGCATTTGACGCAGTCTTGTGCAATGCGACCTCGGTTGAACGCTACGGTTTGGAATCGCTGTTCACGGATGTTGCGGATAATCCTGGTGCGATTACGCGTTTTGTGTGTGTGAGAAGGCCGATTGAAGGGTCCTTGACTGCGCCGACTGGACACGATAAGACGACGATTCAAGTCGCGCTGCCGGTGAACCAAGCGGGTTCGCTCATGCGTCTCCTTGAGCAGTTTTCGGTGCACGACGTGGACCTGTCGCGAATTGAATCACGACCCAGCGGTGATGGCCTAGGTGTCTACACTTTCTCGATCGATATGGTTGGGCACATTACTCAAGAGCACATTCAGGCTGCTTTGCGAGGCCTGTACCGAGTTTCCCCGGACGTGCGCTTCATGGGGTCCTACCCCAGCTCAACGGTCAATAGCGCGGATGTTCCTCAAGATGACGAGGACTATCGCCGTGCGCGGACGTGGGTTCGTGAACTCATTGCCGGGGTCTCACAGGACTAAACTGTTGCATTTTCCGAGGCCGGTTGGCGCTGGAAGGCGTCAGTCGGCCTCGCAGTTTAGTTAGGCAGGGTACGCAATGCGCCTGCTTTGCGCATGAGGCGGCCAGGCCTCGGCAGGTAAAACAAAAGGACCCAGCTTTCGCTGGGTCCTTACTACGTGCGCGAGGGGGGAGTTGAACCCCCACGCCCTCACGGGCACACGGACCTGAACCGTGCGCGTCTGCCTATTCCGCCACTCGCGCGTACGTGGAAACTTTAGGGAATGAGAAACGATAAGTCAAACTGAATGATGAAAGGCGGCGTGCATCACCTTGAGACATGTAAAGACACCCATCCCATAGCTGACCACCGCCTGCGCGCAGCCGGCTTCCGTCCATCTTTTACTTCGCGAGGAAGCGTTGGACGAAGCTTTCGGGTAGGTACAGGTATTTTTCTGCATACCCCATGAAGGTCTCGAAGTCGATCTCTGGATTACTGAAAAGCTCGTGAAGTTGGGGATTGTCACCCCGGGTAATTGGGCCGAATTCTCCAGTGGGTAGGCAGTAGAAGATATCGCGACTGATCGCGTAGGCGTTGTTATTGCCGAACTCTTCCATGACCGCGAAGCGCATGAAGTCGATCATCTGGAGTATCTGTTGTGAGGTGTCCTCCGGGTCGATGGGTGCATAGAGCAGGACGGAGCGTTGCGGAATGGCAAAGAACAATCCGTGGGGCGCATTGATGTGGAGATTGCTTACCAATGCACCAATGTTTGCTGCCTTACCGGCAATAAATGGTGATTCTCCCAGCAGTTCAGTAAAGGGGCCCACCTGTTGCTGAGTATCGATGGGCTCGTTATCGGTGTTGATCTGGCCGTAGTGGAAAAGTTCATCGACCGAAAGTGGGTATCGGGCAAGACTTTGATCCGTTACCAATGACACGCTGTTTGGGAAATCCAGGTAGAGCGCTGTGGCTAATCCGGCAGTGAATGGGCGAATGTAGGTGATGGGCAGATCTGAGCTCTGCCCACTCCGGATGATGCGTGTGCGGATTCGCTTGCGAAGCTCATCGGGATCATTAACCGAGTACTCGGGCATTCGCAGAGTTTCAATCATGAAGGCAACCCAGCGTTCGATTCGCTCCTGATGCTGGGCCTGGTCGCAGCGCGATAGATCCGACAGAAGGTTTTCAACGTTGAAGCGCATGGTGTCGACGGTCAGAATGTAGCCGTTTGTTTGCGGATCGACCTGGGGAGTGGCATCAATGCCAGCGTCTTCCAAGCGCTTCAAAAGATAGGGAAACGTGCGTTGAATCAGTTCATTGCGGTCCATGTGCGTGAGTTTAGCGTTTTTCATATTTGAAAGACCTGGATTGAGGCTGGATGAGGACTTTGATTCGGACTTCTTCTGAGGGTAAATTTGTCTGATGAATATGCTGCGTTTTGCGGCTTGACCTGTCAGACTTATACATGCATGTCCCAACGATGGCGACATTCACGGAAGGATGAGCACAATGACAATCCCATTCATTATCGGAGCCTACGCCTCGCATCCGGCGCTGGAGCTACAAGAGGAGTACTACAAACTTCTCGCACAGCAGCCGTGGATCAACGGCCTCGAAATGCCTTATCCCGGACAGATCGCCACCGACAACGAACTTCTCGCCGGCCTGCTTGCCGCGAACTGGGATTTCAACACCATCACTGCCATCCCCGGCACCATGCAAAACGTTGGCAAAGACGCGAACTTCGGCTTGGCCTCGCCCGATCGGGACGGTCGCGAGGCCGCGCTGGCTTTCACCCGCCAACTGCGTGAGGACGTGGGCAAGTTGAGCGGGCATGCCGATCGCAATGTGGTGACGCGCATCGAGGTGCACTCGGCACCCACTCGGACCGCAGATGGGGACGCGTTCAGGCGATCTCTGGAAGTTCTGCGCGAATGGGACTGGTACGGCGCGAAGCTCGTGATTGAGCATTGTGACCGCTTTATCTCCGAGCAAAAGCCAGAAAAGGGATTCCTCTCGATCGACGAAGAAATCCAGATCGCTGCCGAATTTGAGGTCGGTGTCCTGATTAACTGGGGGCGCTCAGTTCTAGAAGAACGCAGTGCCGATGCTGCCTACGATCACATCGTTGCGGCCGGGAAACGCGGGGTTCTAGACGGCGTCGTCTTCTCGGGAGCGGGTCCGGAAGAAACCCAATACGGCTACGCCTGGATTGATGGGCACCTGCCCGGCCAGACCGATGAGCCGGCATCGCTCATGAGTAACACCGAGATTCAGCGTTGCGCACGCGCCGCGATCGAGGGTGGGTGCAACTATCTGGGTGCGAAGATGTGCGTGCCCAAGGACGCAACCTTGGAGGAGCGCCTCGCGATGCTGACCCACGTCTACAAGGCTTGCGAGCTCCAATAACTGTGCTTACGTAAGCGCTCGTTGTATATCCGCTCTAGGGGTATCCGCCGCCGGAGTATGCCCCTGGAATATCCCCCTGAATGTCCTCCGGAATATCCGCCCGCGGACAAAGTGCGTCAATGGGCGGGCGTAGCGCATCTATTTCACGCCTATCCTTCGAGCTATGACGCACTTTGTCCGATGGAGAGGCCCCTGAAGCGGAAAACGAGGTTCGTCTGCCTCGTGCTGAAGTCGCAGCGCGCAGCCGGTCCTACTCCACGGTGACTGATTTGGCGAGGTTTCGAGGCTGATCAACATCGAGCCCCTTCACCGCCGCAAGCTCACACGCAAAAATCTGCAGCGGAACAATTGTCAGCAGCGGCGCATACAGCGTCGGAACCGGAGGTACGCGGAAGACAACTTCAGCGAACTCGTCAACCGATGTGTCGCCTTCCTCTGCAATGACAATGGTTCGTGCTCCGCGCGCGCGGACCTCTTGGATATTCGCCAGGACCTTCGCGTGCAGTTCGGGGCGGCGCGGAGTTGGCACGATGACGACAACCGGCTGGCCTTCATCCACCAGGGCGATCGGCCCGTGCTTGAGCTCGCCGGCCGCAAAACCCTCTGCGTGGATGTAGCAGATCTCCTTGAGTTTGAGCGCTCCCTCAAGAGCGACGGGGTAGCCCACGTGCCGCCCTAAGTAGATCACCGAGGTCGCATCTTTCATGGTGCGGGCGAATTGGCGAACTGTCTCTCCGCTATCCAAAACCTTCTGAATCGCCTCGGGAAGGCGCGCAAGTTTCTCCATGTAGTCGGCGATCTCGTCGGCATACTTGTTCCCGCGAACCTGGGCCAGGTACAGGCCGAGGATGTAGCACGCTGTCACCTGTGAAGTGAAGGCCTTCGTGGAAGCAACCGCAATTTCAGGCCCTGCATGGGTGAGGATGACGGCATCGGATTCGCGTGAAATGGTCGAACCGGGAGTGTTGACGATCGCGACGACCTTCGCGCCCTGTTCGCGGGCGTGGCGGATCGCCTGGATCGTATCCATGGTTTCGCCGCTCTGAGAAATTGCGACAACCAGGGTCTTCTCTCCAACAACCGGGTCTCGGTAGCGGAATTCGCTGGATAGCTCGACCTCGACGGGGATACGGCACCAGTGTTCAATCGCATAACGTGCGACCTGCCCCGCATAAGAGGCGGTTCCGCAACCAATCATGATGATTTTGTCGATTCCACGCAGGACGTGCTCGGGGATGCGGATCTCATCCAAAGCCAAGTGCTCATGCGAGTCCATTCGATCGGCAAGAGTCTCAGCCACGCCTCGAGGCTGTTCGTGGATTTCCTTCTCCATAAAGGTCGGCCATCCGCCCTTGGTCGCGCGATCCGCCGAAAAATCGACTTCGTATTCCTTCAGGGGAAGTGGGTGCCCATCCGTACCGATGACCGTTACAGCGGAAGCGCTCACGACAACCAGCTGGTCTTGCCCAATTTCCACCGCGCGGTTTGTGTGCTCGATGAAGGCAAGGACATCTGAACCCAGGAAGTTTTCTCCTTCGCCGAGGCCAATAACCAGCGGCGATGACCTGCGCGCGGCAACAATGACCTTGGGAGATTCAGCGGACAATGCGAGCAGTGTGAAGGTTCCCTCGAGCTCGGCGGTTACTTCCCGCATGGCGACGACCAATCGGCGTGCGACGGCCTCGTCGGTGCTGCTCAGCCCCGCAATTTCTTCCGTGTACGAGGCCGCATCCGCTTGGTCGTAGGCGCGCGCAAGCAGGTGCACGACCACTTCCGTATCAGTTTCCGAGGCGAAAACCGCGCCTTGTGCGCGCAGCCGGGTGCGCAGTTTGTCCGCGTTTTCGATGATTCCATTGTGGACAAGTGCGAAGCGCCCATCCGGGCTGACGTGGGGGTGAGCGTTTGCTACCGTGGGGCGCCCGTGAGTTGCCCAACGGGTATGCCCGATCCCGGCGTAAGCATCGGCTGGTGCCTCAGAATCTACGGCCTCGCGCAGGTTAACCAGCTTGCCGACAGCCTTGATGACATTTAATTTCCCCGGGCTTGCTAAGGCAATTCCCGCGGAGTCGTATCCGCGATATTCCAGGCGTGAAAGTCCATCAAGAACGACCTGACGGCTCCGCTGAGAGGCTTGACATGCGACGTGACCAACAATTCCACACATAGCCTCATTGCAACATAGGAGCCTTGCTATCGCTTGCCGGGCAGCTATGTAGCGCCTGTGAATCCTGCCTAGAATGCACCGTCTTTCCAGTGAATCGGATCGTCCAAAATTCTCTCGAGAATCTGGAAAGCCCCACCGCGCAGGGAAAGGTCCTCGGATGAGGGAAGGATATCGATAGCGGGCGCATACCAGGGCGCTTGGAGGACTCGAGTCTCTAATTCCTCGTGCAGCGTTGGCAGCAGGTAGGGTGCGATCTCGGCGACGAGGCCGCCCAAATAGACCTGAGAAATATCGACGGTGTTGACGACGCCTGCTAGAGCCTGCCCCAGTGCATGACCGGCATTGGCAAGAGCATCTTGAGCCTGTGCACTGTGTCCGGCAAGCTGGGTAAGCTCGCGCGCGCTAGCCCCGTCTCCCAAGCCCGCTGCTCGGCACAGCGCCTTGAGTCCAGCAATGGTTTCCAAGCATCCGCGCGCTCCACAGGAGCAGACGTTTCCTTGAGGTTCAACGCAAATATGCCCGATTTCACCCGACCAGCCGTGAGCTCCGCCCAGCGGTTGATGGTTGATGACGAGGCCGCCACCGATGCCAACTTCCCCGGAGACATAGATGAAAGATGCGGGTCCCTCGGGAACGCCTGGGCGGGGATGGGCGACCGCAAAGGCTGCCAAATCGGCCTCGTTCGCAATGAGGGTGACGTGGAGGTCGTGGAGGGGGTGGGTGAGTTCGTCGAAGGGGATGTTCTTCCAGCCGAGGTTTGGAGCGGTGACGAGGGTGTCGCCAGAGACGAGGCCGGGGAGGGCAAGTGCGCTGCCGAGGAAAACCGTGCCTTCTTCCCGTCCTGCGTGTAGGACGCGTCTTCCCATTCGAGCCAGTTTGCGCAGGGTTGCCTGCGGGTTGGAGCCGGAGAAATCGCCCTCCAGTGTCTCTCGAGCGAGGACGTTGCCGCTGAGGTCGACAAGGTATGCGCCAAGAACGGAGATATTCACCTGTAGTCCCAGGGCGATGACCGTTCCCGAGGCGGGGGAGAGGACGCTTGTGGGTCGGCCTCGTCCACCGGTGGAGAGTTTATCGTCGCTTTCTTCGACGAGGTCGGTGGCGATGAGTTCATCGACCAGACGTGACATTGTTGCGCGTGAAATTCCGGTTTGAGCAGCGATTCCCGCGCGGTTGATTGCGCCAGGATTGGCCAGGATGTGGCGCAATGCCAGCGAAAGATTGTGTGCACGCAGATTTTGGTTCGTGGCGCCAGAATGTGGGCTTTGCGTGCGAACTGTGTTGGCCATGTCTTGACTCTATCGCATTTTTTGGATTATGTTATGAGACATAACAAAACCGTGCATACTTTTGCACCGATTAAAAATCTGGAAGGTCATGCTATGGCGCATACACCTCGACCCGAAGATCGCTTCTCTTTCGGCCTGTGGACCGTGGGATGGAATGCGGTTGATCCCTTTGGAACCGGCACCCGAGCCGTCCTCGATCCGTGGGAATACACGGCGAAACTCGCAGAAATTGGCGCCTGGGGTATTACATTCCACGACAACGATGTCTTCGACTTCGATGCTTCGGATTCGGAGCGTCATGAGCGAGTCATGCGCGTCAAAGAGGTTGCCGATGCAGCCGGACTCGTCATCGAAATGGTGACGACCAATACCTTCACTCACCCGGTGTTTAAAGACGGTGGATTGACAAATAACGACCGCGAGATCCGCCGTTTCGGCCTGCGCAAGATCTTGCGTAACGTCGATCTTGCCGCGGAACTTGGAGCAACAACCTTCGTCATGTGGGGCGGGCGCGAAGGCGCAGAATACGACTCCTCCAAGGATCTCAACGCCGCATTCGATCGCTACCGCGAGGGCCTCGATACCGTCGCCGCCTACATTAAGTCCCGCGGCTACGACCTCCGCATCGGTCTGGAACCCAAGCCCAATGAACCCCGAGGCGATATCTTCCTTCCCACCGTCGGTCACGCCTTGGCCCTGATCGCCCAGCTCGACAACGGCGACGTTGTTGGATTGAACCCCGAAACCGGACACGAACAAATGGCTGGCCTGAACTACACGCACGCATTGGCTCAGGCGCTCAACGCCGGAAAGCTCTTCCACATCGACCTCAATGGACAATCCGGCCTGAAGTACGACCAAGATAAGGCATTTGGACACGGCGACTTGGCCAGCGCTTTCTTTACCGTCGACCTGCTCGAGAATGGCTTCCCCGGGGGAGGACCTCGCTACGAAGGGCCTCGTCACTTTGACTACAAGCCCAGCCGAACCGAGGGCATGGAAGGCGTGTGGGAATCCGCGCGTGCAAACATGGAAATGTACCTAACTCTGGCCGAAAAAGCTCGCGAATTCCGCGCCGATCCGCTCACCCAAGAACTCATGGAAGCGGCATCTGTCGCCGAGCTGTCAACTCCCACACTCGCACCCGGTGAGAGCATCGACGATTTCCTCGCTGACCGCAGTGCCTTCGAAGATTTCGACGCCGAAGCAAAGGGTGCTCGCGAGTACCACTACGTCGAGCTCTACCAGCAGGCCATGCGCCACCTGATCGGCTGAAACCATGAGCGAGAGCAGGCCATTCGTTGCTGGAGTCGACTCCTCCACGCAATCGTGCAAAGTTGTCATCTGCGATCCGGTCACCGGAAGGATTCTCCGCGAAGGTCGCGCCTCGCACCCCGAGGGAAGCGAAGTCGCACCTCAAGCGTGGTGGGATGCCTTCCTCGAGGCCGTGCGCGCGGCTGGCGGATTGGATGACGTACGGGCGCTCAGCGTGGGTGGGCAACAACACGGAATGGTCTGCTTGGACTCACAAGGCGAGGTCATCCGCCCGGCGCTTTTGTGGAACGACACCCGAAGCGCCGGCGCGGCCGAGGAACTCACCTGCGAACGAGGCGATGGTGACCGTGAGCGCGGCGCTCGCTGGTGGGCGCAGGCCACTGGCCTCGTTCCCGTTGCCTCTTTTACGGTCACGAAACTGCGCTGGCTTGCAGACAATGAGCCGGAGAACGCAAGGAAGATCGCGGCAATCTGTCTGCCCCACGACTGGCTGAGTTGGAAAATCCGCGGTGGCTTTGAGGCTGTCGGGTTGGAAGGCCTGTGCACCGACCGTTCCGATGCCTCGGGAACGGGCTACATGGACCGGGCTGACGCAGTCTACAGGCGCGAAATCTTGGCCCAGGCCCTACGAATTTCGGTGGAAAAGGCCGAGGAAATCATCCTGCCGAAGATCTGCGAGCCCGCGGAAGCCATGGGGTGTGGGGATCCAGCGCAAGGATGGGGAGAAATCGCAATTGGCCCAGGATGTGGGGACAATGCCGGTGCGGCTCTTGGAGTTGGCCTCGGTATCGGACAGGCGTTGCTCTCGTTGGGAACCTCCGGGGTTGTTGCCGTTGTTAGCGAAACTCCCGTCGAAGACCCCAGTGGTCAAGTCGCCGGCTTTGCTGACGCAAGCGGACATTGGCTTCCCCTCGCGTGCACGCTTAACGCCTCGCGAATCCTCGACGCGGTCGGCGCGATGAGCGGCCTCAGCTATGAGGAACTAGACGAAGCGGCACTGTCGGTTCCCGACGCGGGAGGGCTGCGCCTGGTTCCCTATTTCGAAGGCGAACGCACGCCGAACCTGCCCGATGCCACTGCCCGATTGGAGGGAATGACGCTCAAGAACTCGACGCGCGCGCACCTTGCTCGGGCCGGCGTTGAGGGGCTGCTTGCCCACATGCGTTTCGCGCTCGAATGCGTGCGTGAGCTGGGGGTTCCGATCGAGAAAGTGCTCGTTGTCGGCGGTGGAGCGCGCTCGCGGGCAGTGCAGAGCTTGGCGCCCGAATTCTTGGGGGTGCCCGTTGAATTTCCCGAGGCGGCAGAGTACGTCGCCCTGGGAGCCGCAAGGCAGGCCGAGGCGCTGAACGTCGCGGACCTTGGGGCGTGCGGGCAGACGCACCACTGCCCGAACCGGGCGGGTGGCTTGGATGTTTGACACAAGCATTACCCGTTGGGGGACGCACAGCGCGAAGTGGGATTTATTGGCGGCGTACCTTGGAGAGGATGCGCTGTCCCTGTCGGTCGCGGATATGGAATTCGC
Source organism: uncultured Actinomyces sp. (assembly GCA_938014245.1). Taxonomy (GTDB): domain Bacteria; phylum Actinomycetota; class Actinomycetes; order Actinomycetales; family Actinomycetaceae; genus Pauljensenia. The sequence continues at coordinate 35,992 of CALLSD010000050.1, forward strand.
GACGTGCCCTGAGGTGTCACGCGTGATTGTTGATGCGTGTGCAGAGGGGATTTTTGGCTACACGGAGGTCTTCGATGATTTCCGTCAGGCAGCAGCTCGCTGGCAGGAACATCGCCATAGGTGGGCACTCGATCCAAGGGATGTTCACTTCTTCCCGCGTATCGTCCAATGCGTGTCAGCCCTGTGCTCGATCGTCCTGCCGGGGTCGCTGGGGCGTTCCCCTCGGGTCGTGACGCTGGATCCGGCGTACGGGCCGATCATCGAGGTCGTGGAGCGCGCCGGGTGCGAGTTGCGTCGGGTGCCCCTCGACCTGTCGGGCGCGACGCCGCAGATTCCCGAGGAATCCTTCGCCCGTGCGATGGAGGGCGCGGACCTACTGCTCTGGTGCAGTCCACACAACCCGACGGGGCGCGTGTGGAGTGAAGGTGAGATGGAGATGGTCGCCTCCCTCGCGCTTGAATGGGATGTGCTGGTGCTCTCCGACGACATTCACGCGGATTTCCGGCGGCCGGGCCGGAACCGGTACCAGCCACTCACGGCCGTCTCTCCTCGCCTGTGGAAGTCTGGGCACCTCATTCAGTGCATGTCCCCGGGAAAGACCTTTAATACAGCAGGCTTGGAGGCATCGGCGATTGCGGTGCACGGCGAGCTCGGTGAGCGCCTCGAGGAAGCCAAGCGCCTCATGGGCCTGCATAACCCAAATTTCTTTGCGATTCCCGCGACGATCGCCGCGTGGAACCTGGGCGAGGCGTGGGTGGATGAGCTGTGCACTCGCATCGACGCGAACCTACGCATGGCCGTGGACTACCTGCGCCGAGCGCTGCCCCAGGCCCGCGTCGTCGACCCCGATGGCACGTACCTGGTGTGGGTAGACGCCCGCGCCTACCTGGCCTCGTCCGCGTCTCTTGACGAGGCCGTGGTCGCTTCCCGGGTCGCCGTGTCCCCGGGCGAGGACTTCGGGGCATCTTACGAAGGGTATTTCCGCATCAACGTGGCGCTTCCCGAGCACGATCTGCTTCGTGCTCTGGAGCGCTTGTGCGAGGCGATCACGGCGATCGCATCGAATTAAGCAGCCGCGCACTGGCGCGCGGACGCAACAAATAAGAAAGGATTGACGATGTCAGTCACCTCCTCGGAGAAGCGGGCTCACCGCACTCCATCTCTCCTGGTCGCGGCGATTCCCGCGGTCACGCTGATCGTCCTTCTGGGCGGCGGCTACATTGCGGCGAGCCTCCCGGTGGAGCCGCTGCTGATCGCGTCGTCCGTGGTAGCTGGCATTGTTGCCATTGCCTTGGGCTATACGTGGGATGAGATCATCGGCGCGATCGCCGAAAAGATCGCGAAGACCATGCCGGCCGTTCTTATTCTGATTGTCGTTGGCGCCTTGATTGGCACCTGGATGGCTGGCGGCACGATCCCAATGCTGATCTATTACGGCTTGAAGATCATTAACCCGCAATTCCTTGCCCTCATTGCGCTGGTTGTCACGGCCATTGTGTCCTTGTGTACCGGTACGTCCTGGGGTTCTGCGGGAACGATTGGCGTCGCCTTCATGGGCGTTGCCGTCGGCATGGATGCGAACCTGCCGATGGTGGCTGGCGCGATCGTGGCGGGCGCTTACTTTGGTGACAAGCTCTCTCCGCTGTCGGATACGACCAACATTGCCTCGCTGGCAACGGGTGTCAACCTGTTTACTCACATTCGTCACCTCATGTGGACGACCGTTCCGGCTTTCCTCACGTCCGCAGTCGTGTATCTGATTTTCGGCCTTCAGTCTTCCGGTGGTGCTGTGCCCGAGAAGGTCGGCACAATCCTGGCGACCCTGGATTCTGCCTTTAATTGGAACTTGCTTCTGTTGGTGCCCGTCCTGGTCGTTCTAGTCGGTTCGATCATGAAACTGCCGACCGTTCCCGTCATGCTGGTGTCCTGCGCAACCGCTATCTTCAACGCGGTCGTCTTCCAGGGTGTCTCCTTCACGAACTCGGTTGTGGCATCTGTGGATGGCTTCACCGTCGATATGGTCGGTAAAGCAGGCTTCCAAGCGGATTCTGTCATCGCAGATGTGACGCGCCTGTTGGAGCGCGGCGGTATGAACTCGATGATGAGCGTCCTGCTGATTTGTTTCTGTGCGATTGCCTTCGCGGGCACCGTTTCTGTGTCTGGATCGCTGGATGTGTTGATTTCCAGCCTGCTGGCTCCCGTGAAATCAACGTTCGCATTGATCGCATCGACAATCGTGACAGGCTTGGCGGTTATCGGCATTACGTCCAATGGCCAAGTGTCGCTGCTGATTCCGGGCGAAATGCTGCGTGGCGAGTACATCAAGCGCGGCCTAGATCCGAAGAACCTGTCGCGAACTATTGAGGATGCTGCGACCGTGTGGGAGCCGATCTTGCCATGGACGTCTGCGGGCGCTTATATGGCTGGAACTCTGGGCGTCGCCACTCTGTCCTACATGCCGTGGGCGATTTCGAACTGGATCGCCATCTTCTTCGCGCTTCTCTGGGCGGCAACGGGTATTGGTATTGCCAAGCTGACGCCGGAGGAACAAAAGGCACTCGAGGCAGAGGGCTGAGAACTCAAAAAATAATGTGGGGGCATCCGAACGGGTGTCCCCACATTGCCGTTGGAACGGAGTGTTGCACATCCTCTGGGCCGCAAAGCTCTTCCACGCGAATTGGCAGTTTCCACTGACGAGGGCTGGCATTGTGGTTTTCCGCGAGGCGGGAATGTTACATTCGCCCACGATATGAACACGCCGCGCGCGACCCGCTTCTGGGCCATAGCATGAGGCTATGTTCCAACGAATGCGTAGCTGACCCACGCGTCAGCTTTTGACCAGACCTACTGATGGCTAGAGATTACTCGCCCGGGTCGTACGTCTTTGCGTTGGAAACTGCCGCAATCGCCGAATCGTGAGCGTAGCGGCTCGACCCTCTCAGCCATCGCCTCTCCTCACGTCACAAGAATCAAAAACGTGAACACAAGGAGAGATAACAATGGGCGCAACTGAAGCAACAGACACCGAATACCAGAACTCGTGGGCATTCGAGACCAAGCAAATCCACGCGGGTTGGGACCGTGATCCCCAGACCGGTGCAACTTCCATCCCGATTCTTCAAACAACCTCATTTGCCTTTGACTCCGCGGAACGAGCCGCAGCTCGCTTCGCCCTGCAAGAGCTTGGCCCCATCTACACTCGCCTGGGCAACCCGACCAATGATTACGTCGAGGCCCGAATCGCTGCCCTCGAAGGTGGCGTCGGCGCGCTCCTGACATCCTCAGGCCAGTCCGCAATTACCCTTGCGGTTCTTAACCTGGCATCCGCGGGGAACAACATCGTTGCTTCGCCTTCGCTTTACGGTGGTTCAACCTCGCTGCTCAACAACACCCTGCGTCGCCTCGGAATCGATGCCCGCTTCGTGAGCGATCCCTACGATGTCGAGGAATGGCTATCTCTTGCCGACGAAAACACCGTTGCCTTCTACGGTGAAACCATCCCCAACCCCAAGGGCGATATCTTCGATATCGAGAAGATTGCGCAGGCCGCACACTCTGTTGGCGTTCCGCTGATCGTCGACAACACTGTCGCCACCCCCTACCTGACCAGGCCAATCGAATGGGGCGCCGACATCGTCATCCACTCGGCCACGAAGTACCTGGGCGGCCATGGAACCGCGATCTCGGGCGTGATCGTCGATGCCGGTAACTTCGACTACACGAAGGACCCCAAGCGTTTCCCCGGTTTCAATGAACCCGAATCTTCCTACGCGGGCCTTGTTTTCGGACATGACCTGAGCGCCGAGAAGCTCGGAGCAAACCTCTCCTACATCATTCGCGCACGTGCAATTGGCTTGCGAGATGTCGGCTGTGCACCCTCGCCCTTCAACTCCTTCCTCATCGAGCAGGGCATTCAGACGCTCTCACTTCGCGTCGAGCGCCACGTTGACAACGCGCTGAAAGTTGCGAAGTTCCTCGAATCTCACCCGCAGGTCGAGTCCGTCAACTACGCGGGCCTCGAGTCCTCGCCCTACTACGAGCTCCACCAGAAGTACAACCCGCGCGGTGCCGGCGGCCTGCTCTCCTTCGTCATCAAGGGTGGGCTCGAAGCCGGAACCTCATTTGCGACCTCGCTCAAGCTTCTCCCGACCGTTGCCAATATCGGTGATGCGAAGTCCTTGGTCATTCACCCCGCCTCCACCACGCACTCCCAACTCAGTGAGTCCCAGCTGCGCGCCGCGGGAATTGAACCCGGAACCGTCCGCCTGTCCATCGGCATTGAGAACGTTAACGACATCATTGCCGACCTTGTCCAAGGATTCGAGGCCGTCGCCCACCTGGCCTGAAACTGGCCAGCCCGCGCAATCTCGAGGTAAGTGAGGAAGAGACCATGAGCCGACGTGAACTTGGACCGATCCCCGTCAGCGGTGCGTGGACGCCTAATGACCCCGTCGCATTCCGTAAGTTTGCGCACTTGGGGCCCCTCCGCCTCGAAAATGGTTCATTCTTGCCGGAAGTGACCCTGGCCTACGAGACCTTGGGCACGCTCAACGAGGACCGATCGAATGCGATCCTCGTGCTGCACGCACTCACGGGCGATGCCCACATCTCGGGGCCGGCGGCTCCCGGCCAGGTCACTGCGGGCTGGTGGGAAGAGGCCGTCGGACCGGGCAAACCCTTGGATCCCGAGCGCTACTTCCTCGTCGTTCCCAACGTCCTCGGTGGCTGTCAGGGAAGCACTGGCCCGGCCTCGGCAGCGCCTGACGGGCAGCCGTGGGGCTCGCGTTTCCCCGTCATCTCAACGCGCGACCAGGTTCAGGCCGAGGCGCGGCTGGCGGATTACCTCGGGATTCCCACGTGGAACACGGTCATCGGCGCCTCCCTGGGAGGACACCGCGCGCTCGAGTGGGGAGTGACCTTCCCACTGCGCTGCGAGCGCTTGGTCGTTGTGGCCTCGGCAGCATACACGAACGCGGAACGTGCGGCTTGGGCGCACACGCAAATCCGCGCCATTGAACTGGACCCCAACTGGCGAGGCGGAAACTACTACGACCAAGAAGAAGGCCCTCACGCGGGACTCAACCTCGCGCGACAAATCGCTCACGCCACCTACCGCTGCCCCGATGAGCTGGACGCGCGCTTCGGGCGCGCACCCCAGGACCGCGAGGACGTGTTAAGCGGCGGGCGTCTGGCTGTCCAGTCCTACTTGGACTACCACGGGGCAAAGCTCGTGCGACGTTTCGACGCGGGTTCCTACGTTTCCTTGTGCCGCACGATGCTGAGTTACGACATCGGTCGCGATCGCGGGGGAATTACCGAGGCGCTGCGGCAGATCACCGCGCGAGCGCTGGTCATTTCGGTGGACTCGGACCGACTCTTCTTCGCGAAAGAAGGACTCAAGGTTGCCGAGGGAATCCCCGGCGCGCAATACGCGTGCTTGTCTTCTCCGCACGGTCATGACGGCTTCCTCATCGAATATGACCAGCTCAATCGTGTCCTCGAGGATTTCCTGGAAAATCAACCTTCTTTCATTGATTCTTCGGCACTGTAAAGGTGCAGTTTTCTTTCTTATGTGAGGCCTGAGCTAGGCACAGCTCATTCATAGAGTCGACTGGCTCAATTGGATCATCACGATCCACGAAAGGACCTCACATGAAAACGCCAGCTTCGACTCTTGTACGGTTATCAGCCGTAGCCGCGGTCGGCGCGCTCGCACTGAGCGCCTGCTCCTCGACTTCCGGCACCGCATCGGCCTCGTCGGCCGTCAGTGCGAAGGCCGCCTCAAGCTCATCGGTATCCGCGGAATCTGGGACTGTGATTGCTCCTCCGGCCGCTGCCGAGGCCTTGGCTGCGAACGCGAAAGCCTCCTACGTTGAGGACAGTGCGTGGGATGCTTCTTCGGCTCAGACCATTACTTTGAATGGAAGTAGCGCGAGTACCTCCGCATCCGGAGTGAAGGTCGATGGCTCCACGGTGACGGTCACCCAGGCTGGCGTCTACAAGCTCTCTGGAACGCTCAATGGACAGGTCAAGGTTGAGGCTGGGACGGATGCCCAGGTCGTCTTGATCCTTGACGGTGCGACAATCACGAACTCTTCGGGGAGCGCAATCAATGTGGTCTCTGCAGATGATGTTGTTCTGTCATTGAATGGTTCAAACACCGTCACTGACGGCACTCCTTCGGATACGAATGCTGAGGACAACGCGGCGATCTATTCCGATGCCGACCTCACCATTACGGGTAGCGGTTCGCTGACGGTCAATGCCAACTACAACGACGGTATTACCAGCAAGGACGACCTCTACATTCTGTCGGGTAACATCACGGTCACGTCGAAGGATGATGCGCTACGTGGCAAGGACTCACTGACCGTTGCCGGCGGAACTATCAAGCTCACTTCAGGAGGGGACGGCCTGAAGTCTGACCAAGATAGCGATACCACTAAGGGCTACGTCAATATCACCGGTGGTACCATCGAAATCACCTCCGCGGGTGATGGTATCCAGGGTGAAACTGACGTCATCATCACCGGCGGAGATACGACGATCATTGCCGGTGGCGGGGCCTCGTCTGGAAAGGACTCCAACAATTCCACTAAGGGAATTAAGGCCGGTGTCTTCCTGATTGAAGACGGTGGCGAGGTCACGATTGACTCCGGTGACGATGGTCTGCACTCCGATGGTGCAATCCGGCTGACCTCCGGAACGATCGTTGCATCAACCGCTGACGATGGTATTCACGCTGAGGGTGCGGCTGTTCTTGACGGCGCGAAGGTTACTGTTGAACAGTCCAATGAAGCCCTTGAGGGTGGTTTGATCACTATCTCCAATGGTGAGGTCAATCTGACTTCTAGTGATGATGGTATCAATGGCTCCGGCTCGACCACCGTTGCGGCAGTTGAAGCGGCGAAGACCGCGACCAAGACGACCACGACCAACAACGGACCCGGTGGCGGTGGCTCCATGCAGGACACCGGTGAAAAGATCCTGATCTCGGGCGGCACCATCACGGTGAACACCGGCGGTGACGGCATCGACTCTAACGGATCGGTAGAGATCTCCGGCGGTAACACGATCGTCTACGGCCCGACGGATGGCGGGAACGGCGCACTGGATTCGAACGGTGAATTCTTGGTCAGTGGTGGAACGCTTCTTGCCATTGGTTCTTCCGGAATGGCTGAATCGCCTTCGACCAACTCTTCACAGGGATGGCTGCAGGCTTCGGCTTCCGGGAACGCGAACTCGACTGTGACCATCAAGGACTCCAGTGGAAAGGTCTTGGCCAACATTAAGGCCGCAAAGACCTTCCAGAACGTGGTCTTCTCCTCTGCGGATGTGTCGAATGGCCAGAGCTACACGGTGAGTGTGGATTCCAATTCGACCTCTGTTACTGCGGGTCAATCGACCGGCGGCCAGGGCGGTCCTGGTGGGGGAGCGCCCGGTGGTCAGGGAGGTGCTTCTGGCGGACAAGGCGGAAACCGTCAGGGCGGCCGCTGAGTGAAAGAGTGGGGGGATGCGACTTCGGTCGCATCCCCCCACTAAGTGATTTTCAGGTAGCCGTCGCCAAAAGCTCACTGACGGGCGTGGAGTTCTGTGTCAGGACTGTCCAGTTGATCCGAGGCATGTCCCTCCTCGCTCAGCATCTTTCTCGATGCTCGCTAGCCGGCGCGCATACAGGCTCTCGATAACGACCATGATCCATGTTGAGAAAAGGACAGGCTGGAGAATCAAGTTGATGTTCTCAGGCGAGAGCACGATTTTGAACATATAACTGGCTTCGTTCTGACTCCATATTGAGGTTACGAGATCGCGAAGGCCGTTGAAGAAGAACTGGTACGCGGCAAGGAAGATGGTTGTCCACTGAATGATGTACTCAGCGATCTGATAGGTCTTGCTACTGACGGTCAAAAAGGTGAAGTGCTTTGAAAGAAAACGGTGAATGTATATCTGAATGAGCGCAGCAGCCATCATCAGTGTCAAGGTCATGAGCAAGAAAGTCCCTGCACGGAACTTTCCAAGACCGGTAGAGAAAGTCGAGGCCGTATCGTCAAGGAGATTCTCACTTCCCCACAGCGATGAGGGGAGAAGCAAGATGAGGCTCCCAAATAGAGAGACCAGTATCAGCATGAGAATCGCATTAACAATTGCGCTCCCCGTCAGGTAGCCGATCGCCCGAACGAAGATCAAGCTTTGGGAGTTGCGTCCATAGATCGCAAAACCAAGACCAATCAAGAGGCAAACGGTTGTCGCCAAGAAGAAAAAAGGAAGCATCCGGTCTCTTTCCAATACGCATTGCTAGAACAAGTCTCCCACATAGCTCATTCATAGACTCCGCTGGCTCAATAGTTACGTCACGCACGAAACAACCTTGAGGAGCATCAAATGAGCGCACTCACCACAGCGATGGTTCTGCCGATCGTCATTGACCTTCTCGCAATGTTGATCCTGGTTGGAGCCCTCTACTACCCCCGCCACCGACGCGCCGATCTCGTCGTCGCATTCTTTGTTGTGAACATCGGCGTCCTTGCGGTCGCAAGCGTCATGGCAAACTCAACGATCTCCGCAGGCCTAGGACTTGGCCTCTTCGGTGTCTTGTCGATCATTCGACTTCGCTCCGACGAAATCAGCCAGCGAGAAATCGCCTACTACTTTGCTTCCCTTGCCATTGGCCTGCTCCTTGGCATGAGCACCGCGATCTACTCCTACGCAATGGTCGCATTGGTGCTTGCAACTTTGGCCGTTGGTGATTCAACTCTGATCCTAGGACGCTCCGGCTCGCAGCAAGTCCAATTCGACCGCGCAATCGCAGACGAGAAGGAACTTCGCCAAGCGCTTGAGGCTCGCATGGGTGTCAAGGTAACCGGAGTCAAGGTCATCAAACTCGATATGGTCAACGATCTCACCTTGGTTGACGTTCGCTACCGGGTCTCGGCCAGGCGCTGAGCCTGCGCGAAAGACCACCCCGGCCTCGGCCTCGTGAAAGAACTGGAGGACACCATGACGCACGAACTACACAACCTGACGAACCTGGAACGAATCAGCCTCGATGACATGAACGCGCGCGCCGCGATGCTCACGCGAGTCGACCGCAAGTACGTCGTGCCCACGGATCGCTTGGATGAGTTGATCGCGCTCATGAACCCCGCAACGCAGATCCTTGAAATCGGGGGGAAGATTGAGCAGCGATATGCCTCGTGCTACTTCGATACTCCCGAGCTGCACTCCTTCATGGACACCGCTCACAAGCGCCGCCGCCGCTACAAGGTTCGTACGCGCTCTTACCTTGATTCGGAGCTGGCCTTCCTTGAAGTTAAGACCCGAGGCCCGCGCGGGCACACCGTCAAGAAGCGCTTGGCCTACGACTTCGCTCAGGCTGCGCGGATGGAACTCAGTCGCGAGGGCAGGTTTTGGGTGGCCGAAAGGCTCGAGGCAGCTCAGTGCTTTGACGGCGTTGGTCGGGTTGAGTCACTGGTCCCCGTGCTCTCTGGAACCTACACGCGGTTGACACTTCTCATGGCCGATGGTCAGGGGCGAGCGACGATTGACACCGATCTGAACTGGGAGTCATGGGGTCGTGAGCTTCAGGCTCCCCACATTGCGATTATTGAGACCAAGTCTGGCGCGGCTCCGTCTGAGCTGGACCGCTTGCTGTGGGCGAATAGGATTCGGCCCTCGCGTATCTCGAAGTACGCGACTGCGATGGCTCTGCTGACACCGGACTTGCAGACAAACCGGTGGACTCGCGTGATTGATCGTTTCTTCACGATGAGGCCGACGGTCCAGCAGGCGCTTGCCGCATGAGCCGACCGCGGGATTGATCCCGCACACAAGCTGTCCCGCGAAGTGTGCGTGATGACCCAGAGGTGCTGCGCGGGACTAGGCTGGGGGGTGTGGAAATTCCACGCCCCCCAGTTCTAATGAGATCGTGAGGAAAAATGACACTGCCTTCGGAGAAACTTGCTGAGCTTGGCCTTGAACTGCCTGAGGTTGCCAAGCCTGTTGCCGCCTATGTTCCTGCCATTGAGGATCGCGGTGTTGTGCGCACCTCCGGTCAACTTCCCCTGGAAAATGGCGAGTTGGCTTGCATTGGTGCGGTTGGTGAAGATGGTGCGGATCCCGAAGATGCGTACGAGGCCGCGCGGATTTGCGCGTTGAACGCGATGGCGGCTGCGGCTGCAGTTGCTGGCGGTGTGGATCGTCTGGCCTCGGTGGTTAAGGTGACTGCTTTTGTCGCTTCCCTGCCGAATTTCTATGGGCAGGCTGCTGTGGTCAATGGCGCGTCTGAACTACTGGGTGAGGTTTTTGGCTCTCAGCACGCGCGTTCGGCTGTGGGTGTTGCGGCCTTGCCGCTGAATGCCTCGGTCGAGGTCGAGGTGGAGTTCGCGCTCCGTTCCGAGTGAGTGGGATTGCTCAGCGCTCTATTTAGCAAGGATTTAAACTGAAATAAAGGTCTGTGTGCGGGCGTTCCTGTGAGTGCCCGCTGGTTTACAGCTTTATTCCAAGGAAGAGGACAAAATGGCAGAGACTTTGCCCGAGGCAGCAGCGCCGGGAACTGGACAGCAATTCAAGCTGGTTGACGTGTCGACCACCCCCTCTGAGGGCGGTTGCGGTTGCGGTTGTGGTGGCCACGGAAAGAAGGAACAGGCTGCGCCTGCAGCATCTGCACCCGAGTCGCACGGAGGCTGTGGCTGCGGTGGGCACGGACATAAGGCCGAGGCCGCACCTGCCCGTGAATCACACGGCGGTTGTGGTTGTGGCGGACATGGACACGGCGCTCAGGAAGCTCCGAAGGCTGAGGCACCTGCTCGCGGTGGTTGCGGCTGTGGCGATCATGGCCAGGGAACAGCGCACGTTGTTTCGCAGGATCCCGCCGTTCGTGAGGACGAGCTTGTTGTTCACTCCCTGCCCAAGGTCGTTCGCCATGCACTGTTGTTTGCCGCGATGGACAATCTCCCGCTCGGAGCTTCGCTGATTGTTGTGGCGCCGCACCAGCCGGCTCCTCTCTTCAACTACCTGCAGGAAAGCGAATCGCACTACCGTGTCGAGACCATCGAGACCGGTCCGGTCGACTGGCGCTACCGCATTACGCGTCTGTCCTGATTTGCTGAGGCTCAATGCCCGCGAGCTCTGCGCTCGCGGGCATTTCTGTGTCTGGTGTCCCCGAGTTTTATATCGCCACTTCAATTCCGTTTTGCCTCCGCGGACAAAGTGCGTCAGAACGGGGAAGGATTTGGACTCCTGCCCCGAAAGTCTGAGAGCAATGACGCACTTTGTCCGACGCGACAGGAGAACGGAGAACTTGCGGGGAAGTTGAGCACCAGCAGTTGATTCTCGGGGCCTCTCAGAAGAGAGCTCGTCTGCCGGGGCCACGACGCCCTCGCTCAAGTGCCTCACTCGGTTCGCCGTCAGCGGCCGAGCCGCCCCGCTGCGTGGCCGAGCCGCGCAGCCGACTGACTAAGCGATGCCCCGTCAGGTGACCGCGTGTCCAGTTTCAATAAGAAAACCCGAAATACCAGCGAAACTTTCGTTGGTATTTCGGGTCATTCTGAGCCGCCTGTGGGAATCGAACCCACGACCTATTCATTACGAGTGAATCGCT
>CALLSD010000051.1 GCA_938014245.1 uncultured Actinomyces sp.
ACTTTGATGGTCAATGCTGTTATCTTTTGGCGTTCTTTCAATGATTGCTATGGTCAAATTATCAGCGAGACTGAAGGTAAGGAGAATAAAGTCCTTCATGAAGGTACCTATCTATGTTGCACGCTCCTCTTTGAAATGTATCGGTGGGATCATGACTTGTCGACTTCGGGTCTTGATATCCCAGCTTGGATTCACGACCATAAAACTCTGATTGAAGCGCTTGCGCACGCATGTTTTGCCGAGCATGAGGATATCAACGGCGGTGGATACGCTGGATCATTCTTCAAGAACACCGATAAGGTTAGTTCTCTAGCGGATAGGATTCGCCAGTCCGTCTTCCATCACACCGAATTAGGTTAAGGGGCTCTTCCTAGTTGAGTGTGGGTGAACGCTTCATGGTCAGGAGATGCGGGTAGGGGTTGAGGTTCTCGACGATGGGCGGGCTTCTCCCCGCGATCGTCAAAGGAGCTCGGGCGATGTCTCACCCTACCTGGTCCTGCTTTGCCTCGCTTCGCTTGAGCGTTGTGATCGGCGTGATCTGATCGTTGATTTTGAGCACTTCCATGCGATCGTGGTCGCTCGGCTTGAGGACGGTCTCATGCTCGATACAGAGTCGTATGTTCGCCTTGCTGACTGCCCTGGATGCGGGATGATCGCGCAAGGCCCCGGGCACGTGGTAGTGGAAGTGATTGACGCGCCCTGGGTCGGGGTCTCGGCATGGATCAGGTCATACAAACATCGATGGTACTGCCGTGAGAGGCCTGTCAGTCGGTAACGTTCCTAGAGCATGACTGGCACCCAAATGTACCCCCAGGGAACATTCGGGTGCCTGGGCGATCCGCTTGGCAATCCGTCAGCTGAGCTTTTAGGGAGCCACCCTCGCTGGCCTATCCCGACAACTCGCGACCACATGGACACCGTGTGGTCCAATATCAACCCATAACTACAAGCAGCATGTGGTGAGCCTTCCCATTTTCCTGGGATTCGAGTTCTAGGGGTCGGCGAGCACGTGCGGCACCACCAGGATCAACGCCTCCGGGGTGAACGTGAACTCACCTGCATTGTGGACCTTGCACGCGGGACGGATCATTCCACGGCGCGGTTGTTGGACCTGGTCCCAGCAAGGTCAGGCAGCCTGTACAAGAACTTGCTCGCCGACCGCGGAGAGACGTTCAGTCAGGTATCCAAATTGCGACTCTAAACCCCTTCCAGGGACAGCAAGAATGCCATCGATGACCAACTCCAGGGCGCAACCCAATCAACTACAGACTCCGATGCTCCTCATCACCGTAGGTCTAGACTCGCCCATCCACACCCACCTGTGAAGAGCTGGAAATCATGACTTCACCATCATCAGCAACTGGCCTCGATCGCTGCTGTCGCCCATCAATCCGTTCATGTAGCACACCGCCGTATCCCTGAGCAGCTCAGATCAGGCCACTCTCACGGAGCATACGAATCTCTCGAATAGTCTCTCTGACCTCCGACTGATAACCATTGGTTTGGCCGATGTAGAACGCTTGCAGGCCCCTACTCCACAGCAAATGTGTAACAAAAGCCGCCGTAATTCCCGCCTGCGAGAAGACGAAGCAAACTGGCTCGCTGCCATGTTCCAGGGTCCTTGCGAGGAAGGAATCGACGAGCTGACCGGCTACTTCTTCGTAGTTATCAGCCTTGATTTGTTTGGCTTCGGACTTCTTTAGAGCCACGTCACCATCGGTCGCGACACCGTGATCAAGAAGCATCCACACACGATCTGCCGTACCCATGAAGGGAACTTGATAGCGCTCTCGAATGGTCGCATCAAGGAAAACATAGTCTTTACCCTTGTCAACGCAGTATGGAATCGATTCAAGAGGAACCTGTACTACTTGAAGACGAATCAGCTCACTTGTACTTTTATAATCGTGAAAGAGACGCCATAACAAAACAATTACGCGCAATACTAGCATGCACAAAATAGCAGCAATCCAGAACGACAGCATAATCGTTACAGAATCAATGAGTTCCTGTGTCGCGGGCGTAACATTGGCAATCTTCCGCAACACTCCAGTTACTACAATAATACCAAAAAGACCAAATAGGTTTAAAACTATGCCTAATTGATCTCGGGTACTCCTGCTGAATCGACTCCCTCTCCTGTCAACACTGTAAGAATGAATGACATCTCTAGCTATCTCACACGTCAACTGTTCTCTTACCGAATTTGATGTTTCATTACGAAAGCCGAGAGCACTCCGCTTCTGGAATATGCTCACATACTTTAATCCTTTTACCTTCCGCCCATAACTAAACCACTGCCTTAAATCCGCACCATTTTTCATTGCCTTATAAAAATCGATCGCAAACTTCACCAAAGTCACGGCGGCAACGGCAGTACCAAATACTGTGGCAATCACATCGAGCCAACTCATAGTTACTCCTTCGTTAGTCGGGTCATGTCCACATCGACAACCTCATACGCAGTTTATCACCAGCCACCATTCTACCCATACAGGTGTCAAACAATGAACAGCCTACAGTAAGCTATGAGTTAGTGAAGCGTTAAACAATTTACCCGATCAACTTATCGGTGCCAACACGCCCGATGCACATTGACTCTGGTTAGTACCACGTCAGGGTGTCCAGGCATCTCAGGTCTTTTCGAACCCAATCTGCCAAAACCCCATATCGAGGAGCTTCATCTGCGGATAGATGAGGTCATCAGTCCGCATTCCGCGCCGCGCTTCCTCGAGGCGGTCGTTGTGGGCCTCGTAAATATCCGCGAGTTCGAGGAGAGACTTCTCGTGATAAGTCTTCTTTTCTAAGCCTAAATACCTCGCTCCTTCTTCAAAGAATCTGTCGTACGCGGGCACGCAGCCGAGCGTTCCCATGAGGATTTTCGTGATGAGGACCGGGGACACAGAAGTCGTAACCTTACGCCCGGCAACCTCATTGCGGATCGGATCAAAATAGCCGTCGATGTATTTGTACAGATTCGTGTACTGCTCCCAAACGTCATCGTCTCGCAAATCCGCGCACGCGAGCCCAAACAGGCAGTCGTACTCGGGCTTGAGGATCTCCTCGACGATGGGCGTATGCACCTTGTAGTCCTTCTGAAGTATGAAGCACGAGCCCCGATACATTCCCCAGCTCGCCAGGTAGAAAGCGAGGTGCAGGCTCAAATAGTCGTAGTCCGGGGAAGGGTCGGTCCGCGCATCTCGAAAGACGCGATAGCAATGCTCCCACGAGCGGGAGCGCCCATTCTCATTCGCGCGCGCATCGTCGTAGAAGGTCTGCGCGGCGTTGATCAACTCATCAATGGCTTCCATATCATCTGACCTTCCAGATAGAGATCCAGCCCGTCCACTCCAAGGGAGCGGCGGGCTGAACGGTTGACTACAACGTACAACGTAGTCCGTTTGGGAATCAAGCCCATCCCTCTGTCACGGGAGAGCTCACATACCCGCAGCTCACGACGAGGCCGGGGCTCAGGTCTGCACATTCGTGCGGTTATGGGAATGCGGG
>CALLSD010000052.1 GCA_938014245.1 uncultured Actinomyces sp.
GCTTTTGTTCAGCGAGTCGTCTCGACAGGGCGAATGACGTTTATGGAACGATTCGGATTGCCGGCATAGTTTCTCTTCGAGTCTCGCCGGTCCGTCTAAGGTTCGGAAAAACGTATCGCTATGTCGAGACCAACTCACCCCGAAAGCATTGCGAGTTTATACGGAAACGATGGAGAAGATGCATTGAACAGCAGCGATGCTCTATTTGAGTTTCGACGAGAATGATACGCAAATAGCTAGTGCCAGCTAATAGAGCGTTGCCATCGATGCGTTTCCAGAGGGAAACGCTGGCCAAATAGGGGTGCCGACACATCGGGGATAATGGGTTTTTGCGGGTCACGCGCCAAATCCATCCTTCGTCGAAACTCAGGCGTAAAACTCACGAAATGGCAAAATGAAAAGAGCTGAGTTTGAACTGCCTCCCATTTCTTGGACATAAGAAATGGGAGGCAGTTCTTATGCGGGTGTCAACGCCGGGGGCTATCTTGCCGTACAATACCGCCTTGCGAAGCGTCGACTCGCTCAGCCCCTACAGTTCGCTCGCGTCGGCGAACGACATGAGCCCGTCGAGGTGGCACTCGGCGAGACGGACGCCTATTTCTTGATTCAGCCAGCTTTGGCGTTTGCGGCAGGGGGCATCTTCGTAATATGCCACGAGGTACGGGAATGCGGGCGCCGGCGAAGGTAATCTATGGAGAAGGTGTTGCTCGTCGATTGGCCACCATGCCTAGCCAGGCTCACGAATCTTCATAAACGCTTTTCACCAGGGGCAGATCAGCCTTCCGCAAAAACAATCAAATAATCTACGAGGTTGCTTCCTCCTCGTGTGAGCGAGTTTCGGCTCTTCAAAATCAGAGCATGTCGATTCATTTGTCGTCTCGAAGTTTACTGTACAAATGGAATACCTAAGCCTTAATGGGCTAGAAAAACGCCGCGACCCAAGTATAGAATTAATAAAGTTATATGAAGCTAACTATTTAGGAGTATGCATCTATGCAAGCTAGGAAAACGCAGGAGGGACTGCGCTTAATGGGTCGCGACCTCATTACCACAGGCATCTTCTTGGCCCTCTATTTCATCTTGATGATGATCCCCATGGTTCTTTCAGGCATCCATCCGATGATATGGGTGCTGTTCCCTGGATTTGCAGGAATCCTGTGCGCCATCCCGTTCATGTTGCTGTGCGCCCGCGTGCAAAAACCCTTCTGCGTGTTCATCATGGGTGTCGTGATTTGTCTGCTATTCGCCATGACCGGTTATTTCACGCTCGCTATCATCATGGTTTTGTGCACGGCGGCCATCGCCGAACTCATACGCTGGCGCACAAGCTATACAAGTTATCTCGGCAACGCCGTTGCGTACGTGATTTTTGCTTATGGCATGACATGTTCGCCCCTTCCCATATGGCTGTATAACGACTCGTTCATGGCCCAAATATCAGCTCAGGGCATGTCTGCCGAATACGTTGCCGCCTGCTCCCAGGTGTCTGACCCCATGTATATGGTCATCTGCCTGGTGTTCACGGCGGTAGGCGGCATCATTGGCGTTGCGCTGACGCGCGCGCTGTTCAAGAAGCATTTCGCTAAAGTCGGACTCGCGTAAATGGTGCAGCGGCAAACGGCCATCCTGCGGCTTGACCCCCGCACGCATATGGGCCTTCTGCTTATGACGACGCTTATCGCTTTCGTCGTGAAGCCATTTGCCTTCGAGGTAGGCTTGGTTATTGCGCTTGCGCTCTTGCAGGTGCTGTGCGGCCACGTGAAAATAGCGGTGGGCTACATTGCACTGTTCGCCCTGATAGTTTTGACCCTCGATTACGCGTTCGCCGCAGGCGCCGCAGTATTTTTGACAACGTTCGTTTATAGCTTCACCTTGGCGCGCCGGGCTTTCGAGGTGTTCATGGTGGGCACGCTGATGATCGCGGACAACTCCGTGCATCGCATCACCGCCGCCCTGCGCAAGCTGCATTTTCCCGAGGCCGTTCTTATCCCGTTTGCGACGGGGCTGCGCTATTTTCCCACGCTAGGACAGGAAATCGGCCACATTCGCGACGCGATGCGCCTGCGCGCCATACCGGTTTCGAAGCGTGTGGAGGCATTTTTCGTGCCGTTAATGATGTCAGCCGCCACCACGGCCGATGAGCTGTCCCGGGCTGCTGTGTGTCGCGGCATTGATAATCCGACTCCCCGCAGCGACACCGAGCATCTGCGTCTGGGTGCGGCAGACTGGACTATCTTGACGATAGGAGCCGCCGTGTGCCTCTTCGTCATTCTGAAGTATGGAGTCGGGCTATGACAAATGCTATTGCAATATTGCGCGATGTTGGCTGCACGACGCAGGATGCCGTGCTGCTTGAAGCCGTCAGCCTCGGCGTGGCGCCGGGCGAGTGCATCTGCCTGTGCGGCCCATCCGGCTCGGGCAAGACCACCGTGACCAAAGTGGTCAACGGGCTTATACCGTCCTTTGAGATTGGCATCGAGCGCACGGGTAGCGTGGAGGTGTGCGGTTTCGACCCTGCCGCGTGCGAGAGCTATGAGCTTGCGGGCAAGGTAGGTTCGGTGTTCCAGAACCCCAAATCGCAATTTTATCATCTGACCTCGGACGATGAGTTGGCGTTCGGCCTTGAGAACGCAGGTGCCGACGTGGATTACATTGAGGAGCGCCGGGCCAAAGTCGTTTCCGAAATGGGCATAGAGCACCTGTTGGGCCGCGACGTTTCCAAAATGAGTGGTGGTGAGAAGCAGACCCTTGTGTTCGCGTCGGTGGCAATCGCGGACCCTAAGGTATATGTGCTCGATGAACCGACGGCCAACCTCGATGACAAGGCGATACGCACGCTGCATAGCCAGATTGCCCAGGTGCTTTCGCAAGGCAAGGCGGTCATTGTTGCCGAGCATCGCCTGGCGTTTCTGTCTGACCTTGTGAACAGGGCTTTTCTTCTTGAAGACGGGCGGATTGCGCGCATCATAACCGCAAGCGAATTTACGGCGCTTACCGAGGAGCAGCGCGTTGCCATGGGTTTGCGCGCGACCGATCAATCCCAGATGCCGCAGCTGCGCATATTGCCTGCTCCTGATGCAGATGCGCACCTGGTGTCCGCAGGTCTTTCGGTGCGGGGCTTTGCGGTCATGCGCAAGAAAGCCGCGGTGTCGTCGCCTCTGTCGTTCGATGTGATGCCGGGGGAAATCGTGGGCATCGTTGGCGCGAACGGCTCAGGAAAGACATCGCTTCTGCGCGGCCTTGCGGGGCTTGAAAAGCGCACGGTGGGCTCGGTCTACCTGAACGGCGAACCTTTGGCGCGCGGGCGGCGCATCAAAGCCTGCTCGATGGTGATGCAGGACGTGAACCACCAGCTGTTCGCCGACAGCGTGTTCAGCGAGTGCGAGCTTGCGTGCGAAGACGAGGCGCGGATTCGCAAAACGCTTGCCCTGCTTGACCTCGCCGGTCTGGAAGAGAGGCATCCGCTTTCGCTTTCTGGCGGGCAGAAGCAGCGCCTTGCCGTTGCGACGGCAATGCTTTCCGGGCGTCCCGTCGCATTGTTCGATGAACCGACCAGTGGGCTCGACTTCAAACACATGGTGGAAACAGCCGAGCTTTTGGGTCGTCTTGCCGCCGAGGGCACATGCGTGGTCGTTGTCTCACACGATACCGAACTGCTTGCGCGCTGCTGTACCCGTATACACTCGATTGAATCGTAAAGGAGCGCATTATGGCGTCTTATGATGCAAATCGACTCATTGAGGCCTTTACCGGTGATGACTACTCCGACGCCGCCTTGGAGCAGAGCTACAGGGAGATAGACGCCGAAGCCGATTTTTCGGTTGAGACCGTGGGTGACGCGCGCGTCATACGCATCTCCAACGAAACTGGCTCGGGCATTATGCACTTTGTGACCCTCATGCCCGGCGTGCACCTCGCTTTCAATGACTTCAATATGGAATCGTGCTTTACGGGGTTTTCGTCCAACGAGAACCATCTGTCGGTCAACTACTGCAAATCGGGCCGCATTGAGCAGGTCTTGCCGGGAGGCTCGCATTCCTACACGTCGCAGGGCGATTTCAAGATATCTGACTTCGAGCATCATGCTGGAACCTATTATTTTCCCACTGGGCATTACCAGGGCATTGCCATCAATTTCGACATCGGGGAGTGTCAGGCCATGTTCGCTCGTGCATTCGACGGCTTTTCGATTGATTTGGCTGCCTTGCGGGCGAAGTACTGTCATGGCCATGTGCCTTATGTCATTCACGACTTCGAAGAAGGGGAGCGCATCTTCGGCGGGCTTTATGACGTGGGGTTTTACAAATTCAAAACCTATGCTCAGGTCGCAGCGCTCAACACCCTCGTCGTCATGGATCGACTTGAATACCGCGCAGAAGACCAATTGTTGGAATACTACAACCCTTCGCATGTGGAGAAGGTGAAAAGGGCCGCATCAATCATGACCGGCGACCTTGCGCGCTCCTATACGGTCGAGCAGCTCGCCGAGCTTGTGGGACTTTCGGTCACCTCGTTCAAGACCTGCTTCAAGGGCGTGTACGGGTCTCCTCCCCATAGCTATCTGAAGGCCCAGCGGATTGATCGCGCCGCCCAAATGCTGTGTTCTACCAATCTGTCCATTGCAGATGTCGGTATCGCTGTGGGCTACGACAGCCCATCGAAGTTCTCTGCAGCCTTCAAGTCGGCGATGGGACAGACGCCCTCGCAATATCGTCTTCTTCTCGCAAACGGTACATCACCGCAATCCGTGTGCGATGAGGTCCTCAAATAAGAAGATTGGCCAGGTGAGCAACGCAATGCAAACAGACATCCAACAGAAAAGCGACATTGGCGGAACTCAACCGAATCCCGCTGCGCAAGAGGAAGCCCGCCAGAAGAAAGACACGAAGGGCTGGCTGAAAATCTTGCTGCAATTTGCCTCGCGGTGTCGGGGGCGCATGGCGGTCGCCGAGTTATTTTCCGTATTGAGCGTGTTTTCCGGCCTTGTTCCCTACTACGGTATCTACCGCATTATCGAAGCCGTCGCCTCGGCACCAAACGACGGTGCCGTTTCGTGGGATGCGGTGCTGTTATGGACAGCTGTCGGCGCTGTTGCATTCGTTGCCAAACAGCTGTTGTACGCGGTGTCCACCATCAACGCGCATATCTCCGCCTATACCATTTTGGCTCAGCTGCGAGCCGCTATTGCCAAGCGTTTGACGAACGCTTCTGTCGGCACAGCGCAGGCGAAATCCATGGGAAGACTGAAGGACACCGTGGTCGACCGCATCGAACAAATCGAGGTGCCGCTGGCCCACATGATACCCGAGCTTTCTGCCAACCTTTTGCTCGCAGTCGTCATTGCGGTCTGGATCATTTTCATCGACTGGCGGCTTGCTTTGGCATGTCTGGCTACGCTTCCCATTGGCCTTGTCATCATGACCATTGGATCTGGAGGCTACTACAAGATGTACGGCGGCTATCTTGCCAAGCAGGACCATGTCAACTCTGTGGTGGTGGAGTACATCAAGGGAATCCGTGTGGTGAAGGCGTTCAACCAGACCACAAGCTCGTATAAGAAATACGCCGATGCGGTGTCGGATTTTCTTGCCTACACCATCGAATGGATGAAGATGGCCCGTGTCGCCATGGCGATCTCAATGTCCATCCTCCCCACGACGCTGTTCGGCGTGGTGCCTGTGGGGGTGTTCCTCTATCTGTCAGGATCGCTGACGCCGGGCGAATTTGGGCTTGCCTGCATGCTTGCGCTCGCTGTAGTCACGCCGGTTACTTATTTGGGAGCCTCATTCAACGAAATGAACTTGATATCGTTTGCCATAGCCGACGCACGCGATTTCCTCAATCTGCCCGAGTTGGCCCAATGCGATCAGGAAGCGCAGGTCACAGGCTCGGATATCTGTTTTAGCGACGTGCACTTCTCCTACGAAGAAGGCTCCGAGGTGATTCATGGCGTATCGCTTGAGATCCCCGAAGGGTCGTTCGTGGCGCTTGTTGGGCCGTCTGGTTCGGGCAAATCGACCCTTGCCCGATTGGCGATACGTCACTGGGACGTGGATTCGGGCAGTATCACCATCGGTGGCCAGGACATTCGAGATATGCCGTTGTCCCAGCTGGCGGGTTTGGTGAGCTACGTTTCCCAAAATGACTACCTGCTGGATGGCACGCTGAGGGACAACGTGGCTCTGGGCAGGCCTTCTGCCACGGACGAAGAGATTCGTGCTGCGATTGAGGCGGCCGGTTGCGAAGAGTTCGTATCGCGCCTTGCGAAGGGCTGGGATACACTAGCTGGTGAGGCAGGACACACGCTTTCCGGCGGCGAGCGGCAGCGTATCTGCATAGCGCGGGCCATCTTGAAAGACGCCCCCATCATCGTGTTCGATGAGGCTACGGCATTTGCCGACCCCGAAAACGAGGCACGCATCCAGAAGTCGGTCGCGGTGCTCTCGCAGGGCAAGACGCTTCTCGTGATTGCACATAGGCTTTCCACCGTGGTGCAGGCGGACGTCATTTGTGTGGTGGATGATGGACGCATTGTGACGCGTGGGACGCACTCTCAGCTTCTTAAAACATGCCCGTTGTACAGGGACATGTGGCAAGCGCATATCGGCGCGGCGAGATGGGCGGCGGGTTCTGGTGTCGATGAAGCTTCGAACGTCACGAAGGGAGGGGACGTGCAATGATCGGCTCGTTCAAGAGGATTATGATTTGGATTGGAAACCTGAAAGGCCGCGTGATTGCCGGCTTTGTCATCGAGGTAATTATCACATGCGCCACCTGCATGCCTATCTTTGTTGCGGCGTGGGCACTCGGCCGGATCATCGAAGACTTCCGCGGCACGCAGGAGCTGGATTCATCCATCGCCTGGATGGCGCTTGGCGTTATCGGAACGTGCATGATTGTGCGCGCCATTGCAAAGTTCGCAAAGGACAGCATGCAGGAAAGCGTCGGCTACGAGCAGGGTGCTGCCACCAGGCTTAATATCGGTGACGTGCTGAAGCGCGTCCCTCTGGGCTATTTCCAGAAGACGAAGACAGGCGACATCCTTTCCACGGTTACGACTAGTCTTAATGTGGTCGAATTGGAGGCAGTGCGCCAGGTCGATGCTGCTCTCGGCGGTTATATCGCAGCGGCCATCATCGCTATATGGATGCTGTTCGTCTGTCCGGCAGCAGGTATCGTGGTTGTCGTTGCCGTCGCGCTTGCGTCGTTTACCCTGAACGCTATCAATCGCAATGCTATGCGGCTCACCCCTGTAGCCCGAACGGCTACCAACCATCTGTCAAGTGCGGTTATCGGGCTGTATGAAGGTCTTGGCACGGTGAAATCCTACGGTGCCACCAAGGAAGGGCTTGCGCCGTACATCAATGCAAACGAGGAACTCAAGAGCGCACGTATCGCCATCGAATACGGATTCACCGTGCCGGCCACCATCCATCGGCTCATTCTCACGGTGGCGTCAATCGCGCTTCCCGCCATCGCCTGCGCTGCATTGGTGGCTGGCCGGATGGAGCTATGGATGTTCGTGGCGGTGGCGTTGGTGTCCACGACCATCTTTTCGCCCATCCTCAAGCTTTCCGATGCTGCCCACATGTTTGCAGATCTCAACGACTCGCTCGATCGAATCCAGGAGATCGAGGATGCGGAGTTCATCGACAACGGCGGAAGCGATGTGTGCCTGGACCGCTTCGACATCGCTTTCGACAACGTGAGCTTCTCCTATGGCGATCGCGAAGTGATTCATGGGGCAAGCTTCCAGATTGCGCAGAGTACCACTACGGCAATCGTGGGGCCTTCCGGATCAGGCAAGACTACGCTTTCAAGCCTGATGGCGCGTTTCTACGATGTAGACCAGGGCGCAGTGCGCATCGGTGACCACGATGTGCGCGAATTCACGGTTGACAGCCTGTTGCGCAATTTCTCAATGGTGTTTCAGGATGTGTACTTGTTCGACGACACTATCGAGGCCAACATTTCATTCGGATGCGAGGGTGCGACCCACGAGATGGTGGTCGCAGCGGCCAAGCGTGCATGTTGCCACGACTTTATCATGGCGTTGCCACAGGGATACGACACGAGGGTTGCCATGGGCGGTTCGAACCTGTCGGGCGGAGAGCGCCAGCGCATCTCCATTGCCCGGGCGTTGCTCAAGGATGCTTCGATTGTCATTTTGGATGAGGCCACCGCGTCGATTGACCCGGAAAACGAAAGGCTCATCCAGCAAGCGCTTTCCGAGCTGACTCGCAGTAAGACTGTTGTCGTGATTGCCCATCGGCTTGCAACGGTGGAGCATGCCGACCAGATTCTTGTGGTGGAGGACGGGCGGATAGCACAAAAGGGCACGCATGCGCAACTTATGGCCCAGGAGGGCACCTATCGCAGATTCGTGGAGGTACGCGCTCGTGCCGAGGGTTGGCGCATCGAATAGCAGGGTATGCCAAGGGGACTTCGTCGAGAGGACGTTCGTTTACGTCAAAAGGAACCGTCCCCTTTGCACAATAAATGTCCCTCGATGCGGGTGATCAAAGCTCCATAAACTCGTTGATTGCCTCTAACACCGGCGCCGTGTATTGCTCTCCGCCAAAGAGCCACTGCTCGTGCTGCATATCGAATTCCCTTATCTCCGGGTTGCGAAAATACCTCTTATACCGCTTCGGGCATTTCTCGCCCATCTTCTACGCATAGATGAAATGGGCTTTCGTGCCTTCCACGTGGATATCATTCTTGAGATGGGTGAGCAGGTGACTCTAATTGTTCATTCATCTGTGCTTATTTCCCAAAACTTCGCATATAGCATGCCTATTACTTAGAAATCTG
>CALLSD010000053.1 GCA_938014245.1 uncultured Actinomyces sp.
TCGAGAAGTACGCTGCTCTAGCTACTCATACCGCAGAGGATACGTGTCCTCTTACACTTCTGGGCTATTCTTTGTCGGGTCTGTGCAGCCTCTTTGAGATGCAGACTACCTGCCACTTTGACCAGTATCTTCTTGCGAGCCCAAGCACATGGTTCCCTAATTTTGTTGAAACTTTTGATACGAGCCATGTGCGTTCGGACATCCGCTGGTGCATTGCAAGCGGAGAAAACGAAGGTAAAAACCATCCTGAGCCCCTGCGCTCAGTGAGGCAGACAACAGATGCACTGGTTGAGAAGCTGGCGACTGCTGCCCCAAATTATCAACGTATGCTGGATTCTTACGATCATCACAAGGGTCTTGAACTGAGATTGCAGCGCTTGCTGAACTTTGGCTTTGATGCGTAGAGAGCCGTTTTATTGCCGGAGACGATGAGACGATGAGCCCAGAGACGTTTTTTGCAGATTGCCAGGCAGCTTAGTCTCATCGCCGATAAAAACCCTGTACCCATCCTCATTTGCCCCGCTCTGAAAAAGAACTTTTTGTCTTTCGAGGCTGTACTTGCATATTCGCTCATAATCAGGCTTTTTTCCTCAACTAAAACACGCGTCTCTTCGGGGCCGCGCCTAATCGTGGTATCAGAAGACGCTAATGGTGGAGATCCGCCTATCCACACTTGCTCGTCGCGGAGGCCCATGGCATCGCTCGTTCCCCTCATAAGAGCTTCATG
This sequence comes from uncultured Actinomyces sp., assembly GCA_938014245.1. Taxonomy (GTDB): domain Bacteria; phylum Actinomycetota; class Actinomycetes; order Actinomycetales; family Actinomycetaceae; genus Pauljensenia. The sequence goes on from CALLSD010000053.1 coordinate 728, forward strand.
GATGGCGCAGAGTAAATCGACGCCAATGCGACCGCTCTGGCGGAGCGCTTCCATCTCGCCTTCTCGAAGTTTTTGTCCGAATGGAACAGCTATGTCTTGATGGGCTAGGGGAATGACGCGAAACAGGTATCATGTAATCAAATATTAGCCTTAGCTAACTATTACGTAAGGAGCATCCATGCGGAAGACGAATACACAGGAAGGGCGGCGTTTAAAAGGTCGCGACTTCATCACTACTGGTATCTTCCTGGCTCTCTATTTCATATTGATGATGATCCCCATGATTATCTCGGGCATCCATCCGGTTCTCTGGGTGTTGTTCCCCGGATTTGCGGGAATCCTCTGCGCCGTGCCATTCATGCTGCTATGCACTCGCGTGCAAAAGCCCTTCTGCGTGCTCATCATGGGCGTCATAATCTGCCTGCTCTTCGCCATGACCGGTTATTTCACTCTTGCGGTCGTCATGGTTTTGTGCACAGCGGCCATCGCCGAGGTTATCCGCTGGCGCACAGGCTACGCAAGCTACCTCGGAAACGCCGTCGCATATGTGTTCTTCGCCTACGGCATGACGTGCTCGCCTCTACCTATCTGGCTCTACAACAAATCGTTTATGGCCCAGATTTCCAATCAAGGCATGTCGGCCGAATACGTTACTGCCTGCGCGCAGGTGTCCGATCCCCTATACATGGCCATCTGCCTGGTGTTCACGGCGGTGGGTGCCATCATCGGAGTCGCTCTGACACGCATGCTGTTCAAGAAACATTTCACCAAAGCCGGGCTGGCATAAATGGCACAGCGACCATCGGGCATCCTGCGGCTTGACCCCCGCACTCATATGGGTCTGCTGCTGATGATGACGCTTATCGCCTTCATCGTGAAGCCATTTGCCCTGGAAGCGGGCTTGGTTGCTGCGCTTGCGCTCCTACAGGTACTGTGCGGCCATACGAAAATGGCTGTGGGTTACATTGCGCTGTTCGCCCTGATCGTTTGGGTCCTCGATTACGCGTTCGCCGCAGGCGCCGCGGTGTTCCTGACGTCATTCGTCTACAGTTTCACTTTGACACGTCGGGCTTTCGAGGTGTTCATGGTGGGTGCGCTGATGATCGCAGACAACTCCGTGCATCGCATCACGGCCGCCATGCGTACGTTGCATTTCCCTGAAGCCATCCTCATCCCCTTTGCGACAGGCCTTCGCTATTTCCCTATGTTAGGACAGGAAATCGGCCATATTCGCGACGCGACGCGCCTGCGCGATATACCTGCTTCGATGCGCGTGGAGGCGCTCTTCGTGCCGCTGATGATATCAGCCGCTACCACAGCTGACGAGCTATCTCGAGCCGCCGTGTGTCGCGGTATCGACAACCCGGCGCCTCGCAGCGACACCGAGCGCCTGCACTTGAGCGCGGCAGACTGGGCTATTCTGGCGATAGGCGCCATCGTGTGCCTATTCGTTCTTCTCAGATACGGAACCGAACTATGCTAAACGCGGTTGCGATATTACGCGATGTAGGTTGCACGACGCAGAACGCAACCTTGCTCGAAGATGTCGATCTCAGCGTGACACCAGGCGAATGCGTCTGTCTGTGCGGTCCGAGCGGTTCGGGCAAGACCACCGTGACCAAGGTAATCAATGGGCTCATACCCTCCTTCGAAATAGGCATCGAGCGCACTGGCAACGTGGAGGTGTGCGGTCTTGATCCAGCCGCATGCAAGACCTACGAGCTTGCGGGCAAGGTGGGCTCGGTATTTCAGAATCCCAAATCGCAGTTTTATCATCTAACCTCGGACGATGAGCTTGCGTTCGGCCTTGAGAACGCAGGCGCCGACGCGAATCTCATCGAGGCGCGCCGAGCCAAGGTCGTAGCCGAGATGGGCATAGAGCACCTGTTAGGCCGCAACGTCTCCAAGATGAGCGGCGGCGAGAAGCAGGCTCTGGTGTTCGCATCGGTGGCCATCGCAGACCCGGAGGTGTACGTGCTCGACGAGCCGACGGCCAACCTCGATGGCAAGGCGGTGTGCACGCTACACGATCAGATTGCCCACGTGCTTTCCCAAGGCAAGGCGGTTATTGTAGCCGAGCACCGCCTGGCATTTTTGTCCGACCTTGTGACCAGGGCTTGTCTTCTTGAAAATGGGCGGATCAAGCGCACCATGACCGCAAGCGAATTCACGATGCTTGCCGATGAGCAGCGCTCCGCCATGGGCTTGCGTGCGACCAACCCCTCCCAAGAGCCGCAGCTGAGCATATCGCCGGTTCCCTCGGCGGACGCTCACCCTCTGTCTGCGGGTCTTTCGGTACGGGGCTTTGCGACCATACGCAAGAAAGCCGCAGTGTCGGCACCTATCTCCCTTGATGTGAAACCAGGCGAAATCGTGGGCATCGTTGGTTCGAACGGCTCGGGTAAGACATCGCTTCTACGCGGCCTTGCGGGTCTCGAGAAGCACACGGAGGGTGTGGTTTTTCTGAACGGTGAGCCCTTGACGCGCAGACGGCGCATCAAGACCTGCTCGATGGTGATGCAAGATGTGAACCACCAGCTATTCGCCGACAGCGTGTTCAACGAATGCGAACTCGCTTGCGAAAACGAGGTGCAAATCCGTGAAACACTTGCCCTGCTTGACCTCGTTGGGTTGGAAGAGCGTCACCCGCTCGCGCTTTCCGGCGGGCAGAAGCAACGCCTTGCTATTGCAGTGGCGATGCTCTCCGGGCGCCCCATCGCGCTGTTCGACGAACCAACCAGTGGACTGGACTTCAGGCACATGGTGGAAACAAGCGAACTTTTGGGCCGTCTTGCCGCCGAGGGCGCATGCGTGGTCGTCGTCTCGCACGACACCGAGCTTCTTGCGCGATGCTGCACCCGTATTCACGAACTAGCACCGTAAAGGAGCGCTCCATGGCAGCCTACGACACAAGCCAACTTGCCTCTACCTTCACTGACAAGGAATGCTCCGATACCTCCTTGGAGCAGACCTATCGAGCGATAGACGCCGAGACCAGTTTTTCCGTCGAAACCGTGGGTGGCGAACGTATCATCCGCGTCTCTAACGAAACAGGCGAGGGCATAATGCGCTTCACGACCATCATGCCTGGCGTGCACCTCGCCTTCAACGACTTCAACATGTCATCGTGCTTTTCGAGATTTTCGTCCAGTGAGGGTCATCTGTCGGTCAACTACTGCAAGTCAGGTCGCATCGAAGAGGTCTTGCCGGGAGGCTCGCATTCCTACATGTCGCAAGGCGATTTCAAGATATTCGACTTCGAGCATCATGCAGGAACCTATTATTTCCCCACGAGGCACTACCAGAGTATTGCCATCGATTTCGATATCAAGGAGTGTCAAACCGCATTCGTCCAGGCATTCGACGGCTTTTCGGTCGATGTGACAGCCTTGCGAGCTAAGTACTGCCAAGGCCATGTGCCCTACGTAATCCATGATTTCGAAGAAGGAGAGCGTATCTTCGGCGGGCTCTACGACGTGGGGTGTTGCAAGTTCAAAACCTATGCCCAGGTGGCGGCGCTCGATACCCTCGTCATCTTGGACCGACTTGAATACCGTGAGAACAACCAGTCCTCGGGGTACTTCAGCCATGCACAGGTGGAGAAGGCGAAAAAAGCCGCGTCCATCATAGTGGACAACCTTGCGCGTTCCTACACGGTCGAGCAACTATCCGAACTTGTGGGACTTCCGATCACCACGTTCAAGACCTGCTTCAAGGGCGTGTTCGGGTCTCCTCCCTACGGTTATTTGAGAGCCTATCGGATGGACCGTGCCGCCCAAATGCTGCGCGACACCAATCAGCCCATTGCCGACATCGGTGTTGCCGTAGGCTACAACAGCCCATCGAAATTCTCTGCGGCCTTCAAGACGGTAATGGGGCAGACGCCCTCGCAGTATCGCCACTCTTCTATGACGGCGCCGAATGAAGGCATGCGCGCAAAGGCGCTTGCGAACAGCGCGTCAAGCTCGCTTGTGCGCAATGAAACCTTCGAATGAAAGGATCAGCCAGGTGAAATCCACAACGGAAGCAGCCGTTCAGCAGAACAGAGGCACCACCGACACGCAGGCGGCGCCTTCCGCTCAGGAATATGTCCGCCAGAAGAAAGACACGAAGGGCTGGTTGAAAACCCTGCTGCAGTTCGCATCGCATTGTCGGGGACGTATGGCGATCGCCGAGTTGTTCTCTGTATTGAGCGTGTTCTCGGGCCTTGTGCCCTATTACGGCGTCTACCGCATCATCGACGCTGTCGCTTCGGCACCGAATGACGGCGCCGTTCCGTGGGATGCGGTGCTGCTGTGGACGGCCACCTCTGCCGCCGCATACGTTGCCAAACAGCTGTTATTCGCGGTGTCCACCATCAATTCTCACATTTCCGCCTATACCATCCTGGCCCAGCTACGAGCCTCTATTGCCAAGCGTCTGACGAATGCATCGGTTGGCACCGCGCAGGCGAAGTCCGTTGGAAGGCTGAAGGATACCGTGGTTGATCGCATCGAACAAATCGAGGTGCCGCTCGCCCACATGATTCCCGAGCTTTCGGCCAATCTTCTGCTGGCGGTCGTCATCGCGATCTGGATCATCCTCATTGACTGGCGGCTTGCCTTGGCGTGCTTGGCCACGCTTCCCATCGGCCTTGCCATCATGGCCATCGGTTCCGGCGACTACTATAAGATGTATGGAGGCTATCTTGCCAGGCAGGATCACGTCAATTCCGTGGTGGTGGAGTATATCAAGGGAATTCACGTGGTAAAGGCGTTCAACCAGACTACGAGCTCATATAAGAAGTTCGCCGATGCGGTGTCGGGCTTCCTGACTTACACCATTGAATGGATGAAGATGGCTCGCGTCGCTACGGCAGCCTCGACGTCTATCCTTCCCACAACGCTTTTCGGCGTGGTACCCGTGGGGGTTTTCCTCTATCTGGCAGGGGCGCTCACGCCAGGCGAATTCGGGCTTGCCTGCATGCTCGCGCTTGCCGTAGTTGCACCGATTACCTACTCGGGAGCCTCATTCAATGAAATGAACCTGATTGCATTCGCCATAGCGGATGCGCGCGATTTCCTCAATCTGACCGAGTTGGTCCAACGCAAACAGGAAGCGCAGGTTGCAGGTTCGGACATCCGCTTTAACGATGTGCGATTCTCCTACGAAGAAGGCGTCGAGGTAATCCATGGCGTGTCGCTTAAGATTCCCGAAGGGTCGTTTGTGGCGCTCGTCGGGCCGTCTGGCTCAGGCAAGTCAACCCTAGCCCGGCTGGCGGTGCGTCATTGGGATGTGGATTCAGGCAGTATAGCCATTGGCGGCCAAGACATCCGCGATATGCCGCTGCCCCAGCTCGCGAGCTTGGTGAGCTACGTTTCCCAGAGCGACTACCTGCTGGATGGCACGCTCAGGGACAACGTGGCCTTAGGAAGGCCTTCTGCTACAGACGAGGAGATTCACGGGGCGATTGAGGCGGCTGGCTGCGAGGAGTTCGTGTCGCATCTGGAGAAGGGTTGGGATACGCCGGCTGGCGAGGCGGGTCATGCGCTTTCCGGCGGAGAGCGACAGCGCATCTGCATAGCTCGGGCCATCCTGAAAGACGCCCCCATCGTCGTGTTCGACGAGGCGACGGCATTCGCCGATCCCGAAAACGAAGCGCGAATCCAGAAATCCGTTGCAGCACTCTCGCAGGGCAAGACGCTTCTCGTGATTGCACATAGGCTTTCGACCATCGTGCAGGCTGACGTCATCTGCGTGGTGGATGGAGGGCGTATTACGGCACAGGGGACGCATGCGCAGCTTCTGGAATCCTGTCCGCTGTACAAAGATATGTGGCAGGCGCATGTTGGCGCGGCGGACTGGGCGGCAGGCTCCGGCGATAGAGCCCCGAGTATCACAGAGAGGGACGATGCACGATGATCGGCGTGTTCAAGAGGATCATGTCTTGGGTCGGGGGGTTGAAGGGTCGTGTGATCGCCGGTTTCGTCATCGAGACGGTCATCGCGTGCGCCACCTGTATGCCCATCTTCGTGGCGGCTTGGGTACTCGGCCGAATCATAGAAGATGCCCGCGGTGCGCAGGAACTGGACTCGGGCATCGCCTGGATGGCGCTTGGCGTTATCGGAGCGTGCATGATCGCGCGCGCCATTGCGAAGTTCGCGAAGGATAGCGTGCAGGAAAGCGTCGGCTTCGAGCGGGGTGCGGCCACCAGGCTCGACATCGGTAACGTGCTGAAGCGCGTTCCTTTGGGTTATTTCCAGAAGACGAGGACGGGCGACATCCTTTCCGCAGTCACAACCAGCCTCAACACGGTCGAACTAGAGGCGGTGCGTCAGGTGGACGCGGCGCTCGGCGGCTATATCACTGCGGCCATCATCATCGTATGGCTTCTGTTTGTCTGCTCGGCGGCAGGCATCGTGGCCGTCATCGCCGTTGCGCTTGTGTCGTTTACCCTGAGCGTCATCAATCGCAACGCGGCCCGGCTCACGCCTGCGGCGCGTACGGCCACCAACCATCTGTCAAGCGCGGTCATCGGACTGTACGAAGGTCTTGGCACGGTTAAGTCCTACGGCGCCACCGAGGAGGGACTTGCACCGTACATCAACGCAAATGAGGAGCTCAAAGACGCACGTATCGCAATCGAATACGGTTTTACTGCACCAGCCACCATCCATCGGCTGATTCTCACGGTTTCGTCGATCATGCTGCCTGCCATCGCCTGCGCCGCACTGATGGCAGGCCAGCTAGATCTCTGGATGTTCGTGGCCGTGGCGTTGGTGTCCACGACCATCTTCTCGCCCATTCTCAAACTCTCCGATGCAGCTCATATGTTCGCAGACCTTAACGACTCGCTCGATCGCATCCAGGCGATTGGGGACGCGGAGTCTATCGATGGCGGCGGGAGCGATGTGCACCTGGATCGATTCGACATCGTCTTCGACGACGTGTGCTTCTCCTACGGAGACCACGAAGTGATTCATGGGGCAAGCTTCGAGATTGCCCAGGGTTCCACCACGGCCATCGTGGGGCCTTCCGGATCGGGCAAAACCACGCTGTCGAGCTTGATGGCGCGCTTCTACGACGTGAACCAGGGGGCTGTTCGCATCGGTGGCCATGATGTGCGCGAGTTCACAGTGGACAGCCTGCTGCGCAACTTCTCGATGGTGTTTCAGGATGTGTACTTATTCGACGACACCGTTGAAGCCAACATCTCATTCGGATGCGAGGGAGCAACGCACGAAATGGTGGTCGCGGCAGCAAAACGTGCGCAGTGTCACGATTTCATCATGGCGCTGCCGCAGGGCTACGGCACAAGGGTTGCTATGGGCGGTTCGAGCCTGTCGGGCGGGGAGCGTCAACGTATCTCCATTGCCCGAGCATTGCTCAAGGATGCCCCGATCGTCATTTTGGACGAGGCCACCGCATCAATCGACCCGGAAAACGAAAGGCTTGTCCAGCAGGCACTCTCCGAACTGACCCACCGCAAGACCGTTGTCGTAATCGCCCATCGCCTCACAACGGTGGAGCATGCCGATCAAATCCTCGTCATCGATGATGGACGGGTGGCACAAAAGGGCACGCATACACAGCTCATGGCCCAAGAAGGCACCTATCGCAGATTCGTGGAGGCGCGCGCGCAGGCCGAGGGTTGGCGTATCGAATAGCAGACAACTCTTATCGCAGGCGTCGTCACGCTCAAGAAGCACGACGGACAGCGGGCCTTGCTTGAGGTCTAAACTCGATCTCGTAGGGGCGTCAATCACATCAAGGACTTCGCCTCGGTGTGCCTGGCGGAACCATCATCCTTGTGCTCCTCGTGAGCTTCCCCATCGTGCTCGGCGAACCGCCCCAAGCGATTGAGGTATGTCTGCGACCCGCGGTTCGACGAGTTATAAGGGTCTGAAGGCCGTGATTTCAGCAGCTTCCAGACCCCTTCTTATGGATTGAAAACAGGCTGCAGAGTAAACCTTTCCGGTCGGAAAATTCCCCTGCAACGAAAAATCCCCCACCTGTTTTGCCAGGTAGGGGACGTGTTTTTGGTCGCGGGGGCAGGATTTGAACCTACGACCTTCGGGTTATGAGCCCGACGAGC
>CALLSD010000054.1 GCA_938014245.1 uncultured Actinomyces sp.
AGCGCCAAGAAATACTGCGACTCACCGATGAGACCATGGCGCAGTTCGTCGCGATATTCTCGGGTCCCATGTACGTCGGAATGGTTGTCCTTACGGCGGTAATGAGCCTTGTCGGTGCATTCGTCTCGCTAAAAATCATGAGAAAGCATTTTGAGAAGGCGGGGATTGTCTAAGGACGCCTCGCAACAAGAAAGTCGAGGGATGGGACAGGATAGCCCCATGGCTGTTGATAACCCAAAGAGTATCGGGGATTCTCGAGGGCCATACAATAAATTGAGACACACGTGTTTCGCTGGCCTAATTTCTTTTTTTGCTTTTACTCGCCCTAACCTCTTTTTTCACGGGCAATACAAACATGGCGGAGTCTGCTCAGGCTAATCGAAAGCCTTGACGCGCTACGACCGTATATGCGGGCGGCGTTAGTCTATGCTGTCGATAATTTCCTGAAAGGCGTTCAATTCGTGGGCTCGGATGTAATAGCCAAGGTTGGTCATTATATTGGTCTGGGGCTCAATCATCATTTTCGTCGGAACATCTCGTATCTGCAGCTTTCCAGCTGCCGTATATTCAGGACCTGCATAGAGTATGCCTAGGAAGATCAATCTGGCGTCCGTTCGATGCTGATTCGGGAGAAGAGGCCGATTTTAAGCTACCCGCTATTACTCCCGCTGGGATTTCGGGGAATAATCAAGTCCGCAAAGCGTATTTTTCCAGCAAAGGTGCAATTATTCCTTTCCGTCCGAATCAACGGTTGATTTGAGAATGATTCGAGCGAGGCAGCACGAGACGGACGAGGTGGTATGAGGTGGAATCAACTAATGCCAAATGGACAACTGCAACAGTTGAGTGGGAATAGGTCGATAGGGTTTTGACCTGTACTTTTGAGTGCCGCACTGTTCCGCTAAGTTTCGTTTCGTACGAGAGCCACGGCAAAGCTACCAGCGACATTGGTGAGCAAATACGATAATCTAGCCTCCGTTTCCATGTTGGGACGGAGGCTTTTTCTTTGCCGTTTTACTCCCTTTCACCTGCGATTTCGCTATTTACTCCCCGCATTTCAAGACGGCAAAGTACGGGGCGGTATTCGAAGGAATGGGAGTAAGGATTTATCCCAAGTGAGTAGACGCGCTGTTTTTGTTCCCGAGGACGAAACGGGGCCGTTTCGGGGCCTGTGAAACTCAAATCGAACTCAATGGGCATTTTTGCGGTCTCCGTACGGCGTTTCCCTAGGTGTTCTGAATCGGCAGGGGTACCTTGACGTACGGGGATCCCGCTGATTCGGCCGTCATGCTCTGCTCCCGCCGGATCACCAGGATGGCCTCGAGATAGTCCTCGGAGGACTCGCGCCCGGAAGTCATGACGCTCCCTTTCTTGCTTCTTCGTTCGCGACGCCGCGTCGCAAATACTCGACCGCCCATCTCATAAAACCAGCGTCGACCGGGCCCTCCCGCAGAACAGCCCCTTTTTCCAGCACGACCGCGAAATCGCAGCATTCCGCCACGAGATCCATGTCGTGCGTCACCACCAGCACCGCCATCCCGCTTTTGGCGATGGCTTGGAACAAGCTGGCGGCCTCGAGCATATGGCTGTAGTCCAAGCCGCTCGTCGGCTCGTCGAAGATGAGGACCTTCTTGCGGCTGGCAAGCGCAGAGGCTATGGTCACTCGCTGCTTCTGCCCTCCCGAAAGCGACATGGGATGCCTGTCCTCCAAACCTTCGAGATCAAGGCTCCCGAAGATCTCCTCGAGGCCGGATACGACGCCCTTGCCGGCGGAGAGCAGAACCTCCTCGCGCACGGTCGGGCAGAAGAGCTGGTGGTTCACGTCCTGCATCACGACGTAGCTCATGGCGAGGCGCTCCCGCTCAGAGAGTGGGCGGGCCTCCCTGAGAAACCTCCCCATATTCGGTTTGACGAGCCCTGCGAGGCAGCGCGAGAACGTCGATTTTCCCGCACCGTTCCTTCCCAGGACGGCCGTCACACTTCCCATCCTCACATCCATGCAGGCGATGTCGAGGGCGGGGACGAAGGCGCCCCGATAGGAGAAACCCACGTCGGCACAGGTTATTTGCCCAACGCTTTTCCTCGGGGGCGCCGGTCGGCCTTCGAAGCCGCGGGAAAGCTCGCAGCGCAGGGGGCGCAGGCCGGTCCTCGCCCGGTCCTCGCGGCTCATGCGCCTGACGTCCTCCAGCGACATCTCGCAGACGAGCCTCCCATCCTCGACGAGAACCGCCCTGTCCGCCACGCCGTCGAGGTATCCGAGCCGGTGCTCGGCGACGAGGATGGTCGCGCCGCGGCGCTTCAGACTCGCGATGATCGTTCCCAAGGCGTCTATCGCCCTCAGGTCGAGGTTGGAAGAGGGCTCGTCGAGGACGTACACGCTCGGAGACATCGCGGAGACGCCGGCGAACGCGACCGCCTGCTTCTCTCCTCCGGACAGCTCGAATATGCTGCGGCCTTTGAGTTCCGCGATCCCTGTCTGAGCGAATGCCTCGTCCACCCGCCGGGCAATTTCTTCTCGCGCAAGCCCCATGTTCTCGCAGCCGAAAGACACCTCGGACGTCGTGTCGGTGGCGTAGAACTGCGTGCGGGGATTCTGGAACACGGTCCCGACGATGCCCGCCAGCTCCCATATCTCGCATTCGAAGGGGTCTCTCCCGGCTACCGAGACGGATCCGGAGAGAGAACCGTCGTAGAAATTCGGGATCATGCCGTTCACGAGGCGCAAGGCGGTTGACTTCCCGCACCCGCTCTTCCCGCAAAGCACCACGCACTCCCCGGCGTCAACGCAAAGCGAGAAATCCCTCAAGGCCGGGGTGCTGGAACCTTCGTAGGCAAACGTCGCATGGCTGAACTCGATCATCACAAAACCCCCTGGAGCTTGAGCGCGCATATGACCGCAACCGATAACAAGGCGATGACCACGACGGCCCAATCGACGAACGACATCCTGGCATCACGAAGGCACGTGTGCTTCCCGGGTCGGTTGATGCCGCGGCACAGGGCGGCGGCGGACAACTCGTCGCTCACGTTGACGGCGGACATCATGACGGGCACGACGACGTGCTCGAACGACAGGTTGATCCCCCGCATCCTCATAGCGTCCCGCACATCCGAGCACTCTTGCCTCAACGTGGGGAAGTAGCGGAAGACGACCGAGAGGGGCACGGTCACGGCCCTGGGAACCCGGAGCTTCGCGGCAACCGCGAGAAACTCGCTCACCTCGGTGGTGGCGATGATGAGAAGTCCCACGGAGAGGACGGGGAGAATCTTGCGGACGAGGACCGCCACGAACATGACGAGCCCGCCGAGAAACCCTCCAAAAACTGGCACCACGGCAAGCTCAACGGCCACGAGGATGGCGAAGGCCGCTGTAAAGCGCGCAGTCGATACAATGCGGCCGCACAACACGGAAAGCGCGATTGCGAAGCTCATGAGGCACACCTCGACCGCAAGCGATGTGGACAGGAACAGTACCGCGTTCATCGCGATGAGAGCCACCGCTTTCGCCCGGAGGTCTATTCTTACAAGGGGCGCCGGGAAACCGCGCATCTTAAACCACGCCGGCTTTCTCGAAATGCTTCTTGAACAGGGCGCGACTGGCGAAGAATCCCGCAACCGCGCAGACGGCGACGAGGGCGACCTGCGTGAAGAGCACCCACGTGGGCGTCAGGGTCGCCAAAGCGTTGCAGAACTCCGCCCCCATCGCCGCCGTCTTCTCGAAATACAGGTCCCGCATGATCCAGATGGGCAGGAATCCTCCGAACAGGTTCTGGGTGAACAGCACGTATGCTGCCAGATTCCACTTCCTGTTTTCGAACTTCCCGACTCCTAGACACAACTCTGCGAGGACCCCCGCCAAGACCCCGGTGAGGCCTACCACCCAGATGTTCCCCTGGAGCATGAGGAACGCGCACGGCAGGACGGCGGCGATGAAAACCGGACCGTGGACGGGCGCCTTTGCCACGAGCATGCTGAACACAGGCGCGGCGACAAAGGCGATGAGCGCAGGCATCACGAGGTAGAGGGGCGGTATGGGCATGCAGACCGAACCTAAGATGACGAAGACGACGAAATAGAGCGCTATCCACACTCCCGCGGACACGAGCCGTCGGGATTTCGACGCGCTCCGTCTTCCTTTTGCGCCTCTCGTGTCGCGAACCTGGGTTCCGTTCTTTTCCATTGGGCATTCCTTTCTCTTGCGTGCTAGACAATCTTCCAGTTTTCGGAATCCTCTTGGAGGCGGTAGAAGCTCGCGTAGAGCCCTCCCTCTTCCATGAGGCGATCGTGCGTTCCCCGTTCGGCGATGCGCCCCCGTTCGAGCACGGCGATCTCGTCGGCGCCGCGAACGCTGCGAAGGCTGTGAGCCACCATGACGACGGTCCTGCCCCGCAACAGGGCACCCAGCGCCTTTTGCACCTCGCGCTCGTTGATGGGGTCGAGCGCGCTCGTCGCCTCGTCCAAAAGCACCACGGGCGCGTTCTTCAGGATCGCCCGCGCTATCGCGATGCGCTGGCGCTCGCCGCCGGAAAGGGTCGACCCGCGTTCGCCGACAGGCGTCTGGTATCCCTGCGGCAGGGCTTCGATGAACCCATGGCAGCGCGCCGCCTTGGCCGCCTCGACAACCTCTTCGTGGGTGGCGTCCTCGCGCCCGTAGCGGATGTTGTTCTCCACGGTGTCCTTGAACAGGTAGACGTCCTGGAACACCATCGACACGTTCTCGTAGTACGACTCGGGCGAGGCATGGGAGATGTCGGCCCCGCCGAGCTTCACTGCCCCGCTCGCCGGGTCGTAGAAGCGCGCCGCCAATTTGAGCAAAGTGGACTTGCCCGAGCCCGACGGCCCCACAACGGCGATTCGCGAGCCTGTGCGGGCAAGAATGCTCACGCCCTCGAGCGCCGCCGAGTCGGATCCCGGGTACGTAAAGCCGACACCTTCCATCGAAAGCTCCGTGCCCTCAATACCCCCGCTTCCGGGAAGCGGTTTTTGCTCCAAAACCTCGAGAACGCGCTGACCTGCGCGGGCGGACGTCTCGAGCTCCGCCCAGTTCATGATTGCGGCGGATAGAGGATCGTACATACGTGTTCCCACCATGAGGAACAAGACGAGCACCAGCGGGTCGATCTCGGTTCCCACAAGAGCGGCCGCAACGGCGAGCGTGGCCGGAAGCCCCGCTTTGAGCGCGATGCCGGATAGATGGTTCAGCGCCCCGGTCACGCGCTCCTGGTCGATGCAGGCATCGCGGTAGGCCTCGCATGCGGAGCGCACGCGGTTCATGACGGGCTCGGCTTCGCCCGACGCCTTCACGGGCTCTATGCCGTAGAAGAAGTCTTGCAAGCTCGACGCCACCTCCACGCGAGCCGCCGAAAGCCGCTCGTCCCTGCGTTCGCGAAGGTTGCGCCCTGCCGCCAGAATGACAATGGAGAGCGGCAGGCCGAGCAGCGAGGCGGCGGCGAGGCGCCAATCGACGCAAGCGAGCACCACGCAGGCGATGAAGATGATGGCGATTCCGCTTGCCACCTGGGGAAGCACGTGCGTCATCCCGCGCTCGGTGACGGCGATGTCGCTCATGAGGGTGTTGGTCAGGCGCGTCTGCCCTCCTTCGTCGAGAACCCCCAGCGGAAGCTTGCGTATATGCTCGGCAAACCGCGTCCTGCTTTCCGCGGAAACCTTGTAGCCATCGGAGAAGCTGGCGTTGATCGCGAAGTGCTCCACGACGAAGGTGGCGACGAGGAGCACCCCCATCGCCGCGCACGCCGCCCACATCGCCGCGATATCCGCAGCACCCGACACGATCTGGGCGACGACGAGGGTCAGAAATGCGAACGGCGCCAGCTCGACGATGTTTGCCGTAGTGGTCAGGGCTATCGGCTTCGCGAGCCTGCGCGCCTGGCCGCACGAAATGCTGTCGATCATACCCATTTCCCATCACCTCCCGGCGTCCCACGACGCCGATTCGACGGACGCCTCCCACAGGCGCCGGTACATTCCGTTCTCGGACAGGAGCTCTTCGTGCGTGCCTTGCTGGACCACCTTGCCGCCGTCTAGGACGATGATGTTGCCCGCCCCGACAACAGTGGAAAGCCGATGCGCGACCATGATCACCGTGCGCCCTTCAGCCAAGCTCGCAAGCGCCATCTGCACCTCGCGTTCGGTGTCGGCATCCATCGCCGACGTGGGCTCGTCAAGAACCAGGATGGGCGCGTTTTTCAGGAACGCGCGCGCTATCGCGATGCGCTGCCGCTCGCCGCCGGAAAGTCCGACGCCGCCATCGCCGATTACCGTGTCCATGCCGTCCGGCAAAGCCTTGATGAAGCTTGTGCAACGCGCGGCGCGGGCGGCTTGCGCCACCTCTTCGTCGCTCGCTTCGGGACGGGCGAGCCGAATGTTGTCCGCTACGCTCATTGAGAACACGTGGCTTTCCTGAAACACGAAGGAGACGAGGCTGGACAGCTCGCCCTCGGAAAACGAGGCGACGCTTTCCCCTCCGATGCGAACCCGCCCTTCCGTCGGGATCCAGAACCCGCACACGAGCTGCGCTGCGGTAGACTTTCCGGATCCGGAGGGCCCCACGACCGCGGTGAGCTCCCCTTCGCGCGCCGTAAAGCTCACGTCCGAGAGGACGGGGGCGTCGCCGTAGGCGAAGGAAGCGTGGTCGAACTCGACGCTGAACCCTTGCAGCTCGCGGCTGCCCGCTGCCCGATGTGGCTCCTCTTCGAACGCCGCAGCGATGCGGCTGACCGACTCCGAGAGCAGATTCATGCCCTCGGAGAACGAGCGCAGCTTGCAAACGGGCATCGCGGCTGCCGGGGCGAACACCAGGAAGAAAAGCGCCGTTGCAGCCAGATCGGGGCTCGCCGGATCGGCGGAGAAAATCGCCACGACGAGAGGCGCCAGAAACGTCGCCACCGAGATGACGACCGACCGGAAGAACGTCACACCGACTCCTACCTGGCGGCTCATGCCCGAGGTGAAGTCCCGGTACGCCTCGATGTCGTCCTGGAAGCCGGCGAAGGATTTGGGTGTTTGGCCGAACATCTTGATCGAGGGCATTCCGTGGACGTACTCCGTCGCCGCGGAGCTGATGCGCTCAAGGGCGTCGAAGTTCTCCTTCATGGCGCCTGATTTTAGTAGTTTGACCATGGGCACAAACTGCCCCAGGAATCCCACTGCCAGCACTGCCACGGCGGCGAGGGCGAGCAGGGCGTCGAAGGACACCATGCTGGCGACGAGAAGGGCGAGCAGCGCGACGGTGCTCGCGAAATCAGGGAGCTGGTGGGCGATGAAGCCTTCCAGCTGGTCTACGTCGGTCTGGACGACCTGCACGAGCTTGCCCGACGCGTTCTTCTTGAAGTACGAAATCGGCAGGCGCTTGATATGCTCGACGAGGCCGATGCGAACGGAGCAGATTGCGCGGAACGCGAATTTGTGGCACAGCATCGATGAGGCGAAGGACAGAAGGAGGCTTCCCGCCACGCCGACTGCGGCGGCGGTCGCGCAGACGGCAAGCGCCGATGCAGATGCCGGGAACCATGCCGGCAACGGCAAGCCCGCGAGCGCCGAGAGCGCGAAGAACACCGCAAAAACAGGGACGGTTTCCAGCAATGCCGCCAGCACCGCGAGCGCAACGCCGGGCGCCACGCCAGAAAGCGGGACCCCCGAGCGGGACAGAACCCCGCCCAAACCTTTCTTCTCTTTGTGAGCCATGAGGCCGACCTCCTTAACGCAACGTTGGTATAAAGGTAAACCTTGGCTAACTGTTTGCGATATACTGTACGACGGAACGAGCATTTCGGACGCTTGGAGCAGTCTTGCGCATACTTGACCATATAGAGCAGACCTTGGAACGCACACCTTCGCTCCCCTTCGAGGTGGTGTTCAAAGGGGAAAGGGCGATGATTTCGTATCCCGAGGGCGGATTCACGGAAATGATGGAATCGATCGAGGGGATCCTGGTGATGAAACACTGTATGAAGTCATCCGGGTTCAAGATGTCGACCAAAGGCATCGGCGAGGGTGTGAAGCTCAACTACTGCATCGCAGGCCGATTAGAGGTCTCCATGAACGACGGCAGGAGCTTCTATCTGGGGCCAGGCGAGCTCTCCGTGAAGACGTCGACGGCATCGGAGTTCTCATTCCCTTGCGGGTTCTACCAAGGGGTCGAGATTTTCATCCATCCATCGTGTCTCAACACGCCTCCTCGGCTCTTCGTGGAGGCGGGTATCGATCTTGCCGCCGTCGTCGCACGGCTGAGCACGCCGGAAATGCGAAGCTGGACGAAAAGGAGCGACGACGCGACGGAACGAGCATTTTTAACCATATTCGAGCCCCGCCGATTCGCGGAAGACGCCTCTGCCCGCATAGGCATCGCGCAGCTTCTGCTGAAGCTTGCGGAAGACGGCGCGCCGGCAAGGGACTTCGATTCGACTATCCTCACGAAACGCCAGGTTGATTTGGCGAAGGAGGCGGAGCGCATTCTTGCGGGAGATCTGTCCAAAAGGAAGAGCATCGAATCCATCGCCGCTGAGCTCGGGGTCAAGCCGACCGCGTTGAAAACATGCTTCAAGGGGGTTTACGGAGCCCCCATATCGGAATACCTCCACAAGAAGAGAATGCGGACGGCTGCTCTCTTGCTCGAGACAGGAGACGACTCGGTTGCCGCAATTGCGCACTCCGTGGGATTCGCTAACGCGGGAAAGTTCAGCGAGGCTTTCAAAAGAGCTTACGGAACGACCCCTTTGAAATATAGGCTTTTGTTCAGCGAGTCGTCTCGACAGGGCGAATGACGTTTATGGAACGATTCG
>CALLSD010000055.1 GCA_938014245.1 uncultured Actinomyces sp.
TTCGAGGGGTGCAGCACCGCACTGTCCTAATGCCAGGTCAGCGATTTCTTTCGACGATGTCCTGAAAATCGCGTCATCTTCTTTCTCAACCTGACGAATCAGCTCAGCGACAGCCCCAAGATCCGAAGGAATCAGAGACCGCCAACGCAGACCAAGGTGAGAACCTGGAAAAGAGACGAGCGCGGGCGGTTTTAAACGCTCCGCAAGTCCAGTCATGCACATATTCTACGGGATTACGGGCCTTCAGTCCCACTTGAGTGGGACGTTGAGCTATGCGTCAATGCGCTCGCGATCAATTCCTGCTGCTTCCTCAACAATAAAGTCACGTCGAGGACCAACGACTTGTCCCATGAGGAGCTCAAAAACATCTTCAGCCTGACGCAAGGCAGCCTCATCAGCCAAAGTGATTCGGCGAAGTGCGCGATGGGCTCTATCCATAGTCGTTTCAGCTAGCTGATCGGCATCCATTTCACCGAGGCCCTTGTAACGCTGGATAGGTTCTTTCCAGCTTCGGCCTGCCTTGCGAAGAGCGGCAAGCTGACGGTGAAGTTCCTCTTCTGAATAGGTATAAATAAACTCGCGAGATTTGCGTCCCTTACCCGCTACCTCGATGCGGTGCAAAGGAGGTACCGCAGCATAGACCCGGCCAGCTTCAACCATCGGTCGCATATAGCGGAAGAACAAGGTGAGGAGCAGAGTGCGAATGTGCGCCCCATCAACGTCAGCATCAGTCATCAAAATGACCTTGCCGTACCGCGCCTGTTCAATATCAAAGGTGCGTCCAGAGCCCGCTCCGATCACCTGGATAATATTCGCGCATTCAGCGTTCGCCAACATATCTGCAGTTGAAGCCTTTTGGACGTTCAAAATCTTCCCTCGAATGGGAAAAAGCGCCTGATATTGCGAATTCCTTGCAGCTTTTGCAGTGCCAAGGGCAGAATCGCCCTCCACGATAAAGAGCTCGGTCTGTTCAACGTCCTCAGAACGGCAATCCGCGAGTTTCGCAGGAAGAGAAGACGTTTCAAGTGCATTCTTCCGCCGGGAAATTTCTTTGTGAATGCGCGCAGAGACACGCGCCTTCATCTCACCGACAACCTTCTCGAGAAGTGCACTGGTCTGTTGCTTATCGTCACGCTTGGACGAAGCAAACTTACTCTCGAGCCAATCCCCCACAACGCGTGCAACAACCGTACGAATCTGCGGTGTTCCCAAGATTTCCTTGGTTTGGCCTTCGAACTGTGGTTCTGGGAAACGAACTGTGATAACCGCTGTCATTCCCGCTAGAACATCGTCTT
>CALLSD010000056.1 GCA_938014245.1 uncultured Actinomyces sp.
CGCCGCCATGACCGGCGCTAACCGCCAGGCCCTCGATGCCTCGGGCGCGGAGTATTTCACGGTGCACACGCACGCTAACCAGCACGCGGGCTATTTTCCCGGCGCCAAGCCCGTGCACATCCTCATGCATGTCGGTACCGGCGGACAGATTCTCGGCGCGCAAGCCGTGGGTGCCGACGGCGTGGACCGCCGCATCGATGTCATTGCGACCGCCATGCGGGCTGGCCTGAAGGCGACGGACCTCATCGACCTGGACCTCGCATACGCCCCGCCCTACGGCCAGGCCAAGGACCCCGTCAACCAGACTGGCATGGTCGCGCACAACGTACTGGCCGGCGAACTCATCCTCACCGGTCCGGACGCTCTGACCGAGGACATGCCAGTCCTCGACGTACGCACGGTGGGGGAATACGCGGCCGGGCACATGCCGAACTCCCTGAACATCCCCCACACCCAGCTGCGCGACCGCCTCGATGAAGTCCGCTCTTGGGTCGATGAGAAGGTCGGCGACCAGCCTTTCGTTGTCATGTGCGCGGCGGGCGTGCGCTCCTGGATCGGCTACCGCATCGTGTGCCACGCGGGCTTTAACGTCACCATGCTGTCGGGCGGCATCCAGACGCTGCGCGCGTGGCTCGGCGATCGGGCCGAGGCCGTCCTCGTCACGGGGGAAGGACGCTCATGACGACGCGCAAGCAGGTCATCAATCGCCTCAAGCGTGCTCGCGGGCAGCTCGACAGCCTCATCGACCACATTGAGAGTGGAGATGCGAACTGTCGGGACGTGCTGACCCAGTTTGCGGCTGTTAACTCCGCGATAAAACGCGCTAGCTACCTCGCGGTTGCGACGATCATGTCGCAGTGCGCGATCGAGGATTCCATCCTCGAAAACGATGATGCGCCGACACCCGAAGCGGAAGAATCTCTAGTCAAAACCGGGAGCATCTCGATCGAAGAACTCGAGCAATTGTTCCTCCGGCTAGGCTGATGCGACAAAGCAATCAGCCCGCTTAGAAAAACCTCATCACACCATGCAGCGGATCCGCTGACGGATTCGAGGCCCGATCAACGAAGGAGACAATCATGTGTCGACCCACTACCTGTGAAGTATGCGGAAAGACCACCTGGAAAGGCTGCGGCAAGCACATCGACGCGGTGAGGGAACAAGTGCCCCCGGATCAGTGGTGCGATAAGGACCATACCGAAGAGGAGTACGCCGCCGCCAAGAAGAAACGCGGTTTCTTCGGTAGCCTCTGCAGCTAGCCCTCGGCCCTTCTCGCATCGCCGCGCACCGCGCGCGGAAGGATTGAGCGCTCGAATAACCTACTCCACTATGCAGGACGCTACTGGTGGACCGATTGGATAGAGAGGTATCCATTTTTAATCCGGGAAACTGACTCCTGTCTTTCCCCTGTGTTTTCAAGCTTTCAAAACATTTTTGAATCTAATAAATTTGGGTTGTCGAAGCAACAAATGCTCCCTTGGCTCGGTAAACTCGCAACTGTCCATCAAGCCTACGCAAAGGTGCGCCCCCAATTGGCACCTGAGCTTTTCACGACAGATGGGTTTACTTCTCATGCACCGTGTATATCCTTCGATGCGCCAGCGCACCCTCCGGCGCATTTTCATTGCAACGTTGCTCTCCACCACGCTTGGAGTCGGAACCGCCGTACTTCCCGCACAGGCCGCTCCTACGGCTCCCTCCACTGACGCAACACCGACGGCACCACATACGACGCAGACGGTTTCGCAGCCTTCTGAAGCCTCGCCGACTGCCGCTCCTGAAGCCAGCGCGTCATCGGCACCTGAAGACACTCCCACGCCCACCACCCAAAGCAGGCGCGTTGCTCGCTCAACTGCCGCCTCGGAAATCCTTCTTGAGCCGCAAAGGAACACCACCCAGGTGCGAGTACGCGTCGCTGATGACGCCGCAGATGATATTGCAGCCAATGCGGATACTGTTCACCTTCGCGCGACGATGAACTACCGCGGAAAAGTCACTCGCGAGATCGACAAGAAGATTCCCCTCGCCCAGGTGCAGGAGGGAAACTACTCCCTTGACTTTGGGACCTTCGGAAAATTTACTGCTTCGGTTACTTTGGAAAAGAACGGGAACACTGTTCGCGCTCTGTCCAATCAAACTATTGGCGTGACTGCAGATAGCTACAACATCGCACCGGTCAGCGCGACCTTGCCCGTAGCAATGTTCTCCTTGAACTTGTGGGGAGAAAACTCGATTCGGAAATCCGGTCCGGTAATCGCGATGTTTGAGCGCCCGAACGCCTACAACTGGAAGGCGCTGCCCGGGCCCGAGGCTGATAACTACGGCGTTTACGGGCTTCCCTACCTGTCCGAAAAGGAAATCGCCCTCCAACCCGGTGGCTTCGACGAGGCCTCGCAGCAGTTCCGTGATCGCATCGACATCGTCGCCGACTACGTGCGCGACCTACGCGAATTAGACCCCTCCTCGACGATCAACCTCTACGTCGTTGACGTCTTCGTCAACGTTGTCCAGAAGGTCATTTACGCGAATAAAATCCCGCAGGATCGCTACACGATCCGTTTGATCACTGACGGCGCATACTCCTACGTGAAGTTCCCCGATGTCTATAACGACGGAAATCCCCAGGGGGCACACGAACGCTTGGTGCGTGAGTGGAAAGAACTGAAGGCAAAGACCTATGCCAAGGGGCGTGCCGAGTACCCTGCCGATAGCACCTGGGAGATGTCGCCCTACTTGTGGGCAATGGTTGATTCTGAACCGAATGCACAGTGGTGGCTCTCCCGGCCGAAACTGCTCAGCTCGCCTGGAGACGCAGACGCTTTCGCCAAGGAAGTTCAGAGCTCTTCCAAGGTCAAGGCCGTCAATATCTCGGCTCTGCTCAAGACCAATATCGCGCCCTCTGCTGAAGCGACAGCTCAGTTCAAGGCCCTCTACAACTTCAATGACGGCTACTTCAGCGAAGCTGAGAAACAGGGCAAAGAGGTCATGCTCATGCTTGGAACCCACCTGAAGCAGGAGACTGGCTTCGAAGACTATGCGCGCTTCACGCAAAGCTACTACGGGGATCGCTACCTCTACTACTACAAGGGACATCCTGCGACCCCGACCGAGCTTTCTACCGCTAAGCAAGATGAGCTCAAGCGCCTTGAAATGACCGATGTGGATGCCTCAATCGCTGCGGAGCTCATCCTGTTCTTCAATCCGGGCATTGATGTTGCGGGGTATGAGTCATCAACCTTTGCCAGCACACAGCCGGGCAAAGCGAAAGGTGTCTTCAACCTGACGAAGACCAAGGCAATGGAATCCGAGGCTTCACCCTACCGCGGTCTTGAATACTGGATCGTTCCCATGGACAAGGCCGAAGAGGGGCTGAAGAAACTGTGCCCAGGCGGTCACACCTGCTACCAAGTCGAATTCTCTGACTCAATCAGCGCCAAGGAAGGCTACACCCACGCGCTGTGGGATGCGACAGACTCCGTCATTATCTACTACAAGAAGAACGGCAATTCCTTCGAAAAGATCCGCGTCCAAAACGGTGTGGGTGCTAAGTCGTCGGTTGAAGCGGGCGAGTACTACATTAAATCCGCGCTTGCAGATGACCTAGTGCTCGATGTTTGGGCGGCGAGCCGAAATGATGGCGCGAATGTCCAGCTGTGGAACGCGAACTTGAGTGGTGCTCAGAAGTGGCGGGTCTCTTATGACTCTGAGGGGTTTGCGACCATTACTAACGTCGCCTCGGGTAAAGTCCTTGACGCGCAGTGGGGGTCATCTCGCCCCGGAACGAATGTCGCACAGTGGAGCGGTAATGGAAGCCGCGCACAGAAGTGGAAGATCATGACCGGTGACAAGGGACGTATCACCATTGTTTCCGCCTTGGATCCGTCGATTGTCCTTGATATCTCGGCGGGAGGGCGATTCTCCGGTGCAAACGTCCAACTGTGGACGGCCAATGGCTCAGACGCTCAGACCTTCGCGTTTATCCCGACGAAGCCATCGGTAAGTGCGGAGGGACAGGCAGATATTGCCCCGGGTTACTACTCGATTTCCAGTGTCGTGAACCCTGACATGATTATGGCTCTTGCAAATTATTCTTTGGATAACGGTGCAAAGGTTCATTTGTGGACCAACTATGGATTCCACGACCAAATCTGGAAGATCTCCCGTGACGCCGATGGCTACTATCGCCTCGAAAATGTCTGGTCGAATAAATCCCTGGATAGTACAGATGGGACGCCCATTCCGGGCCGCCAACTTCAGCTCTGGACAACAGATCTGAACAACCCGAATCAAAAGTGGGTGATCACTTCGGTCACGGGCGGGGCCTACATGCTTCGCAATGTGGGAACAGGATTGGTCGTCGACCTCAGTGCCGCTATTGCTCAAAATGGCAGAGTCATTGACGGTTACCTTGCAAATGGCACGACCGCTCAGCAGTGGCGCCTCGACAAGCTCAACGACCCCATCAGTCGTTTTGATGATGCCGCCGATGCAACGCGTGGCCTTGTCAAAGATGGGATTTACGAGATTGAACCGATTGCCGCTCCCGGAAAGCGTTTGGATGTTCAGTGGGCGTCACAGGACGCCGGCGCACGCGTGTGGCTCTATTCGGCGAATGGTAGTTCAGCGCAAAAGTGGCGTGTCAGTCACGATGCTCAGGGCTATGTCATTTTGACGAATGTTGGCTCAGGGAAGGTGCTGGATGTCTACGGTGCTAGCAAAGCCTTCGGGACCAAGGTGACTCAACAACCTGCAAACGGTACTCATGCGCAGAAATGGATGGTCGTCGAGACCGACAACGGTGATCTGGCCATTGCATCCGCTGTTGCTCCCTTGCTTTTCCTCGACCTAGAGGGCGGGCGAAATGCTGATGGGACACCTCTGCAGACCTACGGATACAACGGTTCAAAGGCTCAGCGTTTCCGCTTCATCAAGCAGTAATCGCTAGAACTCTACAGAGATGGGGCGCCCGCGCAGAGTACGCGGGCGCCCCTTTTCGCTGAGTGGCGACTTTGAACGCGCCGCCTTAGGGAAGCCGCCAATCAATCGCTGTTGCCCCCTGCTGCTCAAGCAGCGCGTTTGCGCGGCTAAACGGCCTCGAGCCAAAGAAACCACGCCTGGCTGACAGGGGAGAAGGATGCACAGACTCAATCGCGGGAGTATCTCCCAACTGCTCGCGCAGGGACTGCGCATCTCGTCCCCACAAGATTGCAACCAGCGGAAGACGATTCCCCGAGGAATCGCGGCGCTCAACCAGAGCATCAATGGCCCGCGAGGTGACTTCTTCCCATCCCATCTTCCGATGAGAGCCAGCCTGTCCGGGGCGAACTGTCAACACGCGGTTGAGGAGGCACACCCCTTGCCTCGACCAAGGGGTCAGATCCCCGCTGGTTGGCATGGGCACCCCCACGTCGGTGGTGAGTTCCTTAAAGATATTGCGCAGCGAGGCTGGGAAAGGAACGCCGGGTGCAACAGAAAAACTGAGGCCCATCGCATGCCCGGGAGTGGGGTAGGGGTCTTGGCCGACAATGAGGACTTTCACCTGATCCAGGGGGTAGGTGAAAGCCCGCAAAACATCGCTTCCGGCGGGAAGATACCCATGCCCGGCCTCGACTTCAGCGCGCAGCTGCGCACCCAACTCGTGAATTTTGTCTTCAACCGGGGCTAGTGCACGTGCCCACGAGGGGTCAATCACTCGATCCAAAGATTCCACGGACCTACTGTAGCCGCCGGCTTGCCCAGCCGCGGCCTCGTCAATCGGTTGAAATGGGGAAATCTCAGCCACGCGGGGAGGGAGTATGCGCGGGGATAGTGTTTTCGCTACTCTGAAACCGTGACTTCTCAGTATCCAAAGGATGAATTTGACCGCGCCGGCGAAGACATGCCCCAGGGCATGCACCTTCAGCAGCCCTCGCGTTGGAAGAGCGTGTGGCCCTTCCTGGCAGTGCTGGTGATAGTTCCCGCGGCCGCATGGGGGATCAGCCACATCCTGACCTCGGGTGGCTCGCAGCCGAAGGCTACGACCAGCGTCACTGCGACGGCATCTGCCAGCGCAAGCGCGACCACTCCCTCTGCTTCTCCTTCTTCCGAGGCCACCGCCTCGCCCTCCGCGTCGGCGACGACAAGTGAGACACCCTCTCCCTCGCCGAGCATCCCGGTGCGTCACTCCGCGAAGATTTCCGTGCTGAACGGAACCGGAACTCAAGGTCTTGCTGCGCAGAAGGTTTCTGCACTGACTAACGCCGGTTTCGATGGTGCAAGCGCCGCAAATGCGCGTGGCTGGGATACCGAAGTTACGACCGTCTACTACGAGGACCCCAACCTCAAAGCCACCGCCGAAGAGGTCGCGAATGTCTTGGGAATCTCTCGAGTTGTTCAAACGCAGACGGGGGATCCTGACGTCGTTGTTGTCCTCAAGTAAGTAGGGGGCTGCGGGGCTCGTGTTGCGCTGAAGGCAATACTTCGCGTTAAACTTTCTACGCCCCAATAGCTCAGTCGGTCAGAGCAGCGGACTCATAATCCGTGGGTCGTCGGTTCAAGCCCGACTTGGGGCACTGGAAGCGTTTCTACGCTGAAGTAGTTCTGGGGGCAACCTGAACGTGAGGTTGGACATATTGTCCGTCGAGCATTGCGCCCCTATATCCCTGTGCCTATGATGAGTATTTGCGCTTTATTGTGCCCGAGGTGACCCGTATCCATTCGCTGTAATAGGCGCTGGGCGGATGTGGACGGTGTCAGTTAATGGGTCGAAAAGCGTGTGCGCGCAATGAAAACGCAGGGAAGGACCCCCGTTGGCTGCAAGTACCAACACTGCCAACCAGCCCAAGAACCGCATTTCTTTCGCTAAGCTCCGCGAGCCTCTGCAGGCACCGAATCTGCTCGGCCTGCAGACCGAAAGCTTTGACTGGTTGCTGGGAAACGATGCATGGAAAGCACGCGTGGATGCCGCAAAGGCTGCTGGACGCGTAGATGTTCCGGATGTCTCCGGTCTTGAAGAAATTTTCCAAGAGATCTCGCCGATTGAAGACGTGGCTCGTACCATGTCTCTTTCGTTCCGCGATCACCGCTTGGAACGACCGAAGTACTCCGTTGAAGAAGCGAAGGCTAAGGATTACACCTACTCGGCACCCATGTACGTGACCGCCGAGTTCATGAACTACAACACGGGCGAAATTAAGTCACAGACCGTCTTCATGGGCGATTTCCCGCTCATGACCCCCCGTGGCACCTTCATCATTAACGGCACCGAGCGTGTCGTTGTCTCGCAGCTCGTCCGTTCGCCGGGCGTGTACTTCGAGCGGACCTCGGATCGCGCATCCGACAAGGAAATCTTCAACGCGAAGATCATCCCCAGCCGTGGTGCATGGCTCGAGTTTGAAATCGATAAGCGTGACGCCGTGGGCGTGCGCATCGACCGTAAGCGTAAGCAGTCGGTGACGCACTTCCTCAAGGCTCTTGGCCTGTCCGAGGCCGAAATTCGCGAGCACTTCGCCGCCTACCCGGTGCTTCTTGAGACCCTCGAGAAGGACACCGTTCGTACCCGCGACGAGGCGCTGACCGATATCTACCGCAAGCTGCGTCCGGGCGAACCCGCAAACGTTGAAGCCGCTGAGGCTCTGCTGCACAACTTCTACTTCGATCCCAAGCGTTACGACCTGGCAAAGGTCGGCCGCTACAAGATCAACAAGAAGCTGGCTGTTGACACCCCGGCCGATAGCCCCGAACTGGTGCTCTCCATCGGTGACATTATTGCGACCGTCAAGTACCTGCTTGCCCTGCATGCCGGTGAGAAGACCTTCGCAGGCGTCCGTCACGGTGAGCCCGTCGAGGTTCGCGTCGAGTCTGACGATATTGATCATTTTGGAAACCGTCGTATCCGCGCCGTGGGCGAACTCATCCAGGCGCAGGTGCGTACGGGCCTTGCACGTATGGAACGTACCGTTCGTGAGCGTATGACTACTCAGGAAACGGACTCCATCACGCCGCAATCCCTGATCAACATCCGTCCTGTTGTGGCTGCAATCAAGGAGTTCTTCGGAACCTCGCAGCTCTCGCAGTTCATGGACCAGAACAACCCCCTGGCTGGCCTCACGCACAAGCGTCGTCTGTCGGCTCTGGGTCCTGGTGGTCTGTCTCGTGACCGCGCCTCCATGGAGGTTCGTGACGTTCACCCCTCGCACTACGGTCGTATGTGCCCGATTGAAACCCCTGAAGGCCCGAACATTGGTCTGATTGGTTCGCTGGCAACCTTCGCCCGCATCAACCCCTTCGGTTTCATCGAAACCCCCTACCGTATCGTCCGCAACGGACAGGTCACCGACGAAGTCGAGTACCTGACCGCCGATGACGAAAAGGGCCACTTCATCGCACAGGCTTCTTCGCCGGTCGATGCTGATGGACACTTCATCGATGAGCAGGTTCTGTGCCGTGTTGCCGGCGAAGACCCGACCCTCATCGCACGTGATCGCGTGGATTACATGGACGTTTCTGCTCGCCAGATGGTGTCCGTGGCAACCGCGTTCATCCCCTTCCTCGAGCACGACGATGCAAACCGAGCCCTCATGGGCGCGAACATGCAGCGTCAGGCCGTGCCCTTGCTCACCACGGAAGCTCCGCTCGTGGGTACCGGTATGGAACAGCGTGCCGCACACGACTCTGGCGAAATGGTTATCGCCCAGCACTCCGGTGTTGTCACCGAGGTCTCGGCAGACCTGGTTGTCGTCACCACGGATGAAGGCGGACGCGACACCTACCGCCTCGAGAAGTTCGAGCGCTCCAACCCCGGTAACTGCACGAACCAGCGCGTAATTGTTGACGAAGGCCAGCGCGTGGAAGAAGGCGACGTGCTCGCCGACGGTCCCGCCACCGACAATGGTGAAGTCGCACTGGGTAAGAACCTGCTGGTTGCGTACATGTCGTGGGAAGGCCTCAACTACGAGGACGCCATCATCTTGAGCCGTCGCGTTGTTGAAGAGGACGTCCTCACCTCGATTCACATCGAAGAGTACGAAGTCGACGCACGCGAAACCAAGCTCGGTGAGGAAGAAATCACCCGCGATATCCCCAACGTCTCCGAGGAATCCCTCGCGGACCTGGACGAGCGCGGCATCATTCGCATCGGCGCCGAGGTTACCGCTGGTGACATTCTCGTCGGTAAGGTCACCCCGAAGGGTGAAACCGAACTGACCTCCGAAGAGCGCCTGCTGCGCGCCATCTTCGGTGAAAAGGCTCGCGAGGTTCGTGATACCTCGCTGCGTGTTCCCCACGGTGAAGAAGGCATCGTCATTGGCGTTCGTGAATTCAACGACGACGAAGACGATCTCAACCCCGGCGTGCGCCAGACGGTTCGCGTCTACGTTGCCCAGCGCCGCAAGATCACCATTGGTGACAAGATGGCAGGCCGCCACGGTAACAAGGGCGTTGTGTCCAAGATCCTCCCGGTCGAAGACATGCCCTTCCTCGAGGACGGCACCCCGGTTGACATCATTCTCAACCCGCTGGGTGTCCCCGGCCGTATGAACGTCGGCCAGGTGCTCGAGTACCACCTCGGTTGGCTCGCCCACCAGGGCTGGGACGCCTCGGAAGCTGTCAAGGCTGGCGAAGAATGGACGAAGCACCTTCCCGAAGAAGGCATCGTCGTCGCCCCCGAGACCCCCGTGGCAACCCCCGTCTTCGACGGCCTCGAGGCCGAAGAGCTCGCCGGTCTGTTGCGCAACGTCAACCCCAACCGCGATGGTGACGTCCTCACCAACGCCGAGGGCAAGGCGCGCCTGTTCGACGGCCGCTCTGGCGAACCCTTCCCGTACCCGATTGCAGTGGGCTACGCCTACATGCTCAAGCTGCACCACCTGGTTGACGACAAGATTCACGCTCGCTCAACTGGCCCGTACTCGATGATTACGCAGCAGCCTCTGGGTGGTAAGGCCCAGTTCGGTGGCCAGCGCTTCGGTGAAATGGAAGTGTGGGCCCTGGAAGCGTACGGCGCAGCCTACGCCCTTCAGGAACTGCTCACCATCAAGTCCGATGACACCACCGGACGTGTCAAGGTTTACGAGGCGATCGTTAAGGGCGAGGACATCCCCGAGCCCGGCATCCCCGAATCCTTCCGTGTTCTGATCCAGGAAATGCGTTCGCTGTGCCTGAACGTCGAAGCTCTCGACGCAGCCGGCAACGTGATTGACCTGCGTGAAGAAGATGACGACTTCAATGCGCGTGAGGAACTGGGCATCACTCTTGATGCGCGTCCGAACGCCGCGGCGACCATCGATGCGATCTGATAAGGAGCAATGACTTTGCTGGACGCCAAGACGTTCGACAGTTTGAAGATCACCCTGGCCACGGGCGAGGATATCGCCTCGTGGAGCCACGGTGAAGTGAAGAAGCCGGAGACCATCAACTACCGCACGCTCAAGCCCGAGCGCGACGGTCTGTTTGGTGAGCAGATCTTCGGTCCTACCCGCGACTGGGAATGCGCGTGTGGTAAGTACAAGCGCGTGCGCTACAAGGGCATCATCTGCGAAAAGTGTGGTGTCGAGGTGACGCGTTCCAAGGTGCGTCGTGAGCGTATGGGTCACATCGACCTGGCAGCTCCCGTTACTCACATCTGGTACTTCAAGGGTGTTCCCTCGCGCCTGGGCTACGTGCTGGATCTGGCTCCGAAGGACCTCGAAAAGGTTATCTACTTCGCTGCCTACATGATCACCGAGGTTGACGAGAAGGGCCGTGACGAAGACCTGATGGATCTTCGTTCCGAGCTCGAGGTTGAAAAGACCCACCTCGAAAACCAGCGTGATGCCGCTATCAACGAATTCGCAGAGCGCTTGGAAGCCGAGATCGCCCAGCTCGAAGCTTCCGATGCCTCCGCAACCGAGATTGAACGCCGCCGCAAGGCTGGCGAGCGCGACATGGCCAAGATCCGTCGTCGTTACGAGGGCGATATCGAAGGCCTGGAGACCGTTTGGGAGCGCTTCAAGTCCCTCAAGGTCGGTGACCTTGAAGGTGACGAGCGCCTCTACCGCGCGATGGTTGCTCGCTACGGCACCTACTTCAAGGGTGACATGGGCGCTTCTGCTATCCAGAAGCGTCTGCAGACCTTTGATCTGGAAGCCGAAGTCGAACAGCTGCGTTCGATCATTCAGAACGAGAATGGTCCCCGCAAGACTCGTGCGATCAAGCGTCTGAAGGTCATCAACGCATTCGTTGCGACCGGCAACAAGCCCGAGTCCATGGTTCTGACGAACATCCCGGTTATTCCGCCGGATCTTCGCCCCATGGTTCAGCTTGATGGTGGCCGTTTCGCGACCTCTGACCTGAACGATCTCTACCGTCGCGTGATCAACCGCAATACCCGACTCAAGCGTCTGCTCGAGCTGGGTGCGCCCGAGATCATCGTCAACAACGAGAAGCGCATGCTTCAGGAGTCCGTTGACGCG
>CALLSD010000057.1 GCA_938014245.1 uncultured Actinomyces sp.
GAGCACCGCTCTCCTAAAGCGGGTGTCGGACGTTCGAATCGTCTCGGGGGCACAGAAAATACAAAAACGGCTTGTTTTCATGCCGTTTTTGTATTTTACTATTCGGAGAGGACTCCCCAGATTTGCGCGGTTGCACCATCGGGGTAGTGAAGAAATAACGCAAAGCAGCATGGGGGAGAAGTGAACAGGGCGATTGGGCGGTTGCTGAGCCATCCTCTCACGCGAAACTCCGCTTTCATGCACCTGTGGGCCGGCCAGACCGCAGCCGAGTTCGGTTTCCAGGTAGCCACTCTTGCAACCTCTGCAATCGCTATCTCTCTATTGCACGCCACGGAGTCTGAAATCGGTGTTCTCAACGGTTTGCAGACACTCGCATTTCTCCTGATCGGCCTCCCCGCGGGTGCGTGGGTTGATCGGTGGCGTAAACGCCGGGTCATGATTGTTTCTGACCTTGCGCGGGTTTTTGCACTCATTTCGATTCCGATCGCCTATGAGTGGTTTACGCTGACACTCACGCACCTGATGATCGTTGCTGCGCTCTTAGGGCTTGCGACAGTCTTCTTCGATGTTGCCTATCAGTCCTACGTTCCGGCAATCGCATCCACACGGTATATCGCAGCTGCGAATGGGCGGCTCGAGGCCTCGTACCAGGTCGGCGCTGCAGGTGGCCCCGGTCTAGGCGGCTGGCTTTTGGGTGTCTTTGCGCCCCCTTTGGCCTACGTATTCACCGCAGCAACTTACGTGTTCTCGACGGCGGCGATTTGGCGGATTAGAACACCTGAGCCTCAACCAGCACGCCCTAGTGCCTCGTTGCTTGTACAAATCCGTGAAGGCTTGAGCTTCGTTCGACATGAGCCTCTACTTTTCCCCCTGTTTTCGTGTATCTCCTTTGCTGCGTTTACGGGTTCAGGGATACGCGTTCTCTTACCGATTTTGGTGCTTCGAACACTGGGCATGAATGCGACGCAATTGGGGGTCCTTCTGAGCGCGGGAGCGCTTGGTGGCATTCTTGGGGCGATGACTCGTTCCCTGTGGCTTGGGCGCCTGGGAATCGGTCGTTGCATTGTGATCACTTACGTCATTGGAGTCTCGATCCTTCTCTTGCAGCCGGCGGCACTTCATGTGCCCGAGATTGCTGGCTGGGTGATTGCCGCTGCGGGAGTGGTTTACTCGTACTTCATTACCATCTACAACGTGACGCAGATGAGTTTGCGGCAGGAAATCTGCCCCAAGTGGATGCTTGGGCGTATGAATGCGACCTTCCGTTTCGCGGTGTGGGGAGTGATGCCTCTGGGGTCGGTCGCTGCTGGCTTTCTTGCCGCCATCGTGGGTGTCGAAGCTGCTATGTATATCTTCGTTGTTTTGTCAGTGCTTGCTGGGATTGCGATGAGCTTTACGCCTGCTGCTCGCATTCGCGGGGTCAGTGCTGCTGAAGACCTCTCCTGAACCTGTGGGGTTTCGCATAGTGGGATTCACGCTAGAGATTTCAAGCTGAATTTTAACTGGAAGCAGTTTTGGGGTTATCGGGTCAAAAACCTGTGAATGGGTCGAATAAGTTCGGCTATATTGGGGCAATAATGATGTTTCACTCAAGAAAAGCTGGGTTGCGGCTGATTGTTGCAGTGATAGCATTCAGGTAACTGTCGCTCAATGACACCTTCTGAAGAAAGCTGTTGCCATCATGGATCTTGACGTTATGAGCGTGAGGACGCGCCGTGTTCCGCTTGCGACTGTGGTTGCGTGCTCGCTTGTGGGAGTAGGTGCGCTGACAGGGATTGCTTCTCTTGCTGCGCCCGCGCAAGCTGCAGAGATCAATGCCATCACGAACGCGACGATTCGAAATAGGTCCACGCCCGCTGGCCCGAACTATGTCTATGACAATTACAATCTGACTTTCGCCTTCGATACAACTGGTAAGACTGTCGCTGAAAATGACACTTTGAGCATTCAGCTGCCCAGTGAGCTTCGCACTCGAGCCGCATCTTTCAATGTGACAGATCAGGACACTGGGGGAGTGGCGCTCACATGTTCGATTCCGGCAGGTGAGGGTCAAGTCTTAAGCTGTGCCTTCACTGACTATGTGACGACGCACGACAATGCCAGGGGCGATATTCACGTTGTGGCGGATATGGTTCGTCAAACGACTACTGATACTTTCAGCTTCACGATTAACCACAGTGTTGAGATTGATGCGACCGTTCCAAACGGAAATATCGTCAAGAATACGAATGGCTACGCTCCTGAGACCGCGTATAAATATGGATGGCAATTGCATGAAGGTCACACAGAGCGTTTTACGTGGGAAGTCTATATTCCTGAGCGTCAAATCCAATCGGACACCATCAGCGTCACTGACACCTTCGATACTGCCCATGGCGGCTACAAACTATTCAATGAGCCCGGAGCAAATGCCTGGCAGCGGACGCGTCTGTATAAGTGGAATTCTCTTAATGACTTTAAAGCTGATCCCGAGCATCAGAACTATGCCGAAAGCATTAAAGTCAATGGCTCGGTTAATGGCGGTACATTCACTCTGACTGAAACTTCTGAAGGATTCGTAGCCTCATTCCCGAACTCAAAGAACGATGCGTACTACCTGCTCAAGTACTACACAGAACTGAATGTTCCCGCTAACGCAACAATCGGAAGTACCTTCAAGAACACCGCAGTCGTGAACGGGCAGGTTGCTGAAAAGACGATCGCGATTGAAACAGTTGGGTGGGGAGACGTTGATGGAGAGCTGAAGGCTACGCCAACGCCTACCCCTACACCGACACCGACACCGACGACGAGTACACCGTCGCCGACTCCGAGTACGCCGTCGCCGACTCCGAGTGTGACAACCTCTATGCCGGCGCCTTCGCCAAGCACTTCTAGCCCGACCCCATCGGTGAGTACCTCTACTCCGACCCCGTCAGCGACGACTCCGCAAACGAGCTCGCCAACCCCCTCGCCTTCGGCCTCGACCACGATGGTTACTCCTGCTCCTCGCCTCAGCACTCCGCCTCGTCCGAAGGGAGCGCTTGCGCATACCGGAGTCAACTCTGGGATGGTGTTGGGCAGTGTAGCGTTGCTGCTGGTGTTTGGAATGTATCTGCGCCAAGGTCGCAGCAGGCTCTAAGTCAAGACGCTTAGTCTGCCCTTGGAGACTCATTTGTGGAGCTGCGTCACTCATCCTCGATGGGGCTCGAGTTTTACGGTGAACAATTTGCGAAAAGTTAAAACTGGGATTTCCCTATGAGTATTTACACATGAATTGTGTATTGTTCCCGAAAAGTCGGCAGAATGCTCGCGTCTCGGCCCTGAATAACTATTGTTTCCGCAATTTAGTCTGGGGTAATGCTGAAGGTCAGCGTGCTAACCTGTGGATATCTGGTCACGTGAGTGACGCTTCTTGAGAAAGATTTAAGTTCATGATTTTCAATGCTTCAGGCGCGCGTCTCCGCCGTGCCTCGATTGCAGGTGCGCTGATCTGTGCACTCTCCGGTGCTGGTGCGATGACGGTGATGACTGCGTCTCCATCTCGCGCGGATCACGTGCCCGTCGAGGTCAACCATGTCGTCAAGAACGTCGTAATGAAGAACAGCTCCACTCCGAATGGCCCCAACTATGTGTGGGATAACTTCACGATGGACTTCAGCTTCGATACGACTGGTACGGATGTTTCCGAAACGGATACTGTCACCATCCAGTTGCCCAGCGAGCTGCGCACCCGCGAAGCCTACTTTGATGTCACCGACAAGAACACCGGTGGTGTCGCAATGAAGTGCGTGATCCCGGCCGGCGTCGGCCAGACCCTCCACTGTGCGTTCACTGATTACGCCGATGAGCATGTCAATATGAAGGGCGACATTCACGTCCTTGCAGATATGACTCGCGCGACCACTTCGACGCACTTTGAGTTCACGATTGGCCATGACATCGTCCTGCCTGCGGACATCGAAAACGGCAACGTCATTCCGAACACGAACGGCTACGCTCCCGATACTCCGTGGAAATATGGCTGGCAGCTGCACGAGGGCCACAAAGAACGTTTCACCTGGGAGGTCTACATCCCGGAACGCAACATTCACTCGGGCACCATTTCAGTGACTGACACCTTCGACACTGCCAATGGCGGTTACAAGCTGTTCAATGACCCCTCAACGGATCCGAATGCCTGGCAGCGTACGCGCTTGCTCAAGTGGAACTCTCTTGATGACTTCAAGGCTGACCCGAGTCACCAGAACTACGTTGAGAGCATTCCCGTTGGCGGAGCGGTCAATGGTGGCACCTTCACCATGACCGAGACCTCGACTGGCTTCGTTGCTTCTTTCCCGAACTCCAACAGCGACGCCTACTACATGATCAAGTACTACACCGTGCTGAATATTCCGGAGAATGCAAAGCCTGGAAACGTCTTCAATAACAAGGCCGATGTCAACGGCATGACTGCTGAGCGCAACATTGCGATTGAAACAGTAGGCTGGGGTGACCTCGAGGCTGATCGTCGTCCCACCCCTCCGACGTCCACAACCTCGACCCCTCCGGCAACCACGGTGACCCCCTCGCCTTCTGAGTCCACTACCGAGGCCACACCCTCCCCGAGTACGTCGACTATGCCTTCGCCGAAGACCTCCCTGGCCCACACCGGTGCTATGACCGTTCCTGCAATTGGACTTGGAGCATTGGGACTGGCGCTGGGCGTCGCGCTCATGCGTCGTCGCGAGCAAGCCTCGGCCTAAGGCGAGTAAGCATCTTCGTGTAGAAACGAAAGTATGATCATGGGCCCCATCCGAAAGGATGGGGCCCATCGCTTTGCCCCAAATTACCGATGATCAGGGGCTATTTGTCTGAATGTGTGCTGTTGGTCAGTTCAAGCTCCTTGGAAAGCTGCGGGTTCGAGCAGTCTCGCTTCTGTCAAGATGTTAATTTTTTACGCTCTGTCAGAAACTGAGACTTCTTGAAGAATATTCAGGAATGTACCGGGGAAGATTTTCGGCCCGCTCGCGAAAGGCGTTGGAATTACGCGGATTTAGTGCGTAAAAAATTGTTGTTTGGGCAATGGAGGCTGAATTGAAGCTGAATGTGATCGTGTTAGCCTGAGGGCGTCGAGTCACTTATGTGACATCCCTCCAGAAAGACAAGAATGTGATGAATAACGATGCTACGCGAGCACAGATGCTGCGTGCTTCAATCGCTGGCACAATTGCCTGTGCATTTGTGGGAGCGGGAGCTCTCACTGTGTTCTCTCCGACGTTACCTGCTGCTCAGGCAGTAGAGGTTGATGTTGTGACTGGTATGACGATAGCGAATAGTTCGCATCCGCATGGGCCGAACTACGTCTGGGATAACTACGTCATGGATTTCTCTTTCGATACAAGCGCTAAGGCTGTGACCGAAGGGGATACGATTACTATTCAGCTGCCTAGTGAGCTGCGTACTCGCGCCACCCGCTTTAATGTTGATGATAAGAACGGCGGTGGAACTGCGCTCAATTGTGCAATTCCGGCAGGCGAGGGGCAATCGCTTAGCTGTGTCTTTACCGACTATGCAAAGCGACACGTGAATATGAAGGGCGATATTCACGTTCTTGCCGATATGACTCGCGAATCAGCTTCTGATTCCTTTAGCTTCACAATTAATCACACTGTTACGCTGACGGCGACTGTGCCCAATGGCAATATCGTGAGGAACACAACCGGGTATGCACCTGTTGATCCCTACAAGTTCGGTTGGCAGCTGCATGATGGTCACAACGATCGTTTTACATGGGAGATTTACCTCCCTGAGCGTAATATCACGTCGAATACCATCAACATTACTGATACCTTTGACACCTCCTACGGTGGCTACAAGCTGTTCAATGATCCAGCGCCGAATGCTTGGCAGCAAACACGCTTGTACAAGTGGAATTCATTGGCTGATTTCAAGGCTGATGTGAACCATCAACATCCCGCAGAAAGCGTCAAAGTCGGCGGCGCTGTCAATGGTGGAACCTTCACTTTGACTGAGACTGCGGATGGCTTTGTTGCTTCTTTCCCGAACTCAAATAGCGATGCCTACTACTTGCTCAAGTACTACACAGAGCTCAAGATTCCCGGTTCGGCAACCGTTGGCACCAGCTTCAAGAACACTGCAGTAGTTAACGGGAAATCAACCGAACGCACTATTGCTATCGAAACTGTTGGATGGGGGGAGCTTGAGGGACAGTTGCGCACAACTCCTCCGACACCCTCTGTGACTACTCCGCCCACGACTGTGCCTTCTCCTTCTGAGTCAACAACTGTTCCCTCACCGAGCGTGAGCACGACGCTTCCTCCGAAGAAGAGCCTTGCGCACACCGGTGTGAACGCTGCTCCGGCGATCGGTCTGGGCGCTCTCGGCCTTGCTCTTGGTGTGGCCTTGATGCGTCGACGTCAGCAGGCGTGAAAATCTGAGCTTCTAAAATAGAGCGGAAACTGTGGCCCCCACCCAAAGGTGGGGGCCACTCAGTACATATTAGTGTTGTTTTTGCAGTTCAGAGCGGGTGTTAGTTGGTGAATATTCCCGTGTGGTCAGTTGGCGTTCCGCGAAAACTGATTAATTTTGCTGTGTGTGGATTCTTCATTGATGCCAATTCTTTACGTGTAGTCAGAAACTGGGACTTTGCTAAGAAAATTTACACGTAAATTACGTGTTTTAATATAAAAAACTTGGGTATTTCGTCGAAAACTCACGGTTTTCTCGTTGGGAATATTCGCATTTTTGCGCAGAAAAGCTGAAATCAGACTGGAAAATAACGTGCTAGCCTCTTGGTGTCACGTCACGGAAGTGACCACCCTCCAGAAAGACGGAATGTCATGAATATCGATGCAACGCGCGAAGGACTGAGTCGTGCTTCGCTCGTTACTGCCCTTACATGTGCACTTGTCGGTGCGGGCGCACTGAGTACTTTTGGACCAGGCGTTCCCACGGCCTCGGCAGTGGAAGTCAACAACGTTGTCACCGGCGTAACGATGACAAATGAATCCAGTCCCAACGGTCCCAATACGATTTGGGATGAGTTTTCAGCGGATCTTACTTTTGATACGACGGGAAAGAATGTCTCTGAAGGCGACACTCTGACAATCCAGCTTCCGCAGGAACTACGTACTCGTAATGCTGATTTTGATGTGATCGATAAGAACGGTGGCGGTGTTGCGTTGAAATGCTCCCTGCCGTTCGGTACTGGACAGACCGTAAGCTGTGTCTTCACCAGCTACGTGAATACGCATGTCAACGCTAAGGGCGATATCCACGTGCGAGCCGACATGGCCACAACCACGGCGACAAATCGCTTTAGCTTTACCATCGGCCACTCGGTGACCCTCGAAGCTGAGATCGATCATGGCAACGTGATCTCAAATCAGTACAGCTGGGTTCCTCAGCAGCCATGGAAGTACGGATGGCAACTTCATGAGGGGCATAACGAACGCTTTACTTGGGAAATCCATATTCCTGCGCAATCGATTCAAGCGCCGGTTATCTCCATTACTGATACCTTCGACACCTCCAATGGGGGCTACAAACTTTTCAATGATGGAGTGAGGAACCAGCAGGCGCGCCTGCTCAAGTGGAATACGACTGCGGCCTATCGGAACGATCCTTACCACCAGCATCCGAGCGAACTTGTATGGGTTGGTGATTCCATTAACGGTGGCACCTTCACGATGACCGAAACTGCTGATGGTTTTGTTGCATCTTTCCCGAACTCGAATGATGATGCGATCTACGAGCTCAAGTACTACACCGAGCTGAAGACCCCCGAGGGCCTGAAGGTCGGCAACGTCTTCAATAACACCGCAAACGTCAACGGTCAGACCGCGACGAAGACCGTCGCCATCGAAACCGTCGGTTGGGGAAATGTTGAGAGCCAGTTGCGCACGACCCCTCCGACGCCCTCTGTGACTACTCCGCCCACGACTGTGCCTTCTCCTTCTGAGTCAACGACTGTTCCCTCGCCGAGCGTGAGCACGACGGTTCCTCCGAAGAAGAGTCTTGCGCACACCGGTGTGAATACTGCTCCGGCGATCGGTCTGGGCGCTCTCGGCCTTGCTCTTGGTGTGGCCTTGATGCGTCGACGTCAGCAGGCGTGAAAATCTGAGCCTCTAAAATAGAGCGGAAACTGTGGCCCCCACCCAAAAGGTGGGGGCCACACCCGTCTATTCAAGCCTGCCTTTACTCTCCTGATTCGCCTTCCTCAAGCATGTCGCTCTCGATCAAATCGGCGAGCTGTCGAAGCCGGGCGCTGGCAGAATGGCGAGGCTTGGCTAGTTGACGGATATGGGCAACGAGATCGCGAAGGGCATCGGTATCGCCGATCTGGTCGTAGCATTCAGCCAAGGCGCTTAAGGGAATGTCGTAGCCCTCGACGTCATGAACCTCCTGTTGAAGCTCGTGCTTCCTTGCACCGCTGCCCGCTGTCGCTTCCGCTCGGGCCTTCGCTGCCTTCGCTATTGACACATGAAGTTAGGGAAAGGCGCAGGTTATAGCCTGTGTCATTTGCCGACTTCGTGTGTTGGGTAGCAAGGGCCTGCCTGTTGCCTTGGAGGCAGTGCGGCCTCGCCTTAATTCTTTAGCTCTCCACGCGAAGTCATGGAATGACACAGCTTATTTCATATGTCGTTTACCAACTTCGTGTGGAGTAGAAGAGCGGATAGGGCGGATGGTCGCTCAGCGTTTTTAGGCCTGCCTCGACGCGTTGTTCCCGTCCCTTAGCCTCCACAGGAAGTTTTGGAATGTCACAGCTTATATCGTGTGTCTTTCGCCGACTTCGTGTGGTGGACGAGTGGAACAGTAAAACCGTGACGAGGCCGTGGCGGGTATGCGCGAAGAAGTACAGGCTACCCGGCCACGGCCTCGTCAAGGAGAAGAGGGCGCTATGAGATGAGGGAAGTAAAAAACGCCCCCCTCAGACTTACAAGCGCGGAATGTTACGCATATTCGACGTTGCCATTGAAACGACCTCGCCAGCGCCGCGGTTCAAGACGATCTTGCTCATCGCTGTCGCGAAACCAATCACCTGGCCCGAACGGATCTCAGGAGGAAGCGAGAGCGCATTCGGATCAGTCATGACTTCAACTAGGGCCGGGCCGTCGAAAGCGAAGGCTTCCTCGAGAGCCGCGCGCAGACGCGTTGGCTCCGTGACGCGCTCGCCGTGGAAGCCGACCGCTGAAGCGACATCAGCGTAGTTGACGTCGTGGACATCGGTGCCGTAATCGGGAAGACCGTTGACCAGCATCTCCAGCTTGACCATGCCCAGCGTCGAGTTATTGAATACGACAACCTTGATGGGCAAATCGTGCATGCGCGCGGTGACCAATTCGCCCAAGAGCATTGCGAGGCCACCGTCACCCGAGACCGAGACAACCTGACGATTCGGGTATGCGACCTGGGCGCCGATAGCCATTGGGAGAGCATTCGCCATCGAACCGTGGAGCAAGGAGCCAATCAGGCGACGGCTCCCGAGGGGATCGATGTAACGCGCAGTCCACACGTTACACATACCGGTGTCGGCAGTGAAGACTGCATCCTTTGCAGCAACCTCGTTGAGGATGTGTGCCGCATACTCGGGATGGATCGGCTTCATGTGCTCCGCATTGCGCGTGTAAGCGCCGACGGGGGAGTGCATGATCTTCGAGTGTTTCTTCACCTTTGCCTTGAGGAAAGCATCCGAACGATCGCGGTTAAGCAACGGCAAGAGCGCTGCGATCAGGGGTTTGACGTCACTGTGAATGGGAAGCGAAACGTCGGTACGACGGCCCAGCTTTTCGGGGCGGTTCTCAACCTGAACGGTGAACGTATTGGGCAAGAACTGATCGTAGGGGAAGTCGGTACCCAGCATGATCAGAACATCGGCATCGTTCATGCCTTCAGCAGCGGCACCATAACCCAGCAGGCCGGTCATACCGACATCAAAGGGGTTGTCGTACTGGATAAAATCCTTACCGCGCAAAGTATGGCCGATTGGGGCCTTCAAAACATCAGCGAGTTCGATGACCTCATCGTGTGCGCCCTCAACACCGGCACCGGCAAAGATGGCAACCTTCTTTGCACGGTTGAGGACGTCTGCGAGCTGGCGGACATCCTCCTCATTCGGGGTGAGCACGGGACGGCGGGAGGGAACGTACTTTGGTGAAGGCGAGCTTGCCTTGAGATCAGAGACATCGCCAGGAAGACTGATGACCGAGACTCCAGAAAGCTCAACGGCATGGCGGATCGCGGCGTTGACGACGCGGGGTGCCTGTTCGGCGCTGGAGATCAGTTCGTTATAGACCGAGCACTCGTTGAAGAGGCGATCGGGGTGGGTTTCCTGGAAGTACATCTGGCCGATCTGGACGCTGGGAATGTGCGAGGCGATAGCCAAGACGGGCGCGCCCGAGCGTTGGGCGTCATAGAGACCATTGATGAGGTGGAGGTTTCCCGGGCCGCATGAACCTGCGCAGACAGCGAGCTTGCCGGTGAGCTGAGCTTCGGCTGCTGCGGCGAAAGCAGCGGCTTCCTCATGGCGGACGTGAACCCAGTCAATCCCGCCCTTTTTGCTGCCGCCAGACTTACGGATTGCATCGACGATGGGGTTGAGTGAGTCGCCAACGATGCCATAGACGCGGTGGACGCCGGCGTCGATGAGTTGGGCAACAAGCTGCTCTGCAACGTTCATAGTCGCTCCTTGGTTAAAGTGTGCACGCCCCGCAAGCTATCAACCATCAAGCGAATACTTACGGTTCGCGCCGAACAAAACCAGTGTAGTGCGACGAAAGTCCTAGTGATTCGTTAGCGTGAGGCAAAGAACGTTTACAGGAGTGAGGCAGAAAACGAAGCTGGGGGTTATCAGCTTTTCCGATTCCTTGAAGTCTTCCCCTTATGCCTCGCCTTGGTCGCTGAGCTGCTTCTCAATATCTCGAGCAAGAGCGCGAAGCTTGCTCCCGCTGGAGTGAGCCTTCTTCGCAGTCTCATTGAGCTCAGTGACCAGGTCACGCAGTGCATCTGTATCACCAAGTTGGGTGTAACAGTCGGCCAATGCAGCAAGGGGGAAGGGGTAGTTCTGGCTATCCTTAATCTCTTTTTGCATCTCGTGGGACTGCCTCAAAATCGGGATGGCGATCTCGGGCTCATTTCGCTTCATGTAGACCCATCCCCGGATGTACTCGATACCCGCCCGAAGGAAAATAAGCTCCTCGGAATCGATGGTTTCGCTATGAGAATCCAGCCATGAAATGCCAGCTTCTGCTGCCAGCAGTGCCTGATCCTTATCGTCATCCGAAGGGCTACCAGAGGGGACAGTCAGGTAGACATTCGCCTGCATGCGACGCAGGGCAATGACGGAAGAATGATCGTTCATACGCTCGGCAACCTTGAGCGCGTTCGTGATAGCCGTCAAGCGAAGCGAACGATCGCCCAGTTCCTCTGCTGCCTTATTCGCAATTTCGCCTGCACGAGAGGCAGTCGGGAAGCAACCGCATTCGATCAGTCCCGGAATTGCCGCTGTTGCCGTATCGAAGGCTTCCTGATCGTTGTCAATGTTCAGGTAATACTCTGCCAGCGCTGTGCGCAACAAGGCGGTCATCGTTTTGCCAAACCAAGATCCCGTGCAGGACAGAATCGCCTGCTCAAGGATTTCGATTGCTTCCTCGCGTCTCCTCACCGCGACAAAAGCATCCGTGATGAACTTGGTTGAGGCCAGTCCAAGAGAACGCAGAGGTGTACGCGAAATGATCTCGTTCATTCGCGTTGCCTGGGAAGCTGCCTCGGCTGATTCACCGGACTTCAGACTTGCGACACAAATGATCAAGCGCGCGATGAAAGCCGTGTAGGGGTCCTGCGTCGTCGAGCGTAGGACTTGGTCAGCTGTCTGGGCTGCGTGTCGAAAATCCTGTGCCTCAAGAGCAAGTTCGGCGCGTTCCAAAAGGATTGTGCGCTTGAACGTTTCTGGCTTGGTACCGCTGCGCACGCAAGCGGGCTTCAGGGATTCGAAGATATCAAGGCTATGCATTGCCTTCTCAATATCGCCACATTCGAGATAGTTTTCGCCGCAGGTCGAGAGGCTATCCTCGATGGTGGACAGATCGAATGCGCTGATCTTTCCGCGGTTGATCGTCGGCACCATTTGGGCAATCTGACTCGTGAAGCGATCAAGGAATTCACGTACGCTTGCGCGGAAATCGGCAGAGACTTCTTCACCTTGCCACGACAAACGACTGAACTCGCAGGAATACTTGAGGAGCTCGAGCTGCGAGCTAAACAATTCCTTGCGGCTCATCATTGTGCCGGCTCGCCCGAAAACCTTTGCAAAGAAACCGGGAATAGCTACCGGGGCATCATCGCTCATCGAGGCGATCACCGGTGCGACTCGCGCATAGATACCTTCGAAAGCGCTGTATTGTTTGCCCAATGTCATGAGCGTCTTTGCGAAGTTAGCAAAGAGCAGAGCCTCTTCAGGATTGCTGGTATCGAAGTCCAGGTCCGCGATGTTTTCGGATGAAGCTAAGGCCCAGTCGGTAAGAACATTGCTTTCAACACTGAAACCAATGACATTGCCAATCGCGATATAGCGATCAAAAGCTTCGCGCATCGAAGTCGGAGGTTTCGGAACGCTGTAATCAACGGCCGGATAGGGGTCCGTCTCATCAATCGTTTCAGTCTTGCCGCGGGAAGAGCGCGAGGGAGGAATCGGGCGGGCCTCTTGTCCTTCAACCGTAGAAATCGGCTCCGGCATACTCTCGCGTTCGCCCACGAGTTCAAAACGCCACTCGCTATTCGCACGCTTTTCGGCCTCGTCGTCAACGGGACCAGCCTCAATAATTTCACGAGTAAGCACAGTGCAGTAGTCATTTCCATTGCGCCTATCGAAGAGCGCGGCAACATCAAGGGCCCACCCGCTCAGTCGATCGGCGACCTCAGACAGAGGCGTATTGGCGTCAAGTCGTGGACCCTCGCACCACTGGGAGTGCCCCGTGCACAGCGCTCCCAAGGGATCCTCTCCCTTCCCGCGCTTGGCCGCCTCGCGCGCGGTCAGTGCGGCGCCTCGAAGATAATCCATGAGCAGCGAGGCGCTCTCCGCCTGAGAAGTCAAAGCGATGCTGTCACGCAAGATATCAAGCGCGCGTTGCCACCTACCTGAGCGCACAAGAAACTCCATGTGCGTACCCAGAATATCCATTGCATTAGCAGAGCCACGATGCTGATGGTATGAGCGTACGTGTGCTTCCCAAGCGGTGTCCGGACGACCAGACATCAGGAGAGGAATCATTGCATGAGCGCGAATACTGTAAGGCTGAGCGGCACACGCACCCTCCTCGTCAAAGAGTGGCATGGCTGTGGCAACCGCGCGCTCCCAGTCCTTGCGGGCCGTGGCCTCGGCAATCTGCTTCTCAGGATCGCAGCCAGCGCAGTCACAGATCTCATCGCGAGGGGTTGCGCGCCACAAGGTCAGCGCCTCCCGGGCCTCATCAAGGTCACCCTTGCGCAGTGCGAGCATGACGCGCACCCCGTGGACGACGTGCATGGAAAAGCCCTGTTCAGAAACAAATTGCGCCAAACCGGTCGTCAGTTCCTCGAGCTGCTCGCGGGAAACAGCGGGGTTGCGTCCTGCTGCGGAGACGGTTCCCTTGTAGAGCCAAGCGAGTTCTTCGATCTGATCGGCATCAAAATCTGCCGGATTCTTCTCGAACATGTTCAGGAGGGTTGAAAGAGGGGCCAAAGCCTTCCACTCTTCATTTCCCTGCTGATAGGACATGGTGAGTTCGAGGTAGGCATCGATCTTCAGATCGGTCTCACCTTCGAGGGCGTCTGCCCACATCGCTGCTTGCGCGATCTGCGCGCTTCGAGAGGGAGCCCAGGGGAGCTGTGAGGCGTACTCGAGGAGATCGCGAACTTCTTGTGCGTTTGGCATGGCTGGAGGGTCCTTTGAAGAGGAGGGGTCGATCAGTTGGAGGTGTCGTCGAGTGCGGAATCAAGCAGGGAGCCAAGGAGTTGCGCAGCCCATGCGCGTTCCTTGGGTCCCAAAGTTTGGCGTCCCGCCAAGAGGCTCTGGACGTAGAGTCCGCGCAGAACATTCGAGGCCGTCTGCGGGACACTGCTTGCGTGGATCAGTCGCGTGATCAGCGAATTTGAACGGTTCAGTACCAAGCGGGGTGGCTTAGAATTCGCGAAAGGATCGCTGACCCCCATGATCCCCGCCCACATCTTCGAGGCCTGCGCCTGAGAATTGCGCTGGACGTGGCGTCCCGCGAAATCTGGGTCTGGCAGATAGAGCGCGGGAAGAGTCAGAGGGGTAAAGCGGCGAAGGACAACTTCGCAATCCGAGGGGTCAATCGCCTGGGCGGCAATAAGCATGAGGTCCATGGCCTCGGCTTGCTCGGACAAGGTGCATTCTTCGAAAGCGTCAAGAAGCTCAGAGGGATCGACCAAGCGAATCTTCTGAGCGATCGAAGAATAGCGCGGATCGGTGAGCAGCGCGTTGATGAGTTCTTCGTCGTAGGCGTAGCCCGCATTGACCAGAACCATCGACTGAGAGGCCGCGACGTCGGCCAAGGCGCGGTATTGGTCGACGGTGCGCGTGTATCGGATCGACTCGTGCGACGCGAGGAGATCCAAGAGGGGAAGCGTTCCGACAGTGCTTTCCAGGGGAACATAACGCGCGGTGAGGTCAAGCATGTAGGGGTCGCGAACAGCGACCGCGCGCAGTCCCATCGCGTGGATCGAAATAAAGTCATTGAAACGACTGGGGGAGTGCTCCGCCATATCTTCAAGCCACTGACGAATTGACGAACCAATTGCTTGGCGAGTGTTTTCCAAAAGTTCGTCATCGCTGAGCTGTTCGCGCGAAGCGGTCAGGCGCAGGTAGTTCGAAT
Source organism: uncultured Actinomyces sp. (assembly GCA_938014245.1). Taxonomy (GTDB): domain Bacteria; phylum Actinomycetota; class Actinomycetes; order Actinomycetales; family Actinomycetaceae; genus Pauljensenia. The sequence goes on from CALLSD010000057.1 coordinate 14,853, forward strand.
TACCAATAAAGCGAACGAAATACGCCCACTGGGGGACGATCCCTTCGCATGCGCGTGAGACCAACATCCTCTTCGCGTAGACCGTGTGGTGATCGGAAGAAAGTGCGTTGGGACGCTGGGAAACGATCGCGATGCCCTTCACTCCTGCTGCGGGGACATCGATCGGAATGATGTCCATCCCCGCTGAGCCCAAGTGCTCGTCGCACCACTGCTGCTGTGCGGCTGGTTCGAGTTCCCACACGGGCGTTTCATTGCCGTGGAAAGTCGCGGCCGAGTCGGAGCGGACTTCGATGGAAATCGGAAGAAGCGAGGCGAATTCGTCGACGAGCGCGCGGACTGTATCGGGGTCAATCCATGGCTCCCCGGGATGAGCCTCCAAGACAACCTCAGTTCCGGGTTCACCCAAATTATGGGGATCGCCGGGGCCGAGGGGCTGAGTCGTGTAGGTGCCCTCCGTCTTTCCTTGCCAAATGACGGTGGGGGAGTTGGCAGACTTTGCCGAGCGCGAGTAGACGGTGATCGAATCGGAGATCATGAAGCAGGAGAGCATACCGATGCCGAATTGACCGAGGAAGTCACTGCGAGCCATCCCAAGTTCGTCGCGCTTGGAAGAGGCACCGATTGTCGAGAGTAAGCCGGCGGCTTCTTCTTCGGTGAGGCCAATTCCGCTGTCGCGGCACTTGAGGGTGCGCCCTTCGATGGTGATAGTGACGCGGCGCGGGCACCCGGGGTCGAGTGCGCTGCGGGCTTCGATGGCATCGAGGCCGTTTTGGAGAAGTTCGCGGATGTAGACGCGTGGGCCGGAGTATAGATTGCGAGAGAGAAGATCGACCATTCCTCTCAGGTCCACTTGGAAAGTTGACATCCCTGTCCCTTCTTATTGACGACCGGAACGCTGGCGAAGGCGCTCGCGCTCGTGGTTACTTGACCTCTTCAAAGATATAAGGTCTTTGAGACTGACAATAATAACGCCCGCAAGGATGAGGGCCATTCCTGAAATGTCGAGCAGCGTGAAGTGCGTGCCGACGAGGAGGAAAGAGAAGAAAGCTGCCGAGATTGGTTGAAGGCAGGAGATCAGGCTTGCACGCACCGGACCGATATCGCCGACTCCTTGCAGGAACAAGCTGAAGGCGAAGGTTGTCCCGATGATGACCAATCCGGCCATGGCAAGGATCGACATGAAGTCCCAGGTGATGGAGTAATTCCATACCCGCACGATGAGCCCCAAGATGATGCCGCCGATGATGAATCCGTAAGCAACGACTAATTCGCTCCCGTAACGGCGAATGAGTTTAACGGGAATGAGGGTGTACAAGGCGAAGCCGATTGCGCTTGCGAGGCCCCAATTCAGGGCTTGGGTTGAAATCACTAAGGAATCGATTTTGCCGTGCGTTGCCAAGATAAACGTTCCGAAGAGGGCAAAGATAATTGCAAAAAGTTCGGTGTATTTGGGAAGCCTGCGCACTGTGACGCAGACGAAGAGAACGATGAGGATCGGGCCGAGGAACTCAATAACGGTTGCCGTTCCCGCATTGGAATAGCCAATGGCTACAACGTAGGTCAGCTGGCTGGCTGCAAGCCCGAATACGGAATAGATAACCATGGGAAGGTAGCTCCTGCGATTGTGGAGCAGTTGCTTGTGAAGCTCAGAGATTCCACGGTCTTTGAACAGGAGAAAGAGCATGGTTGTTGGTGCGGCAAGGAGCATTCGAATGGCCGTGAGCCAATAGGGATCGGCGTGGTACTCCTTCATGAGGAACTCGCTACAGACCCCTGAGAAGCCCCAGGCGATAGAGGCAAAAATAGTAATAACGTACCCGCGGGCTCGCTTGTTCATGGTCTTCCTCAACGTACAGTGCCAGCCACATCAGTCTAGTGTGTTTTTGATACATCTGTACCACGATGCGCGATGCGGATACGGGGCCAGTACCCGAAAGTACCGGCCCCGTGTTACCGTCTCCGCTTCTTAGCCTTCTGAATCCTCACGAGGTTCTTCGGCATCGATCATTTCCTGAATAGTACGGATCAAAGCACGAAGCCTTGTTCCTTTGATCGTTGCAAGCTTGTTGACCTCGGTGGTTTCTGCGATGCACTCGCGTAATCCGTCAAAGTTGCCCATTGCGAGATAGCACTGAGCCATGGCGTGCATGGGGTACCCAAAACCGTCGTATTCTCCGAGTTCTCGGTATTCGTCAAGAGCCAATCGCAGGTGTTCGATAGCGCCAACTGGATCGCCGCAGTTCAAGGTGACCCACCCTTGCGTGTAGTTCACATCCGCCCTGAGAACTCTCAGTCGACGAGTGATTTCCTCGCCGGCAGGTGGTGCAATGAGCTCTCGGGCGCGATCCAAAACCTGGTTTGCGCGTCTTTCATCCTCCTCGCTGACGCGGCCAGGCGTTCCAACGATTACGGCAGCTTCTTGGCGGAGCCAGCGGCACTCCTCGTCAACGTCTTCCAAGTCATGGCAGATCTCTGCGGCCATATGTGCGGCAGTGGCTTTCGCCAAACGGTCATCCATTTCTCGGGCCGCATGGAATGCCGTTTCAGTCAGGCTCAGTGCGAACAGGGGGTAGTCGCGCTCGCGCAAGGATCGTGCCTCTGTGACTGCCAGATCGTAGGCGTCTTGGAATTCGTTGAGGCGCCAGTAGATCTGTGCCAATGAAGGAGCCAGTTCACCCCGTCGTGCCTGGAAATAAGGCGAATCTTCGAGTGCTCCCATGGCTTCTTCAAAGATTTCGACAGCCTCTGAGATGCGGTCCTTGTGGACAAGTGCGTTGGCGAATATAGGGCCAGCAAGCGGGATATACACCCGGGTTGGGAAAGAATGAACGATCTCGCTCAATCGGCGCCCCTGCGCAAGTGCCTCGTCATATTGCCCTGCGGCGATAGACCCGGCGCAAATGATCGCGCGACCGATGATGGCAGTGTAGGGGTCACACATCGGGCTGACCCGCATGGCTTTGTCGGCGTATTGACATGCCTTCATGTACTCATCTCGTTCGCGTTCCATCTGTGCCCGTTCCAGGAGCACATTGATGGTGACGCGGTCAGGGGAAGAGGCATGGCGGTTGAAAGCGCGTTCGAGATTTTCGTACAGATCGTAGCCGGCGCTTGCTTCCTCGTAGTCCCTGCAGCTACTGCACATCGTCGCTGCGGTTGCGATCGATGAACTGATGATGTCAAGGTCGCGGGCCTGGCCAGCACCTCTATTCAGCTGGTTCACTACTCCTGAAATGAGGAGCCGATGCTTGCGGGCAGCCTCAACGGCGCGTGTCTTGATGTCTTCCGGGACCGCTTGGTTGCGAATGTAGTAGTAGTCGACCTCGATGTAGCAGCGTCTGATTTCGAGCAGGCTCTCGTAAAGTTGCTTGCGTCCAAGCGACGCGTTCTTTCCCGTGAGCTTGGAGAAGAATCCGGGGGAAACAATGTCGGGATCATCGGGAAGCTGCGAAATGATTTCTGATACCCGAGAGACGATTTTCTTTGCATTGTCGTACTCGCGGCGCATGATCAAAGCAGCGCAGGCGAACTGGCTGAAGAATATCGCATCCTCATCTGCGTACTGGATATCCATAACCGACTCATCCATACAGATGACGCGGTCAATAATGAACTGGCGCTCGACATCGAAACCAGTTACTCCGCAGCGCTTGAGGAAACGATCGTAGCCTTCTTGCACTGTTGCTGGAACAGGGAAAGGCGTGAAATCGACGGGTGGATAGGGATCCGTATCGTCGGTGGTGCGAACCTTGTCTTGACGAATGAGATGGGTTGCGTACTTTCTGGGTTTATCAACATCGCTCGTCGAAATTCCTTCGGGAAGAGCCTCTCGTTCCCCAGCAATTTCGAAGGTCCAGGTCTTCGTCGCGCGTTCTTCCGCCTCATCATCGAAAGTATGCGCATCAAGAACTTCTTTCGCGCTGGCGGCGAAGAAGTTATTCCCGTTGCGCGTGTCAAAAAGCTTGGCGACCGCTAGAAGCCAATCAGCGAGCTTTTCGGCAACCTCGGATAGGGGAGTATTTGCATCGAGGCGTGGCCCCTCGCACCACTGAGACTGGCCTGTGCACAGTGCTCGGAAGGATTCTTGTCCGCGGCCGCGATCACTGGCCTCGCGAGCAGCCAAAGCTGCCCCCTTGAGGTAATCAAACAAAAGTGCGCAGCTTTCGGCCTGTGAAGTCAAGGCAATGGAATCGCGCAAGATTTCAAGGGCGCGCTGCCAGCGTCCCGAACGCACGAGAAATTCCATGTGCGTTCCCAAAATGTCCATGTACATGGCCGAGCGTCGGTGATGGCGGTAGGAACGTACGTGTGATTCCCATGCCGCAGCGGGGCGCCCGGACATGAGGAGCGGGATCATCGAAGCAGCTTGGATTCCCGCAGGCTGATTCCCGCAGCCTTCAGTGGTGTCGAGCAAAGGAACCGCAGTGGCAACTGCACGCTCCCAATCCTTCGTAACCGTGGCCTCGGTAATCTGGCGTTCGGGATCGCACAGCGCGCAATCGGAGACGGAATCACGCGGGGTGGCGCGCCATTGAACGAGCTCTTCGTGTGCTTTTTCTGGATCGCCCATGCCCAGTGCCAGGGTAAAGCGGCTTCCATGCACAGAATGCATAGAAAAACCCTGATCTTGGAAGAAACGTCCCAGGCCTTCGGAGAGTTCAAGAGCCTGCTCGCGCGAAACTGCGGGATTTCGGCCGGCAGCGGTGACGGCGTTCTTGTAGAGCCATGCGAGGTCATGGACTTGGTCAGCGTCGAAAGCTGCGGGGTTTTCTTCGAATCTTGTCAGGCACCAGGCAGTAGGTGCGAGTGCTTTCCACTCTTCGTTCCCCTGCTGGTAGCACAGCGCAAGTTCAAGATAGACCTCGAGCTGCAAGGCATCTTCGCCTTCGAGGGCATCTGCCAGAACGGCAGCCTGTGCAACTTCCGCACTTCGGGTTGGCCCCCAGGGCATGCTTGAGGTGCGTTTCAGGATATCTTTGACTTCTTGAATACTCATGGCCGTATCGGTTCCTAACCGTTGACGAAAAGATCAGGGCGCGCAGTGCGACTTGGAGTCAATACTAGCTGGGAGTTGTCAGAAGGCTAAAAGTGCTCTCTTTGGATATTGTGAAGCGATTGTGCGGAAGTTAGTCGCGCAATAAGCGCGCAATTTTTGTTTGCAGGACAAAGGTGTCACTTGCGTGGGTAACGCTTGCCTAACCTTGGTATATGCAACTATCACAATTCCCTTTGCGGACTCGGGCGCGTCTGGGAAATATGGACGTTCCGTCAGAACACCGACTCCGCCTATATGAACTTGGAGTTCGCCCCGGAAGCGAATTCTTCATCGTGAACAAGGCTGCTTTCGGTGGCCTCGTCGTCAATATTGCTGGCGCGCGCGTCGCAGTTGATCGTCGCAGCGCCCGAGCAATCGAAGTGGAGGAAATCGCATGAGTTGCCCACACTGCTCGCCTGCAGCCGAGGTCGCAGTACTTGATACTCCGACACCAAGCGGTGGGGAAACAACGATCGTCCTAGTCGGAAATCCGAACGTTGGGAAATCAACACTATTCAACGCGATTACCGGTTCCCGCCAGCACGTTGTCAACGCGCCCGGTACCACGGTTGAAATGAAGCGCGGAGTCTGGAAAGCCCTTGGCGCCAACCTTATTGACCTGCCCGGAACATACTCCTTGATTGCTTCTTCGCCCGACGAGCAGGTCGTGACCGATACTCTCAGCGGCGCACCGGGGTCCTTCACTGATCCTCGGACCGGACGCAAGGTCGATCTTGCCGTTGTTTTGCTTGATGCAAGCGCAATGACGCGTTCGCTGTACCTGCTGGGGCAGGTCGCTCAAGCAGGGCACCCCGTTGTCGCACTTGCAACCATGGTTGATGTCTCTGAAAAGGACGGCCAGAAGTACCCCGTTGACAAGCTCGCAGAGGAATTGGGAATCCCCGTTCTGGCCGTAGACCCGCGCCACTTGGATAACTCCGATCTCATCGAGGGTGTGATCCGCAATTCCTTGGCTCATCCGGCACGTCCGAAGGGGCTGCCTGTCAACGCTGCAGATGGAAGCTGTACCTGCGGATGCGGTGGACTGACCCAAGCAGATGAACTCTTCGCGTGGGTTGATCGCGTCGAAACTGCAGTGGTCGGAAAAGCTGAAGGCGACCCCATCCTCTCGATCTCTGACAAGATCGACCGGGTCCTGCTCAACCCCTGGATCGGCATCCCGATCTTCTTCGTCCTCATGTGGTTCCTTTTCAAAATCGCAGGAGAGTGGGTTAGCCCCGTCCAGGACTTCTTCGACCACATCTTCTCTTCAACGGATGAAGGCTTCCCCTCTCTGGCGAATGGAATTACCTACCTCCTCACGCTCGGTGGACTTCAAGACGGTTGGCTTCACAGTTTCCTCATTGGTGGTGTATGCACCGGTTTGGGTGTGGTTTCTTCCTTCATTCCCCTGATGTTCATCATCTTCTTGATGATTTCCATCCTGGAAGACTCCGGTTACATGGCACGCGCGGCCTTCCTTGGTGACCGCGTGATGCGTGCGATCGGCCTGGATGGCCGCGTGATCTTGCCGCTCATCATGGGATTTGGCTGCAATCTGCCGTCTCTGGCGGCTACGCGTACGCTTCCGAATACCGCCCAGCGAATCGTCACGACCATCATTACGCCCTACACCTCGTGTGCAGCGCGATTGACCATCTACCTGATGATCGCCAGGATCTTCTTCCCCGATAACGCTGGAACAGTGATCTTCTCTCTCTATGTTCTCTCGCTCATCATGGTGATCTTGGGTGCGCTTGTTCTCAAGCCGTTCTTCACGAAGAAGACTACGGACTCTCCACTGTTCCTCGTGCTTCCCGCGTACCAGGTTCCGCGTGTTTTCGTGATCTTGCGGACTACGTGGCTGCGTGCGTGGGCCTTCGTGAAGGGCGCCGGCAAGATTATCTTGGCGATGACCTTTGTTGTGTGGCTCATGGGTGCAATTCCCATGGCGGGGAACTACTCTTTCGCGGATTCCGAGCTGCCTATGGAAGATTCTCTCTACGGACGCACCGCCCAGGTGCTTGAGCCTGTCTTCAAGCCTGCTGGTTTTGGTGAGTGGCACATGACCGGTGCTCTCATGACCGGCTTCGTTGCGAAGGAAACGGTGATTTCCTCGATCGTCACTTCCTACAATATGGATCCCGAAACAGAAGGTGGAGATGCCGAGGACGGTGGCGATGATCTTGGTTCGCTGCCCCAGCTGGTTACTGAATCTTTCGAAAAGTCCGCGGGAGATGCAGCACCGGTTGCCGCCTACGCCTTCTTGGTCTTCGTCCTCACCTACACCCCGTGTATGGCAACGGTCGCCGAGCAAGCGCGCCAGATTGGCGGCAAGCTCACTGCAGCGGCGGTTGGTGTCCAACTCGTGAGTGCATGGATCCTTGCTGTAGCCGTCTTCCAGATCGGACGCCTGATCCTGTGACTGCGTCATTTGTCTCCCCAGCCCAGCGTCTCAAAGAGGCGCTGGCGCGGGGCTGCACTCTCGAGGCCGCCGCTCAGCGTGCGAAAGTATCGCTCGCTTTTGCGACCGTGGTCGTCGAAGATATGCAGCGCCGAGGCCAAGCAGCCAGCGCGCAATCGCTGTGTGCTTCCGGGCTGGGGGCGTGCCACGGGAATAAGGCTCCCGAGGTGATGCTTCACTGTTCGGGATGCCCTCTGGTCATCTAGTATCCGCCCGAGCTCAATCAACAAGAAGGCTCCCTGTCGACCTGCATGAAGCAGTGATCGACAGGGAGCCTTCTGATCAGCTGTTTTAGGCTTACTTCACCCCGGTGATTTCACCGTCAGCGGTCAGTTCGATGCGCTCTGCTGCGGGGTGAGCAGACAGCCCCGGCATGGTCGACAAGGTTCCCGAGATCGCGTAGACGTAACCCGCACCCGCTGCAAGACGGACTTCACGGATTGGAAGCGTCCACCCGGTAGGAGCGCCCTTTGCTTGAGGATCGGCGCTGAGCGACATTGGAGTCTTAGCAACGACGACCTTCAAGTTCCCATAGCCCGCCTCTTGATATTCCTTGAGGCGCTTGGCTGCCGCAGGCGTGTAATCAACACCCGCAGCGCCGTACATCGCAGCAACCTTCGCGATCTTTTCCTTCAAGGAATCCTCATCCTCATAGAGGGGGTGGACTGCCGAAGGGTCGGATTCTTCACAGGCTACTTGGACTTCGCGTGCCAAGGCGCGGGCGCCTTCCCCGCCTTCGACAACGCCCAAGGAACGCGCCACGCGCACCCCGGCCTCGGAGCAGATCGCCTCGATCTCAGCCAACTCGGCCTCGTGATCGGTGGGGAAGACATTGATGGCAATCACGGGGTTGAGCCCAAAACCGCGAACGATTTCGATGTGCTTGAGAAGGTTTGCGCTTCCCACGCGTACTTCCTCAACGTTTTCTTCCAGCATTGCCTCGGGAAGAGCCTTCCCCGGGGCAAGCTTGTAGTGACCCGAGTGAGACTTGAGCGCGCGAACCGTCGTGACAATCACTGCACAATCGGGACGCAAGCCACCGAGTGGGCACTTGATGTTGAAGAAACGTTCAGCGCCCATATCTGCGCCAAATCCTGCTTCAGTCACAACGAAGTCGCTGTGCTGGCCGGCAAGAAGGTCTGCGATCACCGAGGAACAGCCCGTCGCAATATTTCCAAACGGACCGGTGTGCACCAAAACGGGGCTCCCCTCGGTGGTGCGCAAAAGATTCGGGCTCAGCGCATCACGCAGAAGTGCCGCCATCGCGCCCGCGGCCTTGAGGTCCTCTGCGGTGATGTATTCGCCGGCCTCGTTTTGGCCAATAACGATGCGGCCAAGGCGCTCACGCAGGTCACGATAAGAGGTCGCCAAGGACATGATGACCATGACTTCGCTGGCTGCAGTGATATCGAAAGAAGCTTGGCGAGTCACACCGTCGATCGCACCACCCAAGCCGGTTACGACGTGGCGAAGAGATCGATCATTGACATCAAGGACACGGGGCCATGTGATTGAACGCTCCTTGAGATGCAATTCGTTTCCTTGGTGGAGGTGATTGTCAATCATTGCGGACAGTAGATTGTGTGCCGCGGTGATTGCGTGGAAATCTCCAGTTAGGTGTAGGTTCATCCGTTCGAAGGGAAGAACCTGGCTCTTACCACTGCCGGCTGCTCCTCCCTTGACACCGAAAGTTGGGCCCATTGAGGGCTGGCGAATAGTCAGGGTTGCCGAGGCCCCTTCTAGGGCAAGACCCTGAACCAAGCCGATTGCAGTCGTCGTCTTCCCCTCACCATAGGGGGTCGGGGAGGTAGCAGTGACGACAACATAGTGGGCACGCTGAGGAGCAGAAGTGTCGAGTGCCTCGAGATCGACCTTCGCAAGGTCAAAACCGTAGGGACGCAGGTGCTCGCTGGGGATCCCAGCTCGTTCGCCCAGCTCCACCAGTGGAGCTAATTTGGACGCAAAATCAGTTGCAACAGTGCTCATGGGGATAGCTTAAAGCACCGACTCTCTTAGGACCGGACAGCCCAAGTGCTGGGAAAATGTTCCCTTACGGCGCTTTGTCCCCGGCGAGCTCAGCCTTTTCTATTACGGTGGTTTTGTGGCCGTAAATTTCTTTTCTCGATCGACGCAAGATTCCCCGCGGGAGCAGGTGCAGACCTCTTCCGAAATGCCGAGTGCACCCAGCGACCATGTTGTCCAAGAATGGCGTGCACAATTGCGTCAAATTACCTCAGAAGAAGGCGGAAACACCTTCCCGCGATTGACCGTATCTGAGGCTCATCCTGGCGGTTTGGCTCAACTGTATGCGGGGCGGCCCACGAAACTCTCCAGCCTCATCCGAGAAAGTGCTGCGCACAAGCGCGCCTTGGAACGCGCGCGTTCCCTGGTTTCCTTCGCCCACGAAATGGCGATGCGTCACGGAGTAGCTCCCGTCCACATCGCGATCGGGCACGCGCAGTGGGGGGAAGACGAGGCCCGCACCAGCGCACCGGTTTTCTTGCGTCCCCTGCGCCTGAGTCTTGAAGGCGACGATGTCGTCATCACCTTGCGTCACGGGATGGAACTATCGGCCGCATTCGAAGACGCACTCGCGGAAAAGAATGTCCACATTGACATGGACGAGGTCGCGCACCTGTCCACCCAGACCCACGGTTTCTCGGCCTCGGTTGTCTTGGACCACGCGCGTCAAGCTGCCTCGGTTCTGGACAACTTTGATGTGCGTGAAGAACTGACCATCGGTATTTTTGAGCACCCGGCTGCCCTTCTACTTCGCGAACTTGATCGTCCCGCACACTTGATGAAGAACCGTATTATTCGCGCTCTGGCTGGGGATGCGGCTGCGCGCAGCGCCATTTCGGGGTCCCTTCCCGAATCGAACCCCAGTGATCGCGACCCCGATGAGGAACGCGGTGTGGGTGACCTAACCCCGAAGCAACAAGATGTTGTCGAGGCCGTCGCGGGTGGTTATTCCTTCATCGTTGACGCGCCCTCGGGGGCAGACGACGCTTCTTTGATCGCGGCGATTATTGCCGATAGCGCCGCGAATGGCCGCAGTGTGGTCCACATTGCTGGTTCCCCCTCACGCACCTTGGCCGTGCACGGTCGCCTTCGCGATTTGGGCGTGGACGAGGCCGCAGTTCGTATCGATGGTTCCAACGCCTCTGATGCGACGCTGGGTCTTCAGCTCATTCACGCTTCGCAAGATCTGACCTCGGTTGAGGACAGTGCAGAGGTTGCGAAGATGCGCGCTCGTTTGCGTAGTGTTCGCCAGACGCTTTCGTCCTACACGACCTACTTGCATCGTCCCTTCAAGCAGTTTGGGGTCAGCGCATTCGATGCCCTCCAGGTCCTCACGGACCTGACGGCGACCAAGCCGGCGCCGCGTACTCGTGTGCGTTTGAGCGAAGAGATCCTTATTGAGATCGCTTCTGACCAAGGTGCGCGTGCCCGCGAGCTCCTCCACGAGGCCTCGTCCTTGGGAGTGTTCTCGCGCAATGCCCAGGTGGGTCCGTGGAAGGGGATCGTCATCGGTTCCCAGGAACAGGTTCCCGACGTTCTTGAGCGCGTGAATCGTCTTGCGAAGGAAACTTTGCCCGAGCTTCGCGTACTGATTGCATCTGTTGCCGGAGAGACTGGGATTTCCTCGGCGGTCAATATGCGCCAGTGGTACGACCAACTTGCTATGTTCGAGGGGGTTCGTGAGGTTCTCGACGTTTTCCAACCGCGGGTCTTTGAGCGTTCCGCAGCCGATATGGTCATTGCGACGGCCTCGAAGAAGTGGCGTCAAGAGCACGGTATTTCCATGCCCCGCTCACAGCGTGTCCGATTGGTCAAGCAGGCGCAGGACATGCTGCGTCCGGGAAGCCATGTTGAGGATTTGCACCGTGCGCTCTTGACTGTTCAGGAACGTCGCGATGTGTGGCGTCAGCATTGCGATAGCGACGGCTGGCCGAAGCTGCCATCGAACTTGGCCCAGGCCGCTGCTCTCACTCACGAGGTTGCGGATGATCTCGAGCATCTGAACCCCATGTTTGTTACCGCTCATGGCGATCTGGACATGATGCCAATCGTTGATTTGGCCAAGCTCTGCGAGCGCCTGAACGCTGATCCTGAGGGTGGCTATGAATTGCCGCGTCGCGTCGCGGTCTTGAAAGAACTGGCCGAGTTGGGGCTGGAGCCTTTGACGCGCGATCTTCGTGGCCGTCACGTTGATGACGACCAGCTGGACGCTGAACTCGATCTTGCGTGGTGGGCGTCCATCCTTGGCCTCATGCTTGCGACGGATTCTCGTTTGGGTGGTTTTGATCCCGCGGTCCTTGAGCAGGCTTTGACTGAAGGGCGCGAGCTGGATCGCCAGCAGGTCGCCTCCTTGGTTCCGCAAGTGATTTCACGCCTTCGCCGAGGCCGAACCCAAGCCGTTGCGAATGATCCTCAAGCTTTGAGTGCGCTTGAATTGGCTGTCAATGACCAGCATGCGCTGACCTCGTTGTACGCGCAGTTCCCCTTGGCGTGGGACTTGATTCCTGCGGTCTTGACGGTTCCGACTCTTGTCCCGCAGATCTTGCCAGAGGACCATCAGGTCGATGTTGTCATCTTGGATGACGTTGATGCGCTGCCTTTGGCGGAGCTTGTTCCGATCATTTCTCGTGCTTCTCAGGTCGTTCTTTTCGCTGATCTTGCCCAAGAACACGTTGATGATTCTGTCGCGGCTCTTTCCGAGGTTCTTCCTCACCTGCGCATGGAAGTACGCCCGACTCGCTTGAACGACCAGATGGCGCTCCTTCTTGCGCGTTACCGAGTTGATCACACGGGTGTTCCGGTTCCGTGGACTTCCGCCAGTGCTCCCGTAACAACGATTTGGACCGAGGGAACGGGTATGCCGACCCCCGGTAGTGAGGCTGTTGAATCGACCGCGGTGGAAGTGGACGCCGTCGTTGAAGCTGTTCTCGAACATGCGACTTCGACCCCCGAGCGTTCCCTCGCAGTGGTCGCCCTGAATTCGCAGCACGCTGAGAGGATCCGCACCCAGCTCATGCGGACGATTGGCGCAGAACCCGGCTTGGCCTCGTTCTTCGATCCCGCACGCGTGGAGCCCTTCGTGGTTGTCGACCCCGATGGTGCACGAGGCCTGGGCCGCGACCACATCATTATCGCTGTTGGTTTTGCGAAGACCCCGCACGGTCGCGTGATCCACCACTTCGGTGTCTTTTCTTCCCCCGCGGGAGCGGGCGCGATGGCCGATGTCTTGCGTTCGGTGCGCGGAGACCTCACCGTCGTGTCCTCGATTCGCCCCGAAGAAATCGATACGTCCCGCCTGTCCCAGCGTGGTGCGCTGATGCTCGTCGACCTCCTTGAGATTGCCCGAGGCCAATCCGGGGTTGGTATTGATTCGTGGCCAACCTTGGATATTGAACCCGATCGACTGCTCATTGATCTTGCGGATCGACTCTACGGCCTCGGTCTTGAAGTCGTGGCAAACATCGGGATTCCCGGTGGATTGCGGATTCCGCTGGCGATCGGGCATCCCGAGGTGCCGGGGCGTCTGCTCCTTGCAGTGCTCACCGATGATGACGAATACGTCGCGCAGCCCTCGCTGCGTGTACGCGATCGCCTGTGGCCCGCAATGCTTGAAGCACAGGGCTGGAAGGTCCACATTGCCTTGTCGATGGCGGTCTTCATCGATCCAGCGAAGGAAACAGATCGAATCGTCCAGCTGGTTTTGGATGCCGTCGACGAGATCAACGGTCCCGCTGTTCCCGTGATGGAGCTTCCTGCGAATCCGGATGCTGAGTTCGGTGCGAATGCTTCTGAGGATGCTGATCTAGCGCCTATGTCTGAAGAAGATGCAGCAGATGACCATGCTGGCGAGGCACGTCAGCGTCGCGATGAGTGGGTTGAAGACACTCAGGGCGGGGAGGGCGACCCTCTTGCAAGCGATATCGAGGCCGAGAGTGCACGCGGCGAGCGTCCTGCGATTGCTCGTGGGCTTCCCCTTGCTGCCTACAGCGATGATCAATTGGATGAGATCGCGCAGTGGGTTGCCTCTGATGGAGTGGAACGCAGCGAGGAAGAATCGGTCGATGAGCTTTGGCGTGCTCTCGGCCTGACGCGTCGTGGTGCCCAAACTGACGCTGTCTTGCGTCACGTTGTTCGTCGGAATACGAGCGCAAAGTAATAGGGCAGCTGAAGAATGAGTGAAACCGGTCAGGGAAGTGCGCGGCGGCGAGCACGCAGGCGTGTGCTCTACATCAACGAGGTGGATGTGCGCTTGAGCGACCAGGGGATCCCCACTTCTCTTGAGGAACGGGTGAGTGATCAGGAACGCCAAGACGCTGCCGATAAGGCTCATATTGTTGGCGAAGCGGATCAGTCGAATACTCGGCGGTTGAAAGAGAACGTGCCTCCGCACGCGCAAGCACGGATCTAAGCGGCGCTGTTGAGTATAAAAGCGGTGGTGGCAACCAAAGGGTTGCCACCACCGTGACGTTTTCAGGCGAACAATCAGTTGTTGTTCTGAGCCTTAAGCAGGTCGCGGATCTCCGAGAGCAGCTGAACATCTTCGCTGACCTCGGGGGTCTCCGCAGCTTCTTCCTTCTTGCGGCGTGCTGCCAGCGCGTTCATCGGCAAGACGATGAAGAAGTACAGAGCGAAGGCGACGAGCAGGAAGTTCACGAGCGCAGTGATGACGGCACCGGGCTGCACGGTTGCTGTGCCAACGGAGAACTGGAAGACATCGTCGAAGTTCTGCTCGCCAAAAAGACCACCGATGAGGGGGTTGATGACCTGTTTGACCAGTGCGGTGACGACTGCGGTGAAGGCAGCACCGATCACCATACCGACGGCAAGATCAATGGCGTTTCCGCGGGAAATGAATTCCTTGAAGCCCTTAAGCATGGATTTCTCCTTGAGTTGTATTTTCAGCTCTGAGTCCAGCAGGTTTCACCGAACTCGCACGTGTTGCGTGACGCGTCTGCGTCAACCAAGGAAAAAGCCTAGCGAGAAAAAGAACGCCGAGGGAAGCTGAAAACAAGCAGTTTTCCTCACAAAATGCGGCACTGTTTTGCAGGAGTTACTCATTGCGCTTTCAGATCAATAAAACGCGTGGGCGTGAGAACCCCATCGACGGCCATGTCGTGTGCTTCATGGGGAAGTAGCTCCTCCGTGTATTCCCAGTCAAAAACGCAAGCAATTACGGGAGTCTTAGCGGATATAAAACGCAGAGCACGGTCGTACCACCCGCCCCCTTGTCCCAGCCGAGTCCCCGCGCGGTCGACTGCAAGCCCCGCCACCAAAACGACGGATGCTAGAGCAATGGCCTCGGGTCCGCGAAGCTCAGCGGTACTTTGCGCAGGAAAACGAGGATTGGGGCGAATCAGCGAATCTTCTCGTGTGTGGAGTGACCACGCCACTTCTTTCAGAAGGTGCCCATCGCTCTGGCATAAAACGGGTAGGAGAATCGGGTTGTGCGCGCCCACAATGCCGGTGACATCCGGTTCTTTCTCCATGGGGTAGAAAGCTGCAACTGGGTGTTGGGGACTTGGGTGAAGATCGAATTCAGTCAGTGCCCGTTGCCAATTACGCAACAAATGTTCACCTTCGTGCGCGCGGCCTCGCTGATCACAATACGCGTCGCGGCGGGCGCGAATCTTGCGGCGAATTGAGTCTTTATGCACGGTAATGTCGCTCATGCGCCCTTTCCTCCGCTACTGTGGTCATCATGACAGATCGAAATGTACCTGTGCGTCACGCGGTCGTCCCGGCCGCCGGACGCGGCACCCGTTTCCTGCCGATCACAAAGTCTGTGCCCAAGGAAATGCTGCCTGTTGTTGACCGCCCTTCAATTGAATATATCGCTCGTGAGGCAACGGATGCCGGCATCGAGGATATGCTCTTCGTTACTCGAACCGGTAAGGAATCCATCGAAGCCTACTTCGATGCCGATCCCGGCCTCGAGCATGAACTGGAGAAGGCAGGCAAGGATGAACTTCTTGCCCTCTCTCGTGAATACCTCCAGCTTGCGCGCATGCACTCCGTGCGTCAGGGACACCCCCTGGGATTGGGACATGCAGTTTTGCAGGCTCGCCAGCATGTCGGTGATGCTCCCTTCGCTGTGATGCTTCCCGATGACCTCATGCACCCCAACTCCACCTTGCTCAAGCACATGATCGATGTGCGCCACGCTCTGGGTGGTTCGGTTGTTGCCCTCCTTCGTGTGACTCCCGAGCAGGCGACGGCATACGCCTCGACCTCGGTCACCCCCCTGGCAATCCCCGAGGGCGTCTCCCTCAACGAGGGTGAGCTCATGCGCATCGACCGCGTTGTCGAGAAGCCCCCGCTCGAAGAAGTCATGAGCGAATACGCAGTTGTCGGCCGCTACGTCTTCGACCCCGCAATCTTCGAAGAGCTCACAAAGATTGAGCCCGGTCGCGGCGGCGAATACCAGTTGACCGACGGTTTTGCCCGACTGATCGATCGCGATCCGGCAGATGGCGGCGGGCTGTACGGCGTTGTCGTCAACGATCGCCGCTTCGACACTGGCGACAAGCTGGGCTACCTCGAGGCCAACATTGCCTTGGCTTTGGAAGATCCTAAGCTTGGCCCGCAGCTCGCGGACTTCCTTGTCCACGAGGCTGGATCGCAGATTAAGGATCGCCTCGCGAAGGTTCTGGGTCTGTAATGCGCTCGGTCGCTGACTTCTATCAAGACTGTATTTCCGCTGTCGGGCAGCAACCCCCTCTGGATGTTCAACTCCCTGATGCGGTGGGTTGCGTCCTAGCAGAGGACGTCCAAGCTCCTTTCAACCTCCCGGTTGCAGATCTTGCCGCATGCGATGGCTATGCGGTTGCTGCTGCCGATCTCGAAGGTGCTCGCCCGGACGCCCCGGTTGTTTTGCCGGTAACGGAAGAAATCCGCGCGGGAGATATTCACCCGGCAGCCCTCATTCGCGGTCGCGCAATCCGAATCGCTTCGGGTGCGCCCATGCCGCAGGGCGCGGATGCAGTTCTTGCTCTGGAATTCAGCGACCACGGTGTTGCTAAGGTTTCCGCAAAGACTCAGCCTGCGGTGGGCGAAAATATCCGCCGCAAAGCTGAGGACGTGGAGGAAGGAACCGTTGTTCTCCGTTCGGGAACCCGCGTGGGAGCACGTCAGGTTGCTCTTCTTGCCGGTGTCGGTCGTTCGCGAGTGCTGGTCCACCCTCGGCCTCGAGTAGTGATCTTGTCGATCGGTGATGAAATCGTTGAACCGGGACGCGAGGCGCGTCCGGGAACGGTTTTTGACGCCAATGGTCATGCGCTCTCAACGGCTATTGCTGACGCGGGAGCCCAGACTTTCCGCGTGTCTGCGGTACCCGACGAGCGTTCGGTCCTGCGTGAAACGATCGAAGACCAGCTGGTGCGTGCTGACCTGATTTTGACGACCGGAGGTATTTCTTACGGCAGTGGCGATACTGTGCGCGAAGTTCTCTCCGCACTGGGCACGGTTCGCTTTGACTCCGTTGCGGCTTGGCCCGGGCACATCCTCGGTGTTGGCACCGTTGGTGGAGATGACCAGGGCCGTGCGGGAACGCCTATTTTCTGCCTCCCTGGTGACCCGGTTTCTGCCCAGGTGTGTTTCGAGGTCTATGTGCGTCCCGCTCTGCGTCACATGCAGGGTTGGACTGTGCTCAATCGTCCCAGCGTTCAAGCGCGGGTGGACCGCTCCTGGTATTCGCCTCGCGGACGCCGTGAATTTGTGCGCGTGCGCCTGGTGGGCGACCCCCACAGTGGCTATCAAGCGAAGGTTATGGGGGCCCCGGCCTCGTTGCTGCTGTCTGCATTGGCCGACTCCAACGCTCTCGCGGTTGTCCCCGAAGACGTGACGAATGTGCGCGTTGGGGATACCTTGCGCTGCATGGTTTTGGACTAATAGGGACCGCAGATGAATCTGCGTTCGCTTTTTACGCCGACTCAGGTGTGGGGCCGCGACCCTTCATTTTTCAGCGTCCAGATTTCGGATCCGGTCGAAGAGGGCTTTCTCCATGAAAATCCTGATGCCCCTCACCGACCAAAAATTGCGACGATCCGCCCACTATTGGGTCATGATCATTCACGCGTCGATACGGTGCGCCGGGCCAACGCTCCGTGGCTTACCCCGTGGGATGCGACCTTGCCTGCGGGCGCCCGGGAGGAACTCCCGACGCTGTGGGAGTACGTGCGTCGCGCGGACCGTGACCAGCGCGAGGGGAATTCCCTGATCTTAATGCCCGAATTTGACGGGCGCCCGGTTGGGCAATTCACGCTTTCTCAGGTCCAGTGGGGTGCGATGAGCCAGGGGGTTTTGGGGTACTGGGTTGCTCAGGAAGCATCACGTATGGGGCTTGCGTCTTTGGTTGTCTCCTACATGATGGACCTCGTGATTGGCGAGCTGGGGTTGCATCGCATTGAGGTCAATGTGCGCCCTGAAAATGAGCGTTCTTTGGGATTGTGCCGCAAATTGGGTTTGCGCGAAGAGGGGTATCGCGAGCGCTATATGAATATCGCGGGTGTGTGGGCCGACCACGTGAGTTTTGCGATGGATGCTGAATCTCTTCCCGAGGGTGGCATGCTTGTGTCCTTGTATGGCAAGGGGCTTCGCTAGCTGACACTGGGGCAGGTGTGACAACTGTGAATAGTGTTGCGATCTTCAGGATTTCTTCTGCTATCGATTAAAGACACGCGCCCGCACTAGCCGCTGATTGTAGGCTCGACGTTTTAGCGTGGGGGAGTGGTGTATGGCGGAGTTTTAGTTGCGATAGCAGTCCTTGTGAGCGTAGCGACCCTTCCATACCTCATTGCTCGTCGAAGCGCGATGATGCAGTCCCGAGAGAACGATCGGTTCTCTCCCAGCTTGCGTCTCGTCGAATCGACTAGCGTCACTTCTATCGATCATTGCGCCTCCGAGTCGCCCAAACTTCTCAGTGGCACACGTCCCGTTCAACGAAGGAGCTCACCAGTGGCACACAATGCTCCAGTCATTTCCGTCGAGGCCGCCCGTGCGCGCAGCCGCGGAGTGCGTGAGATTTCTGCGTTGCGTGCGCGCCGTGCCGCTCGCTTGAGTGCCGAGGCCGCAGCCGCCAGGCGCCGAATGCTTCTTGTTGCGGTGGCGGGGCTAGCGACCTTGATTCTTGCGGGTTCGGCCGCTGCGACTTCCCTGTCGTGGATCTGGCCTGTTGTTCCTTTTGCTCTGGGGCTTGCGACGATTGCTTTCTCGCGCGCATGTGCTGTGCGTTCCCAGCGGATGGGCGAAGAAGAAGTTGCCCAACTCCACCGCCTGCGCGATCAGCTCTCGCGATCGACGAGCGAACCCAAGGTAAGCGTTCAGGTCGAGGCCGCGGAAGCCAAGCACGACGCCGAGGCTGAGGCTACCGATTTGCTTGACTCCGAGGAACCCGTTGCTGAGGCTTCTGTGGAGGCTCCCGCAGAGGAAAGCACTGAGTCTCAGGTGAGCGTTGCCTCGGAAATTCAAGAAGAGGTTCCCGCGCCGGTTGAGCGTCGCACGTGGACTCCGGCTGCGATCCCCGCTCCGACCTATGCGATGCGCGCTCGCTTGAGTGGCCGAATTGTCCACCCCGATACTGATATCCGGGGAATTCCACGAGTAGATGCTCGTATCCCTGCTCGTCCGATTGCAGCTGGTCCTGTGGCGCAGGATGCGCGCTCGACTGAAGAAGTTGTCGCCTTCGAGTCGGTCGTGCTGGACGTCGAGGCCGCACTGGATTCTCGCATTGCGCAGTAGTCGCGCCCCGGGGCTTTTCGTGGGCTCCGTTTGGCCAAATAGACTTCTCCCGCTATGATGGTGAGGTCCTTGGGGCTATGGCGCAGTTGGTAGCGCGTCTCGTTCGCAATGAGAAGGTCAGGGGTTCGAATCCCCTTAGCTCCACAAGTTGGGCCGGGTTTTTTAAAAACCCGGTCCTTTTTGTATGTGCCGTGCAAGCGTGTTCAGCTGTGATGATCAAGATGGTGTCGGCTTGCTTCGTACTGATAAAAAGTCTCGGCCGCCTCCTGAGGAAGCGGCCGAGACCCTGACTAATTTCGAGAGCGTGATATCACTGCCAGTAATCCAACTCCTGGGTGATTCCAATGGTGGAGGCCCGGAAGCTGGGGTTAAGTCCCTGCTTGCGCTGCATCTGGTAGTCCTTTGCGCATCGAATTGCCTTATCGCCCAAGATCACGATGACGGGCAGGTTAATGAGAGCCATCAACCCCATGAGGATGTCGCCGATATTCCATGCGACCGAGAACTCCAGAAGTGCGCCAGCAAAAACCAGCAACGAGGCCACCGCGCGGAAGATCGTGAGCACCCAGTGCGGGGTGGGCTTGTCGCCGAAGAGGAAACGCAGGTTCACCTCGGCGTAGTAGAAGTTGCCGACCAGGGTGGTGAAGCCGAAGAGCAAGAGGGCGAAGGTCGTGAAGGGGCCTGCGAAGGAACCGATTGTCGTCGCCATTGCGTTTTGGACCAGCGGTGCGCCCTTCAGGTCACCCGTAATCTCAATGTTCGACGAAAGAATCACGAAAGCAGTGATCGTGCAGATCACCATGGTGTCGATGAAGACCGAGAGCATCTGGACGAGGCCCTGCTTTGTCGGGTGAGAAACCGAAGCGGAAGCCGCAGCGTTCGGGGCAGAACCGACACCGGCCTCGTTCGAGTACAAACCACGCTTAATACCGAGCATGATGGCGGAGCCAGCGAAGCCGGAGAAGATTGCCTTGAAGTCGAAGGCGCTAGCGAAGATCGACTCGAACATCGCGGGGATGTTGCGCCAATTCAACGCGATGACGACGATGCCGACGGCCAGATAGATGATTGCCATGATCGGCACGAGGACGCCGGTGATATCAGAGAGGCGACGAGTTCCGCCGAAAATTGAGCCGGCCATGGCCAGGCCGAGCAGGCCACCAATGATGTAAGGCGTGTAGCTGGCGTTGTACCAGCTGTATGCGCTGAAAGCCTGATTCACGTTGAAGGAGGCAAGGAGGTTGAATCCACCCATGTAGGTGACGATCAATGCAACGGCGAAGATGATTGCGAGGGTCTTGCTGCGCAGTGCGTCCTTGATGTAGTACGCGGGGCCACCGAAAGAGTGGCCGTGCGGGGAGCGGTGCTTATAAATCTGTGCAAGCGTTGATTCAATAAATGCGGATGCGGCGCCCACCGTTGCGATAACCCACATCCAGAAGACCGCGCCTGCACCGCCCAGTGCGATGGCAGTTGCGACACCCGCAATGTTGCCGACGCCCACTCGCGAGGCAGTGGAGACCATGAGTGCGCGGAATGAAGAGAAGTCGCTTCCCTTCTCAGGCTTCTCCATGACGACGCGAATGGATTCGCCGAACATGCGCAGGGGGAGTGCCTTGGTGCGGATAAAGAAGTACAAGCCAACACCGATCAGAAGAATGATCAGGATGTAGCTATACAGCGCAGTAGATATAGCATCCAAAATCGCCGACATGAAAGCTCCTCAAACTAGCTAAAAGCGCAGTACCAAGCCGTTTTCTGGCCTTATGCAGGCGCTGCGAAGTGAATGAGATAAGGGTATAGCAAAGGTAAAGAAATAGCAATGCCAGTAAAACTTCGTTCAATAAAACTGAGATGTGTGCTGGTTCACGTGGTTTTGGTTTGACGTGGGGGGTGGTGGGTGTGTAGAT
>CALLSD010000058.1 GCA_938014245.1 uncultured Actinomyces sp.
CTCCGAATGCTCCTCATCGCAGGAGGCCTAGACGCCTCCACCCACACTCAAGTCAGAAGAGCCGGATTAATGAACCGCTGCATGATGATCATCTCAGGAAGCGCCGACTATTCGAACGGTGATAGGCGGAGCTGGCAAGTGCCAACTGTTAACAATCGCGTTCGAGCCCTTCAGGAGTAAGAGGAAAAGAAAGGCAGTAGAAAACTCTGCAGTGATTAGCTCAATCTCCACCGTTCTTTGAACAGTCTCATCAAGGCTTTCTTCTCTTGTTGGATTTTTCTAGCTATGTTCTCGGCCTGACGCTGGGTAGTTGAAAGTGATGATGACTCCAATTCACGAATAGTGCGAACCTTAGCGACAACACACTCATGAAAAGCAACATCAGTTGAACATTCAAAGTCAAGCATGGGAACAGGAACTGAGGATATGACATCAGTGCCTCGCGCGAAAAACCCACCTCTAAATGGGCTACCCCGTTTACGCAAAAACAATTCAATTTCGGGCTGTGCCAAGAGCCCCAGAATAAAATCCAAATCGTAATCTGAACTGCATGGGAATAGCGCCACTTCGCCTGCTGTACCCCCTGACTGGAAGGCTATACCCTGATCGTCAAAGCCGTACTTATCTCCGCGCTGATTCACTGAGTAGAAAATTTTGGGATGCTGGGTCGCATACCCTAGCGCTTGTCCACGACCATAGGCATAAAAAGCCCCTCCATCATGCATCTGTCGCTGCGCGCCCTTGTCCCGTCTCAACAGGCGCTCTTTACAACTCAGTAAGTACTCATAGGTCAAAGGGTAATCGCTGCGCATCATTGATTCAGAAATCAGCGATTTTCCGGAGGCTCGTTGCGCATTATCTTCGTATGGAAAGAGCAAAAAAGCGTCACTGCTGACGTAATGGAAAGACTGTAGGCCTTTAGAGTCATCGAGATAGGGAATCAGCAGATCGCGCTCAATTGTCCACCGCTGCACGTTCTTACTTCCACGAAGCTTCGCGTCAAAAGTAACCGTGCCATCGGGATTCTCGATGGGCTTCTTAATAAGAAACACATCATTTGCAGATGTTTGAAGTCCATTTCTAGCCTCAACGATGTCCCCCAGCGGTATGGAATCGGCATGAATCGCCAACAAAGTAGCCTCCTGTTTGCGATCTGCTGGTAAGACCCAAGGGTCCGCGACCGGATTAGGGAGCCACTTATCCCTCATTAGGGAATGCATTGGAGTGGCAGCAGATACATCGTCGATTGATGTAGGCTCTGCATACTCCATGAACTCGCGTGGGTGTCTACTTGCCACAAGACCGCAGACGTAAATTTGTTTCTCCTCGAACACCGAGTGATAAGTAAAATTCTGTAGCCAATTCACATGGACCTCAGAAGCAAGCAACGTCCGGAAAAGCGACGCCGATACAACTGTCATCCATTTGTTGGGTATCACTACACCGATTACGCCATCGCTTGAGAGCTTTCCTACGCCAAATTCAACAAATGCAAAGTACTTGTCCCATTGACGGGAAAGAGTTGTGTACAAACTCTCAACAATACCGAATTCTCGCATGTTGATATTCCGCATGTCTTCCGTGGAAACATATGGCGGATTTCCGACAACAGCATCAAACTCATCAAATCCCATTGACAAAAGGTCGAGCGCGTAAATCGGTTCATCTAACCATTCAGGGTATTCAGGAGACGGTCGAACGAGACTGTTGCCATGAATTACATTGTTTGCAAGGTTGGGGAGAATCGACCCGCCCGAAGGGAGCGTCTCTAACGTCTCATCGTCCAGTAAAACAACCAAAAGGCTGAACCGTGCGACTTCAACAGCGTTAAAATCAATATCGATCCCGTAAAGCTGGTCAGTTACTATAGAAACCTTATCAGCAAACGGTAGTCTATAATCGTTCGCACCCCGTTTAACTAGGGCACTCAGGTTGTTGTCTGCCAATCTGCGTTCAATGACTGCATCGACGAGCTTTCTAAAGGCCGCCACCAAGAATCGTCCAGATCCAGTTGCAAAATCCAAGATGCGCGGCCGCATAGTGCTGCTGGGCAGCTCACGAATTGTTCTTTCAACAACTGCATCAACAAGCGACTGTGGGGTTGTCACAACGTCACGGTGTAGATACTCAGACTTAGGTTGGAGAGTCACCTTCCGGTCATTACCAGGAGTTTCAACGATTCGTAACCCCTCAGAGAGTGACTGTTCGTACACGCGCCCGAGAAAATCAGCGTCCAAAACGGCGTATGAGAAAGGCGACGTAGGGGCGTAGAGCCGATCTATCAGCTGTCTGAGCGTCGAGCCATCAACAAGAGACAAAGGGCTTTTCGTATGTGGTTGTTGTTCAAAAAGTCCCGTGTTATATCGACGATCCATTCGAGCAAATAAATCATCAATTTCAACAACATCGTTTGCTGCTGCCTGGCGAAGCTCTCCTTCGAGTTCTAGGCCTCTGTCTTCACACATCCGGATGAAGAGGAATCGGTTAATGATCAGCTGGACGATGTCATTGACCTCAGTCTCACCAAGATCGTCATTCTTTGCGACAATACTTGCTCCAAGTTCCAGCCGCCATTGCTGCAGGTGTTGGAGGAACCTAGTACCGGCTGGAAGGAGCTCTTCAGGACGGTGCCCAGCAACCAACTCATTCCAAGCGTCGCTACCAACGGCCTCCCGGGATAGGTACTTTCTTATTGTCTCCAACCGAGTCTCATACTCAGAGTACCCACAGCTGAAAAGCAGCCCTGTCTCTGGCTGATCCTTGTGTTCATCGACCGGAATCGTCGCATCGTAGATCGATAGTTGGCGAAAATTTGTCAACACAACAATCGCATGTTCATCTGTATATCCGTACCGGCGAGCTTGAAATATATGGTCGCGCTCCATGCGGATATCTTCTGCTGGCTTCTTTGCCTCAACATAAAACCTAGGCACACCGCTGATGCGGAAAGTATAGTCGGGGCGCTGGCTATTCTGGGTTGTTCTTTCAACGAGAACTTCTCGTTTTGAGGGGTGGAGTGCTGCATTGTTACAAACATCCCATCCGAGTAGAGAGAAGAACTTATCAATGAATTCCAGGCGTGTTTCAGCTTCCGAGTAACCACTCTGTGACAAATACGTGCTTTCGCCCGATTTAAAGGTATCGATGAGCGACCTGAGCGTTTTGGTTGACATCAGTATGTCCTCCGGGTTCTCCGAGCAACCATTTTCTGCCTCGCTCCTTCTAGAAGAAGCAGTGCATCTCGGTCAATGCCTGTTGAAAGCGCAGTGCTTTCATTCTGCTGTTTAAGTATTTCTTGGATGGGTTTTCCGTTACGAAGGTCTAGATCGAGTTGACTGAAATCTGCTCCATCACCACTTATTGGGATCGGGGTTTTTCGTATCTCGCTCGGCACAAGCTCTAAAACTCCCCCTCCGTAAGTTCTTCCATTCAGTTCACAAGCAAGAAGCGTTAATGAGTTCAGCCAACTTGCGGCCAAGAGGTCAGGTCGGATCTTTGATTGAATTCTGTATGCCGTGTCAGTAGTCAGCGCTTTCTTCTCATTCGAGATAAGACGAGGGGCTTCGTTTGCACGCTTTAGGAGGGCGATATCGGTCGAGTAGACGGACGGAACATGCCACCACGGATCACGTATTCGGGTCTTGTATCGCAAATGCAAGCCTTGCGCTTCCCCGAGTCGCAGATACTCTTGCACGCCAGGTGTAAGTTCTTCCCACCGATAAGCGTTTAAATCGAGGAACAGACAGGGTAAACCTGCGTCTAGATTCCTGTGATGGTCCACGTTGGTGTAGGAAAGTCCTTGTACGTGTGAGCTCCTTCCAAACATCGGACGCACGTATTGCGCAAGGTTGAACTCGTCGGCCAATGACCGATTGACTACAAAGAATGAATTAGCGCCAGTGACGATACCCACCTGAACGGTAGCAAGATCCGAAAACTGTTTGACACTTGGATGGTTCGCCACAAGCGTCAGAGCTTCACGCTCTTGGTAAGTAAGCAGCCCATCCATCCATTTGTCTGAGCTCACCTCACGATCGATGAAACGTGCGGATTCATACACGTCTGTTAGTGACAAACTCATTAGGGAAGCGGAACTGATCTTCTCGAACGCGACTGAGGGCTTGCCCTTGAACCCCTCTCTTCGGCGAACGGCAGCCAACAGAACGGTCCGTTGGAGCGTGCCCTCAAATAGCAGGGCATCGGTGTCCACAATTAATACGGATTCGCAAGTCCGAAGAAGGTACTCCCTTGCTGCGCCTGCATGAAGAACGTTTAGTAGCTCTGCAGGAACAACCATTGCCAGCCTTCCGCCAGGCTGGAGCTCCGACAAAGATTTTATGAGAAAAGGAACCCAGGCATTTGTGTGCTTTGTAAAATGCAACCCCAGAGTACTATAGAGAGCTTGAGCTTTTAGTTGAGTATGGGCGTTGAGGTACTGATAGCGAATAAACGGCGGGTTTCCAACGATTGAGTCTATTGGCTTATCTGGCTCATAGTCCAAATAGTCTTGATTCAGAATCCTCCCAGAAAGATCCTGGAGACTCTGTTGCGCTTTGCTCGCCTCGATGCTATTGAGTTCTACTGCCGTGACCTCACAGGGAGGGACCTCAAGCGCTGACAAGGCCCTAAGGAAAACACCATCACCCGCTGACGGCTCAAGGGTGTGCCTTGCTCCGATGGCTGCCCATCTGGCGAGAAATGCAGCAATATGCTTTGGCGTGTAAAAGCCTCCACGTAGCTTCTCTGGAGTCTCCTCACTCGGTGATCTCATTTATCCTGCTACCTACAATCGTTGTTCTCTAGAGCTTCAACCACTTCGCAAATATCAGCAATTCCACAGTCGAGAACCTCACAAGTTCATACAAGGACGTCGGTGGTCACGTTTGCACCTTTGCCAAGTTTGGCCATGGTGGCGGAGCTGAGTCCTGCAAGGTCTTGGAGCTGTGTTTTGTTGAGGTCCTTGTTGATGTGCCCGACCGTGAACACGCCGAGATTTCGAGTGCCCTTCATGAGTGGACGCACGACAGCGATCACTTGACTGAACGGTGTTGTTCGAGCCATCACTACCTCCTCTCATCACTACCCAGCCGCTCAGCAATCGCCGCTGTGGGATTGTTGAAGCATCGGATCGGTAGAGCATGGATCCTCTACGATAATCATACCGGTTCGCTACGCCAACAACACATTCATCGTCACGAACGTGAAGGACAGATCATTGGCGGCAAGGGTATGAAGGAGGTGACTCAGTTGGCTAAGCAGAACTCGAAGCAGACCTCGCCTAACGTAGCGAGGAAGGCGTCATCCGTACTACGCGACGAGCGCAGCAGCGCTCGGACCAAGTCGGTCGCAACATCTGCACTTGCACAGCCGCACCCGAAGCGGCGGAAGTAGTCGCATCCGGTCCGCAGCGTAGCTAACTGAGGATCTCACTATTCAACTATTCATTTCAGGAAACAACTCGTCGGGCCCGGCGGGTACCTACCTGGAGTGTCAGGTCCCTGCTGGCTGCCAGGAAGGTACCCGCCTTCTTTGTGCCCGATGGCCTCCTGAAATAACAGGCCGACGCAGCTCTGTCTCCGTTTCTCCACCCAGTGACCGGAGAAACGGAGACCACGGTGTCCCACCGCTTTCAGAAACCACACCATGTCCCTTTTACTCCGTCCGCCCCAAGAAGGTCGACGGCAAGGTCTACACCCAGATCTACGTGCCTTCATCCATCTCGAAGGACGGCACTCAGAACTATGTGTGGATCGAGCTCGTCGCCCCACCCGTTGAAGACGAGTCACTCGGCTTGAGCACCGATGAAGTTCTCGCCTTGCTCTACGACCCGACATGCGTGCCGGAGTGGAAAGCCGCATATCTGCAGAACACCTACCTCAGTTTTCGTGCCGCTGAAAACGCTCGAAACCGTGGTGACCTCTCCTATAGCGACTAGGAGGTCGAGGCCCATGACGGACCCCAGTATCTGAACGTCTCGGTTCACGAAGACCAGATTGACAGCGATCTGGTTGTCGAATTGGCTGCTGTCTCAGTTCTGCGACAAGCAAGCCGAACATATCCACCCACCTGCACGTGTTTAAACGGCTCGCCTTCGTCGAGAGCACCCGTGAGGAGCTGCCTGTCCCAACGAAGCCGATGCGGCCAAGCGAGCGAACAGCGTCAGGCGCTCGATCAAGCGGACCTTGACGAAGCTTCGCGAATTCATTGAGCAGGAGTGTCCGAATCTGGCTCCCGTCGGGGGCGTATGAGTGCCCGGCCCATATGAAGGCCAGCACAAACCGACGCTCATCTGATTCACAAGGAGGGAACGATATCTAAGCATCGTCTCAAGGTTACGTTGACTGACCAGCCCGAAGCTGACGCTGCGGTCTCTACCCGTAGGGTCAGCATCCGACGCAGGATCGCCCGCAAGTTGTTCGGAAACCCCCAGCAGCTCACCTTTCTCGTGCCGGGCAACCAGGTCCGCTCAGTAGAAATCATCCGACCAGACGACGATCTCATGGCGCTGGCTCGCACTGTCGGGAGTTACCCGGAGCGGTGGTGATGCCGCGTGAACGTCACCGAAGCGAAGCTGCATCCCGGCACTGAACCGGGTCGCGGAAGGGGACGCGATGCTGGTGTCTGCGATCGAAGAAGCCTCGTGGAAATCGTTCGGAGATCAATCTGGCATGTCGGGTCCTCGACCGATTACCGCCGCCCAGATCGCCCAGCCTACGCTGGAAGTTGCGGTCGAAGACTACGAAGCGGTCCATCAGGCCTCCGCCGCGGCTCCGATACCGACTCCGAAGGTTGTGCCGGTGACGTCGGAGCAGCGCCGAACGGTTCCGGCTCGCTCGTCTCATGCAGGCCATACCGCGCAGATTCGTGAGTTGATCCAGACGGCTCGCGCGAACAAGCTAAGCGAGGTTGACCCGTCAAAGCATGGGCAGCTCTTGGAGCAGGCGGAGGCGATCCGTGATACCTAACCAGCACGCACTGCTCAGTGCCTCGGGTGTGCCCCGTTGGTTGGACTGCACGCCGCCAGCACGGCTGGAGGCCGGACTTCCGGAGTCCTCCTCGCAGGCTGCCGAGCAGGGAACCGCTGTTCATGAGCTTGCAGAGTGGAAGGTGCGCCGCGCCCTGAATAATGCTCCGAGCACAAATCAGGTCTCGAACTGGCATGACGCGGAGACGGAGACCCTGACCGATGATTACGTGCCGTCTGTTCACGAGCGGCTGCATGATGTACGGCAGGTGTGTGCTGGTCCGCAGATGCTCATAGAGCAGCGTCTGAACTTCTCCCACGTGGTGCAGGGTGGGTTCGGCACCGGGGACTGCGTCATCATTGCCGAACCTGTCCTGCACATCATCGACCTGAAGTACAGCCCGGGGGTCACGGTCGAGGCAGGGCAGAACCCGCAACTCATGTTGTATGCGCTCGGTGAGGTGGAGGCTTTCGGGTCACTGTACGACATCACCGAACTGGCGGTGACGATCTTCCAGCCCAGGCGCTCGAACGTCTCAACGTGGAGGACCCCGGTGGCCGAGCTGGAGGCGTGAGCAGAACAGGTGGTGAAGCCTCGTGACAAGTTGGCAGCAACTGGGGATGGCGAGTTCCCCCCTGCTGAGTGGTGCCAGTCTGCAAGCTCGCAACTACCTGACGGACGCGCGTCGAGGCCAACCTGCGGTTGCCCACCATGAGTTCGCACTACCCGGCGAGCTCAGCGATGCTGAGATCGCACAGGTGCTTGCCCAGCTGCCGGACTCGAAGGCCCGGGCTGCCGATGTCGAAGCGCAAGCAAGCTGGCAGTTCGTGAAGGTTTATGCCGATGAAGGCATCACCGGCACCTCAACCAAACACCGCGCCGGGTTCCAGCAGATGGTGACCGACGCGCTCGACGGTAAGATCGACCTGATCATCACCAAGAGCGTGTCCCATTTCGTCCGCAACACCGTCGACTCGCTCACCACCGTTCGAGCCCTCAAAGACAAAGGCGTGGAGGTCTTCTTCGAGAAAGAAGGCATCTGGACCTTCGACGCCAAGGGCGAGCTCCTCATCACCATCATGAGCTCGCTGGCGCAAGAAGAAGCCCGCTCCATCTCGGAGAACGTCACCTGGGGACACCGAAACCGCTTCGCCGATGGCAAGGTCACCGTCCCATACTCTCGGTTCCTCGGATACGATAAAGGCGAAGACGGAAGCCGCGTCATCAACCCCGAGCAAGCCAAAACCGTGCGCCAGATCTACGACATGTACTTAGGCGGCATGTCCATCGGCACGATCGCCCGCACCATCACCGACGAACCAGAGACCTTCACCGCCGCAGGAAACAAGACCTGGCATTACCAATCCATGCGAACAATTCTCACCAACGTGAAACACAAGGGTGACACTCTCCTTCAGAAGTCGTACATCGTTGACTACCTAACGAAACGTCAAGTCATCAACCAAGGCGAAGTACCCCAGCACTACGTCACTGCCAGCCATGAGGCGATCAGCAGCCCCGCAGTGTCGGCCTTCGTCCAAGCCGAAATAGCTAAAGGCGCTATAGTTCAGCGAACCCAGCACCGGACCCGCCCCTTCTCAGCAACCTTCGAGTGCAGCCAGTGCGGACACAAATACGCAGGCCAGGAAAAATGCACTACCGGGCACATCAGCGATCAACGACATGTTCCTGGAGGCCATTCACCTTCGATTCAGCACACCGACCGACACCGGTGTCAACCAAGCCGTTCTCGACGCCCTCGACACGAGTGACCTGGAACTTGAGGCTGCCGGGCTTCTCGTCCAAATCAATGAGGTGGCTAAAAAGCTGCAATCGATGATCGCCCACAATGCGCGACTCACTCAAGACCAGCAAGCCTACGAAAAGGCGTTCAACACTAGTCATGAACAGCACAAGGACTGTTAGCTGAGCATGCTGCCGTGGTCGCCGAGATCCAGAACAAGATCAACCGACTGGCCGCCTACCACTACTACACGCAGGAGATCGCCAATCTTAATCTTGAACATTTGGTCTTCAGCCCATACCTCTGCGTAGCTTTGCTCGATAAAGGCACCGTCGACGTCGACGGCACTGTTACCTTTCAATTCTGCAACGGCAGCGAACAGGCAATTGCGATCAGTTCCTAGTAGTCCTAGGACGCCCATCGCGTCACCGGAACGTCGGACACGTATAATAAAACTATGAGCTTTCCAGCAACTGTTCTGCACGTTCTCGTCGCCTCCCCATCCGACGTACCCGATGCCCGAGATGCAGTCGAGGACGCTCTGCACTCATGGAATCGACTCCACGCGACGACTCGGAATGTAGTCTTACTGCCGTGGCGGTGGGAGACCAATTCTGTGCCGCTGCTCGGAGGTCACCCTCAGGAGATCATCAACGCCCAGGGAGTCGACGGAGCCGACATCGTGGTTGCACTCTTCGGCAGCCGACTCGGCTCACCAACACCAGATGCAGTGTCGGGAACAGTTGAAGAGATTGAGCGAGCAGTAAACAGTGGGAAACCGGTACACCTGTTTTTCTCAACAGCCCCACTGCCTCATGACGTCGATACTGCTCAACTCGAGGGCCTCCGGAAATTCAAGAATGAAATCAAGGAGCGGGGATTGCTCGGAGAATTCGAGGACATCCGCCAACTGGACAACCAGATACAGGCTGCCATCGAATATGACGTCGCGAAGATTGATCTCTTCGTGGCCGAGGTGCGCCATGAGCCGATCGGCGTTCGCTTCCGTGTCGAGTCAAAGAGCGAGCGACACGAAAAGGAAATCGACAAGCGCGGCAAGATCAAATACGAAACAAAACATTGGTTTGAAGTTACCAACACTGGTGATCGCGCTGCTGAGTCGGTGACCTTCGAAGGCCAAGCCGCATCAGGCCTCGTGAGATTCCTTGTGGATGATCAGCCAATCACGCTGGAACCTGGGGTCAGCTGGAAAGTTCCGCTGCTCTATTCGCTGGGAACATCTGGCATAAAGATAACTGTTCGTTGGGTCGAGGACAGCAAAGAGAAGTCAAAGACATTCAATGTTCAGTAACATGCGGTTTTACAGGTGAACCAGTCAGGCGTCTAAAACCCACTTGGCGCGCGTTTGTGCCAACATGGATGGAAAGTTTCATATACCCGACCAACTTTCTTACGCCCATCCGCAGCAATCATTGCCAAAACCTGAGCAACCTCTTGCGGAGTGTAAAATTCACCTCCAGATTTTCCGGCACTGGACGCGTACATCTTCATCAAAAATTCGTAGGCATCACCGAAAGCGTCAATTTTCGCGCTTCCATGATCAAGTGGTAAGTCGCCGATTGATTCGATAATCTTGACAAGTTTTGCATTCCGTTCTGCAACGGTATTACCTAGCTTTGTCGCATTGACGTCCACATCGTCGAATAACCCGCGCAAATCAGACTCGGAGCCGCTGCCTTTAGCGGAATCTTCAATAGAACGGAACGCTTTAGCTAAAGTTTCATTCAAGTTTTCATCAGAAGCGGCACGTGTGCGAACATTCGCAAACAAATCTGACGGACGGATAAAAAAGCCCTTGTCTTTGATGATTCCAGCACGGTCACTTTCAGCAACTTCATCACTGAGAATCGCGTAGTCGAATGCATTCGCTTCATCGACGCTTCCACCGTCTGCCAGAATCGCTTCACGCTCCGACGCGTTGACGTACTCCGTCAGATTTTCTGAAATAAAACGATAGAAGAGGAAAACAAGTACATAACTCTTGAAGTCCCAGCCATCAACGCTTCCGCGCAAATCATTGGCAATACGCCAGATTGTTTTATGGAGCTCCGCCCGCTCTTCTACTGCAGCCATACTTGCCCTCAATTCCGGAACAGCCGAAACCACACGTTCATTTTCATTCTTGACCGGCCTAATGCTTCGTCGCAATTCGTACCGGTCGATTTCTACAACAGTGCTAGTTTAAAACCTCCGTTAGCAACCGAGGCTATCCACGCTAAGAAATCCTCTCCTCTCCACGAAGAGCATCCCTGTCTGCCCGCCGCGGATGGAAAGTCCAGCCCTCACCAAACGCTCTGTGCAGCAAGAAACTAGCGCCAGCAAGCGCCAGGGCACACCCCAGCCCCGTGTAGAAGAATGCGAAAAACCAGTTGGGGACAAGGCCACTTAAGCGCAACCCAAAGCCGAAAGACATCATGAAGGCCATGATCAGATAGCCCTTGAGGTCCAAGAATCGCAGAAAGCTCAGGCGCTCTGCCGCCAGGCCTCGGATCCTCTGGGCGTTCTTCAGGACGAGTTTGCCGAACATTGCGTGGAAGGCGAAAAACGCCGCAACAGCACCGACAATCAAAGCAACGACAATCCCGACAGCTGCACCACTCATTTCAACGGCCGAACGCACACCGATCATGGCGACATTCGCACCCGCCAGCAGCCAAACCACTCCGGCCACGGTAATCAGGTTTTCTTTCTTCATTTTGAGCAGTGTCATCAGCAATCTTTCTTTTCAATCGGGGCCACAGCGGCGATTCCGGAAGCAGCAGCATCAGCCACAGCCTCGTACAAGCTGGCGTCAAGAAGCGCAAAGAGCGTCTCACAATCAGAGCCCTCTATGAGCGAAGTAAAAATCGTTCCCAGAACAAAAGAACACAGTTTCTGGGGGCTCAGGGCAGCAACCAGCCTTGAGCGCACGACCGCGGAATCCGCATCCAACACATGCTGGAGCCCCTGTTCCATGTGAGCCAGCATCGGTCCGCGCGCAGCCTCCAAGGCCTCGTGCTCGCTGCGGGGAAGGCGGCGCATCTCGGCGAACCAATCGACGTCCATCTGTGTCAAAGCGTCGCCCAAAGCACCGCGCAATTTCCGCACGTAGTCAGTGAAACTCTCGCGCCCGTCAACTCGGCAGCACTCCTCGAAGAGCGCCTGGCCAAAGAATCGCGTGAATACTGCGGCCGTCAGGTCCGCTTTTGTTGGGAAGTACATGTAGACCGAGCCAACAGCGATTCCGCATGCTGCGGCTAGTTTTCGCACGGAGAGTGCGGAGATTCCTTCGCGCGCGGCGATCGCGTACGCCTGATCGATGAGCTTGTCTTTGTCGATGACCTGTTTGGGCATGGAAATCCCCCTCTCTCCGGTTTCACTCCATAATGAACAGTGTTCAGTATAACCACGTCCCCACACCTACACATATAGAGATACGTTGAGCGACTAGTTCTTACGGGCGACTGGCACTTAGAAAAATCTCACGCTCAAGCTTGACTCGAATGTTGCCTTTGCAAGCGCAATCGGGACGTCTGTTGTCGCTGGGCTGCTGATCTTTGGGGCCGAAGCCAAGCGCCTGCACCAATAAAGGGCGAACACAAACTAGCATTAGACCCAGGTTTACAAGCGCGTTCAAGGAAGGCCGCTATAGACATGGGTCAATTCGCTTGGGTTGAGTTCTATGAGGAACTCGCCGACACCCTGCTCGGATACGCGAACGATCGACGGGCACTACTCAGGCATCTGTCGCATGCATATGCCCAAGCAGGGATCCCCTTGCCGACGATTGACCGTACAAGTACTCCCGAGGACATCGACCCATTCACCGTGTTTGGCCTCTTTACACGAGGAATCACCAACGCTAAACGCATCGCGATTATTGACGCCTTGGCACAGGAATTTGGCATCACTGCAACACGGCCGGTCACATTCAACGGAGCCCCCGGAATCAACAACCTCGCGGCAGCATTTAACGCCTTCGATAGCGAAACTCGCACGCAGGATATCGAAAACCTCTGGCGCGTCTTTAAAGCCGGGATCGCTCTGGCCGACAACGATTCTCCGGATAATCGCGCTGATTTTACGGTCGCTTTTGACGCGACACTGGGCCAGCGTGGATTAGGACAGAAACTCACGACAGGCCTGTATTGGATTCGACCACGGTTCTTCATCAATCTGGACAGCCGTAACCGTTGGTTTCTGCACTCCCAAGTAGCCTGCGGAACAGAGGTTGCAAACCTTGTTCCTCCCGAGAAAGAAAAAGAACTCATCACAGGCGCTACGTACTTAAAGATCCGCGATCTAGTTGCCTCCACATGTGAAAGTACAAAACACCCATTCACTTCATTCCCCGAGATCGCACATGCAGCATTTACTGACGCTAAAAAAGTGAATGCAGAGCGCAAAGAACAAAAGACACTTCAGAAGGCCGAGCCCATCGAAAACTCCCTCGGTGACGCTGATGTTGAAACGACTCACTACTGGCTCTACGCGCCAGGCAAGGGCGCGTGCATGTGGGAGGACTTCTACAGCCAGGGAGTGATGGGACTTGCCTGGGGAGAAGCTGGCGACCTTTCCGCGTACGCAAGCAAAGAAGAGATCCACCTTGCCTTGGTCGACTCAAGCAGAGGAACGACCAACCCTCGCAACGATGCCTACGCGCTCTGGCAGTTCGCCAACGATCTCAAGCCCGGTGACATCGTTTTCGTAAAAGGAGGTCGAGGGAAGATCCTCGGACGCGGCCTCGTCACCGGAGACTACGAATACGACGAGGCCCAGGGGCACTTCCCCAACCTCCGCAGCGTTGAGTGGACACACAAGGGCGAGTGGTCAGTTGATCGCAAACTCCCAGTGAAAACGCTGACTGACATCACGGATGACACCACGCTTGTCGCAGCCATTGAGACTCTTTTCGAGGTCGAGGCTGATGAGGTCATTGATGATCAACCCGCGATCGAATACCCCGCATATGACAGGGAAGATTTCCTTTCGGAAGTTTTCATGTCCGAACAGCAATATGACACTCTCACCGGTCTACTTCGCACGAAGAAGAACGTCATCTTGCAAGGCGCACCCGGCGTCGGCAAGACCTTCGCAGCAAAACGACTCGCGTATTCGATGATGGGCACGAAAGACGCCGAACGCGTCATGATGGTGCAATTTCACCAAAGCTACTCCTACGAAGACTTCATCGAGGGATACCGCCCCAGCGCGGACGGTTTCGAGCTTTCTAAAGGCGCGTTCTACAGCTTCTGCAAGAAGGCAGCCGACGACAATGAGCGCGATTATTTCTTCATCATCGACGAGATCAACCGCGGAAATCTTTCAAAGATTTTTGGCGAGCTCTTCATGCTTATCGAAAACGATAAACGCGGCGAGAAGAACAAGCTCCAGCTGCTCTATTCACGCGAGCGTTTCTGCGTGCCTAGCAATGTGTACCTGATTGGCTTGATGAACACAGCGGATCGCTCGCTTGCCTTATTGGACTATGCGCTGCGTCGCCGCTTTGCGTTCTTCACCCTCAACCCGGGCTTTTCATCCACCGGTTTCATGCGCTATCGCGAGGCCGCGAACAGTCCTGCTTTTAACAGTCTGGTTTCGTGCGTGGTCAGGCTGAACACAGAGATCGCGAGCGACGAATCTCTTGGTGAAGGCTTCATGATCGGGCACAGCTACTTCTGTGGATTCGTCGGAAGAACAGTCGATCACGCCAGCCTTTCAGCGATCGTTGAATACGAGCTCATCCCCATGCTTGGCGAATACTGGTTCGATGACCCGGAGAAGGTCCGCGTCTGGTCCGAGGCACTTCGCCGCTCGATTCAATGATTCCGATTCGTAACACCTATTACATGCTTGCGTACGCCTTCCAGGTGCTACGCCAGCAGGGGTATCGCGAGATAGCGACCGAGGAATTTGCCTCCACTGCGGAGCTCTTGGCTGAGATCCTGATCCGCGGCGTGCGCTCCCAACTCAAGCGAGGCCTCGGGCGCTCCTATGTCGACGTTACAGAGCCGCTGTCGTCTCTGCGCGGAAAAATCGAGGTTACGGAGTCTCTCAAGACGCGCTCAATTCTGCGTCGGCAGTTGGTGTGCAGTTACGACGAGTTTTCGCTTGACACGCAGATGAACCAGATCATCAAGGCGACGTGCACGGCCTTGATGCACTCACGGATCTCGAGGCCTCGGAAGAAAGAATTACGCAGGCTCCTCCCCTTCTTCGCGGAGGTTTCGGATATCGAACTCGGTGCGGTCAACTGGGGTATGCGTTTTGATCGCAATAATCAGACCTATCGCATGCTCATCAACGTCTGTTGGCTGATTTACTCGGGGCTTTTGCACACCAATGAAGGCGGAGAGGCTCGGCTTGCGGAGTTTTTGGACGAGCAGAACATGTGCCGCTTGTACGAGAAGTTCATTTTGGAGTACTACCGCCAGGAGCATCCAGAGATTCAGGCGAGTGCGCCGCATATTGCGTGGGCGCTTGATGATGGTTTCGATGACATGCTTCCGACGATGCGATCCGATGTGACTCTGAGGCGCGGGGACACGGTGCTCATTATTGACGCGAAGTACTATGCACACGCCACGCAGGAGCGGTTTGGCACGCGGAGCCTGCATTCGGGGAACCTCTATCAGATCTTCACGTATGTGAAGAATATGGAGGCAGCGTATAGCAGCGAAGCACACAGGGTGTCAGGAATGCTCTTGTACGCGAAGACCGATGAAGAGGTCTACCCCGATGGCGTGTACCAGATGAACGGGAATGCGATAACTGTGAGGACACTCGATCTCAACAGGCCTTTTGAGGAGATCCGGGCACAACTCGACGGGATTGTGGAGGCGCACTTTTCACGGTGATATCCTCGCCAGTAGTGCAAGTTTTCACCAGAAAGAAGGCTCGCCGTGTACAAAGTCGTGCGCACCGCCATGCCGCTCCTTTTCATCGCAGCGGTCTACAGTGGCGGGCCCTTTTATGACGTCTTCGGCTGGGGAACAGACTGGCCGACCTGGGGCACTCTCCTTCTGATTGCAGGGATCGCAAATATCCTCTGTGCATGCTTCGATCGTGCAGAAGGCAGCCCACGCAGACTTACGTTTTGGGATCTGGTCCTCAAACTCAGCATGATCCCCTTCTACACACTGATATTCCTCTACGCGACAGGCATCGCGACGATCATGTTTGTCATCCCCGGGCTTTTTCTTGCAGCGCCTTTCGTCGTGGTTCCCTTGCTCGCAATGTCCTACCTCCTGATGCTCGCGACGTCCTCCTACGGTTTCGCAGCCTCCATTCGCGCGGCAAAACGCGGACTACTCCCCGGCTCCTTCGCGACAATCCACATAGCACTGCACTTCTTCGCCGTCGCGGACTTCTTTTCCGCCGCTGTCCTCTACCTGCAGCTGCGCAGGGCGGACAAAGCACGCAAAGCCCACGCCGAGGCCTCGGCAAGCACCCCGCCCCAACAAACCACCGGCGTACAATGACCAAATGACCGAAACAAGCAGACGAGCACAATGGTTTTCCGATAACGAACGCAACTGGGACGACCGCGCCGAGCTGCACATGGCTGGCAATTACTGCGACTACCAGCGTCTTCTCGAGGACCCAACGGCCATTAGCGCCGAACTGGCCCAAGATATTGAAAAATTCGGCGATCTCACGGGCAAAGAGGTCATCCACCTGCAGTGCCACGTCGGAACCGACACAATCGGCTTCGCGCGCCGCGGGGCCTCGCGCGTCATTGGCCTCGATCTTTCCGAGGCCTCGCTTGCCCACGCGCGCAGCATCGCCCAGCGCGCAGGCGCCAACGTCGAGTTCGTTCACGCGAACGTGTACGACGCTCGCGAAGTAGTCTCCGGCGACTTCGACCTGGTGTACACCTCGATTGGTGTTCTGTGTTGGCTGCCCGATATCGCCCAGTGGGCGCGGGTCGTTGCTTCCCTGCTCAAACCGGGCGGTACCTTCTTCATCCGCGACGATCACCCCATGTTCATGACAATCGGGGAGGACATTTCCGACGGGCTCAAGATTGAGCAGCCCTACTTCGAGCAGGATGCTCCGATGACGTGGAATGACGATTCAAGCTACGTGGATTCCCCCGGTGCGCCGCGGATTACTCACACAACGAACCACCAGTGGAATCATTCGCTTGGGCAGATCGTCACAGCTCTCATCAACGCGGGGCTGGTAATCGATGAACTTGAAGAGACTCCGCGTTCGGCGTGGTGTCCGTGGCCCGAACTCATGGAACAAGATTCCACTGGCGGGTGGCATCTTCGCGAGCACCCCGAGCGTCTACCACTTCAGTTTGCGATCACTGCGCACAAAGGCTGAGAGCGCGCAGTCGATACTCACCCACCCATATGTGCCGACACGGCGCCTTTCTTTAGGGTTCCTCGCACCATAATGCAGTGTCCGAAGAACATCTGATCATCGTCAAAATAGGCAGTAAATGAGCCACCTGCGCTCATCGATATGCTACTGAGCGCAATTCGCTGAGCAAAACTCTCTTCTGTAATTTCTGAAGCCTCGTCGTCCCCAGATTCCTGCCAATCGCGAGCGCTCGCGGTCAATGAACGCGCCGCGCAGGCACGCATGTCGCGGTCCCATTGCTCTTGGCCTGCGAGCAGGCTCTTCATCGCTTTCCTGGCTTTCGTCCAGCTCGCCTTTTGAGCCGGGTTAACCTCCAGCGAAATGTCGATTGACGCGCCGCGCCACTGAGCTTTCCCCTCAAAGATCCCCAGGGTTTTATCCAGGGTTAACTCTCCTAGGACCTCGTCATTCAAGATGATTGGCCTGCAGTATTCAGCCAGAATCTCTTCCAGCTCTGGACACGGCGGGTTCTCTTCACAAACCTCGACAACTCGAAACTGATTCTGCGAGGAAGCAGTAACAATCTCAGGTACTTCTTCGAGGATCTTCTTGCGTACCTTCACGCGATAAATCGTCCGCTCTTTAATGCGAGAAAATATATCTCCCGCATCATGGTCCTCATCAGTGGCGGGATAGACTAAGCGCCCTTCATTTGGGGACAAGCTACCGTTCTCGCACTCCACGTGCGCGAGAAAATCAACGGAGACTTCCCAAAATCCGTTCCGCTTATTGGCCCCCTGTCCCTCAGACAGTGCCACAAGAATCTCGCGTTCGTCATCCTCGAAAGTGCACTCCCATTCCGCTTGTGTCATGCGGTCTTTCGCACGCATGTACTCAAGTAAATTCATGAGAATCCCTTCCTGAACACCAGGCCCAGTCGAAATAAAGAAAGCTCAAGCTGGAACTCGGCGAATTGAGCCTACAACTTCAGCCCCATACACACAATCCACAGGCACCGTAATTTCACCGTTCAAACCATTACAGTCCGGCTAGAATGGGGTCCCTAACTGAAAACCTGCAGCGAACGCCATCAAAGGAGATGGATGATGACGGGGACAGAAAATCACAAGAAGCAAAAACTCGTTCTTATACAAGACCAGATATTTCGTCTTGAATCAGAAGGTATTCGTTTTGACCTTCAAGGGAAAAGAGATGCTGAGCATTACCTCAGCACTAAGTGCGATTTCGGGTTAATACCCGACGCCGGCATTGGATGAAGAACCCGGTATTACAAGAGATCGTGACCGTGATTCTTCTCCATCATTTGCTCATTAGTGAAGGAAACTCTCGCTCCCGCGCAACCACCGAACTTAAAGCTGTATTTGATGACGTGAGTGCCAACTCCGACTTAATCAACACGAAAGACGCTGCACCTTCGTTTCTTGCCGCGTTGAGTTTTCTCAGAGAATTGACAGAGAGAGTCGGCCTGTTAAACTAGCAGACAGATAGCAAACCTTATGGTTTAGGGAGCGGGTCCGTGTTGACGGATTCGCTCCTATTTTTATCCCTAGCTCAAAGGCCCGGGAGCGCTCACCAGAGCGCTCCCGGGCCAACACGTTTAAACCAACGCGGAAAGTATTACTCCCACTCAACCATTCCCTTTATCCTAATCCATCT
Source organism: uncultured Actinomyces sp. (assembly GCA_938014245.1). Lineage (GTDB taxonomy): Bacteria > Actinomycetota > Actinomycetes > Actinomycetales > Actinomycetaceae > Pauljensenia. Next base: position 18,697 of record CALLSD010000058.1, read on the forward strand.
AAAATCTTTCCGATATCTCCATCAATGCAAATGCTTTTACCCTCAATTTTAACTACTCCGCAACTTCAAATTTTTCATTCTGTAGAAGGTTCCAAAACTGGGATTTATATATCTAATTCCTGTATTCTAATAGAGTTGCCATAAATATCTGTAATTTCACTTTTTTCTTCATCTGTAAGATCATCAATAAATATGCACCATTCATTGGGATACCCACCAACAAATTGCATTTTAGGCATTTCTATTTGCCCCGGTTCTGTAGCCCTTAGACACAATCTATTGTCGCCCCAAAATCGTGTAAGTGCTAATCGTTGCTTCCTGTATATAACATCCACACTTTTTATCTCCTACAAATTCACAATTTAGCATTATCTATTTTCTTCATATATAAACTAAGCAATTAGAGACAAATATCTATGTCACTCCCACTCGGTGGTTATAGTTTTGCCGTCTCGTCACTCCAGTTGCACCCAGTT
>CALLSD010000059.1 GCA_938014245.1 uncultured Actinomyces sp.
ACTTGATGAGGCGCAGGTCGTCGGCGTTGGCGCGCGAGGAACGCGAGAAGTAGCCGGACTTCTGGACCATGACCTTCTCGGCATCGATCTTCTCGGCGAACTGCTTGGCGAACCACTGGCCGGGGTTGATCGTATCGAGCTTGACGTGGCCGAAGGGGTCACGCTGGACCTCGCCACCGGCGGCCTCGATCTCCGCGATAATCTCGGGGACGCCTGCGCCCTCGGACAGGAAGATGTTGACGTTGCCCTGCTCGTCCATGATGGCCTTGAGGCGCTCGGCCTCGGCGGCGATGTCGAGCTTCATCTCGGGGACGAAGACGGCGTGGACGTCCCAGCGCTCCTTGGTCAGGCCGAGGGAGGGGGCCCACTGCTTGGTCTGGAGCAGGTCGTGGTAGCGGCGGGCGGTCTCGGCGGTGAGGTAGCCGCAGTTGCGGCCCATGCACTCGTGGACGATGAGCATGCGGGGGTTGGAGCGATGCTCGCCGATGACGTTGAAGGCGAAGCCGGCGCCCTCGTCGGCCGCGGTCCAGGCGCCCAGGGACTGGCGGATCGGCACCACGTCGTTGTCGATGGTCTTGGGCAGGCCGACGACCGTGAGCTCGTAGTCGTTCTCGTGGAGGTAGGCGGCCAGGTCAGCGGCGGTGGTGTTGGTGTCGTCGCCACCGATGGTGTGCAGGACGTCGACGCCGTCCTTGCGCAGCTGCTCAGCGGCGAACTCCAGGGGGTTGACACCCTCCTCGACGAGGCCGCGCTCGACGAGGTTCTTGGCGTTGGTGAGCTTGACGCGAGAGTTGCCGATCGGGGACCCGCCGAAGTCGCGCAGGATGCCGGCGTTCTTGCGGCCCTCTTCGTCGATGACGATGTAGTTACCGGTGAGCAGGCCGTGGTAGCCGTACTGGTAGGCGATGATCTCGACCTCGGGAGCGACCTGCGTGTAGCGCTCGATGAGGTCGCCGACAGCGGCGGACAGACAGGGGGCGAAACCGCCAGCGGTGAGCAGGGCGACGCGACGAATCGACATCGGGAACCTTTCCTTAGGTGCGAGGAGTGACAGGGCCATCCTAACGGTACGACCCAGCGTCCCCGCCAGGCCCTTGAGGCCCAAGGTCGGGGTCGGACTCTGGAGCTGTACCTTGCTCAGGGTCGGCGAGAATCCGCTCATCTACAAGTCGTACCGCCAACTCCGGCGCCACACGTACCAGTACATCAAAATTATCCCACACGGAGGCGCCGTAAAACCACGAGCGAGCAAGGACAGAACGAGTCAGGCCGAGCCACCATTCAAACATCGGAGAACTCACACCAACAAGATCGACGACATCAAGACACGCAGCTGCAAGAACAGCGCAATATTTAGCCGCTTCCTTCCTGCGCGCGAATCCTTCAACCTCAGCAAGCCCAGCCTCCAGAACACTCAATGCTTTATCGCGAAAGCCTTCACGAACAAGCTCCTTAATTATAATAGACTTGGCACGGCTACGAAAGGTCGGATGATCGCTCACCTCAACAAAGTTCAAAGATTCGCTGACAGCGCCTGCCCTGATTAACACACCCACGACTTCAGCCATACCATCCGCCACTACGTCAGACATCTCAATTCTACCCACTAGCTTAATAGCCTCGTCAACCCGATTCACTCGAACCATAGCGCATGCGACTTTGATCAAGCCTTCCACATAATCTCGCGCTTCCTCAATACGTTCAACCACACCGAGAGCCTCATCAACACGGTTCGCTCGAGCAAGTAGGACTGCCCTACCAACGTCACCCAACTCATTCCCTAGTCCGAGCATCTCGATACGGTTAACTACTCCAGGAACTAGGTCACTAAGCTCATCCCAAACAAGCAAACGTGCCACAAGAGACAAAACGCACAACCCACCACCAGAGCATTGAATAGCGTCAAGCAGACTCACCGCACTCTCAAAGACCTGCCGCGCCCTATCAAAAAGCCCCTTCGACGCCAAAGCGTTAGCAACAGACGCCAAAGCCTCAACACGCTCCACACACCGATCGATCTGATTGACAAAATTGAGGGCCGCATCGATCTGCCCTACCTCCACCAATGCCTCCACTATAGAGATTAAGGCCATTGGGCGTAGCGACTTAACCTCGATCTGGGCCTGGAGCTCAAAAGCAGCATCAGCATCTCCTGCTCGAGCACGTGCGCCCGCCATATCCACAAGAACCCACGAACGAGCTAAGTCACTCATGGGACCCTGGATTAAATCAATAATCTCAAGAACAGCGTCAGCGCTGACCTCCGACACTAGAGCAGCAGTAACACCTCTGACAACTTCCGGAAATTCGCAGTCAAACTCTATCTCCTCTAGTTCCGCTACTTTGCTCACGGCCATTTTAGCAACCCTCAAAGCCCTATCGACATCTCCAGCCACAACCATTGCGTTTACAACACCCCCGAGCTCCTTTGCATGATCCATTGGACACTCAACCGGCTTAAACAGACCTTTAACTGCGTTCTCGGAAACAAGTTTCGCCTCGCCAACATCACCCACCTCTGCCAGCATCTCTGCCAGAGCTACTAGGGTTCTTGCACGTCCCGCGGGATCACTTATATCAGTAGCCACACCAAGAGCCTCATCTACATGGCCTACTTGAACTAAAGCAACCACTAACAGAACCCCAGACTCGTCAGTTTTCGACCATTCCCCGGATTTCCTCCATACGCTTAGCGCAAATTTAGCGACCCTCTTCGCCTTTTCTTCATCGCCAATCACACTCAGTGCATCCACCACACGCACAAGAGGCTCGATATTCTCTGAAATAACCTCACTCCCTTCGGCCCCAACTAACGTACTTTCGGCAACCCGTTGCACGTCATCATAGTAACCTGTTCTAGCCAAAACGCTCAATAAATCCGATAGAAGATCTGGGTAATCCTCGGGAAACTCGAGCTCATCGACTAAATGCAATACACTTTCAACGATGCGCTGAATCTGCATTAATAAGTGCGAATCAGCTAGTGCATCAAGCAGTTTCGTTAGCACTTCTAGCCTCCACCAAAGTACAGGAATCCGCAAAGCTGTCATATGTGCCCAACTTGCAACTTCCTCGGACTTCCTAACCTGCCCCACAGATATCAGTGCTATCGCCACATTAGCCAGCGCGTCCGCTTTGTGAAATAATTCTTGAACACGGGCCGCACTCTGCTCAGCTACGACCATCCAGCGCTGAGCTTCTTCAACATGCCCCGCAGCAACCATTGCAACCACAACACTCGCAAGCACCTTAGAACGCAGCCAACAATCGTCAATCTTCTCAACATACTTAAAGGTTAACTCGCTATCCAAGGCACCCAACAGAGAAAATAGCTTCATAAGACGATCTTCGTCTTGCTGAAAATAACTTCCCTCTTCCATTCCTCGCTTAACAGCATCAGACACATGCTGAGCCCACTCGGGCACATCCATGCCAGTCAGTAGAGTCATAACTTCCAATAGCGACCATGTACTTGACGACAAGTTCCCATAACTATCCTTCTCATTATCCCATAAAATAGAGTACGAAGTAGATTTTTGATGGTTAATTTTATAACACCGCT
>CALLSD010000060.1 GCA_938014245.1 uncultured Actinomyces sp.
TACCCGCAACCCCCGACCAACACCCGGTCACCCACACTCAACTCTGAAGAGCCCCTTATATCTTCTTGATCTATTTAGGGAAATGTCTAACTCAGGTCAGCTCATACTTTCTGACAGCGTATGATCGGAGTCCGTCGTCTTGGCTGAAGTCCAGGGTGTTGAGCAATAAGTAGGGGCAAAACCAAAATGTGCGAGTAACCATCGTTCGGCTTCGTGATGCGAAGAGGGGTGCTTTCAGCGTTCCTTTCGCACACTGGTATTAAAGAGTGATAAGTTTGATCTCTCTGTTAAAGATAGTGTTTTCTTACTCTGTAAGTAATGTGGCACCAGAATCCAATAGCGTCGGCGCGCGAAAGATTCTGAGCTGCGTGCTGTACGATGACTCCGCCTTGCTGAATTCGAGGGTTCAAGGCAACTAGGCAAGCTGGTCATCCCGCTCATGTAGCCTCGTCAGCAACGGTAGATTTTGTGCCCGTTGTGTCCTGGAATACCTGCGGCCCAGACGCTAGAACCCCAGCAGTCTGCGGTAAATCGCCTCGTCCTCACCTGAGAACACATCAAACACAACGACCATGGGGGACTGGGTGGCAGTGAGCCACTGATTGACCACGTCTACCGCGACCTCGGCAGCTGCCTGCTTCGGGTAGCCGAAAACGCCCGTTGAAATACAGCAGAAGGCAAGCGAGCCCATACCGCTTTCCTGCGCCAAATCCAGGCAATTCAGGTACGAGCTCATCAGCTCGAAACGATGCATGTCAGCGTCCTCGCCGGCGGGCACAATCGGCCCGACCGTGTGAATCACTCGCTGCGAAGGCAAGTTGTATGCACCCGTAATCTTCGCCCTACCCGTCGGCTCCTCGTGGCCCTGCTCCTCCATGAGCTGCGCACACTCCAAGCGCAACTGGACGCCCGCAAACGTATGAATTGCGTTATCAATACATGCGTGCCCGGGCTCCCAACACCCCAACAACTTCGAGTTCGCCGCGTTGACAATCGCATCCGCCGCGAGCCTCGTAATGTCACCGCGCCACAGGCGAATGTTTGGGTGCAGGGGTGCGACCTCGGCCTCGTCAATGGAAACAACCCCGTCCCCGGCAATCAACTCGCTGAGCAACTGATCCTGCAAAGCCAGCCACTGCGGCGAGGCGGGCATGGGCGGGCGCGTATTGACCAGCGCGCGGAATTGCGCCCACATCTCATCGACCCCGGTCGGTGCGGGCACCGGGATACCGCGCTCCTCGCACAGTCCCTCAATCAGTGGGGTTAACAGCTCGAGCTTCCGACTGGGCCACATAAGCATTCCTTTTCTAAAAACGTGGGTTGATAACAGTCTAGTTCCACGGCGGTGATCGGCTAACGCTGTTTCAGCCGCATGTACATGAACCCGGTGTGATTGCCCTTAAGCGCCACCCGATTACCGCCAGTGGCGGTATAAATTGGCGGTAATCAGTCAGCGGAGGGCGCCCAGCTTCTCACTGACTCGTTCGTGCGTGTTACTCGTGCGTTCCTATTGCTACATTGAGCGATGAGAATTGGGGCTGAATTCCAGGCAGACAAGGAGTCTGACAATGAGGTACACCAAGACGGTGGTGTTGGAGGGCGGAGTGGAACTCCTCGTGAGGAACGCCGTCGCCTCGGATACCCGTGCGTTGCGCGAGACCACGCAACGCACCCATGCGGAGACCGACTACCTGCTGTCCTACCCGGATGAGCAGAACGTCGACGACGAGCAAGAGGCCCGCTCTCTGGAAGAAACAGAACGCAGCGACAATGAGGTCGAGCTCGTCGCCGTCATCGATGGGCGCATCGTGGGGAGCGCAGGAGTTTCAGCGGTGCGCAGTCGGCGCAAGGTCGCGCACCGGGCGCGTTTCGGGATCAGCATCCTCAAGGAGTACTGGGGGATGGGGATCGGTCGGGTGCTGATGGACGCGAGCATTGACTGTGCTCGGAAGGCGGGCTACACCCAGCTCGAACTCGAAGTGGTGGCGGATAACGAGCGGGCAGTGTCTCTGTACCGTCGTGCGGGCTTCGAGGAATACGGGCGCAACCCCCGGGGCTACCGGTCCGCGTCTGCGGGATATCAGGAGCTCGTGTACATGAGGCTGGAACTGTAGCGCTACGAGGGCGGCGCCAACCTTCCGGGATGTCAATGTCCGATCAGGTAACGATGGAGTGCAGGAATCGTAAGCATTACTCGATTGAATGTTCTTGAGGTGAGGTAAAACAAAGCTGACCGGCTAATTCTTCTGAAAAGAGACTCAAGAATGAGTGGGAATTTTGACAAAATCTCTAATTTTGAGGGTAGAATCCTAGTCTGTTGGCAATAATGCAGCGATCTCTCAGGGTAAAAGCAGGAATAAAGTTGTTCTAGGTCGCACGCTATTCGTTGGTGAATAGAGGGGCGGTCGCGCTTTCCTGAAATGAGGGCTGGTTATTTGTTGTCTGCGTTTTTATTGGAGAAGTTCATAGTTGAACGATGAGACTCAAGGAAGAGTGTCAATGGTCCCTCAGAGTGATTCTGAAGAAGCAACAAACAAAGAAACAGTGAAGCCTCTGACGCGGCGGCTGGTTTATATCGCGATCGCCGTCCTCGTTGTAATCGTGTTTTCTTGCTACCTGTTTATCGTTGCGCCTCATAATCGAGCAATGCGTGAGTTTCAGGATGCTGCTTCTGCTGTCCAACAGAAGAATGCTGAACTGCAGGAGAAGATTGAAGCAGGCCAGCAGGCATTGGATACAGGAGAAACGCCCTTTGATATTGCGACAAAAGATAGTCTTACGGTTCTGATTGCGAACTCGAAACAAGAGTTGCGCCAAATTCCTAATGATTTGCCATATATGGCAAGCGAAATCGACAAGAAGACAGAAGAACTTCGACAGCCACTTGACTTCGCTCAGGATATTCAAAAACTTCAGGAAGCAAAAGAGGGATTTGAGAAGAGCGTTCGCCAACTGAAACAAGTTACTGCACCGACTCAAGACTTCGTCGTATCGCGTCTAGGTCAAGTTGCCGACGTCTCGGATCTTGCGCCAGTGACTGAAGAGAATGATCCTAATCATCATCTCAATAAACCTCGTGGTTATACCGCTGCTATTTTCTTTAGCTACAGCAAGGTCAAGGATCAGTATGGTCAGTATGCGGGGAAAAACTCAATCGAAAAAGGTACGGCTGGTGGTGGCTGTATTGAAGTGTTTGCAAATGCTGAAGACGCGAATGCGCGAAACGAGTATCTGTCCTCGTTTGATGGCAACGGGTTTTTCGATTCTGGTTCGCACGAAGTCGTTGGTACCGTATTGATTCGAACTTCGCATGATCTGACGGGAACTCAACAGAAAGAGCTGACTGCAGAGATTAAATCAGCGCTTACTGCAGTCCAATAAGATCGTGGAATGACCCATCGGTAATTGGCCAGATCTGATCTCTAAGAGATTGGATCCGGCCAATTGGTGCGTTGCCTAATGGAGAGGCTTCGTGGGAGTGATCGGTAGTCTTCCGTCCAGAGGGTACCCTTAAACCGTGAAAATCCTTGTCGTCCCCATGCTGGCCCGCTCGCGGATGGGCGGCCCATGGTCGCGCGCGCAGCAGATCGCTCGCGCATTTCTTAGCCGCGGCCACGAGGTCACGCTAGCGTGGGGAGACGATGGAAACTGCGTCAATCCGGTCGCCCCGGCATTTGAAGTTCCCGTTCCCTCACCCCTTGGTCTTCCCGAGGCCATCGCCCGTCACACCTTTCCGCTGGCATCGCGCTTGGGGCTGATGGGACGCAAACCCGTTCACAGTTTCGAAGAAGTGCTGTGGCTAACGGGCTCATTGGACTACCACTACAGCTGCGCGGTCGTTGAGGCACTCCGTGAATTCATGCGCACCTGGCGCCCTGACATCGTCTACTCGGAATTCAACTTGGCTGCGGTGATCGCCGCCCGCGCCGAGGGAATCCCATGCGTGGGCAGTGGCTCGCAGCCGACGACCGTCGCCTACGCCTCAAACCCGCGAAAATCAGCGGGAATTCGACGACTACTGCGAGAGATGGACATGCCCGCCCCGGCCTCGTCCCTGACCATTCTTGAGGGGATGAAACGCCGCTTCATTCCGAGCTGTCCCTCGCTGGAACCGGAGGCGGGGGAGCGGGCGATCTACTGCGGTTTTCTTGGCGATGTACCAAAGCTGGATGCTCGCAGCGCCGATCGTGATTGCGCGGTGGTCTACCTCGGTTCGGGCAGTGTCCCCGCGGGAGTGGCCGTGCGAGTGGGCCGGCGGCTCTCGAGCGCGCTTGGCTGCGATGTGCACGTCGCAGGTGTGCCCGAAGCTGCCTACGCTGCAGCTGGCCGCGAGGTGCACTGCGCGCCTCGCCTCAACTTTGCCGAGCTCCTGCCGCGCGCCCGTGTCATGGTCCATCACGGAGGGCAAAACTCGATGATGGACGCGCTGGCTTATGAAGTCCCCCAAGTCGTCGTACCTGGGCGCGTGTTTGAGCGCCAATTCAACGCCGAGGCCGTCGAGCGTACGCGCTGTGGCTTGAGCGTGCGCGCACCCAAGCCCGCTCTCATTGCCGAGGCCGCGCTACGCCTCGTTAATGAAGTGGCCCTGAGTGGTGGGCTTACAAAGCTGCGTGACGAACTGTCGGCATTGGGCGGAACTGAGCGGATTGTCCGTGAGGTCGAGGAGATTCGCTACTTGTAGGATCTGCCCCGTGGCCGATGTTGGAGCCTAGCGGGCCTGAGCAGAAGCTTTCGTACTTGAACTGCGCTATTCCCCAGACTCATTGACACCATTTGGAGGCATTGACATCAGTTGGAGCTTTGGATGAGCGGTTTTTGGGGTATGCGATGCTTCCCAGCGGTGTCAATCGCGCCAAGTGGTGTCGATCTGGCCTAAGAGCATCAATCCGCCGTGACGGCCTTGACGATAACCTCACTCTGTCGGTGTCGATCTGACCTAAGAGCGTCAATCCCACGTAGTAGCGCCGGGTGAGTAGCCCCGGCCAGGCCGTCTCAATCGACGCTGTGACAGGAGTCGCCCCCGCGCGCTCTCAGTTCCACCCGCGCAGGATGGCCTCGAGGCCTCGCTCAAACTGGGTGACAAAATCGTAGCGATCCTCAAGGAGATCCTGGATGAGTGGTCGCAGTGCCTGCGCGTCCTCCGGGCTCAATGCGGCGCTCGCGGCCTGCAAATCGACAGGCTGCTCAGTGGTGCCGCCCACGGGCGGGACGACCTCGGCGGCAACGAAAGCCGTCGTATAGATCGACACGGCGTTGACCAATCCGAGCATGTCGGCGTTCGGCGTGAAACCGCGCCGGGCAAGTGCCACGAACACGCGCGCGAGCTGAGAAAGCTGCTCGGGAGTCGACATCGGGTGAGTGAGCAGCAACATGACCGTACCCGGGTGCGCACGAAGCGTGGCGGCCAGGCAGTGCGCGTACTCGCGCATGTAGGCCAGCAGTGGCGAGGCCGAGGCGACCTGGGGTGTTCCCGGCTCGGCGTGCGTCGCCTCATGCGAAGCTGTGGACTCAGAGCGCCCCGGCACGTCCACTTTCCCGCCCTCAACGCGAGCCAAGAATGAGTCAAAAGTCAGGCGCCAAACCTGTTCCGAAATGCCCTCCAACAGAGCAGCCTTGTCGGGAATATGGCGATAAAAAGCGGCCTGGGACACGCCTAAACGCTTTCCCAAAGATCGCAGAGATAGAGCGGAGAGCCCCTCCTCATCAACCAATTCGAGCGCAGCAGACAAGATAATGTCTCGCGACAGCGCGCGTGGCTTTGATAAAGGCATGGGCTCTCCGCTCGGGTGGATTACTCCTTGTGATACCGAAACTTTATCAGTGCAAGTGCGGCGAACGCGGCGAAGAATCCCAACAATGCGCCGATTTGTGGGGCGATATCAGTGAAACCAAGTCCGTCCAAGCTGACCTTGTTGATTGCTGAGTTCGCCCAGTAGGCGGGGGAGAGGCGTGCAGCGTGTTGAGCCCAGTCGGGGAAAGATGAAACTGTGCAGAATGCTCCGCCGATTCCTGCGGCAAGCATGCCCACGATGTTTGACATGGATAGAGCGGCATCGCGACTATGTGACCACAAAGCGATCGCGACGCCTAGGGCCGATAGGACCGCCGAAAAACACAGCAGAACCACCATCAGCGCAACAAGAGAGCCCTTCGGACGATATCCGAAAATCACAGCGCCGAGCACGAGAACGACCGTAATCTGAACGCTCTGCATGATGTATGCAACCAGAGCCTTACCGCTCAGGATAGACGCGCGCGAGGTCGGAGAGGCCTCGAGGCGTTCCCACGTCCCCCAGGAATGCTCGTTGAAAAACGAGCCAATGATGTTCTGGACGGCGAGGAATGAGAAGAGAATCGCCATCGAGGGAACAGCTTGTTCCGCGCCGGTGGCACCCGTGTATCCGTCGGCCAGGAGCATTGACTTGAACGCCGGCATCATGAAAGGGATCAAGACAAGCGGGATTACTGTCAGAATGAGCGTTGGCGCGGGGTCGGTGAGTTGAAGGCGGATATTCAAGCGGGTCATTGCCCACAGTTGCTTAAGCTGCGACATGGTCACTCTCCTCGATGATGTGCAGGTATGCGTTGTGCAGGCTCGGTTGGTCAATCTTTACGTCGACGAGGCGCGCTCCCGCCAAGGCTGGCGAGGCCAGGACTTCGCCGATGCGCGCGCCCGGGTCGGCCTCGTCCCCGCTGTGGCGCAGTACATTACCGTCGGCGCTCCACTCCTCAAGCGGGGGAACGGGGCGGTCGAAGGTGAGCGTGACCTCGGCGCTGCCGTGGGCGGAAATGATGTCCTCAAGGCTTCCGTGGGCAACGATGCGTCCCCCATCCAGGATCGCGATGTTGGAGCCAAGCTCCTCAAACTCCGCCAGGTAGTGCGAGGTGTAGATGACAGCTGCACCTTCCTCGGCCAGTTGACGGACCGCGCTCAGGATCTGGCTTCGCGCTTCAACATCTGCGCCAACCGTGGGTTCGTCCATGAAGATCAGGCGAGGTTTGTGCATGATCGCCATGCCCGCGTGGAGCCTGCGCTGCTGACCGCCCGAGAGATGCGAGGCGCGTTGGCTTTGCTTTTCGCTCAGGCCAAGCAGCTCCATGACCTCGCCGGCGCGCGTCGTGGCCTCGCGGTGGCCAAGTCCGTGAAGCTCTCCGAAGGCGGTGAGGTTCTGGGCGACGCTGAGGTCTGGATAGATGCCGAGATCCTGCGGCGCGTATCCGAGTAGCTGGCCGATGTTGTGCGTTGCGGGGTCTTTTCCGCAGATGCGGACGCTGCCGGCATCTGCTTGCTTCAGTCCGCACAAAATAGTGATGAGCGTGGATTTTCCAGCGCCATTTCGTCCGAGCAGGCCAAGTATCTGTCCTGGCTCGACGCGAAGGTCGACTCCGCGCAGGACTTTGTGAGTGCCGTAGCTCTTGTAAATTCCCTGAGCTTCTAGGGTGGGCGAGTGTGGTTGTGACACGGTTATTCTCCCATCGGTTAACAGTGTTAACTTTATGTCGAAATAGAGGTTAACACTGTTAACTTATGGATGCAATGCGGTCCGAAAGAATGAAAGAAAAGGGCTCACTGGCTCACTGACAGCGTTTGGAGGCATTGACACCAGTTGGAGCTTTGAACGAGCGGTTTTTGGGGTATGCGATGTCGCCAAGTGGTGTCAATCCGGCCTGCTGGTGTCGATCGCGCCTACTGGCGCGGGAAAAGAAGCGGCAGAGCGTGGCTGAGCTGGCGCGAAACTGAGGCTAGGGAGTGCGTCCCGTCCTCATCGATCCACACCTGCAAGCTCTGGGGCGTCATTAGCGTCGGATACCTGCGGTAAAACTCATCGAGCTGCGGATTCATGTCGTCTAACGCTGGATCGTCCGAACCGACGCTGGCGATGATGCGGAAATCCTGCGGTCCCATCTCGCGGCTGCGCACGCCCAGAGTCACCTCGTCGGCAATTTCGGGCAGGGGCGCGTCATGATCGCGGCCAATCCATGACTCTCCGGCCATTGGAATATAGCCGTAGAAATAGTCTGGGTTCAGGGCGAAAACATCCCAGGTCGTAATCCCGCCCATGGAAAAACCGCCGAAAGCGCGGTGCGTGCGGCTAGCTTTTAAGGATTCATCTGTGGGGTCGCCGCCCGCGTAGGTCGAGTAACGCGACTCGACTGTGTCGATCAAAGTGTTGATCTCACTGGTCGCAAAGAAGCGATTGAGCTGATAGTCCGTTTCAAAATCATCATTCACGAAAGAACGATCAGGGTAATACGTTGCAAAAACAACGATTGTTGGAGAGACCGCGCCGCTGCGCTCAAGGTCATCAATTGCCGGCGAGACCTCATCCGCCATCTCTTCCGCACTACTCATCCACCCGTGAGTCAGGTATGCGATATTGGCAGGTATTCCCTGTACGTATGTTGCCGGAAGGTAGACCAGGGCTTGCTTCTTGTAGGTGACGCCCTGGTATTCCTGCTGATAATCCACGGTGTCGATTCGTCCGTGCAGGGGGATCGGATTCTCCGAGGCTGCAGGAATGATTACCGTTGTTCCGTCCGCCTTCTCGTGGTGGGTAACTGCGGGGGAGGGGGTCGCGGCGTGATAGGCCTCGTATCCTGCTGCGCTGACCAGGCCGGTTGCTGCCACTAGAGTGCCCACGGCAAGCGCGATCGTTCCCCTGCGGCCACGAGGCCGTAGCTGGCGCGCCGGCACTTCTGCGGTTTCGGGGGCGGGTGAGGTCGGAGTACTCATCGGTAAAGTTCCGTGTAGTTCGCGCGTGTTGACCTCATATGGTCGATTTTAGGTCCGCGAGTGTGGCGGTGCGAGTGCGCCTTCGCTACCGGTGGATAGGATTGAGACACCAACTGGACAAAGGAGTTGCCATGATTGCTGTTACGACCCCAACCCTTGAAGGATCGCCCATTAAGCGTTACATCGGAATTGTTTCCGGAGAGACAATCTCGGGCGTGAACTTCTTTAAAGACATCGGCGCTGGTTTGTCGAACCTCTTTGGTGGCCGGGCCACGAACTATGAAGAGGAACTGTCCGAGGCCTCGAAAACTGCGATCGACGAGATGTGCCAGCGCGCGAAGGCAATGGGCGCGAACGCGGTCGTCGGCGTGCATGTCGACTACTTCACCGCCGGAGCTGACAATGGAATGCTCGCAGCAATTGCCACGGGCACTGCTGTTGAGGTCTGAGCGTATTTATTAAGTAAATCCCCGCACTTCACGCGCAATTTTGCGGCTCGAAGTGTGGGGATAATTCTTGCTACTTCCTTGATTTAGCCTTGGGGAACTCTGTAAAATCGCACAGTATTCAATCCTGTATCAACAAGCAATGGTGGTTGTGTCATGGCGAAACTTCGCGGTTTATTTCGAGCGCTGGGTGCTCTTGTAGTTATTGCCCTGGTCTTCATCGGTGGAATGAAAATGGCCCCCTACCTGGGATTCTTGGGATTCAACTCCAAGAAGGTCACGACCGACACCACGACCATCACCAATTCCTTCTCCGACATTGCGGAGCTTGCGACTGAGTCCTACATCTTCACTGAGGTCGGCAAATACTCCGAACAGGGGACGCAGATTTTTGGCCTGGAGGTTCCCGGAACAGGAGCGTCATTCCTCATTACTTACTCGGGTGAAGTGAAAGCCGGCATTACTGACATCAGCGCGATCAAGGTTGAACGGGATGAGAGCAAGAAGGTCATTAAAGTAACCGTGCCGGCAGCCCAGGTGATCTCGACCAAAATCGATCCCTCGTCGGTCAAGACCTACGACCAGACCTTTAGCTTGGCAAACCGCCTCGAAGTCAATGAAGTCACCGGTTTCCTTGCGAACGAGGAGAAGCGTGCATCCGAGGATGCCGTGAAGCGCGGCCTGCTTGAGAAGGCACAAAAGCGTCTGGACGAAATCGTCACCGGCCACGTCAAGGCAGTCTTGGGCGACGAGGCCAAAGACTACGAGGTGAGCGTAAGCGTCGCCGAGTCGAAGAACTGATTGCCGAGGCCGGGGCTAGCTCTCGAGAGAAGGCTCGCCGTCTGCATTCGCCTCGGGCAGAGTCGGGAGAGCGCCGCTGTCGGCAGGGAGTGCCGCGCAGGTCGTCTTAAGTAGCGAGGCTAGGTCTTGCGCAGCTTGGGTTCAGTATTTGCTTCCCTCGCGCCTCCACTGAACGTAGTCGTGGTGGATGTACTTGTGTGCCCACGCGCGGTCGAGGGGTGCGAACTCGCTGAGGTGGCCGCAGCCGGTCGATAGGTCATCGGCAATTTCAACAATGGCCTCGTGCAGTTCAAGAGGCTCAATGAAGCGACGCGGAATTGCCTCATAACCAATCTGTGCGCCGATGATCGTGCCCGCGAGCGCGGCGGTTGAATCGCTATCGCCGTTGTGGTTCGAGGCCGCGGCGATCGCTCCCGCGAAATCCCCCTGATGGCGCAGCGCACACAAGACCCCGATCGCCAGGGTTTCTTCCGCAACCCAGCCCTCGCCAAGCTCGTGGATCGCTTCGAGGTCGCTCAAATTAGAAGACGCCAGTGAAACTGCGCGTTCCATGATTTCTTGCAAGGCGCCAATCATCCGCGCCTTGGGGAATGCCTCGGGAAGGGTTGCGCTCGCGGCGGCGACGGCCTCGGGAAGGGAAGAATCCTCATGGACGATCATCGATACGATCTGCGCGAAGGCTCCCGCGGGAAGCCACCCCAGCTCATGGCCGTGAGTGAGGGCCGCAATTTCCGCGCCCTGGAGCTGGATATCGGCGTAGGTCATGTGGCGAGTCATGTTTGAAAAACTCTTTGAGTAAAAGAGGCCGACCGGTGCAACGCGCATGATCCCACCGCAGCCCTTTGAATCGTTGATCGGGGACTCGAGAGTTCCGTTAGCCCCCGCAGCGCATGCCGTCATGCACGTTGTCCCGGGCGCTCGCCGCGCGAAAAGCTCGGGGAACCCGCTGACCCAAGCGCAGCGAGTGCGTTCGCTAAAATCCTCGGTTTGCGTCCGGTACCAGTCCTGATACATGAAGGACATGTAGTAGCTGATCGAGGCCATAATGCCGCGCAAGGCCCCTCGGGTATGCGCAAAGAGCAAGCCTTCCGCGGTGTAGAGGGTCATCTGAGTATCGTCAGAAAAACGCGCAACGCCCTGCTCATCAAGGACGTAATCGGTAATGCCTGCAGGGCCGAAGCGCTGAAAAATTTGTGGTTCGCGGAGGAACTCGACGGTATAGCCCAAGGCGTCTCCGGCGGCCTCGCCAATGAGTGCGCCGCGGTAGCGATCGAGTTTGTCCATGAATCCTCCTTAGAACATGAATATTTTACAGCGCTCGGATTGGCCAGTACGCGCACAAAAATGGCGCAATCTTGCGTTTTTCTGACACTTTGTCGCTGCGAAGGGCGGGCGTGCAGTCCTAAACTTGCCACGTTACCCACGAAGGAGGCCTCACAGTGCCGGGATTGGAACCCTACGACGCAATCATGCTGCTGTCCTACGGTGGCCCCAACGGCATGGACGATGTCCTCCCCTTCATGCGCAACGCAACGCGAGGCCGCGGAATCCCCGACGAACGCCTACTCCAAGTCTCGAAGCACTACGAGCGTTTCGGCGGAGTTTCACCCATTAATGCCTGTAATCAACGCCTGATCGCTGACATATCCGCTGAGCTTTTACGTCGCGGATATGACATCCCCGTCGGCTGGGGAAACCGCAACTGGCATCCCTTCGTCGCCGAGGGCCTAGACGAGCTCGCCCAAGCCGGCGCGCGACGGATCCTTGTGCTGCCAACCTCCGCCTACGCCTCGTATTCGGGGTGCCGTCAGTACCGCGAAGACCTTGCCGAGGCCGCGCAGTCCCTCAGCGAAAAGTGGGGGAGTATCGTCCTTGGCACAGAGGACAGTGCGGACAACCCGAGCGCCGACATCATTGTCGATAAGGTACGCCCCTACTATTCGACGCCCGGCATGGCCAGTGCTGAAATTGCCTCGATCCGGCGCGCATGGTCGGCCCTAGTCGAGGGTGGAGCTGATCCAAACGGGATCCGACTGATTTTCGTCACCCACTCCATCCCCGTGAGCATGGAAGAAGGGTCCTCTCCCTTCCCCTTCCCTTCGGCTGTTTCTTCCCCCGCTACCGAGGCCGGGGACGTTGAGCTTGAAGGCGAAGAAACCTCATCCCTGGGCACTCCCGCTTCCGAAATTAGTTACGTTGCCCAGCATCATGCGTTGATTCAGGCGATCATGCCGGAAGTGCGTCGAGTCTTGGGGCGCGAAGATTTGGGGTACGACCTAGCATTTTGTTCGCGCTCGGGCCCGCCGCAGGCGCGCTGGCTTGAGCCCGACATCAACGATTTCCTCCGCGAACTGATCGCCCCGGAAGGCCAGAGTGCGAGGGAAGGAAACGAGGCCTCTGGAAGTGGAAAGCCCAGCGGCGTAGTCGTCGTCCCTATCGGCTTTATCTGCGACCACATGGAGGTTGTCTACGACCTAGACACCGAGGCGAAGGAAACCGCTGCGGAGCTTGGAATTGCGTACAAGCGCGCCGAAACGATCTCGACGGATCCCGCGTTTGTCTCTTCGCTGGTGGACGTGCTGGAAGAACGCGCAGCCCAAGCGAGGGGAGAAAACCCCTTCCGCATGACCGTGACGGGTACAGGACCTTTCCATACGGTGTGCCCCCAGGATTGCTGCCTTGCTCCGGCCCGGCCTGCGCATTCCCAGCACTCTGCAGAAGCGGGCGCTCAACATGCAAGCCCGCATGCCCCACTTTCTTCCGACGGCCCTGCTCGAGTCGCCGGTCAATCCGCCATACAACAGGAGGAATCAATGGCGTTCTTGAACCGTCGTGCGGCACAGCCCGCTGAAAACACCGAAAATACCGGTCACTCCGAGGCTGCGCCCGAGCATGTAGCTGAGCACGCTCCGCACCACCATGCCGCGCACTCCTACGTTCCCGACCCGCGCGATCGGACCGATATTGACTTAGACGAAGTCAACGGTAAGCAACACTACGCGCTGTATTCCGTGTTTGCATTGGGCGAGTTCTTGCCGGCAGACGACAGCGAGCGCGCCCAGATTGTTGCTGAATCCCTGGATTACGTGAAGAGCGCGGGCGCCCAAATCCGCGGTTTCTATGACGTTTCCGGCTTCCGCGCCGAGGCGGACCTGATGGTTTGGTGGCTTGATGACGACCCCGAGGTCTTGCAAGACGCCTACCATCGTCTGCGCGCCAGCGCGCTCGGCAAGTTCTTGGAACCCGTGTGGTCTTGCATGGGCCTGCACACTCCCGCCGAGTTTAACAAGCGTCATATTCCTGCGTGCTTTGGTGGGGTTGCGCCGCGTGACTGGGCGATGGTCTACCCCTTCGTGCGCTCTTACGACTGGTACCTGAAGGCCCCCGAAGAGCGCTCGCGGATCATGGCCGAGCATGGGCGCAACGGCTTCTCGCAGTACCCGGACGTCAAGGGCTCGACCCTGTCGGCTTTCGGATTCTCCGACTACGAGTGGGTTTTGGCTTTCGAGGCCGACAGCTTGGATCGCCTTGAGGGCGTCATGCACGCCCAGCGCTACACCGAAGCGCGCCTGTACGTGCGGGAAGATACCCCCTTCTTCACGGGTCCGCGTGTGAGCCTGCAGGAATGGGCTGAGCGCCAGCCGAGGGCGTAAGTCTTGCCAATGTAAGGAGGTGACCGTGACTCTTCCCGAAGGCCTCGTTTCCTGCGAAGACGGCCTTGTCCGCCCGACCTGGGCTGCGACTGACCTGCTCTTACGCGACTACTACGACACCGAGTGGGGGAATGCAGTCACCTCCGAGCAGGGCGTCTTTGAACGCCTCGTCCTTGAGAGCTTTCAATCCGGCCTCTCGTGGTCAACGATCCTCAAGAAACGCGAAGCCTTCCGCTGCGCTTTTGCTTCTTTTGTTCCCGAGGCCGTCGCTGCCTTCACCGATCAAGACCGCGAGCGCTTGATGCAGGACGCGGGCATCGTACGGAATAAGCGGAAGATCGATGCGGCCATTACCAACGCGCAGGCAGTCATCGCGCTTTGCAGTGCTCTAGCCGCCGAATCTGACGCGCACCGCGCCGGACGGATGGAAGAAGCGCCACTCGCACAGTTGCTTCGGCCTCGGCAACCCTATCCACGACACCTAGGCGAACTTGTCTGGCTCTACCAACCCAGCCACCAGCCTCGGCCGAAAAATGCTGGGGAAGTGCCCGCTCAGACCGAAGAATCCCGCGCCCTTTCGCTCGAGCTCAAACGCCGAGGCTTCGTCTTTGTTGGCCCGGTCACCGCATTGGCCCTGATGAGTGCGATCGGCATTACGAACACCGACATTATTGGCACGTGGAAGCGGCCGCTGGCTGAATGAACCAGGCTTCCTTGAGGTCGCTGCGGTCGAATGGGAACGGGTCTAGAGTGGAAATATGACTCCAGAGATTACTGATCCGAGGTTTAAATCAATCGCAGAGGAAATTCGGAGGGATCCGGAAAATGCCTCGTTCACAAAGCGTGGGATCGATCCGTTGTTTTACGCGGGCCCCGAGTGTCGGATCATGATCGTCGGTCAAGCTCCTGGCCGAGTCGCTGAAGAAAGCGGAATTGTCTGGAATGACCGCAGTGGCGACCGCCTGCGCGATTGGATGGGAATTGACCGCGATACCTTCTACAACTCTGGGAAACTAGCCATTGTCCCCATGGACTTCTACTTCCCGGGCACCGGAAAGAGCGGTGACCTGCCCCCGCGTAAGGACTTCGCGGATAAGTGGCACCCGCGCCTGCTTGAGCTCATGCCCGATCTGAAGCTCACTATTCTGGTGGGTTCCTACGCGACAAAGCGCTATCTGCAGCTCAAATCTTCGGCCTCTCTCACGCAGGTCATCAAGGACTACCGCGACTACCTACCGCAGTATTTCCCGCTGGTGCACCCATCGCCTCGTAACCAAATCTGGATGAAGAAGAACCCCTGGTTTGACCAGACTGTCATTCCAGATCTGCAAGAGCTCGTCGCTCAGATTATGAAGTGACTTTCTTAGCGCGTTCTGTTTCCCCAAAGGCAGACATGTCTTTGGGGAAAACTTTATTCCCGCTTGTTATTCCCACTCGCTTCCGTCAGTGCGCCAGCCAATGAAGGTCCAGACAACGGGGAGCAGGTAATTCAAAACCCACTGTGTCTGAGGCGAATCGCTGTGATCGTTAGAAAGACCGTTCGCAGGCTGCACCGCTGGAACCTCAATAAAATGGTCGCGTGCATAGGCATCGAACAAACGTTGCTCGCGCGCAGTGAAAGGCTCAGGGCGTGCCAAACGACGCAGGTCAGCCCTGGCCTCGTCAAAGGAATTGAAGCGCATCGGCCGATAGGTGTTCGTCGTTGCAGTGACTGGAATGCGGCCGAGGTAACGCAGCGCGCGCAAGACCTCGGGGACGGTACTGGGGCGCTTCGCTTTACGACCCAGGTAGGTCAAGAGCCTGGGATCCGACGATGGTGGAAGGCTATTCGGGACGACTACTGCGGCTTTGACTCTCGCTGTGGCGTCAAGCTTTGAGATGCGGCTGAGAGTGTGATCGCTCATCAGGGAGCGTGAGGCGAAAGCGCAGTCGACGCTGTTCTCTCCCAAACCGGCCCGACTCCAGTCCTCATCCCAGGCAAGCAGATGTGAGGTAATAGGAAGATTCTCGGCGGCGGCGCGCTGATCGAGGATAGTCAGCATGGCCTCGGCAAAATCACACGCGTGGACGTGGTGGCCGGCCCTCGCAAGGGGAAGCGCAAGTGTGCCCGTCGCGCAGCCCATGTCCAAGATCGTCTCGCCCATCGCGGGGGAGAGTAAGTCCATGAGCCAG
Organism: uncultured Actinomyces sp.; assembly: GCA_938014245.1. GTDB lineage: Bacteria > Actinomycetota > Actinomycetes > Actinomycetales > Actinomycetaceae > Pauljensenia. The sequence goes on from CALLSD010000060.1 coordinate 15,807, forward strand.
AGTTCGTAGTCCTCGGTCGCGTAACGGGTAAAAGTCGCCGCGCGTTTGTTCCAGTAGTCTTTGGAATCTTGGTTGATCGAAGCGGGATGCGGACTGTTGTCATGTGGCATGAGTAGTGTCCTTTAGCGGTCTGGCGGCGTCATTACCTTTTCACCATGATAGGTGTGGTGTGTGCTCGGCGTGTTATTTCCAAAGTAAAAAGCGTGCAATAATTGTGCAATGACTAATCCAGCTGTAATCCCGAATTTCTCCAGTGACTATCAAGAGGGTGCGCGTCAAGAGGTCATCGACGCCCTGGTCGCCACCAACATGGAGCAAACAAGCGGTTACGGTACCGACGACCACTGCGAGCGCGCACGCGATCTGATCCGAAAGGCCTGCGACGCTCCTAATGCGGACGTCCACTTCCTCGTCGGCGGAACCCAAACAAACGCCACCGTCATTGACGCGATCTTGCTGCCGTGGCAGGGCGTGATTGCGCCTCACACCGGACACATCAATATGCACGAGGCGGGCATTGTTGAGCGCGGCGGGCACAAGATCCTTGATATCCCCGCGAAAGAAGGCAAGATCACGGCCGCAAACGTCATTCGTGTGTGCGACGCGTGGGAAGGCGACGGTGCGCGCGACCATATGATCGCCCCGGCGCTGGTCTACATTTCCCAGCCCACTGAGTACGGGACCCTGTACTCGCTTCAAGAGCTCGAGGATATTTCCGCTGCTTGCCGCGTGCGTGGTTTGAAGCTTTTTGTCGATGGCGCTCGTTTGGCGTATTCGCTGGCTTCGCCGGCAAATGATGTCTCGCTCGCGGACCTTGCGCGTCTGTCGGATGTGTTCTACATCGGCGGTACCAAGTGCGGAACCCTTTTCGGAGAGGCCGTCGTCATCCCCGACGGCGGGTCGATTCGCCAATTCGTCACGCAGATGAAGCAGCACGGTGCGCTGCTGGCGAAGGGGCGTCTCTTGGGCGTCCAGTTCGAGGCATTGTTTGAGGATGACCTCTACCTGACTTTGGGTGCTCCCGGCGTTGCCGCCACTAAGCGAATCCGCGAGGCTCTGATCCGCGCTGGATATGTCGTGACGATGGACTCACCGACGAACCTGACCTTCGTCGCTTTGGATCAGGCCGGACACGAGCGTCTCTCGCGCAAGGTGCAATACGGTATTTGGGAGACCCTGCCTGATGGTCGCCTCTTGGCGCGCTTCTGCACTTCGTGGGGAACCCCCGAAGAGGACATCAGGGCTTTCGAGGCCGCGCTGGCCTAAGCGCTTCCTCCGCATGAGGCTGCGCTCGGCACCGCCCCCTCCACATGAAGTCGGTAAATGTCATGCGTTATAGCGTGTGTCTTTTCGTGACTTCGTGTGTTAGGCGGGATGAGGTTGCCCAGCTGAGCTGACTGCCGGATCGTTTCCACTCCCTCCACATGCAGTTTGGCCCTGTGCCATGCCTGTTGTGCTTCCTCCACATGAAGTCGGTAAATGTCATGGCTTATAACGCATGTCTTTTCACGACTTCATGTGACAAAGAGGGCAGGGAAGGTGCGGGAGCGTCGCGTGGAACGAGCTCCCATCGAAACAGGCTCCAACTGACACAAGCGCGCTACGCTTGAACAGTGACAACCGACGCTGCCAATTTCACTGCCCCTGACTTCTCCGCGCTCGCGGCCTCGCGCCGCTCAATCCGCGCATACACGGATCAGCAGATTCCGCAGGACATCTTGGACGCGATCCTCAAGGACGCGACAACAGCCCCCAGCTGGTCCAACACTCGTGCCTTCCGCGTTGCATTGGCAACAGGGGAGCGCGCCGATCGCCTGCGCAAAGAATATGTGCGATGTTTCGACCAGACCCTGGATATCCAGCACCACAAGCGCTTTGCAACGATTAAAACTGCACTCAAGCGCGAACTTCCCGATGGAGATTTCCCAGTCTGGAAGCCTTACCCGAAGGAGCTTCGAGCCCCTCAGGTCGAGGTCGCGAAAATGGTCTACGGAGCATACGGCGTTGAGCGCCGCGACTACGAGGGGCGTGACAACGCGAACCGCCGCAACGTCTCCGCTTTCAACGCCCCCGTCATGGGCTTCGTTTTTGTTCACGAAAACATGCTCCCATGGAGCGCAATGGACGCCGGTCTCATGCTGCAAACACTCTTTCTTTCAGCGAAAGCTCACGGCGTCGACTCGTGTGCAATCGGTGTGCTCTCGGCTTGGCGCGGCCCAGTTGAGCAGGAATTTGAGATTCCCCAGCACTACAAACTGATCACCGGTTTCTGCTTGGGCTACGCAGATTGCGAGGCCCCGATCAACCACGTGAACGCACCCCGCCCGCCGATCCAGCTCCTCGAAGGGAAGTAAGCGTGTCCAAACAGTACCTCTCGGTGGCTTTTGCGTATGTGGGAGTGATAGTCGGCGCAGGTTTGGCCAGCGGTCAAGATCTCCTGCAATATTTCCTTGCTTTTGGCGCCAAGGGTTTGATCGGAATCGTAGCCTTGGGTGTGCTGAACGTGATTTTCGGCGTCGTTGCCCTGCAGCTTGGCTCGTACTTTCGCTCAGACAATCACGACGAGGTCTTCGAACGCATCACTCATCCCGTTTTGCGTCGCGTCATTGATGTGGTGCTGATTTTCTCTGCCTTCACTACGGGCTTCGTGATGCTGGCAGGGGCCGGTGCGAACCTCCAGCAGCAATTCGGAGTGCCTACTTGGGCGGGCAGCTTACTGTGTGCCCTGCTTGTCATTCTTACGGCTTTCCTGGACTTCGACCGGATTATGAATGTGATCGGGGTGTTCACGCCCATCATTATGATTGCGATTGCCGTTTTGACCATTTATTCATTGGTGACTCCGCATGCGGGCATTGCTGAACTTGACGCTGCCGCGCGTAATGTCACTCCCGCACTGCCGAATCTGTGGCTGGCGACGATTAACTATTTCGCGCTGTGTGTTGTCTGTGGTATTGCAATGGCCTTCGTCCTCGGTGGCTCAATCTTGCGCATTGGTGAGGCGCGTCGTGCCGGTCGTATCGGTGGCTTGCTGATCGCCCTTGTCCTCGGTGCGGATGCGCTTGCTCTGTATCTGAACGTGGATCGTATCTGGGATGTAAACGTCCCGGCTCTTGAGATAGCACGCTCGATTCATCCGCTATTCGCTTTCGGATATACCCTTGTGATTTTTGCGCTGATCTACAACACCGCATTCTCCCTGTTCTATTCGACAGCTCGTCGTTTTTCTGGCGGGTCGACCTCACGAATGCGTCTGGTGCTCATCGGAGTAGTAGCAGCGGGCTACGCGGCTTCGTTCATGGGATTCAAGAAGCTGATCGGGATTATGTATCCGGTCATCGGTTGGTTGGGTGTTGTTCTGCTAATTATTTTGGCAGTCGGCTGGCTGCGCGAGCGTTCTGCAGTCCTGCGCGAGGAAAACCTGCGCCGCAAGCTTATTCGCCTTCTTGTCCGTAAGCATGCTGATGATCTCGAGTTCACGGACGAGGACCGGTTAGAGGCCCGTACGCTTGCGCGCGCTTCCGTCGTTGACGGTGTCGAATTGCGCCGTGATGCCAGTTCGGCTGCTGAGGAAATTGTCGATGCCCAAGATGACGCCGCCGCCTATGCGCGCACTCAGCTTCCCGTCGACGAGGACTTGGTTGCGCAGCAGATTGCCGAGGCCTTACCGGACTCTACCGAGAACAAGTAGTTTCGTCTTGGGCTGGCTTTAGATGTGCTAGTCGCGGGCTTGGTGAGCGTCGCTCAGTGCCCGCGCGCCTTCCTGAGCCTCCTGTGTGGAAGTAATTGTCCCCAAGGCGGCCTCGGCCTCGTCAAAGTTCCCTATGGCGGCTAGCCAACGCACTAGAGTGAGCCGGCTTTGGGGGGATTGGAGTTCCTGGTCAAGACGTTCCGCGCGGGCGAGCCATTCGATGATGTCTTTGGAGGGAAGAAGATCTGCCCCTTTCGCGGCTTTCGCAAGGAGATTCAGGCGTGCCGAGGAAATCCCCTCCACATCACACACTTTGATTTCGATCGCCTCGCGCGCGGTGCTGGGGAGTGCCATCATCGGCTCCGCGTCCCCCTGTGCAGCCGATGCGAGTGCATCTTCGACCTCTCCAAGCAATTCAAACGAGGAAGAGGCGGTCAGTCTTTCGGTGCCAAACCATGTCTCAAGGAAAATCACGATGCGAGGTAATAAAAGCGTGTCCGAATCCTTGAGCTGAAGAATGATCCGGGTAAGAGGGTCTACGAAGTCGTAGTAGCTACGGCGCTGGTCAAGTAGATCCGTGAAAACAGTAGAAACGGGTTTCGTCCACCCTCGTTCGCTGAGGTCGCTCACCGCTTTAGCCACAGAGCGCTGTTCTGCACCCACACGCTCAGCAAGATCTTTAACTGGGAGCGGACGGTTGGCTGCGGCAAGTTCAGCGATCACGAGGCGCTGTAACGGAGAGAGCTGAGCCAGTTGCTCGTAGTAATAGGGTGTGAAGCTGTCAAGACATGTAAGAAGTAAAGTTTTCAGATCGGTAAAACCTGCGGTGTTCAGCGCATTTCCCAGCACTGCCCACACTCGAGGCGTGCCGCCCGTGAGGTGTGTGATTGCGTGGATGCTAGCCATCGCTTCAGTGGATGAAAGATGATCGGCTAGTTCCGAATTGTCTGATTCTCGCGCCAAAGAAGTGAGCATTTCGCGCGCGTCTTCAGGGGAGAAGGGCGCGAGCCGAATCGTGTCGAAGAATCCGAAGAAAGGTGAAGCGGACTCAGAAAGACTGCGATCGAGACGAGCGGCGCTTCCAATGATGAGGATTCTCGTCTCGGTTTGAAGAAAGCTTCGCAGTTTTTGCTGTCCATCTTCTCCAAGAGCAACAAAGATATGGTCAACGTTTTCAGCGAAGACCACAATAGGTCCGTAGGTTCGCAGGGCGTCGCGAAGCTGTGCTTCTAGGGTTGACTCATCCGTGTTTCTCGTAGCGGCGGGGGAAACCCGATCGAGAATCGCAGCAAGAAGGCGCCCATATGACGTGATCGTCCATGGGGCCTCGGGAAGGCGAGCGATACGGACAGAAGGATCATTTTGGCTGGCAATGAGCCGTGTGCAGCGGTGATAAGCCAAGGAAATGACGTGCGTTTTGCCCACTCCGTGAGGGCCAACGAGAAGAGTGTGGTTGGGGCTCGGTGTGTGTCCAAGCTTTTTCACGCGCTTCTCGAGGGTCTTGAGAACCGGTTCACGTGCGACACACACGCGCTCGAGAACCTCCTCAGGCATGAGTGAGGGAGTAAAGCAGGCAAGCGGAACGGTACTCATCGGCGGTCCCATACCCCCTTCTTACGCGCCCAAATGTATTGGAGTGCGGGATAACGCCAACGAACTGAGCGGCCTCGGCGCTCCAAATAGTGATCCTTGATGAGATCTTCAATGACGTCGGCTACCTCCTCACCTGGAGTCAAAGAATCGATGGGGACCCACTCATTCGTCTCAGACAGAGTCTCTTGCAGAATCTGATCCGCGATGCGTGCTCGCTCACCGTAATGCGGTGCGACGCGAGTGAGGTAGTGCTCGAACCAACGGAATTCGTCGGGGTCATCAATGAAATCTTCGAAGCATACGCGGACATCGCTGGGCGTAAATGTGGCATAGCGGCCGTGCGCGAGCGCTCCCACGAGCTTATGTAGGAGGAATGGGATCCCCCCGCTGACGTCGACAAGTGCACGTGAGACCTCGTCGCTGGGCTCATGTCCAACTCCTAGGAGCAGGCGGCGTGCAAGTTCGTCGGCCTCGTCATGGGTGAGCGGACCCAGTGGTAATGATTCAAGATCGTTCAAGACTCCCTGGGTCATGTTGGCTTTACTGAGGACGTGATGGAAGCCGATCGATCCGGTGACAATCCATCGGACTCGTGTGGTCTTTTGACGAAGTGCGCGCAGGGTTTGGAGGATTTCTTCGGCAGCTCCTACTCCTTCGCGCTCGGCAATGTTATTCACCGCCATGGGGACTTCATCCATCATGACCAGTGGAATAATGTCGTTTTCTTCCCCGTCGAGGGTGCTGAGAATGTCGGTGAGTAGGACGTGTGGAGATGTTTGACGGTGATAGCTCTTAATGGTGATGGGGCTTGAGATCTCGATATCGCAGTTATCGAAGATGGTTTTAAGTTTTTGGAATGCCCGTGAGGGAAGCTTTCCGCCCTGAATGAGTGCATCGGCGGTGCGGATCAGGAAGTCGTTGACCGTGAATACGCCTTCGTAGTCGATGAAGTAGCAGTGGAAGCGCTTTTCTTGTGCGGCGAATGCGTGCATCCAGAAGGTCTTGCCCATGCGCCTTGGGTCTGTGAGGAGGAGGTTTGCTCCTACTTGGAGGCGTTGGCGCGCTCGGGTACTCACCTCGTGACGGCCGACGAAGTTGGCCGGGTCTCGGTCGCTGCCGGGCTGTGGTTCGATAGGCTTGAGCACCATGGCACCCTCCAAAGTACGTGAAATCTTACGTGTAATTATACGTAGATTCTTACGTACGTCAATGATGGCTGTTTATTATACCTTCGCCCGACTCCAGTGAGAGTAAGTAAAGCTTGCGCGCCGGTCCTCCTCCGTAGTGGACCTGACCCGAGGCCGAGGCCACGCGGTGACAGGGGACAATGAGCGAGAGCGGGTTGTGCCCAACCGCGCTCCCAACCGCCTGGTACGCACGCGGTGAGCCGACCTTTCGCGCGAGATCCGCGTAGGTGACGCACTCTCCGTAGGGGATATCCAGAAGTGCATTCCACACACGCAGTTGGAAGTCCGTTCCGTAGGTGGCCAAGGGAATCGCAGAATGATCGGGGTTCATGCCCGCGAGAAAGTCCTGCGTCCACTGATAAGCCTGTTCCAAGACGGACGTGTTCTGATCGCTCACTGTGCTCCCGTTTGGGGTCCACGCGTGCAAGGCGGCCGCGGAAGAAAGGTGAGCGGGGGAGGAGGCCTCGGCCTCGGAAATCCCAAAAGGATAACCAAAAAAGCGCTGCCCACTCATCCATAGTGCACTCAGGGCCCCTTTGGAAGCGGCGCAGGTGATGATCCCCAACTCGCTGGCAAACGAACACAGAGCCAGCGTGGAGTCCTTCGGGATGCTCGCGATACGCATAGGTTCAGACTGGCATAACGATGATGAATATGCACGCCCCAGACATATGCATGCGTCCCCCGTAAACTATATGTATGGAACCGTTGATGATCGCGCTGCTGGGGATGCTCATTATTGTGGCCTCGCAGTTTATTGCCCCCAAAGTTGGCGTCGCATCACCACTGATCCTGCTCGGCGTTGGACTTGCAATCGGTTTCCTCCCACAGGTTGGTGCAATCGAAATTGCGCCGCACATCATCTTAGAGATCGTGCTTCCGCCGCTGCTGTTTTCAGCGGCTGTGCGTATGCCAACGATGGATTTCCGCCGAGAAATGCAAGCCGTGGCAATGCTTGCTATTCCACTGGTGTTTATCTCCTCATTCGCCATTGGTTTCCTCATCAACTGGATGGTTCCGCAGATTTCACTGGCGTGGGGCGTGGCGCTGGGAGCTGTTTTATCTCCCACCGACGCGGTCGCCATCACCATTGCCAAGCGCAGTGGCGTCTCGCACCGCATCATTACAGTGCTTGAAGGCGAAGGCCTCTTCAACGACGCCACTTCACTGGTGCTTCTTGCTGCGGCGATGAACGCGGGGCTCGCCGCCGATAACGATGCTCTCAATCCCGCACTGCTCACGGGGCGCGTCCTCGTAGCCCTTGGCATCGCCATTGTTGTCGGTCTAATCGTCGGTGAGGTGGGCGTTCGGATCCGTTCCATCATCAAAGATCCGTCAACAGATACGGTCTTTTCCTTTGCAATGCCTTTCATTGCTTCGATTCCAGCCGAGCACGTGGGCGGCTCTGGATTGGTTGCCGCGGTCGTTGCCGGTCTTGTTGTTTCCGGCCGTCGCGCAGGCATGATTTCCGCGCAAAATAGGCGTTTTTCGCAGCAAAATTGGTCAACCATGACTCTCATGCTTGAGAGTGGGATTTTCCTTGCAATGGGCTTGCAGGCCTTCGGCATCATTGAAGACGCCGATGGAGACGGCGGTGGATTGGTACGAGCCGCCGTGATTGCCGTCATTGCGGGCAGTCTCATTATGCTGATCCGTGCACTCTTCATCGCACTCATGCTCACTTGGCTCGACCACCGCAGCAAGCACCGTAAGAGGCGCTACGAGGCCGAGGCTGGGCGCCTCGAAGCCTTCGAGCAGCGAATGGCGCAGGCCTGCACCGTGGACAGCGAGGTTCTGGCAAGCCGAAATCTCAGTGAAGAACAGTGGATCAAAACCATGGCCCGCTGGCGGCGCCGCCTCAAAATTGCCGAGCGGCAACACGCAGTGCGCCGATCCGACATCGATTACTTTGAAAAAGAGCCGCTTGGGCCGCGTGAAGCCAGTGTCATTATCTGGTCTGGAATGCGCGGAGCCATCACTCTTGCGGCGGCACAAACGATTTCCGCCGCAGCGCCCATGCGCTCGTTCCTTCTGACGATCGCCCTCTTCATCGCATCTGGTGCGCTTGTTATTCAAGGGCTTTCACTGCCGTGGCTGATCCGCTTGATCAAGCCCAAGATGGCCTCAGCCGATATCAGTGAAGAAGAACGCGAAGAACTTCGACAGGTCATGAGTTCCGCACTCGTGGATACGGCTCTGGCCCAGGCAATCAAGGAAGTTGATGCTCAGACACTCTTGTCTGCTGGAGTTTCGCGAACCCTGTCACGCCTGGGCAATGTTGTCGACCTGCAATCTTCTCCTTCTTCGGGGGCCGTGAGCGAGCCTCTCCCAGACATCGACGGGGAAAACGAGGCCACTCCCGTGGAAATGAGCGAAGAGGAAGTCGAGCGTTCCTTCACGCGCGATCAGATTCGCGAACTGGCACTTGAAGCCATTCACGCTCAGCGTGAGGCTCTTCTTCAGGCTCGCGATGAGGGGATCTTCTCGTCAGCAGCCCTTGAGGGCGCCCTCGCCCGCCTCGATAATGAAGAAATCCTCTTGGTTTCGGGAAAGCCCAGCGACCACTAGCCCCGAGTTTCACCCAAGGTAAACCAGGGGAATCCCCCATATCGCCCCAACAGTGATTTTGTTAGCCTTAAAAAGGTCAGCAAATAACGGTCGAAGGAATGCCAGTGCTCGAACTGCGAAATATCGTCAAGATCTACGAAACTGCGAATCTGCGTCAAGTTGCGCTCAATGACGTTTCGGTCGCATTCCGGGATAGTGAATTCGTCGCAATTTTGGGTCAGTCGGGTTCAGGCAAAACGACGATGCTCAACGTCGTTGGCGGCCTGGACCGCTTCCAAAGTGGCGACCTGGTCATCGATGGAATCTCAACGAAGGACTACAAGGCCCGCGATTGGGACGCTTACCGCAACAACCGCATTGGCTTCGTTTTCCAGTCCTACAACCTGATCCCGCACCAGACCATCTTGTCCAACGTTGAGCTCGCGCTGACCCTCTCCGGTGTCTCCCGAGGCGAACGCCGCAGGCGTGCGATGGAAGCCTTGGAACGCGTCGGGCTTGCCGAGCACGTCGGGAAGAAGCCCTCGCAGCTTTCTGGCGGCCAGATGCAGCGCGTCGCTATTGCTCGAGCGCTCATCAACGATCCGGAAATCCTCCTGGCCGATGAACCGACTGGTGCTCTTGACTCCAAGACCAGCGTTCAGGTCATGGACCTGCTGCGCGATGTTGCTCAAGACCGTCTGGTCATCATGGTGACCCACAATCCCGAGCTTGCGCACCAATACGCAACCCGCATTGTCGAGCTCGCGGATGGTGAAGTGGTCGCCGATTCGCGTCCCTTCGTCCCGGGTACCGAAGAAGTTCGCGAGGCCAAGCCGGTGCGCCGCACCTCGATGGGATTCCTGACCGCGCTTTCCCTGTCCTTCAATAACTTGATGACGAAGAAGGGCCGTACTCTGATGACCTCTTTCGCGGGGTCTATTGGAATCATTGGTATCGCCGCGATCTTGGCCCTTGCGAACGGCACGAACGCATACATCGCCCAGACAGAAGAAGAAACCCTGGGCGCATACCCGCTGACCATTCAAAAGAGCGGGATGGACATGTCCAGTGCCCTGTCTGCGCAAGTCGAAGCCGCTAGCAGTGAGAAGCCAAGCGACGGAAAAGTCGGCGTCTCCAAACTGAGGACCCTTGCAGACAATATTCGCGACGCGAAGACGAATGACTTGGCCTCTCTGAAGGCTTTCCTCGATGGGAACGGCGGGAATGTCAACTCTTTCGTCAATGCCATCGAATATGACTACGATGTGACGCCACAGATATTCCAGGCAGACACCTCAAAGGACAATATTCAGGTCAGCCCTGACCAAGCGATGAGTCGAATGGAAACGGGCATGCGTGGAAGTCCTATGTCCTCGATGATGGCTACCAACGCCTTCTATCAAATGCCGCAGCAATCCTCTTTATATACCTCCTCCTACGATGTCCTTGCGGGCCACTGGCCAACTTCCGCGTCTGAAGTCGTCCTTGTTATTGATGAAGACGGCAATATGTCGAACCTGATGGAGTATGTCCTCGGGCTGAAGGATCACAAAGAATTCGACGAACTGATGCGTCAGTACTACTCGGGGACCATCGGTGAGAAGAACTCAGCCACCCCGACTCCCTCGCCTTCTGCGAGCGACGCGCCCGCGGCCTCGTACGATTACGACAAGATTTTGGGGATTAAGTACAAGCGCATCAACGCCGCCGCTAAGTACACGTGGGACGAGAACTACAAGGTCTGGTCGGATCACTCTTCCGATAAAGAATTCATGAAGAAGCTGATCGACGAGGGGCAAGAACTTCGCATCAGTGCAATCGTGAAGCCGAATTCCTCGCATGGGGGAGCACTGCGCCAGGGCATCGCTTATACCCCTGAGCTGACTCGCCAGATCATTCGCGAGGCCGAGGACAGTCAGATCGTCAAGGATCAGCGGGCGAACCCGAAGACCGACGTGTTCACGGGTAAGACTTTCCAAGAGCTTGCGGATTCCTCGAAGGACCGTTCCAGCGGTTTTGACATGTCCAGCTTGTTCACGGTCGATCAAAACAAGCTCTCTGCGGCATTCTCTATCGACCCCTCGGCCATGCAAATGGACCTCTCGGGCCTAGATTTCAGCGGAATGGACCTGTCCAGCCTTGACTTCTCGAACCTTGATTTGTCGGGCATGGACCTGTCGAATATCGATCTTTCGAAGCTTGTTCCTGCCGATGGTTCGGCCGTGCAGATCGATCCCTCGAAGCTCAACCTGGGAGAGCTCAGCAAGAGCGTTCCACAACTGCAAAACGTTGACTTCCCGGCAATTATCCGCAAGACGCTGGCAAACGGCGCTGTGAAGGACACGGCAGGAACGTACTTAAGTTCGCAGGCAAGTCAGATCCTTCAGGGCTTCCAGGACTACGCGCAAAACCAGATTGCCGCGGGTGGCTCCACGGACTTTTCCACGCTGGTCTCTGAGTACTTCTCTCAGCCCTCGGTCATTCAACAGATCAATACCGCCGTCTCTTCTGACCAAGTGGTTGACCGCGACAAGCTGATGACGAACTTGCAAGCGGCACTTGGGGATGACCCGGCACTGGCTTCTGTTGCCTCTCAGGTGTCAACGGAACTTGCGAATCAAATTTCGGCGCAGATCGCCGCCCAGCTTGGTGGCAATCTCATGCGCGGGGTCTCCGCGGCGATCGGCCAGGTCCTCCAAGAGACCATGGCGACTGCCATGACCCAGATGATGACTCAGCTTTCGCAGACAATTGGCCAGCAAATCAGCGCAACAATGAGCCAATTTGCAACGAATATGAGCAGCGCCTTCCACTTCGATCCCGAGGCCATGGCGTCGGCCTTCTCGTCGAATCTTGATGAGAAGTCCCTTGCCGCACTGATGGCGACGATGTTCTCAACGAACGTCCCCACGCTTGAGACCAACCTGCGCGATCTGGGGTGGGCTGACCTGAAGTCCCCCAGCAGTATTTCGATTTACCCGAAGTCCTTCAAGGACAAGGATTCCGTCAAGGCTGTCTTGGATCAGTACAACACTGACAAGGAGAGCGCGGGCAAGTCCGACCAGGTCATCACCTACACCGATATCATGGGCGTACTCATGAGCTCAGTGACGAGGATCGTCAACGTGATCTCGTGGCTTCTCATCGCCTTCGTATCGATCTCACTGGTCGTCTCCTCGATCATGATTGCGATCATCACCTATATTTCAGTTCTTGAACGCAAGAAAGAAATCGGCATTCTTCGATCGATCGGTGCCTCAAAGGGCAATGTCTCTGCGGTCTTCAACGCGGAAACCTTTATCGAGGGCCTGATTGCGGGCATCATCGGTGTTGGCGTGACCTACGGGATCTGTGGCCTGGTCAATGCGATCGCGGAGCAGGGCTTCCAGGTGAGCAATATTGCTCAGCTTTCTCCGCTTACCGCGGCAATCTTGATTGCGATCTCGGTCGGTTTGACCGTTATCGCTGGCTTGATTCCGGCCTCGAGGGCATCTCGCCAAGACCCTGTCGAAGCCCTGCGCTCAGAGTAGGTGAGACTGCGCCGGCGCGCGTCTGCGTTACCCTGAAGGTATGCAGCGCGCCGACCGCGCTTTGGGCTGCCCATCTGAGGAGGACTTATGCCAACGCCTACAACCCTTTCGACCACCGATAGTGTCGCCGTTCTACTGGCGACCGGATTTGAGGAAGTCGAAGCTCTTGCGGTTGTCGATACTCTCTATCGTGCGGGGATTCAGGCGGACCTCATTTCGATTGAAAATGAGCGTCACGTCGCAAGCTCTCACGGCATCAAGGTTGTCGCTGATCTTATGCTTGATGACGCAGATTTGGCATCATACACGGTGGTCTTCCTGCCCGGTGGAATGCCGGGAGCCTTGAGGCTCAAAGAGAATGCGCAGGTGCGCGCCGAGGTGCTTCGCCGCGCCGAAGCCTCGCTCAAACTCGCGGCGATCTGTGCAGCTCCCTCGATTCTGGCTGAACTTGGAGTGCTTGAGGGACGTCGCGCAACGGCGAACCCCGGTTTCATGGATGCCCTGAGCGCGGGAGGTGCACAGGCTCAGTCTGAGTGCGTCGTCGTTGACGGGAACATTGTGACCAGTAGGGGAGCGGGAACTGCTCTGGAACTTGGCCTCGAGCTGGTTCGTCAGCTTCTGGGTGACGAGGCAGCGCAGCAGGTCCGCGAATCCATCGTTTGGCAGCACTGAGGAGGCACCGTGGGTAAGCGAAAGCCACGTCCTTGGCCGGATACTCCCGAGCGTCTGGCCTCGTCGGTTATCGATAACCACACGCATCTTCCCGTCCACGAGGGAGAGATCCCCCGCGCAGACGGTGTGAAGATGCCTCTTGAGGAGCAATTGGAGCGCGCGCGTCAGGTAGGCGTGACGCGGATGATTTCCAGCGCCTGCGAACTGCCCTATTTCGATCCGATGCTTGAGCTTGCCCGGGCGCATGAGGGAGTGCGCGTTGCCCTTGCGATCCACCCGAACGAGGCCGCGCTGCACGCTGGGTGCGCTGATCCGTCCCCCGATGGGCTGACTCCGCAGCTGCGTGAGCATCACATTCCCCTTGACGAGGCCTTGTCCGCTGTGGAGGAGCGCCTGGGTGACCCGATGGTGGTCGCAGTGGGGGAGAGTGGCTTGGATTATTTCCGTACCGCTGATCCTGGTCGCGAGGCCCAGAAGGAATCTTTCCGCGCGCATATCGAAATGGCTGCTCGCCATGATTTGCCGCTGCAGATTCATGATCGTGAGGCACACGAGGACTCCATCGAGCTTTTGCGTGAGTGTGCGAATTCCGATCAACGCATTGTCTTCCATTGTTTTTCAGGGGATGCGGCAATGGCATCTGTTCTGGCTGAACATGGGTGGTATGCGTCTTTTGCCGGTCCTATCAGCTATCCAGCGAACGAGGACCTTCGTCAAGCCTTTGCGGTTCTTCCTCCCGAACTGATCTTGGTCGAAACAGATGCGCCCTATTTGACTCCGTTGCCGTGGCGAGGCTGCCCGAATGCCTCCTACGCGATGGCGCATACTGTTCGCTTTATCGCTGATCTGTGGGGTGTTTCGGAAGAGGACGCGTGCACGCAGCTTTGTGGGAACACTGAAAGGGTCTACGGGAGCTGGTAAACAGTCGAGGTAACGGGAGAGTGTGCGTGAATGCTCGCGCACATGCCGTGAATGCTTGCGTTTAGGTTGAAACACAGTGGTGGGGCCTCCCTGTCGGGAGGCCCCACCACTCATATGCAGATCTGATCTCCTTAGAGGATCTTCTTCAGTGCAGGATCCTTCCAAGTACGCTGCTTAGTGAGGAGCGGGGAGTTGTTATCGATCATCAGGTATCGAGTTTCAATCGCTTCTTGACGTGAGTCTCCTCCGTCATTCCAGGTAACGTCCACTGTCTTCCACGTGCCGTTGATCTTGACCTGGTTCCACGCATGTCCGATGCTACTGCCATCGGAATAAGTAACATTACCGGTGATCACTACTGAGGTAACACCCGACTTGGTTGCGAGAAGTTGGAATGTGTTTGCGTAGCCCTCGCACACGGTTGTTCCCTTGAAGAAAATACCACCTGCATCGTGGTCGGGGAAGAGATCATGGGTGTAGCGGTGCTTCTTCCGGTCAGGATCTCTCCACAACTCTTGCATCTTATCCAATCCGGCATAGTTGTAGGTTGTGTGCTCGATCATCCACGAGTTGATTGCTCGCACCTTGGCGGCATCATCCATGCCCGGCTTGATGATGTCGGCAACAACCTTGTCCGCTGCCGAGTTGATTTGAGAGGTGTAGTCCTTGGGGGAAAGATGCTGCTCAATGGCATCCTCGGTGCCGTATTCGACATGGAGGATCTTTCCATCTTCAGAAAGAGAAGGGTAACCCCAAGGCACTAGACCATTCTGATTCTTCGCTTCCCAGAATGCCGTCTGGATTTGAGTGGTCGTTGCCGCGTCATCCTTGAACTGTGAGATATCGATGTCTGCTGCGCCGTTCATCATATTGGCAGCAAGGTACTTTGACAGTGCAGTTGTGCCAAGGACCTGCATAGGAGTATCCGGGAAGGTGCGTGCAATCTTATCGTCAGGCGCTGTGGACTTTGTCGTTGTCTGCTTGGAGTAAGTCAGATCGGGGGCAATGTAGCCGGTCTGTGTCTTCTCTTGCTCTTCCTTCATCTTTGTCAGATCGTTGAGATACGTCGAAGGATCGAAATTGTGGACGATGAAAGTATCCGTGAAACGGCTGTGGCCGACGTGATAGGACACGTGCAAGCTTGCCTGCGGATTTTGCGTAGTGCGGGGGTTGCTCGTTTCGATCCAACTGCGCTCAGGGTCGACAATGATCGGAAGAACGCGGGTGTGTCCATCCGCCATGACCATAGGAATCTGGGTCGGTATTTCGCTCAGACTTTGGAAAACCGAGTTGTTCGGATTCAACTGGAGCCACGCGTTCGATGCGATCTTGATGGGAGTGTTTCCCATCGTTCCTTCGATGTCGAGCAAATCGGACATCTTAGAAAGCTTCACGCCCTTCTTGGCGATGACAGCGATCTGATCACCTTTACCGTTGAGCATCGCATCGAGCTGTTCATCGGTGAAACCACCAGATGATTCCAATCCTTTGAAGTCTTCTTCGGTGAAGAAGTCTTTGAGCGCGGTGTTGAGCTGCCTATCAAGCTTGCGCTCCCCTTCCTCGCGCTGATCGGAGTTCCATGAAGTGGCTGCAGTTTCCGCCATCAACTTGGGATTTAGACGAGTCACTCCCTTGTCATCCGTGCTATTGAGATGAACCAGGTAGTAGCTCTCTGCACCTTCGACCGGGTCCCACGAAACCGTAAAAGTTCCGTTGTCTTCCTCATCGACCTCCACATTTTGGGGACGCGGGAGGAAACCTTCGTCACTGACGCGGATGCGACGAACAATCGGGCGTTCTAGAAGTTTGCCCGTGTCAAGGTCGTTGTATTGGACCAGGTAGTACATGGGAAGAAGTCCCCAGCCCGAGTTCCCGGTGATATCCGCCAAAGGGCTGGCCTGGGAGCGGGTCATCAGGGTGATCGGGTTAGGGGCAATCGCTAGGCCCTGAGAAGCGCCGTAGCTCGATACGCTGAATCCTAGGTCAACGGTGAGTGTTGCATCGGAATAAACAGAGAAAGGTGGAGTGCGTTGTGCGCCTTGTGCTGAGGGAACAACATCCTTACGAGCCTCAAACTCGTTGAGCTTAATCTTCGTGGGGACAAGCAACTTGTCGCCTTGGTTAACCTCTTGAACGCCCTCGGCCCACTCGTAAGCTGAAGGATTGTTCTTCTTGAGCTGGTCAACGCTGTCATCGGCATGAGCTGCGGCGGGAACGGCGAAAGAAAGCACCGTGAAAATGCCAAGCGCAGCAATGGCGCGACTGAATGTATGTGCGAGTCTCATTGAAGCGATCCTTCCAGCGGTTGCTCGACGCGGCAGTAAATATCTGCAGTTAGGCCCTTCCCATTCGTGCATGCCACGAAGTTCAAACTCACTGAACTGAGGTCACTCGGGGCAAGGAAGAGTGAAGAATATACGGCTTGCTGTTCGTCTCGCGAGAGGTCGTAGTAGTTCCCGACCGGTTCGCTAGCAGCCTTCACCTGAGCGTCATCGGAGGTGAATTGGCTGGTGTCAGGTGCCTTCAATAGCTGTGATTCGACGTCAGTGAGCTTAAAAATCGTCAACTGATCGGGATCATCGATGGTGTGAGCAGCGTATTGCTTGGCAACATCAGTGCCCGGAAGCGGAGAAGAAGCCATGTAGAACACCCAACGCAGGGCATTGTCGGGAGTCTCTTTCTTCCGTGATTTGTTCTCCATGGTGTAATCAACCTTGATGATCTTGTGACCATCTTGAGTTGTCTGCGGCAATACCGTTACGCCTTTAAAAGTGAACGAGAAGGAACCGCGATCGGTCGTTGCCCAAAGTAAGTGGCTGTCTTTGTTGTAGCGCAGCAGGTAGCGGTTGAGGAAGAGTTTTGAATCTTCGGGGCTGAATGTTTCCTTGCCTTCCGGCTGAGGAGAGACAGAACTCAAATCGCTGAGATCTTGGTTGGGTTCTGTTGAGAAGAAGACCGTCTTTTGGTAACCGGGTTCTGACCCGTCCCCCTGGATATATCCGTTGGACGAGGATCCACATGCCGCCATGGACACTCCCAAGACGATGCATGTTGCAAGCGCGCAGATCCCGCGTTGGCGTGACTTCATTATTCACGGTCCCTTCTTTGCAGCGGTGACAATCTTTCCCCATCCTAGTGTTCGTCCCTGAATAAACGCCAATTTGACTTATCAATCTCTCATCCGACCGCTGTTACAAGTGTGACAACTGTGATTTGTGTGGCTTATGTGTATGTTCCGTATCACTATCGCTCGCTTGGATTTCATTTTCCCCGTAGCGTGTGAAGTGTCCGTTCGCCGCAGGCTCGCATGCGAGCCGCATTTCTTTGTGAAACTGCCAGGGCGAAACCTCCGAAGTTTGGAGCTATATGAACATTCAGCACCCCTCGCGTAAGGCTGTTATTGCTAGCGCTGCAGTTGCTGCCATGACCGTCACCGGAATCGCCGGTACTGCCGTTGCCTCTTCCTTCCGTGATGTCACTCTGGAAGTTGATGGCGTTTCTATCCCCGTTTCAGGGTTTATGGGCAAGGTCTCTGACGTTTTAGCAACCGCGGGTGTTGAAGTTTCTTCGCACGACCTTGTCGCGCCTTCACTCCATGAACGGGTGAGTAACGGACAGACCATCCTTGTTCGCCGCGCTCAGCAGTACATGGTCGATATCGATGGCGTCTCCACTCCCACGTGGTCGACCGCAACCGACATTGATGACTTGCTGGGACAAGTCGGCACGAAGGGCGCCATTATCGCCGCTGATCGTTCGACCTCTCGCGCAGAGCTTCCCGCCCTAACAGCGAGCGGTTCTATCCGCGTCGTTGCGGACGGACAGACCCACACGGTTGACGCACGCCAAGGTGCAAGTGCCTCCGATCTTCTTTCCCAAGCCGGTGTTGACGTTTCCTTCCTCGATCGCGTCGTCTTCACCAGCGATGAGCAGGGAAGCTTCCTTCGAGTGATCCGTGTTCAGCGCGGCGTTGAAGAACGTGAAGAAACTTTGACGAAGGAAGTCGAAGAACAAGAAGACTCCACTTTGGCAAAGGGAACCCGCAAGGTTGCTCAAGAGGGCTCCGATGGGTCCATCAAGAGGAGCGTCTACGTTGAGCGTCGCGATGGTCAAGAAATCGTCAGCCAGGTAGTGTCCGAGAACCGCACCGAACCGGTCAAGCAGATCGTCAAGATCGGAACGAAGGAAGCGGCGGCGGCCTCGTCGTCTTCTGCCGCATCGGCCTCATCGGGCTCGTCGGCAACCGTGACAGGCAACGACGTCTGGGCCGCTCTCGCTCGCTGCGAATCCGGCGGTAACCCCGCAACAAACACCGGTAACGGCTACTACGGTCTCTACCAGTTCTCTGCTTCTACGTGGCGCGCAATGGGCGGTACCGGACTGCCTTCCGAGGCCTCGGCAGCTGAGCAGACCCAGCGCGCCCAGGCTCTCCAGGCCCGCTCCGGATGGGGGCAGTGGCCGGCCTGCGCTCGATCGCTAGGACTTCTGTGACCACATCCGCACGCCACTCCCGTCCCCGCGCCCACTCCTGGGAACCATCGAAGCAAGCTGTCCTCGTCACTGCGAGCGCAGCTGGCTTCGTGCTGTGCGGGATCGCGGGGATTGGCGTCGCCCACGAGCACTCGACGGTCAATATTGAAGTTGACGGAGTGATCCGCCCCGTTTCGACGTGGGCGCACTCGGTTTCCGGTGTCTTGAACGAGGCCGGAGTTGAGGTGGCAGAACACGATCTCGTCCAACCTTCGATTCACCAACAGGTCAGCGACGGGCAAACCATCGTTGTGCGCACCGCGAAGCCCTACACGCTCAGTATTGACGGCTCCCGAAAAACGCTGTGGTCTACAGCTCCTTCGGCTGAAGGGGTACTTGCAGATATGGGCGTGGACTCCGGGAAAGCAATTCTTGCAGTTGATCGTTCCCAGTCGCGTTCGAGCCTGACCCCGCTGGTTTCGCAGACCCGACAAGTGAAGGTCATCGTTGACGGAAATACGCGAACGATTACCGCACGAGAAGGCATGGATACCCGCTCGATCCTGGAAAAAGAGGGAATTACCCTGAATCCCCTTGATCGAGTCGAAGTCAAGTCCACCGCAGACGGGCTCTCAATCGATATTCACAAGGTCACGCGCTCTCTTGCTCCTCGCAAGGTCGCCATTCCCTTTGAAGAATACCGCCAAGACTCCGACCAGCTCTTTGCCGGCGAAGAACAGGTGACGACGAAGGGCGTTGAAGGCGAAGCCGAAGAGATGACCTGGAGCGAAAACGTTGACGGCGGTGAACGCTTCGAGGCGCCGCTCAACTCGAAGGTGGTTCGCGAACCCAGTGCGCAAATCCGTTCGATCGGAACCAAAGAGGTCACCCCGAAGGCTCTGATTGAAGCCGGACTTGACCCCAAGGCAACGCTCGAAGAAAAAACCGAAGAGGATGGGACCCGTTCCATTCGCTATCGCGCAAAACTCGGCACGCTCTCAAGCGCAGCTGAAATTACGGCTGCTGGTGGGAACTCCGCCGAAGTTGCACAGGCGATGGTTGCGGCCAATATTCCGCTGACCTATTCGGGTGAAGACCCGCGGAGCCTCGCAAAGCCTTTGGTTGCTGCCCGAGGCTGGGGTGACTCCGAGTTCCAGTGCCTGGTTGCCCTGTGGAATCGCGAATCCCATTGGAATCCCTACGCGAAGAACGCCTCTTCCGGCGCCTACGGTATTCCGCAGGCTCTCCCGGGAAGCAAGATGGCCTCGGCAGGGGCGGATTGGCAGACTAACCCCGTTACTCAAATCAACTGGGGTCTGGGATACATCGCGGGTCGCTACGGCAGGCCGTGTTCGGCGCTCGCGCATTCAAACTCCGTCGGTTGGTACTGATCAATTAGGATGGGTGCGTGAGTTCAACCCGTCGTTATTCAACCCCGCGTCTGCCCAGTGACGCAGAGCCCAGCGAGAGTGGGCTCCTTGGCCCTATCGAAGTGCACGCGATCTGCGAAGCGCTGGGAGTTCGCCCCACGAAAACCCTGGGCCAGAACTTCGTTCACGACGCTGGAACCGTCCGCCGTATCGTTCGAGATGCGGGGATCGGCGAGGGAACTCAGGTCGTTGAGGTTGGGCCGGGCCTAGGTTCCCTCACCCTTGGCCTTCTCGAGGCCGGTGCCTGGGTTCGAGCGATCGAAATTGACCCCGTTTTAGCTCGCGCCCTGCCCGTGACCGTTGCTCAACGCATGCCCGATGCAGCCCAGCGTCTCCACGTTGTCAACCGTGACGCCGTGCAAATCGAAGGATTGGCGGACTTTGGGGTTGAGTGGGATGCTCCAACGCACTTGGTCGCAAATCTTCCCTATAACGTCGCAGTACCTTTGCTGCTGTCGATGATGGAGTCTTTCCCTTCGCTTGACTATGCCCTGGTCATGGTTCAAGCCGAGGTCGCAGACCGCTTGACTGCAGAGCCGGGTTCGCGAACCTATGGCGTTCCCTCCGTCAAGGCCGCTTGGTATGGGAATGCGAACCGCGCCGGAACCATCGGACGTTCCGTGTTTTGGCCCATTCCCAACGTCGATTCGGCGCTGGTATCCCTGCGTCGCTTGGAGACCCCGCGCGGAGACACCGCCTTGCGTCTTGCGACTTTCGAGGCCTGCGACACCGCCTTCTCTCAACGACGCAAGACTCTGCGTGCCGCCTTGAAGAATTGGGCGGGAGGCGCAGACACCGCCCAAGAGCTGTGCGATCGCGCCCAGGTGGATTCTTCTATTCGAGGCGAAAAGCTTGGGATTGAGGACTATGTGCGACTTGGTCGCGCTCTCCTTGAAATGAGAGTAGAAGGAACAATTCCACTACCTGCTCAAGATCGTTACGCGAAGGAACGCCAGGCGGAGTCGCCCAGTGCGTGAGGTACGTGCATCTGCACCGGGGAAAGTGAACCTGATCCTGCGCGTTGGACAGCCGGATACGCAGGGCTACCACGGCCTCGTCACTGTATTCGAATGCTTAAATATCCGCGAGTACGTCAGTGTGCGCACGGCCAAGTCGCCGGGGATTCACATCGAAACCCATGCATATGCTGCAGACGGGAGCATTGACCAGGGCGCGACGCAGCTCATGAGCGAGCTAGATCCCACATCGCACCTGGCTTACCGTGCGGCAAAAGTCCTCCAGAAGCTCGCAGCTACTGGTCCCTGGGCGCAAACCAGCGCGGGAGTGTCGATCCGCGTGGACAAATACATTCCCATCGCTGGAGGAATGGCCGGGGGATCGGCGGATGCTGCAGCAGCATTGGTAGCGTGCAACCGTTTATGGGAACTAGGGCTGAGCCTCGAGCAGCTGTGCCAGATCGGGCGCGGGCTTGGAGCAGACGTTCCCGCCTGCATCATGGGCGGCATGAGCGTGGGGGAGGGCCGCGGAGATGTTCTGACCCCCTTGCTTGGCTCTGACGCATCGACCTGGCCGCACCATCACTGGGTCATGGTCCGCGCGCACCGGGGGCTTTCGACTCCCGAGGTCTTCAAAACACTGGATGCCTTGAGAGAAGCGGAAAATAGCGCTAAAGGAATAGAGCCCGCGCCATTGAGTCAAGAAGATCAGCGTGCCTTGCTGGGAGATGCAATAAGCGTGGCGCCGGCGTTGAGTAATGACTTAACCGCCCCCGCGCTCCATCTGTATCCCGAGCTCGCTGAAACGCTTCGCGATGCGCGAGCAGCCGGCGCTTGCGCGGCGATACTTTCCGGCTCTGGCCCAACGATTGCAGTGCTCGCCCGCGATAAAGCTCACGCCGACGAGCTTGCGGAGGCCTTAGCGCGCAGCCCCGAAGTGAGTGCAACCCTGCCCACCTCGGGTCCCGCGCTCGGCGCGATTGTCGAAGAAGAGGAATGCTAGGTGGCACATCTACTAGGCACACAATCTCTGGGAGCACTCGCGGGTTCGCGTCAGCTCTTAGCCGATGTCGATATTAGCGTTGAAGATACGTCGCGAATCGGAATCTTGGGGCCCAATGGTGCTGGAAAATCCACGCTTTTGCGCCTCGTTGCAGGGGTGCAGCAGCCCGACGACGGGCAAGTCATCACTCGTGATGGTTTGCGCGTGGTTATGCTCGAGCAGGCAGATCACCTTGATGACAATGCTCGAGTGATGGATGCTGTCCACCCGGGCCTCGAAGAATATGAATGGGCTTCGCAGAGTTCAATCCGCGATATTCACGCCGGTCTCTTGGCTGATATCGACCTGCATGCTCTGGTTGGAACGCTCTCTGGTGGGCAGCGTCGCCGTGTTGACCTTGCACGGGTACTCGCACTTCCCTCCGATGTCGTTTGCTTGGATGAACCAACGAACCACCTTGATGTGGAAGGCGTTGCGTGGCTTGCGCGCCACTTGAATGCGCGTTTTGCGCGCCCAGGCGCAAGCGGCGCACTGATTGCTGTCACCCACGATCGTTGGTTCTTGGACGCAGTGTGCGAGACCATTTGGGAAGTCGTTCCCGGGATCGACCCGGGTGGTTCTCGTCCTCAGATCCCTGGTCGCGTAGAAATCTATGATGGCTCCTACGCTGCTTACACTTTGGCGCGAGCCGAGCGCGTCCGCCAAGCCGATGTCGCCGCAAAGAAGCGCGCGAATCTCCTGACAAAAGAGCTCGCGTGGCTTCGCCGCGGAGCCCCGGCTCGTACGTCGAAGCCGAAGTTCCACATTGCTGCGGCCGAGGCCCTGATCGCTGACGTGCCTCCGCCTAGAGACAGCGTTGAATTGGTCAAGATGGCGACCGCTCGTCTGGGTAAAGACGTCGTCGACCTTGAAGACGTGAGCGTTTCTTTCGAGACTCCTCAGGGTGGCCGGCGCACGATCCTTGACCATGTGACGTGGCGCTTGGCACCGGGGGAACGAGTGGGAATCGTCGGCGTGAATGGCGCAGGTAAGACGACGATCCTGAATCTTCTTCGCGGTGATTTGGAGCCAACAAGCGGCCGGGTGAAACGCGGAAAAACCGTCCAGATCGCTACCCTTTCGCAGGATACGCACGAGCTTGACGAGCTCAGTGATCTTCGCGTTGTCGAGGCCGTGGACGCGGTCGCTCACAGCGTGATTGTTGATGGCAAGGAAGTTTCCGCCTCGCAAATGACGGAGAGAATGGGCTTTACTCGCGAGCGTGCGTGGACGCGGGTCAGTGAGATCTCCGGTGGTGAGCGGCGTCGGCTTCAGCTCATGCGCCTGCTCATGGCCGAGCCCAATGTTCTTCTTCTCGATGAGCCGACGAACGATCTTGACACGGATACCTTGGCTGCAATGGAAGACCTCCTTGATGCCTTCCCGGGAACCTTGGTTGTTGTCAGTCACGATCGCTACCTGCTCGAACGCGCGACCGATCACCAGGTTGCACTTTTGGGGGATGGAAGCCTTCGCGCTCTTCCCGGGGGAGTTGAAGAATACTTGAGTATTCGCGAGGTCGGTGGCGCAAAGTCTCCCGATGCTCGCGAAAGTGCGGCAGGGCCTCGTCAATCTGGAAATGCGGCGGGGGAGGAATCTTCCGCAGGCGCCATGGGCTCGGGGATGACTGATTCTGCTGCACGACGAGCGGCAAAGAAAGAAAGCGCACGGCTTGAACGCAAGATCGATACCTTGCGCACACGCCTTGAAAAGGTCGAAGAAGAACTTGCTGAATGTGCTGCGCGCATTGCTGAGGATCAGAGCGCTCTAGAAAAGATGACGGATTTGTCCGCGCAGTCAACTCAGATTCGCCAGGAAATTGACGAGTTGGAAGAAGCTTGGCTACTGAATACAGAGCTTCTTGACGAGTAGAGCTCGCAGTGCCATACCTTGTGTAGCACAGCCTAACCTGAGGCAAATAGCCGGTTGGACTTTATCGTAATTACGTGAACATTCTTCGGAAGCGACACTCGGTTTTCGTTGATATTCCGCGCAAAAAACGCTGCTCTACGTTTTTCGAAATAAAACATGCATTCTTGAGGGGTCTTAACAATTTGTGTCGACTCTTCAAGGAGAACATCATGACGACCATCGACCTTCCCCTGGTCCAGGACTGCTCCGTTTCGGAGTGCTCGTACAACAACAACGGCTGCGCTGCTGGCGCCGTGACCATCGGCTACGGACGTACCTGCGCAACCTTCGTTCCGCTCGCGGTTCGTGGCGGCCTCGAGCGCAAGAGCCCGGTTGTTGGCGCCTGCCAGAAGGCAGACTGCTCCTTCAACACCGGTCTGGAATGCACCGCTTCGGCGATTCGCGTGGGATCTGCCGGCGCTGACTGCCTGACCTACCAGGCTCGCTGAACATATCGCGTCTATGGTTGTGGCCCGCAGGAATTCCTGCGGGCCACAACCATATGTCAATCGGTGGAAAACGAGGCTTCTAGTTTCCCGCCCATGACTTCATTGTTGTCAGCATCTCGACCTTGTAGCGGTCCCACAAGCGTCCGCCCCACACCACTGAAACTGCGATGATCGCCACGCTCCAAGCCAAAGACGCGACCACAGCGATAATGAAGGGGATTCCTGTGCCAGTGGTGAAGATCAAGGCAAGCCAGCCGGGCAAAGCGACCAACAAACCGCCCAGCATGGCAGCAGAAGTCGCCCACATCGCCACCATTCCAGCACCTGCGCCTCGCGTCGACAGAGGCGATGCGCCAGGTTGCTGAACGGGGTAGACCCAGCGGCTTCCGACAACCGTTGCGATTCCTGATGAAGCAGTGAGGAAGAGAATGCACAAGCACAGTGTGTAGACGATATCAAGCACGCTCTTGCCCATAATGACGCATGCCGCTCCCGAGGCCACAAGGATGACCGGGGCAACAATAGCGAGTGACCCCAAGAGGCGGCCTAAACGATCTTCGCGCCCGGTCATTCCGGCAGCAATCGGCACCCATGCGCCTGTGGAGTCGTATTGCATATTTGCACCGATATTTGCGCCGATGACGATCGGAGCAAAGTACAAGAAGAATCCGAAACTGAAAGGCATGAATTCACGCACGTCACTGTCAATCATGTAGTCCATGAGAACGGCCATCGCCGGGAAGAGGATTGTCGAACCCAAGGACACTGACAGGCGAGAATCGTGGAGCCAGTAGTAAGCCGTCTTCGTTGCCATCGCAGCCGAGCGGCCCGAAAGCCCGAGCGCCTGCCAGCGTTGAACGCGCTTGAGTCCTGCTGAACGCGAATCCGAGCGTTGTTTTGTCAATTCAGCCTCGGCGCGTGCCTCATCAACGTGATAGCGGCCAGCCTCAATGGCCTCACGCGCTTTGGCAGAAACACGGTTTGCGCTGCCGTACATCGACGGCTTTAATACGCGGATCCAGAGGACCCAACCTAGTGCGAGAGTCGCAAGACCGATTGCACAGCGAATTCCCGCAAGGAGGTAGTCTCCTTGCCTCAAGGATTCAAGTACCCCGAAAAAGGCGCCAAAAGGTGTCGTGTAGACCTTGGAAGCGAAGGCAAGAACTGCGTCGTAGGAAAAATTGCGAATAAGAAACTGCATCCAGATTCCCATCGGCGCGAAAACTGCAACGAAAATCATCGAACCGACAAAAGACGCAAAATTCTTGCGCTGCGAGTTTTTCAAAACTTGGTTTCCCGCCCACGTGGTTACGGACTTTGCCCAAATGACCGCAGTGAGGAGGGTGAGAACAGCAGCGCAGATTGCGCCTAGTGCGAGCAGTAATTCACCGCGAGTGAAGAAAAACCACGCGGGTACAAGGAAGAGGAGTAATGAAAAAATCCCGCCAATTCCAAGCGCTGACGCCGCCACAAGAGCAAAACCAAGCTTGGGTGAGGGCGCAATGAAAGGAGAAAGTCGACGTGGCTCCAGGGTGTTATCCATCGTCGAGAACAACAATGGCAGGATCAGCCACCCGAGGAAAACCAAGGGGCCAATGAGCATGATGAATTCCGGCGGGATAGATTCGCTTAAAGCCCCGACGCCAACGTACAGAGCGCCAACCATTGCCAAACCATACAGAAGCGCCATGAGCGACAGGAGCAGCACGACGACTTGTTTGCACATCACGTTCCACATGATGCGCAGCTTCAAACGAATCAGTTGGCCAACCATGACAGCCCTTCGCTCGTGTGCAAGCCGCCCACCAACTGAGCAAAACGCTCGTCCAAGGACATGTTGCCCGCTACTTCTGCAGTCGTTCCAGAAGCCAAAACCTGTCCGTGATTAATCACAGCAACGTGGGTACACAGCTGCTGGACGGTCGCCATGACGTGGCTGGACAAAATGACCGTTCCGCCCCGGTGAGTGAAATCGATGAGGATCTGGCGGATATTCGCTGCCGAAACCGGGTCGACCGCCTCGAAAGGCTCATCAAGGACCAAGACCGAGGGAGCATGGATGAGGGCCGCAGCAAGGGAGATCTTCTTCGTCATACCCGCCGAGTAGTCGGAGATGAGCTTCTTACCTGCATCCACGAGGTCCAAAGTTGCCAGCAGCTGCTGTGCGCGCCCGCGAGCAGTTTCGCGAGGTAAACCGCGCAGCATTCCGACGTGAACCAAGAAATCAGGGCCGGAAAGGCGGTCGAGCAGACGCATCCCATCGGGCATGACACCAAGCTGTGCGCGGGCAGTAAGATTATCGGCCCACACATCGATTCCGTTGACGAAAGCAGTTCCAGAATCCGGGGTAAGTAAACCGGTCGCCATGTTGAGGGTTGTTGACTTGCCTGCACCATTTGGGCCGACGAAGCCGTAGAAGGAACCCTTGGGGATGTCCAGGTTGAGGTTTGCCACCGCAACCAAGTTTCCGAAAATCTTCACGAGGCCGCGCATCGCGAGCGCGCATTCGCCGGGTTCCCCGAGAGGCTGCGTGGGCATGAAAGCAGGGAACGTGGCTGCGGGAGGTTGTTGGGCCGCTGGACCCGCTTGGAACTGCTGAGCGCTTGCGGGTCCGGGCTGGAACTGTTGAGGATTTACCGGAGTCTGTTGGAAACCGGGGGCTTGCTGGTATTGCTGCGCAACGAAAGCGGCTTGCCCATACTGCTGTCCAGGTTCGGGTGGCGGAGGAACGATCGATCGCCTCTTTGGTTGAGACTGCTCCGGCTGTCCAGGAGTCACTGCCGGCTGTCCCGGCTGGAAAGGCTGTCCGGGAGGCGGAACTGGAGGAGTCGGAGGGAGCGGGGGTTGAGACATCGTCGATATTCCTTCCTGAAATGTCCTAATGGGTCCAGATTAGTCGCTGCGGACTTGTTGAGTCGAAGCTTCTCACGTGAGACCTTGCGAGGGGAGAAAAATCACTTATTTCGTGCGAAAACCGCAAACGCAGCTGTGGGTTTGCTGACGATTTTCAGGAGTGATTCTGGGATATTCGAAAATCGTACTTTTGTATCCTTTGAGCTTGCTACTCTTTTGAGTGATTGAGGCTACAGCTCGGTAGATCCTCTGAGCTGGCCCCGGGCACTGCGGTTCTCGCAGCGCCCGTGCATTTTGATCGTGCACCTTGAGAGGAAGCTGCGCATGCTGCGTGCGAAGAAGCGAACAGTGATCGGTGCTCTGGCAGCCTTTTCCCTTTTTGGAATGCCGCTAGCTGCCTACGCGGATCCCAGCGAAGACCCGACATCGGGAAGCGAAACTCAGGCCTCGACGCCCACACCCAGCGTCGAGGCCTCGGCACATGTAAGGCAGACACGCGCGGTGAGTGCGCTGGTATCGATTCCGGATATTCAGACCGCGGGCGACGGGGACGACTCCCAGCTGATCAATCAGACGGTCGAAACCAAAGGCGTCGTGACCGCGGCCTACCCCAAGGGAGAGAACGCAAACCTCAAGGGCCTCGAAGGCTTCACCATCCAAACCCCCGGAACAGGCGGAACCTGGGACCCCGCGCGAACCGCCTCCGACGGCCTATTCGTCTTCATGGGGAAATCCTCTGCGACGATGCCCTCCATTGGTGACTGCGTCGTTGTCAAAGGCAAGGTCGCTGAGTATTCAGGCGTGAAAAATGCGACCGCCGCAACCCAGAGCCTGACCCAATTGCTTCCGCAAAGTATTACCGCCGCCACTGATTGTGATCCCGTCAAGCCAACGGAACTGAGCGGCGTGCCCACTCAAGACCAGATGGAAGCACTCGAGTCCATGCTGGTTCTGCCCAAGGACACGTGGACAATTACCGATAACTACAAGACCAACCGCTACGGGACGCTCTCGTTGACCCCCGGAACTGAGGTTTTGCGTACCGCAACCGACGTTGTTGCCCCCGGCGCACCTGCCCAGGCCTACGAGGCTGAAAACGCCGCCAAGACCATCGACCTGGACGATGCCTCGACCACAGACCTGACGAACTTCAAGCAAAACGGGCACAAAGAACGCTACGCCTACCTTGCCAACGGAGCCCCTGCTCGCGTGGGCTACCACGTGACCTTCACGAAACCCGTTGTCTTGGAATCACGCTTCGGGAGCTTCGTCTTCCAACCCACGCAGATGACCGCTGGAAATCCTGATCGCTCGCCAGTGACCATCACGGGGGAGCGGCCCGCTGCTCCTTCAGTTAGTGGCGATACGAAGGTCGCAACCTTCAACGTCCTCAACTACTTCTCTGACCTGGGCGAAAACGAACCCGGATGCAAGGGATACGAGGACCGCGACCACAAGTACGTGACCGATAAGAACTGCAAACTCCGCGGCGCCTGGTCCTCGCAAGCTTTTGCGAACCAACAGACCAAGATCGTTCAGGCGATTAATACGATCGATGCCGACGTTGTGGCATTGGAAGAAATCGAAAACGCCGTCGCATCGGGTGTGAGCACCGACCGTGACGGTGCGCTCAAGAGCCTCGTCAATGCGCTCAATGCAGCTGCAGGATCCGAGGTTTGGGCCTATGTCCCCAGTCCCTCAACCGTTCCCGCAAACGAAGACGTCATCCGTATCGCTTTCATCTACAAGAAGGCAACAATTACCCCGGTTGGCGACTCCGTCATTTACGATGATCCGGCGTACACGGGCCTCGCGCGTCAGCCCCTGGCTCAAGAATTCAAGCCGATCACTGATGTAAACCACGAAGGCAAGAACTTCGTTGTCATTGCCAACCACTTCAAGTCCAAGGGTTCTGCACCCAAGAACTTGTCCGGCGCGGAAGCGGCAGCCAACACTGACAACGGTGATGGTCAGGGGAACTCCAATGGAGTTCGCGTCAAGCAGGCCCGCGCACTTGCCACCTTCGCACAGCGTTTCAACGGAACCCCGACACTGCTTGTTGGCGACTTCAACGCCTACACGATGGAAGACCCTCTGAAAGTCCTGACCGATGCGGGCTGGGCCCACGAGTCAGGTCACGGTGATTCCTCCTATGTCTATGGTGGTCGCTCTGGATCGATGGACCACGTCTTCGCGAACTCTGCAGCGCACCCGCTGATCACCGAGGTGAAGTCGTGGGCGGTAAACGCGCAAGAAAGCATCGCCTTCGAATACTCACGCGCCAACTACAACGCATACCTGGCTTTCGAGGCCGACAACCCCTACCGCGCCTCGGACCACAATCCTGAAATCATCGGTTTGAATCTCATCACCCCGATCGCCCAGCCTCCGGTTGGCCCCTCGGCCCAGCCTTCGGATCAGGCCTCGACCAATCCAAGTGCCCCGGCAGGTAACCCCGAGCAGTCTGCATCGGCAACAAAAGCCAAGCAGAAGCGCTCCAAGCTGGCCTCGACCGGCGTGAACGAAACCATTCCGCTGGCCCTGGGAGCCCTGGTGCTGGGCGTGATCGCCTGCGCCATGCGCCGCCGGACCCTCTGACCTTCACCCAACCATCATGAGAGGAAACAATATGCTCACTCGAACCCGAAGGGCGGTGATTGCGACCGGCGCAGCCCTCGCGCTCTTCGCAACTCCTCTAGCTGCCTTCGCAGACCCCGCCGGCGAGGCGACTTCGACGACGGAGGCCAGCCCCGAGGCCACTGCGCCGACCCCCGCCGCCGATGCCACGGCCTCGGCAAGCCAGGCCACCCCCGCGACGGCCCCTGCGGCTGGCACGGATCGCGGCGCATCCGATATCGTCACCCTGGACCTGTACAACCTCACCGATGTGCACGGACACATCGAGATGCAAAAGGATCGCAAGAGCCGCAAGGTCGTCGAGGCCGGTCTTCCTGCGATGAATTGCTATCTCAAGCGTGCAACCGCAGCGAACCCGAACTCAAGCTTCACCCTGCTGGGCGACAACATTGGTGCGTCTCCCTACACTTCGGGCGCGTTGAAGGATAACCCGACCATCGAAGCGCTCAACACGATGCATCCCCTGGGTTCGACCATG
This sequence comes from uncultured Actinomyces sp., assembly GCA_938014245.1. Classification (GTDB taxonomy): domain Bacteria; phylum Actinomycetota; class Actinomycetes; order Actinomycetales; family Actinomycetaceae; genus Pauljensenia. The sequence continues at coordinate 46,174 of CALLSD010000060.1, forward strand.
GGCAACCACGAGTTGGATATGGGCCAGGCAGTCTTCAAGCAGCGCGTCGACGGCTCAAACCCCTCCGAATTTGTTCAAACGAACTTCCCCTACCTTGCAGCAAACGTTGAAGGAATGGGAACGTGGGGAGCGGGCACTCCCTACCTGGGAGAGTACAAGCTGTGGACCTCTCCTTCGGGAGTGACGGTCGCGTTCATCGGTGCGATTGCCGAGGATGTTCCCTACAAGCTCAGCCCCGGAACCACGCAGGCCCTGACTTTCAAGGATCCAATCGCCAAGATCAACACCCTGGCGAAGCAGCTCAAGCAGGATGGAACCGCGCAGATCGTCATCGCCATGCTTGATGATGACGTGAAGAATAACTACCCGAAGATGGGCCCCGATGTTGACGGCCTCATGGGTGGCGACACGCACGTTCCTTACGAGTTCGACCACGTCGATTCGGCGGTCGAGCTCACCTCGCAGAACCCCCTTCTGGCGGGTGTCGCCTCCGGTTCCTACACGGATAACCTGGGCCTGATTCAGATCTCCTACGATACGGCGACCGGAAAGGTCGTTAAGGCCGACACCAAGCTGATCCCCGCGGCAACCGTCTACGAGTGCGGTGAAGACCCGCAGACGAAGGCAGTTGTCACCCGCGCGCAGCAGGCCTCGGCCATCGCCGGCGCTCAGGTCGTAGCACGGGGCTACACCGAGAGCTTCCACCGCGGCATCTTCGAGGCCCCCGATGGAAGCATTGAGAAGGGCGGCAACCGCGGTATCGAGTCGACTCTGGGCAACCTGGCTGCTGACGCGATGCGCGAAACGATCCGCACACCCGATGGGAACCCCGTTGATATCGGCATGATCAATGCTGGCGGTCTGCGTGCAGATCTTGAACCCGGTAGCGATGGCACTATCACCTACAAGCAGAGCTACGACGTCATGCCCTTCTCGAACGAGCTGGGATACGTGACCATCAAGGGCTCTGATGTGAAGGATGCTCTGGAAGAGCAGTGGAAGACGAACCTGAACTCGCAGAACTCGCGCCCGCTGCTCAAGCTTGGTCTGTCAAAGAATGTCCAGTACACCTACGATCCTTCCAAGCCTTACGGTGAGCGCATTACCTCGCTGCTCGTCAATGGCGCGCCCATTGATATGAACAAGGAGTACACGGTTGGGTCGGTGACCTTCCTCCTTGCTGGAGGCGACACCTTCCCGGCACTGACCCGTGGAACGAAGACGGTTCTGGGTAACCTCGACCGCGATAAGTTCAACGAGTATCTGGCTGCACACAATGGCATCAAGGCTGCGACTCTCAAGCAGGCAGTTGGCGTGACGCTCCCGAGCGATCCGGTGACTCCCGATCAGGAATTCACCGTGCCTTTGCGTGGCCTGTCCTTCTCCGAGGGGCCCGGAAAGACCCAGAACGTCAAGGTCTCCTTCGGATCGGTAGCTGTCAATGCAAGTGTCAATAACTCACTGCGTGAAGAGCACGCATCCGATGAGGCCTCGATTATCACAACCGATGGCGCAGGCCAGGCAACTCTGAAGGCCTCGCTGCCGATGTCGGTGTGCGCTGCCAAGCCCGAAGGGGGAGTGCTCTCGCTTCCCGTCACCGTTGAGACCGACTTTGGCACCGTCGTTCCCGAGGCCTCGGGACTGACTGTTCAGGTGACCTGCCCGGTTGCGGCACAACAGCCCGGCGCTGCAGCGGCGAAGGCAAAGGGCGTCGCGGGCAAGAAGCTGGCACGTACCGGTTCCGAGGCCGCGCTGGTCGTTTTGGCTGCTCTCGGTATGGGTGGTCTCGGCTTGGTGATGCGTCGCAAGTTTGCATGATAGGAACTCGGTATTCGCCGGGATATACCGGTGAAAAGCCTGAGTGACCTGCGTTTGTGGGCGGTGGGATGAAGAAATTCTGCCGCCCACAAGCGTATGCATGGACGGAAAATATAACTTTTATCGATTCGTTATCGCGCTGAGGCCGATTCGCCTTGACGCGTCCGAATGCGATGGGAGAAACTCTAAATGGGCGTCAACGCAGCACACGTATGCGTTCTCGCAAGCGGTGGTGCGCGTGTCTTCCAAGCGGTTGATTCGCGCTGTCGCAACCAACCTACTGTGTATCAACACACTCTACTTGGAGGAATAACGGCATGAAGACCCTCACAAGAATCGTTGCAGTCGCTGGCGTTGCTACGCTCGCACTGACCGCGTGCTCGTCCGGTTCGAAGCCCTCTTCGGATTCCGGCTCGACCTCGAGCGCATCTTCCAATGGCGCAAGCTTCAAGGCTTGCGCCGTTTCTGATGCTGGCGGTTGGGACGACAAGTCCTTCAACGAATCCGCATACAACGGCCTGAAGTCCGCACAGTCGAAGCTCGGCATTCAGATCAACACGGCAGAGTCCTCCTCCTCGGCGGACTTCGTGCCCAACACTGAATCCATGGTTTCTGACGGCTGCAACCTGATCATCGGCGTTGGCTTCAACTTGGAGAAGGCGCTGCACGCCTCTGCAAACGAAAACAAGGACGTCCACTACGCACTTGTCGACTCTTCCTTCTCGGATGATTCCAACAAGACCGTCACCGTCGAGAACGCGCGTCCTCTGCTCTTCAACACTGCTGAAGCTGCTTACCTGGCTGGTTACGCCGCAGCAGGCATGACTAAGACCGGCAAGGTTGCCACCTTCGGTGGTATCCAGATTCCTTCGGTTACCGTCTTCATGGACGGCTTCGCCGATGGCGTCGCAGCCTACAACAAGGCAAAGGGCACGAGTGTCCAGGTTCTCGGCTGGGACAAGGCAACCCAGAACGGCTCCTTCACCCAGTCCTTCGATGATCAGGCACTGGGCAAGCAGCAGGCACAGCAGTTCATCGACCAGGGTGCTGACATCATCATGCCCGTCGCCGGTCCTGTGGGCCTGGGTGCAGCTGCTGCTGCAAAGGCCGACGGCAAGACCTACATCGTGGGTGTTGACTCCGACTGGTACGAATCTGCCCCCGACTACAAGTCGATCGTTCTGACCTCGGTCATGAAGGAAATCGGTGCTTCGGTTGAGCAGGCCATCACGGACTCCGTGAACGGCAAGTTCAGCGCGACTCCTTACGTGGGTACTCTGGAAAACGGTGGTGTCTCCATCGCTCCCTTCCACGAGTTCGATTCCAAGGTTCCTCAGGATCTGAAGGACGAGCTCACCAAGCTCACCGATCAGATCAAGAAGGGCGAACTGAAGGTTGAGTCCGCGAACTCCCCGAAGTGATTCGTGAATACTAAGTGAAGGCGCGGTGGTCTCTCCACCGCGCCTTCGCTGTATCAGCTATCCTGAAACCGAGACTCAACCGCGCAGAAGGGCAGAGTTACAGTGAAGTTGGAACTCAAGGGGATCACCAAACGTTTTGGTCCTCTGGTCGCAAATAATGACATCAACCTCACCATCGAAGAAGGGCATATTCACGCGCTTCTTGGTGAAAACGGAGCCGGTAAATCAACGCTGATGAATGTGCTCTACGGCCTTCACCAGCCCGATGAAGGAGAAATCCTCATCGATGGGAAGCCGGTCCACTTCAACGGCCCCGGTGATGCGGTTGCCGCGGGGATTGGAATGGTTCACCAGCACTTCATGCTGATCCCGGTCTTTACCGTCGCAGAATCGATCGCTTTGGGTTTTGAACCGACAAAAGCAAGCGGATTGATTGATCTTGCGCAGGCCCGACGCACTGTTAAAGAAGTCTCTGCACGCTTTGGTTTCGATCTCGATCCCGATGCCCTCATCGAAGACCTTTCTGTTGGTGCCCAGCAGCGAGTCGAAATCGTTAAGGCCCTCTCGCGTCAAGCAAAAGTCCTTATTCTTGATGAACCAACGGCGGTTTTGACTCCCCAAGAAACCGATGAACTCATGGCGATCATGCGTCAACTTGCCGATGCGGGAACATCGATCGTCTTCATTACCCACAAACTGCGCGAGGTCCGAGCAGTTGCGGATGAAATCACCGTCATTCGACGCGGAACCGTCGTCGGTGAAGCATCGCCACAGGATTCCGAATCCGAGCTTGCCAATAAGATGGTCGGCCGCTCGGTCATGATGCGCGTTGACAAAGCTGAGGCGCATCCAAGCGGTGGGGGATTGGAGTTCAAAGAAATCTCCATGCTTTCTCCTTCGAGCTTGCCCCTCCTCGACCACGTTTCTTTCACTGTCGAACGCGGTGAAATTGTTACGGTTGCTGGTGTTCAAGGTAACGGTCAGACCGAACTTGCACAGACCATTTTGGGCCTAGCCACCCCGAATTCCGGTGAGATCCTCCTTGAAGGAATCGACATTACACACGCCAACCCTCGTAAGTCTTTGGACGCGGGAATCGGCTTCATTCCCGAGGACCGTTCGACCGACGGCATTATTTCCTCTTTCTCGATCGCCGAAAATCTGGTCTTGGACCAGTACAAGGACTCGCGTTTCGCGGCCGGTCCCATGCTCAAGCTCGGAATCATCGCTCAAAATGCGCGGGCTAAGGAGGAAGAGTTCGATATTCGTCTGACGTCGATCAGTGATCCGATTTCTTCGCTTTCGGGCGGAAACCAGCAAAAGGTCGTTGTCGCGCGCGAAATGTCGAAGGACCTCAACCTGCTTGTTGCGAATCAGCCAACTCGTGGCGTGGACGTGGGCTCGATCGAGTTCATCCACAAGCGCATCGTCGAGGTTCGCGACCAGAACATTCCCGTCCTGTTGATCTCATCCGAATTGGATGAAGTAGTTTCGCTGGCCGACCGCATCGTCGTGATGTATCGAGGCCGCGTGATGGGTATCGTTCCTGCAGATACCCCGCGTGATGTGCTCGGTTTGATGATGGCCGGCGTTCCCTATGACGAGGCTGTGGCGGGCGAGCAGGAAAACGCTGAGGTTTCGGATTCACACGAGGAGGAGAAGTGATGACCCAGGCAAAACGTCCTTCGAAGGCACTGGTTGTGTGTCGTCACATCTTGGGATCGCGGTGGTTCGTTTCCATCCTCGCGGTTCTCATTGCCTTTGCTCTAGGTGCGATTTTGATCGCGATGACTGGCGCATCGGTACTCGATGCCTATTATGCGATGTTCCGCGGGGCAATCTTTGACCCCGGCGCACGCAGCTTCCAACGCCAGATCAAGCCGCTGACAGATTCCCTGTTCTTCTCAATCCCCTTGGTGCTGGGCGGTTTGGGTCTTGCTCTGGGATTCCGCGCAGGGTTGTTCAATATCGGCGGTAAAGGCCAGATTATTTTCGGTGCTCTTTCTGCTGTGTGGGTTGGCTTCGCAATGAACTTGCCTCCCGTTATTCACACCCTTGTTGCTCTTCTTGCAGCGATGGTCGCCGGTGCTCTTTACGCTGGAATCGCCGGCGTGCTCAAAGCAAAGACCGGTGCTAACGAAGTCATCGTTACCATCATGTTGAACTCGATTGCCACCTTGGCGCTGGGCTACATCCTTTCGAAGCCATCGTGGCAGGTCCCGGGTTCTAATCAGCCTCAAACTCCGAAGGTTGCGGATTCAGCCGCTTTCGCTCGCATTCTCGATGCGCCCTTCAAGATTCACATGGGTGTTTTCGTCGCGCTCCTTGCGGTGATCATTTTCTGGTGGCTCATTGAACGTTCGACCTTGGGCTTTGAAATCCGAGCTGTTGGTGCCAATCCCGAGGCCGCCCGTACCGCCGGAATTTCGGTGGGGAAGATTACCGCAATCACCATGGCCATCTCGGGTGCCTTTCTCGGCCTTGCGGGCGCAAACGAGGCCTTGGGCACCGTTGGTTATGTCTCGCGCGATATCACTGGCACCATCGGCTTTGACGCCATTACGGTTGCTCTTTTGGGTCGGAACAAGCCCCTGGGCACTCTGGGCGCAGGTGTTCTCTTCGGTGCCTTTAAAGCAGGTGGCTACACCATGCAGGCGAAGGGCGTCCCGATCGATATGATCCTGATCCTCCAGTCAGTGATCGTCCTGCTCATTGCAGCCCCCATGTTTGTTCGCTGGCTCTTCCACCTGCCCAAGGAAACCAAGAAGAGCTTGCGCGCTGAGCTCGCTGAGCTCAGCGATGAACATACTGAAGAGGACGGGAAGAGTCCGGCCGCGGCCTCGGCAGTGAAGGAAAATGCAGCGTCTGAAGGCGGCGATGCCGTCGTCGATGGCGCCTCCACCGATTCGGAAGGAGAGGCACGATGAGCCAGACGCAAACAATGAATGACGTTCAACTCAAGCGTTCATGGAAGATGCCAGTTGTCTACGTTCTGGCAGTGCTCCTGCAGATTCTTTTCGCGCTCAAGGTCAGTGGTGATGTCACCATCCGACTCAATGACAAGTCCCAGAGCCTCAATATTGACGATATTGTCACCCCCGGACGGCCTATCCTTCTGGTGCTGACAGCGTTGACTCTTGTGGTGGCCATGTGGTCGATCTACTCGGTATGGGCACGTCGGCAGAATCCGCGTTGGCTTGATGTCACCATGATGATTGTCGCCGGGATTGCAACGGTCTTCGGATTCCTGATCTATGCAGGTTCGGGTTCTAGCGGTGTCGTGACACTGACCTCGACACTGTATTCGACCGTTGCAATTTCAACGCCTCTGATCTTCGGTTCACTTTCGGGCGTTGTTTCGGAACGTGTTGGCGTTGTCAATATCGCCATTGAAGGTGACCTGCTCTTGGGAGCTTTCGCAGGTGTCATGGCTGCCTCGTACTTCCAGACTTCATGGGCCGGTCTGATCGCAGCGCCGATCGCGGGTGCCTTCCTTGGCTGCCTCTTGGCGCTCTTCTCGGTCAAGTATGGCGTGGATCAGATCATCGTCGGTGTGGTCTTGAACGTCTTGGCAGCGGGTCTGACGACTTTCTTCTACGGAACGTGGATGACGAAGAAGGCCGAACTCTTCAATACGAATAAGTTCTCGCTCTCTGATATCAAGATTCCGATCCTGGGAGAAATCCCGGTTATTGGCCCGATGCTCTTCAACCACAACATCTTGGTCTACTTGATGTACGCCACGGTGATTTTCTTGGCGATCTACCTGTACCGTTCGCGTTGGGGCTTGCGTCTTCGCGCCTGCGGTGAGCACCCGCGAGCAGCCGATACCGTCGGCATTAACGTCAATCGCACGCGAACCCTCAATGCCATCCTTGCTTCCGGTTTTGCGGGATTGGGCGGTGCATTCTTCACCATCGGTTCGGACCTGTCCTTTACCGACAATATTTCCGCCGGCAATGGCTACATTGCCTTGGCTGCAATGATCTTGGGTAAGTGGCACCCGATCGGCGCCATGGGTGCTGCACTGATGTTCGGTTTTGCTCAGGCACTTGCGCGCCTGCTGCCGAACCTGGAGCAGTCCATTCCTTCAGACCTGATCTCGATGATCCCCTACATCGTGACCATCATCGCGGTCGCCGGATTCGTCGGGAAGTCGCGTCCGCCGGCAGCTGAGAACATTCCCTACACGAAGTGATTGACTGCTAGGTAGAAGGAACGACTCATGGACATCAACTGGGAAGATCTTCAGGATCTTGCTATCTCGGCAATGGAACAGGCCTACTGCCCATACAGCGGATTTCCCGTTGGAGCAGCTGGACTGACAACAGACGGGCAGACCTATTCGGGATGCAACGTGGAGAACGCCGGTTACGGTGTCACACTGTGCGCTGAATGCGGAATGGTTTCGCAGATGGTGCGCTCCGGTGGCGGTCGCCTCGTGGCGGTGGTTGCGGTGAACGGGAATTGCGAGCCGGTTGCTCCCTGCGGTCGTTGCCGTCAGCTCATTTTTGAGCACGGCGGTAATGACTGCCTGGTTTTGATGCCCGAGGGCGTCATGACCATGAAACAAGTACTACCGGGAGCTTTTGGCCCCCACGACCTGACCGAAGTGCCATCGGCACGATTCAACGAAGATTAATGACTGCGGCGGGCGTGCACGTCCCTTAATGGTGTGCGCGCCCGCCAAGCATTCTCCGAAATAACACCCAGGAAGGACATCATGAAACAGTTTGATGCCGTCGACGTCATTCGCGTGAAGCGCGATGGCGGGAAACTGTCCACTGAAGAAATTCAATGGACCATTGATGCCTACACGCGCGGGGTGATGAAAGACGAGCAAATGGCCGCCCTGGCCATGGCTGTTTTCCTGCGCGGAATGGACCGTGAAGAAATCGTGACGTGGACTCAGGCCATGATTGATTCCGGCGAGCGCATGGATTTCGCACGTATTTCCCGCGTAACCGCTGATAAGCACTCGACCGGTGGCGTGGGCGATAAGATCACCCTTCCGCTTGCCCCGCTTGTTGCCGTCTTCGGAGTCGCAGTCCCGCAGCTTTCCGGCCGAGGCCTCGGCCACACGGGTGGAACCCTTGACAAACTCGAGGCCATCCCCGGCTGGCGTGCGTCTTTGTCCAATGACGAGATCTACCACCAATTGGGTGAAGGCTGCGGAGCCGTGATTTGTGCGGCTGGAGCAGGTCTGGCTCCGGCAGATAAGAAGCTCTACGCGCTGCGTGACATCACCTCGACCGTGGATTGCATTCCCCTCATTGCTTCTTCGATCATGTCGAAGAAGATCGCCGAGGGAACCGACTCCCTGGTTCTGGACGTCAAGGTCGGTAGTGGCGCTTTCATGAAGGACATTGATCATGCTCGCGAGCTAGCCCGCACCATGGTGGACCTGGGCCGCGATGCCGGTGTGAAGACTCAGGCGCTTCTCACCGATATGTCCACCCCGCTAGGACTCAAGGTCGGTAATGCCCTTGAAGTTGAAGAATCCGTCGAGGTTCTTGCCGGTGGTGGCCCCGCGGATGTCGTCGAATTGACCGTTGAGCTCGCTCGCACCATGCTCACCATGGCGGGACAGCCCGATGCCGATGTTGAAGCAGCGCTGAAGGACGGTCGCGCCATGGATGTGTGGCGCGCGATGATTCGTGAACAGGGCGGAGATCCCGACGCGGCTTTGCCGACTTCCGCGCTGACCCATACGGTCACTGCCGAGGCCGATGGCTTCATTTCCGAAATGGATGCACTCAGCGTGGGCGTGGCCTCGTGGAGGCTGGGCGCGGGCCGCGCGGTTAAGGACGATCCGGTACAGGCGGGAGCGGGAATTGAAATTCACGCCAAGCCTGGGCAGCGCGTGCGCAAGGGAGATGTGCTCTTCACCCTGCACACCGACGATGAGTGGCGTATTCCTCGCGCCCTCGAGGCCTTGGATGGGGGAGTGTGCATCAGCGATACTGCCCCGGCTGCTCGCAGCATCATTTTGGACCGCGTGGACTAAGACTCACACCAGACCAAGCAAGCGACACGACCACACACGTATTGGAGTACACGATCATGAAATCGACACCGCACATCAACCCGACGGCCCCCATTGCACCGACCATCTTGCTGCCCGGAGATCCGCTTCGCGCCAAGTTCATTGCCGAGACCTACCTTGAGGACGCGCAGCAATTCAACGCGGTGCGTAACATGCTGGGCTTCACCGGTACCTACCAGGGCACTCCGGTATCGGTTATGGGCTCGGGTATGGGTATCCCTTCGATCTCGCTGTATGCGTGGGAACTCATTCACGTCTTTGGCTGCACAAAGCTCATCCGTGTGGGTACCTGCGGCGCGCTGCAGCCCGGAATCAACCTTTACGATGTCGTCATCGCTCAGGGAGCCTGCACGAACTCGAACTTCATCGATCAGTACAACATCCCTGGAACCTATGCCCCCATCGGTTCCTACCGCCTGATTGAGGCTGTGCGCGAGAATGCAAGGGAAAAGGGCGTAACCACCCACGTGGGTAACGTCCTGTCCTCGGATACTTTCTACAATGCCGATCCGACCTTTAACGAGCGCTGGCAGAAGATGGGCATCATGGCCATCGAAATGGAGACCGCGGGCCTGTACGCCACTGCCGCCGAGGCCGGGGTTGAGGCTTTGGGTATCTTCACCGTCTCTGACTCGCTGGTGACCGGTGAAGAAACGACCGCACACGAACGTCAGACCGCGTTCACCCAGATGATGGAAATCGCACTTCCTCTGGCGCAGATCTGAGGACTTGAAAAGGAAAAGTATGAAGAAGTCTGAAGTTGCACACCTGATTGACCACACGATCCTCAAGCCCGAGGCCACTAGCGCCGATGTCGCGCGGATCGTTGAGGAAGGTGCACGTTTTGGTACCTATTCCGTGTGCGTGTCCCCATCGATGCTCCCGCTTGAGGTGCCCGAAGGACTGAAGGTCGCCTGCGTCGTGGGCTTCCCTTCGGGGGCAGTGAAGCCGAATGTCAAGGCCTATGAAGCCAAGCAGGCGATCGCTGACGGCGCTGACGAGATCGACATGGTGATCAATATTGCCCTCGCAAAGGAAGCAAAGTTCGACCAGGTCGAAGACGAGATTCGTGCCGTTCGCGCTGAGATTCCTGCCGGCAAGATCTTGAAGGTCATCATCGAATCCGCAGCTCTCACCGATGAAGAAATCGTTGCCGTGTGCCGCGCAGCCGTAGCCGCGGGTGCGGATTTCGTCAAAACCTCGACCGGTTTCCACCCCGCAGGTGGGGCCTCGGTTCACGCCGTTGAACTGATGCGTCAAACCGTGGGTGAAAACGTGGGAGTCAAGGCATCTGGCGGTATTCGCGACGCCCAAACGGCTATCGCAATGATCGAGGCGGGCGCGAATCGTTTGGGCGTTTCTGCAACCGCAGCGATTCTTGCCGGTCTTGAAGACTAATTCAGGGGGAAAAATGAACGTTATTGAACGAGCTCAACAGTGGGTGGACCACGATCCGGATCCGGCAACCGCAGCTGAACTTGCCTCCGCCGTTGAAGCAGCGCGCGCAGGAGACGAGAGCGCGCTTGCCGAACTGAATCGGGCAATGAGTGGCCCTCTGCAATTCGGTACTGCCGGATTGCGCGGCGAAATTGGCCCGGGCGAATCGCGAATGAATCTCTCGGTTGTCATCCGTGCAACCGCCGGATTGTGCGCGGTTCTCCTCAAGCATGCAACGCGCGCTCCGCGCGTCGTCATCGGTTGCGATGCCCGCTACGGATCAGTTGATTTTGCCAACGCAGCTGCACGCGTGGCCTCGGCAGCAGGATGCGAAGTACTCTTGCTTCCGCTGAAGAACCCCACCCCGCTCACCGCGTTCTCCGTGCGCGAGTTGGACGCCGACGCGGGCATCATGGTCACCGCATCGCACAACCCGCCTCGCGACAACGGCTACAAGGTCTACCTGGGCGGAACCGTCGTGACCGGTGCCGGCCAGGGCGTCCAAATTGTTTCTCCCTTCGATGCCGAGATCGCTTCTGCGATTGCTTCGGCTCCTTTCGCCGATCAGATCGCTCAGAACGACGAGCTGATCGTCAATGTGGATCCTCGCGAGGACTACATTGCTCGCGCCGCTTCTTTGGCGCAGGGAAGCCCGGAAATCAAGGAAGATCTGGCCATCACCTTGACCGCCATGCACGGTGTGGGCGCAGCCTTGACCCAGCAGGTGCTCAACGAGGCCGGCTTTACCAACGTCAGCCTCGTTGCAGAGCAAGTGGAACCGGACCCCGACTTCCCGACGGTGTCCTTCCCGAACCCTGAGGAGCCCGGCGCTCTGGATCTGGCTATTGCACATGCGCGCGCACATGCTTCTGACCTCATCATCGCGGTCGACCCAGATGCTGACCGCTGTGCGCTCGCGGTTCCCGATGAGGCCTCGTCGACCGGCTGGCGTCAGCTTTCCGGTGATGAAACGGGCTCACTGCTGGGCGAGTTCCTTGCGGGAAGCGCCCCCGAGGATGCGGTTTTCGCAAACTCGATCGTTTCCTCGCGTTTGCTGGGCAAAATTGCTCAAGGACACGGACTGAAGTACCAGCACACGCTCACCGGCTTTAAGTGGATTGCACGTGTTCCGGGGCTCTACTTCGGCTACGAAGAAGCCATCGGCTTTTGCCCCGATCCCACGCGCGTGCGAGATAAGGACGGTATCGCCACTTCGGTTGTCGCCGCTTCCTTGTTCGCAATGCTCAAGAGCCAGGGACGCACGGCTAAGGACGAACTCGAGCGCATGGCACGGCTCTATGGCCTGCATGTGACAGCGCCGCTGACCTTCCGTGTCGATCGCCTCGAGTTGATCGCAGAGGGCATGCAGCGCCTGCGTTCTCAGCCCCCGACAACTCTTGCCGGCGCCGAGGTTGAAGGAGTCGTGGACCTATCGAAGGGATGGGATGGCCTGCCGGGGACGGATGCACTCATGGTCACCACTACTGCCGGCGACCGCGTGATTGCTCGTCCGTCTGGCACAGAACCCAAGCTCAAGTGCTACCTCGAAGTGGTCATCCCCGTGGAAGATGGCGCAGAGGTCCCCTGGGCGCAGGCTCGCGAGCGCTTGGAGACGATTAAGTCCGAATTCGGTGCCGCGATTGGGATCTGAGTAATTCCCGAGGCCTCGCATGCTGTGGAATGCATACAGTAGTCGCGGCCTAGAACTTCTGGTGGGTGTCTCCTTCGGGTGGCACCCACCAGCTGTATTCGACTCCTCCCATGGGTCTTCCCAGTCTGTGGCGCGCTATCATGCGCTGTTCTATGAAGAGCTATGCGTGGTTGACTCGCGGCAATCTATCGAGGCTGGCAGGATAAAAGAGTGAGCGAAGAACACACCTCATCGGATACACAGCCTCAAGATTTTCACGATCATCTTCTTTTACAGGCATTTGCGTGGGATCTGCCCGCTGATCAGAGCTTGTGGAGGACGATTGCTGCTACGGCGCACGACCTTGCGGATCTGGGGATTGAAGGCGTCTGGCTTCCACCTGCGTACAAGGGTCATAAGGGGGCTGAGGATGTTGGATACGGCGTCTACGACATGTATGACCTGGGCGAGTTCGATCAAAAAGGAAGCATCGCTACAAAGTACGGCACGAAGGATGAATACCTCGCGGCTATCGATGCGCTCCACGAGGCCGGGATCCACGTCATCGCCGACATCGTCTTGAACCATCGTCTTGGCGGTGATGAGACTGAGGAAGTTCGAGCGCGCAGGGTTGATCCGGGGAACCGAATGCAGGTGATCTCCGACGAAGAAACAATCCGTGCGTGGACCCGTTTCACCTTCCCAGGCCGGGCAGGAACCTACTCCGATTTCCAGTGGAATTCGCAATGTTTCAAAGGTATCGACTGGGATGAGAACACCAAGACCAATGCCGTGTGGCTTTTTGATGGCAAAGAATGGGATCCAACAGCGGGCGAGGAGCTGGGCAACTACGACTACCTCATGGGTTGTGATGTCGACGTATCCTCACCGCAGGTTAATGAAGAATTGGACCGTTGGGGGCGCTGGTACGTTGAGACCACGGGAGTCGATGCCCTGCGCTTGGATGCCGTCAAACACATCGGTTCAGATTTCTTCCTGCGTTGGCTGAAAGATCTTCGCGCCGCAACAGGGAAGTCTCTACCGGTTGTTGGCGAATACTGGAGTTATGACGTGGGACAGCTGTGTTCCTACCTTGATCGAGTGCCTCAAATTGGCTTATTCGACGTCCCCTTGCACTTCCACTTTCACGAGGCCTCCGTCTCAGATGGCAACTTTGATCTTTCACAGCTCTACGCGAATACCTTGGTTGCTGCGCGTCCCCAAAATGCGGTGACTTTCGTTGAAAACCATGACACTCAACCGGGACAATCACTGGAATCGACCGTTGCACCCTGGTTCAAGCTCTCTGCTTATGCTTTGATTCTTTTCCGCGATAGCGGGGTTCCCTGCGTTTTCTGGGGAGATCTTTTGGGCAGTGGGGATATGCTCCCCGCAGTGCGCGAGCTTCCCTTCCTCATGCGAGCCCGAAAGACCGCGGCTCAAGGCCCGCAATTTGATGCTTTCGATAATCCCGACGTGGTTGGTTTTGCTCGACAGGGCATTGAAGGGGACCCCTCGACAGGCTGCGCAGTTGTTCTATCGGATCGTCTTGCTGGTGAGAAACGTTTGTTCCTTGGAAAGTGGCGCGCCGGCGAAAACTGGGTGTGCGCGGTCGGTGAACACCCCTTCGTTGTCATTGACGAGGACGGGTGGGCAACCTTCCCGGTCTCCGATGGTGGCCTTTCTGTCTACTTTCCCGAGGCCGCGCATCTTTAGCCTCCCGGCCCGCCACCCGGGTGGAGGAGAAAATAAGGAGAACCTACTTGGCCTCGTCAGCGGAGGTGAGGAGGACGGGGGAGGGACGCAGGTTCCGCATCCCATTCCACACGAGGTTGACGACGTGAGAAGCGACGTCTTCCTTACTCATCCGGCGCTCATCAAGCCACCATTGGCCCACTTGCGCAATCAACCCCACGAGCATCTGCGCATACAAGGGAGCCCATTTGGGATTCATATTCGCCTGAGAAAACTGGTTGGCAAGCAGGTGCTCGACTTTGATCGCGATGTCACCCATGAGGGATGAAAACGATCCAGAAGTGGAATTTTGTGGTGCATCGCGCACAAGAATTCGAAAACCATCCGAATTCGATTCGATGTAGGTCAGTAGTGCAAGTGCGGAGTCTTCGAGGATCATCCGCGGTCGTTTCGAGGAGTCGAGAGCGGCTTCAAGGGCACTCATGAGGGCATGAACCTCGCGGTCGACAATGACGGCGTACAGGCCTTCTTTTCCGCCGAAATGCTCATAAATAACGGGCTTGGAGATCTTCGCTTGAGAGGCAATTTCTTCGACGCTTGTCCCGTCGAATCCCTTTGAAGCAAAGGTCTTTCGCCCGACAGCAACAAGTTGCTCTCGGCGGGCAAAACCGCTCATGCGCATTCGTTTCTCGGCCATGTCTTAACCGTACACGCTCGAGTCGCCCGGGGTTCTAGATGCCAAGACGGGTGTGTTTATGGCACAATCTATGTGTCCTTCCGCCTTGGTGTAACGGCAGCACAGAGGTTTTTGGTGCCTTTAGTCTAGGTTCGAATCCTAGGGGCGGAGCTCAATGTGAGCGCGCGTGAAAGGGCGACATGACTACTCCCACTGCAGTGATTGTTCTGGCCGCAGGCGCTGGGACACGCATGAAGTCCTCTCTTCCCAAGGTCGTTCACCCTGTTATGGGGCTGTCGATGATTGGTCACGCCCTCCGTGCAGGAGCCGGCACGCACCCCGATCACCTGGTTGCAGTCGTTCGCCACCAGCGCGACCTCGTTGCTGATGAAATCCTGCGTAATAACCCCGATGCCATCATCGCGGATCAAGATGAGATTCCTGGAACCGGGCGTGCAGTTCAATGCGCATTGGATGAACTTCTGAGGCGCGGCCACAGTCTCAAGGGGACGGTTCTTGTCACATATGGCGATGTTCCCATGCTTGACGCGGCCACGCTCAATGACCTCGTTGCCTCTCATGACGAACGCGGCGCAACTGTTTCTGTGCTCACGACGATTGTCGAAGATCCGACTGGATACGGCCGCATTGTTCGAGACGATGCAAGCGGCGATGTCTGCCGCATCGTCGAGCAAAAAGACGCCACAGACGAAGAACGTTCCATCCGTGAGATCAATGCGGGAATTTACGCTTTCGACGGGGAATTCCTACGCGATGCCCTCATGCACGTGGGGACGAATAACAAACAAGGCGAGGTCTATCTCACCGACGTTCTTGCACAGGCCTACCAGGCTGATTGCGTGACGAACGGCGTTGTTCTTGACGACCAATGGATGGCGCAGGGCTGTAATGACCGTGTCCAGCTTGCGGAATTGGCTGCGGAGATGAACCGCCGAATTTGTCGCGAGCACATGCGTGCGGGAGTATCCATCGTGGATCCCGCCTCGACATGGATCGAATGCGATGTCCGCATTGAAGCGGATACAACGATCTACCCACATACTGTTCTTCGCGGTCAGACAACGATCGCGTCGGGCTGTGAAATCGGCCCGGGAACAACGCTGACAAATGCGCAGGTCGGTCCGGGCTGCCGGGTCCCTTCGTCATGGGTCAGTGACACACACCTTGAAGGGGATACCATAGTAACGCCTTTCACTTTGATCGAACGGTGAACAGGAAACTGCTCGACGAGTGAGGTCCGTATGAACGGAGAGGACAAACCGCATGACGGGGCTGGTGACCAGCGGAGAAAAGCGTCTGGTTCTTGTATCAGGTCGAGCACACATGGAGCTCGCTCAACAAGTTGGCGAAGAATTGCACTGCGGAGTTTCTCCGACGACCGCGTATGACTTTGCCAGCGGTGAAACCTACGTTCGTTTCAACGAATCGGTGCGCGGTGCGGATGTTTTCGTCTTGCAGTCACACACCGGTGAAGTCAATAAGTGGCTGATGGAACAGCTTTTGATGATCGATGCAGCCAAGCGAGCATCGGCAAAGCGTATTACTGCAGTTGCTCCCTATTACCCCTACGCGCGCCAGGATAAGAAACACCTGGGGCGCGAACCTATTTCTGCACGCTTGATCGCAGACCTCTTCAAGACCGCTGGTGCAGACCGTGTGATGAGCGTCGACCTACACGCCTCGCAGGAGCAGGGTTTCTTTGACGGCCCCGTCGACCACCTGTGGGCAATGCCCGTACTGGTTGAGTACGTGCGTTCCCGCGTTGACCTGAGCAACGTCTGCATGGTCTCCCCGGATGCTGGCCGAATTCGCGTTGCTGAGAAATGGTCTGCGAAGCTGGGCGGTTGCCCGCTGGCCTTTGTCCACAAGACTCGTGACACCACCCGCCCCAATGTTGCCGTCGCTAACCGCGTCGTTGGCGATGTTGCGGGTAAGCAGTGCGTGCTGGTCGACGACATGATCGACACCGCGGGCACCATTTCCGAGGCCGTCAAGGTCGTCATGAACGCTGGTGCTTCCTCGGTCATTGTTGCTGCAACGCACGGTATTTTGTCCGATCCTGCAGCTCAGCGTCTTTCCGAGTGCGGTGCGAGCGAAGTGATCGTCACCGATACTTTGCCGATTGTTCCGGAAAAGCGTTTCGATAAGTTGACCATTTTGCCCATTGCTCCGCTTCTTGCGCGTGCAATTCGCGAAGTTTTCGACGATGGATCGGTCACATCTTTGTTCGACGGGGTCGCCTGAAACCGTTAAACGCGCTATCCTAGCTAGGTTGCTCCGGCGAGGGCGTGAAAGCGCCGTTATCGACAGGGCTTTCTGTAGGATTCCTCCTTCAGATTCCTAGCGCCGGTGCGTGGAATGAACTATTTGAAGGAGGCTCTCATGAGCAACCCCACGCTGGTCGCACAGACCCGTAGCGAATTTGGTAAGGGTGCAGCACGTCGCGCACGTCGCGCTGGCTTGGTTCCCGGTGTTCTTTACGGACACGGCGATGCCCCCCTTCACGTTGATCTCCCCGGTCACGAGCTCTTCCTGGCCGTCCGTGGCCAGAAGAACGCTCTGGTCGAGCTGGTCATCGAAGGCAAGAAGCACCTTGCTCTGGTGAAGGAAGTTCAGCGTCACCCCGTTTCCCGCAACCTGCTCCACGCAGACTTCCTGGCCGTTAAGGTCGGCGAGCTCGTCGACGTCGAGGTTCCGGTTTCCATCATTGGCGAGCCCGCCCCCGGTACCCAGCACACTCAGGAAGAGTTCGCTTTGCTGGTCAAGGCTCCCGCCACCTCGATCCCCGAGTCCATCGAGGTCGACATCACCGGTGTCGAGGCCGGTACCGCAGTTCGCGTTGCAGACGTGACCTTCCCCAAGGGTGTCGTCTCCGAGCTCGATCCCGAGACCGTCGTTGTCACGGTCAGCGAAGAGGTTGTCGAAGAAGAGGAAGAAGCAGCTCCCGCCGAGGAAGCAGCCGAATCTGCCGAGTGATCTCACTGTGATTTCGGGAGGCTCGCCCACCAGGGCGAGCCTCCCGTTTATTACACTGAATGGTATGAAGCGCGTGCACGTTATTATTCCCGCGGGTGGAGTGGGCTCTAGGCTGTGGCCCCTCTCGCGTAAAGACCGACCGAAGTTCCTTCTTGACCTTCGAATGAGCGGGAAGAGCCTCCTGCAAGAAACTATTGACCGCCTCGATCCTGTGGCGCAGTCTTTTACGATCGTCACTGGTAAGGCGCACGAAGAAGCAGTACGCGCTCAGATTCCCCAGGGACGCGATGTCACTGTCTTGGTTGAGCCCCAAGGGCGAGATTCCATGCCCGCCATTGGCTTTGCTGCCTACATTATTCGCCAGCGTTTTGGTGATGACGCTCCTATTGCTTCCTTTGCGGCCGACCACGCAATCACTCATCCCGATGTGCTTCTCTCCAGCGTCAGCCGCGCCCTCGATTGTGCTGAGCGTGGTTACCTTGTCACTGTTGGTCTTTCTCCCTCTAGCCCCTCAACAGCCTACGGTTACATAGCTCCGGGAGATCCTTTCGATCAGGATCAACCAGAAAACGGAGCTATTGTCAGTTCTTTCGTCGAAAAACCCGATGAGCAAACCGCTCGCGCCTACGTTGAAGCGGGGTACCTGTGGAATGCGGGAATGTTCATCATGACTGCCGGGACTCTTGCACGTCGTCTCGCTCAGTTCCATCCGGATATGGACCTCCACCTCAGCAAGATTGCCGAGGTGTGGGGGAGTGCGGACTTTGACGCGGCTTTGGATGAGCATTGGCCTCTGCTCACGAAGATCGCCATCGACCACGCGATTGCCGAGCCTTTATCGCTCGAGGGGGGCGTTGCCGTTGTTCCAGCTCGCAACATGGGCTGGACAGATGTCGGTGATTTTGATGCCCTCGCCGACATCAGTCCCCAGGGTGAGGCTCTGCGCATTGATTCTCCTCAGACCTTTGTTCGCTCTTTGACCGGACAAAAGATCGTTCTGGTTGGTGCCGAGAATCTCGCCGTGATTGCAACGCAGGACGCGATCCTTGTCGTTGATCGAGATTGCGCTCAGGACGTGAAGAAAGCTGTCGATTTCTTGGCGGGCAGTGGGGAAGTTAATCTCCTTTAAGATGAAAGACATGATCAGACACTCCTCAGCGCGTTTCCTGGCAGCGACCACTGCGGTTCTTCTTCTCGGAGCATGCTCGGTGCAGTCCTCCCCCTCGTCAGCTTCGCCGAAAATCTGCGGGATCTCCGATGCTTCCGCCTGGGACTCTCACGCCTCACAAACTCCCGCTAAGAGGGCGATCGCACAGGCGGCCTCGGAAATCGGGGGAGAAACGAAACTGGCGACGGGCGCGGGGGAACTGAAAGGACTCCTTGAGGATGGCTGCACGATCATCGTTTCAGAGGGCCAAGGGGTTGCCGAGGCCACGACGCAGGCTGCGCGCAAGTACTCGAAAGTGCGCTTCATTACCGTCGATTCAGATTTCGTAGCTGGCGGGAAAACCGCCGAAGTGAGCAATGGCAAGGTTGTCGCCTCGAAAGCAACACAGGGTGCGTATCTTGCCGGCTACGCAACAGCTGGAATGACAACCACGGGAACAATCGCCGGCTTCGGAGGAGTCGAAACCAGTGAGCGCCAAGCATTGATGGATGCTTTCATGCAGGGAATCGACGCCTACAACCAGGCGTACGGAACCTCAATTCGCTTTCTCGGATGGGATCCAACGCGCCTGAAAGGGACATTCACCGGGAGCGACGATGAGTCCAGCATCAAAGATGCGGCCACGAAAGCCTTGAGCGGCGGCGCGGATATTCTTGTTCCTTTTGCCGACGCAGGGAATCAGGGTGCTCTTCGCGCTCTTGAGGAGGCGGGAAATAACTCTGCCCAAAGGCTTGTCTGGATGGGGGATGGGGTTCCAACGAATTCAGCCCAGATCATCACCGCTGTGTCGACGCTGACCAAGGACCACCTGAGCGAGGCAATTACGGCCGCACGCGGAAGCGAATTTTCCTCTCAAGCGGTCATTGATTCTCTTGATAATAACGGGGTTGTTCTGGCGCCATTTGCTGCCCACGAGGCGCTCATGACTCCAGAACTGAAGGACGCTCTTGCCACCATGCGCCAGCAGCTGATCACTGGTGAGCTCATCATTTCCACTCCTTTTGACCCACTGATCTTCGCCCAGAAAAAGTAGAGGACACCATGGATACTCCCAGTTCACAGACTTCCTATCGCCGAGGCCCCGTGATCCTTCGCGGAGGAAAGATCCCTCACGAAACTTCCGATGCAGGGCTTTTGCGGAGCCAATCTTCCGCGGATTGGCTGCACGAAGACCCGTGGCGGGTTCTGCGTATCCAATCTGAGTTCGTCGAAGGCTTTGGGGCGCTAGCTGATTTAGGTCCAGCGGTGTCGGTTTTCGGATCGGCTCGCACCCCCGCGGGCAGTGGAGATTGGGAGAAGGCACACACCATTGGTTCGCTCCTGGTTAGCTCTGGCTACGCGGTCATTACAGGTGGCGGCCCGGGGATCATGGAGGCCGCAAACCGTGGAGCTTGGGAAGCTGGCGGAAGCTCTGTGGGTCTTGGAATTGAGCTTCCTCATGAACAGGGAATGAACGAATGGGTCAATATCGGCGTGAACTTCCGATATTTCTTCGCCCGTAAGACGATGTTCATGAAGTATTCGTCGGGCTTTATCGTCATGCCCGGCGGTTTTGGAACAATGGATGAGCTTTTCGAAGCTGCGACTCTGGTTCAGACGGGAAAGGTCAAGTCCTTCCCGATTGTGTTGGTCGGTCGAGACTATTGGGGCGGGCTGGTTGAATGGATTAATTCAACGATGCGTGCGTCGGGAATGCTCTCCGATGAAGACCCGGAACTGCTCCACGTCGTAGATAGCGCCGAAGAAGCAGTGGAAAGAGTAGTTGGACACGAGTAGTTCACATCCCTACTAAAATAGGTCGTTCCCGGTAGAATATAAGTGTTTAAATACCGATCTTTCGGAAGGGAAACGGACATGGCAGCTATGAAGCCGCGGACCGGCGACGGTCCTTTAGAGGCAGAAAAAGAAGGTCGTGGGATTGTCATGCGTATTCCCAGCGAAGGCGGCGGACGCCTCGTGATTGAACTCAGTGCAGATGAAGCGAAGGAACTCGCCCAAGCGCTAGCAAACGCTCTGTGAGACCTCCAAGGCCTGCGCCAAATTTAGACTTCCCACATACAGTGCTTTTCCAACGATTGCACCCTCGACATAGCCCTCGCGTGTGAGGGTACGGATATCGTCTAAGTGGCGGATTCCGCCCGAAGCAACAAGATCAGCACGTGTTCTCGCCCGTAGATCTCTCAGGAGTTCTACGGGCGGTCCCATAAGCGCTCCATCCCTTTTCTTCTCAGTAACGATGTAGCGCCTTGCTCCGGCGCGCTCAAGGCGGGCGCACACACTCCACACGTCTCCCACATCGCCTTCGCAAGCGCGCGGACGAATACGCCCCTCTTCGACGTCGATGCAGATGTTGAGACGCTCCCCAAAATGAGCGATGAGCGAGGCAACTTCATCAAGATCGGCCAGGGCCTGAGAGGCCAGATTGACCCGATCAGCTCCTGCGCTTAGCGCACTTTCGATATCCTCCCCGCCTTTAACTCCACCAGACCATTCAATATGGCACGGATTTCGGGCGCTCGACCGCTGAGCCTGCGCAATGAGATCGCCCAATACCTCAGCATTATTTCCGCGCCCGAAAGCCGCATCAATATCAACGAGGTGGATCCAGTGCGCCCCGCAATCGATGAACTCGCGGGCGATACGAATTGGATCTACACCGGCCGCCCCCTCACGTCCATCCGCATTGCGGTGAGTGAGGGCGAAGCCAGATGCAATATCCAGGGCGGGAAGGATATCCATGACTAGCGCACGCCCCCGCGTGCAGTCGCTTCACGCATGGGCACAAAGAAATCGCGAAGCTCTGAAAGGAGAGCATTCATCGCGGGAGAAGAGTCTTGACCTTCCTGCGCGATGACCTCGGCCGCATGCTGGGCAATAATGCGAACGATCGCGGAACCAGAAATCGCTCCATCGGCTCCCGCTTCAATTGCGGCGCGCACGTGTTCGGGGCGGGAAATCCCAAATCCTAGAAGCACCGGCGCTGCGGCCTGCTCGCGCAAGGTCGCTACGGCCTCGTGGAGGCCGACGGTCGAGGCCTCATGATCGGCGCCGGTTACTCCCACGCGCGAAACCGCATACACATACCCGCGGGCCGAACGCGCGACATCGCTGAGGGTACGTGGGGAGGCCGAAGGCGGCGCAATGTAGACACTATCAACGCCGCAGGCAAGGGCCGCCTTGCTGAAAGGATCACCCTCGCGGATTGGCACGTCGGGGATGAGGACCGAATCCACTCCGACCTCGGCGCAGCGCGCATAGAAACGCTCAATACCGATAGAGAAAGGAACATTCGCGTAGACGAGCAGGCCGATAGGAAGCTCGGGGTGAGCTGCGCGAATGCGGCCCAAGATCGCGAAAGACTCCTCGAAGCCGATTCCGGCATTGAGAGCACGCAGGTGAGCTTCCTGGATGACGACACCATCAGCGACCGGATCGGAGAAGGGAATACCCAATTCCAAAGCGTCCGCGCCATCGGCGATCAGGGCCTCGATAATTGCTTCGCAGGCGCTCGCCGTGGGGTCTCCGAGCATCACGAAGGGGACGATCGCCCCGCGCCCCTCAGTCGCGCAGCGCTCGAACATGGATTCGTAGCGGGTCATTGCTCCTCCTTGGGGGTCGAAAGGTCATAGGAATGAGTCCTGTGGGTTCCTGAGCCTGCTCGCGCCTGCGCGACCAATTCAGCTGCGTGTGCAACCGCGCCATCGCGCGAGAAAGAACCACCAAGGCGCTCGCGCACCTGATCGAGATCCTTATCTCCGCGACCAGATAGGCACACGAGAAGTCGGGGAGTGTGGCCCTGGGGGACATCCAGTCCGGCAGTTGTCCCCTTTGCCTCAAGGTCGGCAGCCATCTTCAAGGCGTAAGCCAGAGCGTGCGAGGACTCCATTGCGGGGATAATTCCCTCGTGGCGCGACAAAGCAATGAAAGCTTCGACCGCTTCCTCGTCGGTAATTCCCACATAGTTCGCGCGCCCACTTGCCGACAGATATGCATGTTGGGGACCGACTCCCGGGTAATCGAGGCCTGCCGAAATTGAGTAGGACTCTTCGACTTGGCCCTCATCGGTACGCATGAGGTAGGAACGCGCACCGTGGAGGACGCCGACCTTACCTTCGTGGATTGCTGCCCCGTGGTGGCCGCTATCCAGTCCCTCACCCGCGGGTTCGACACCATAGAGGGCAACGGAGGGATCATCGATGAAATCGGCGAACATTCCAATCGCATTGGAACCACCGCCGACACAGGCGATGACTGCGTCGGGAAGTCCTCCGGTCATGGCGAGCATCTGTGCACGCGCCTCGGTGGAAATAATGCGGTGGAATTCGCGAACGATCGTGGGGAAGGGGTGCGGGCCGGCCGCGGTTCCCAAGAGATAGTGGGAGGTCGCAAAAGTCGCTGTCCAGTCGCGCAAGGCCTCGTTGACGGCGTCCTTGAGGGTACCGCTGCCCGCAGTTACCGGAACGACGGTGGCGCCCATGAGCTCCATTCGTTCAACATTGGGTGCCTGGCGAACAACGTCAACTGCGCCCATGTAGATCGTGCATTCCAAGCCGAGGAGCGCGCAGACCATTGCGGTTGCGGTGCCGTGCTGGCCAGCCCCTGTTTCAGCGATGATGCGCGTCTTTCCCATGCGCTTGGCAAGTAATGCTTGGCCGAGGACCTGGTTACCCTTGTGTGCGCCTCCGTGGACGAGGTCTTCACGCTTGAGGAAGATCCGTGCTGCTCCGCCGGACAGGTTACGCAGTTCCGTGACCGGTGTGGGGCGGCCAAGGAAGTGACGCAACAGAGTGTTGATCTCTTCGATGAAGCTCGGATCATCGATCGCTTCGATGAAGGCTTCTTCGAGTTGGTCAAGAGCTGGGATGAGGAGCTCGGGGACGTACTGTCCGCCGAAATCTCCGAAGTAGGGGGAAAGCTTTGTGGGGTGCTCTCCCGAGGCCGTGGCCGCGCCTTCGCCGGCGCCGAGGCGTTCGCTTGAGTACGGTTCCCATGACGTTGAGCGTGCCTGGGCTTCGTAGTATGCCTGACCAGCGCTGGGAACGCCTCCCGTGATCTCCCATGCCGCGTGAGCGGGATCGGCAGAACCAGAAAGGTGAGAACCTACCAGCAGGGCATCAACGTAGGGAGCAAGATCATCAACGTCGCTGCGAGAGTTCACACCCGATTCGCCGACAATGACCGCCCCAGCAGGAGCAAGGGGAGCAAGTGCGCGAGTACGTGCCTTGTCAATGTTGAGTGTGCGCAGATCCCGGTTGTTGATACCGATAATTCGCGCGCCCAATAGCTGTGCGCGACGCATATCGTCTTCAGTGTCGACCTCGGTGAGTACATCCATTCCCAAGCGAAGCGCTGCCAAGGAAAGCTCGCGATAGGCCTCGTCATCAAGAACGCTCAACATGAGCAAGATGGCATCCGCGCCGTGCACTCGCGCCGCGGTGATCTGGATTGGATCAATGACGAAGTCCTTGCACAAAACCGGCTGAGTGGCCTCGGCGCGCACCTCGTCGATGTCCTCGAAGCGACCGTTGAAACGATCAGGTTCGGTGAGCACACTGATCGCCGCAGCGTAGGGAGCATACGCGCGAGCCAGGAGACGCGGAGAATACGTCCCCTCGATGATTGTCCCCAGGGTCGGGGAAGCTGACTTGCACTCCATGATGATGGCCGGGCCACTGGGACGCGCCTCGATGCCGTTTTCGCCCAGGGTACGGGTGCGCAGGGCATCCTCGAAAGAACGCTCGGAGCGAGGAAGCGTGAGGGGATCAATGTTCCCGTAGGCCTCGTAAAGCTCGGGAAGGCGCGTACGGCGCGCTGCAACCAAGGAATCAAGGACTGTTCCGGTGGCGCGCAGGCGCTGTGAAATCGGGGAGAAAGCGTGCTGGCTCATTGTTGCTCCTGCGTCTTCAATTCACGTGCGGTTGAAGCAATCGTCTTCAGGTGCTCGGCAACTGCGCCGCTGGCGAGCTGGGCGAGTGCAGCGGCGGTTCCTTCAACCAAGGAAGGAGCCTTTCCAGCCAAATAGAGCATGGCTCCCGTCGTCGCAGCAATCGCATCGCGCTGAGCAGGAACGCCCGAACCGTTGAAAATATCAGTGATGAGGCGAAGATTATCGCTCACATCTCCACCAATCAGATCCGACAAGGGCGCCGGAGTGATCCCCAGTTCTTCGGGGGTGCAAGTGAAGGCGGAGATCCCTTCACGAGTGATCTCACGGACTTCCGTTTGCCCATGAACAGCGAACTCGTCGGTTCCACTTCCGTGAACAACCAGAGCATGTTCGAGTCCAAGGGAAGCCAGAGCCTGCGCGACATCGTCAAGGAGGTCGCGCTTGCCCACGCCGAGTACCTGATAGGACAGCTGGGCGGGGTTCACCAAGGGGCCGATGAGATTAAAGACCGTCGGATTTTTGAGCGCTGCACGCACCGGGGCGACGAAACGCATTGCCGGGTGGTACTTCTGTGCGAAGAGGAAACAAAAGCCTGTGCGCTCAAGGAGCTGCGCTGAAGACGCGGGGGAGAGGTCTAGCGGAATTCCCGCAGCCTCAATGAGGTCGGCTGCTCCCGCCTTCGAGGACACTGCACGGTTGCCGTGCTTGGCGACCTTCAGTCCCATCGATGCTGCGACGAAGGCCGAGGCCGTGGAGACGTTGATCGTGCCCACGCCGTCACCTCCCGTGCCCACCACGTCGATGATGCCGGTGGCGTCGGTGGTAAAGCTTTGCGCTGCTTGTCGGAAGGCCTCGGCGGCACCCGCGATTTCGCTGGGCTGCTCGCCACGGGCGTGAAGCGCCCCCAAGAACGCTGCGATTTCAATATCACTGAGCTCGCCACGTGACATCTGCTCGAATACGCTTCGAGCCTGTTCTTGGTCCAAAACAGCACCATTGAGCGCGTGGCGCAGGTAAGACTCACTCATGAGAACTCCTTGAAATCGAGGGGGAAAGTGTCAAATCAGCCAAGAGCCCGCGCAAAAGGAGCGGTCCGGCCGGGGTCAGAATAGATTCGGGGTGGAATTGCAGGCCGATGCACGGAGCGCTGCGGTGACGCGCGGCCATGACGATTCCATCGTGGGTATGAGCCAGTGAAATCAAAGATTCGGGAAGGCTCCGGGTCCCCAGGGAGTGATAGCGGGCAATCGAGATGTAGCCGTGCGTGGCATCATCGCCGGGGCGAGGTGCTTCAGCGATAGCAGAAAATGACGGATCTTCGATCCCGGCCTCGGTGAGTTCAACGCGGTCAGTGCGCCCGTGAGTTGCGCCAACCGGGGCGACAACTCCGCCACAGGCCTCGACCATTGCCTGGAATCCCAGGCAAATGCCCAAGGTTGGGATTTTCTCTTGCAGAGCCACGTCAAGGATCTCCATCATGTGCCCGGCCTGGCGCGGGTGTCCCGGTCCGGGGGAGAGGATCAAGAGCGGGCGTTCGCCCGCAGCGCGTTCTGCGGATGTCGGTTCAAGAGCATCACGCAGCGTGCCTACAGGAGTTGTATTGCGGAAGACCTGTACTCCGGCCTCGCGAGCCGTCAGGTCAACCAAGTTGTAGACGAAAGAATCGCGGTTATCTAAGAAAATGACGCGCACTTTAGAACTCACCTTCCTCTGCGCTCGCGGCAATCACCAGCGGACGGTGTGCCGAGGCAGCTAGGGCGCGCAAAACTGCGCTTGCCTTGTGGACGGTTTCTTCGGCCTCGCGAGCAGGGACGGAATCTGCAACGACCCCGGCTCCGGCCTGAACGATCGCACGTCCGTCTTTGACGAAAGCCGAACGGATGACGATACAGGTATCGAGTTCGCCGTCGCCGCGAAGATACCCGACTGCCCCACCGTAAGAACCTCGCCTCAGTCCTTCGTAGGTGCGAATAAGCTCAGCAGCGCGAAGCTTGGGGGCACCGGTTAGCGTTCCCATGGTCATGGACGCACGGAAAGCATCGAGGGGATGAAGATCCTCGGCCAAGGTGCCGCTCACTTCGGAAACCAAATGCATGACGCGCGAGTATCGATCCACGCGCAGAAGCTGTTCAACCCTACGGCTCCCGCGCTTGGAAACTCGGGCAACGTCATTTCGTGCAAGATCGACCAACATGACGTGCTCTGCGACTTCTTTTGCGTCCGATCGAAGCTCAAGTTCCAGTCGGATGTCGAGTTCGTGATCGATGCTCCCATCGGGAGCGAAACCACGCGGACGTGTGCCTGCGATTGGACGGATCGCGACGGTGTGGGTCTTTGCCGAATGCAGGAGTGAGGACTCGGGGGAAGCTCCGAAAAGTTCGAAGTCTTCAGTCCCGATGTAGAACATGTAGGGACTGGGGTTCTCATCGCGCAAGAAACGGTAGCTGGTTAGTGCATCGGCGCATTCAGCGATGAAACCGCGCGAGGGAACAACCTGGTAGATATCGCCTGCGGCAATGTGCTCTTGCATGACAGTGACGAGCTCGGCGAAGTCACTATCGGAGATCGTTGGGCGGGCAATGAGGGGCTGTGTGCCTTCTTCCCCAATTTCCGAGGCCGTGGATTCCATCGCGCTTTCGGGTGCGGCGTCGATCGCCTCAGCAAGCGCGTTCATACGCTGCTCAAGGGAAATGGGATCGAGGGAAGCACCAACTAGCTGGGCACTTTGAGAGGGGTGATCAACCACCAAAATGATGCGTGCCAGGTAAAAGAGATAGTCGGGGCAGGAGTTGAAACCGTGGGCGACCTCGGGCAAGGACTCGTAGGTTGCCAGGTAATCAAAGGCGACAGCCCCGGCGACCAAAGGAAGGTGCGGATGATCGATGGGAGTATCGGTCAGGATACGCAAGGGGTCCATGGTTGCGCGCTGCTTGAGGCGGGTCTCCTCATCGGCCTCGTCTTCACGAAGAGAAGGTAAGCTCAACAAGGCGTTGGTCTCGGTGCGTTCGAGAAGCGCGTGGGGGAGAGCCTCGCATACGCTTTGGATTGCAGCGGGGCCGTCGACAGGATGCGTCGATGTCACGCGGACCTGATCACCATCGCATTGGATAGACGCGCTGGCTTCAAGTAGAGCAATCGTTGTCAAGTGCTGCTTGGAGGCGATGTCAGCACTGTCGAGTAAGACAACCTTTGTTGGGTGCCCCGAGGCTGCGCGAGGAAGCAAGCCCTGGTTGCATAGATCAGCAAGAAGCTTGCCGCCGTCGCTGTGATAGCGCACCTCACGTGTGATCACGTGTGGCGTGTCCGCGTGTGTCATTTCCGTCCTTATCTTTTGCCCCCGGTGGGCCCACAAGACAAAGAAAAAGGCCCGCCGCATGGGCGAGCCTGATGAGTTTTAAGGTACATCAACGGAGGCCCACCCTTAGGAGAGCCACCACCACATCTGGTTTGCTGAAGCACCGAACATGTTTTTCATACTAGCGTCACAACCCGCATATGCGCGAAAGATGTCACCCAATGAGACTTAGCGAGTAAGACTCAGATGCGCTTAACTGCTGCGAGCAGTCCATCGCCGACGGGAAGCATTGCCGGAACAAACTGCTCCGAAGACGCAAGAACCTTTGCCAGCTCCCGCATCATGACCGTCTGTTCATCGCGCTGGGCAGGGTCCGCAACTTGGTCGTGCCACAGAGCATGAACGATCACAATGAGTCCGCCGGGGCGCAGGACTCGGAGTGCATGATCGAGGTAGTCCGGAATTTCATCTGCAGGAGCATCGATCACCATCATGTCGTAGCCGCGTGCGGCCATGCGGGGAAGAACATCCAAAGCTCGACCCGCGATGAGGCGGGTACGCTGGGAGGGAATGCCTGCTGCTGTGAATGCGCGACGTGCGTACTTGTGGAACTCGACCTCGTGGTCGATCGTGGTCAAGACACCGTCGGCCGACATGCCCTGGAGGAGCCACAGGCCAGATACTCCCGCTCCGGTTCCGATTTCGAGGACGGCTTTTGCCCCGCAGGTTGCGGCAAGGAGACGGAGGGTAGCGCCGACTCCGGTTGAAACGGGCTCAGCACCTAAATCGGTGGCAGTCTCGCGAGCTTGGGCAAGGATGTCGTTTTCCTCGACAAACTCTTCTGCAAATACCCAGCTCAGAGCCTTATCTGATGCCATTATGTCCTCCGCGGTAGTAAGCCTTTGCCTCAAGGTTACGCAAAAACCCCGCCACTGGGGCGACTACGCGCCCAATGACGGGGTTTTATTCGTTGAATTAGATGGTCTTATTCAGGGGAGCGACACCCAGGGGACGCCCGGCGAGGCCTCGCGAGGCGTGAGAGAGAGTGCGGGCAAGTTCCTGAAGAACTTGAGCGGCCTCTCCTTCGTGCACGGAAACAGGGTCTCCTGCGTCTCCACCCTCGCGCAGAGCAATATCCAAAGGAACTTGGGCGAGGAGTGGAACATCGTAGCCAAGCTGAGCGCTCAGGCGATCTGAGACAGATTGCCCGCCGCCGCTTCCGAAAATCTCAAGCTTCGAGCCATCCTCCTGAGGCAGGTAGGACATGTTCTCGATGACGCCGATGACCTTCTGGTTGGTCTGCGACGCGATCGAACCTGCACGCTCAGCGACTTCGGCTGCAGCGACCTGCGGTGTTGTGACGACAAGAATTTCAGCATTGGGGAGGAGCTGAGAAATTGAGATTGCAACGTCTCCGGTTCCGGGAGGCATATCGATGAGCAGAACGTCCAGATCTCCCCAGAAAACATCTGCCAAGAACTGCTGAAGTGCACGGTGGAGCATCGGGCCGCGCCAAATCACGGGCTGACCGTCGGGAACGAACATGCCAATGGAGACGACTTTGACGCCCTGGGCGCCAAGCGGGGGAATGATCATTCCGTCGATCACCTGGGGATCGTGGGCGACACCCAGCATGCGGGGAATCGAGAAGCCGTAAATGTCCGCGTCCATGACGCCGACCTTCAGGCCCGAACGAGCCAGTGCGGCTGCAAGATTCGCCGTCATTGAAGATTTGCCGACACCGCCCTTACCGGAGGTCACAGCAATGACACGTGTCAGGGAATCGGGGCGTGCGAAGAGAATTTCGCGCTCGGGGCGTCCACCGTTGAGCTTTTCGCGCAGGGCCTTCTTCTGCTCGTCATTCATGACATCCATGGTCACCTTGACATCGGTGACGCCATCGAGTGCGCGAAGGACCTTGTGAACGTCCTCGGAAATTGTGTTTCGCAGCGGACATCCTGCAGTCGTCAGAAGGATTGTTACCGAGACGGTAGAGCCATCGATCACGACCTCATCAACCATATTGAGATCGGTGATCGGACGACGAATTTCCGGATCGATAACGGCCGACAGGGCATCAAGAACGTTCTGCGAAGTCAAAGTCATGGTGTCAATCCTATGACCCTAGCCGCTCTTGTGCGCAGCGGTTTAGCTCTCAGTGGTGCGAGGAGTTGAAAGATCTGCGGGATTGTCGTTGTCGATCGGCTCTGCTTTTTCTTCGCGAGCATCGAGTTCCTCGCGAAGGTCAGCCATCATGTCGCGCAGTTCCGATCGAACGAAGTCTCGGGTTGCCACGTCTTGAAGAGCAATACGCAAAGCTGCAATTTCGCGGGTTAAATACTCGGTGTCAGCGAGGTTGCGTTCAGCGCGCTGACGGTCTTGTTCTGCTTGCACGCGGTCGCGGTCATCTTGACGATTCTGTGCAAGAAGAATGAGAGGTGCAGAGTAGGACGCCTGCGTGGAGAAAGCCAGGTTGAGCAGGATGAAGGGGTAGGGGTCCCAGGCGTACTTCTCTGAAACCTTGTACAGAATGACGTTTGCAGCGATCCATGTCACGACGAAGATCGTCATGTACAAGATGAACTTCGGCGAACCCATAAAACGGGCCGTGGCCTCGGCGAACTGGCCGAAACCATCACCGGAGGAACGGCGACGGAAAAGCTTAAACTTTCGCTCGCTTGGGGTATCAAGACGATCAGCCATCAATACTCCTTGCCATTACTCGGTCGGTGACATCGTCATCCCAGTCGCGCCAGTCGCGGGGGAGAAGCTCATCCAAGACGTCGTCAACAGACACGGCGCCCAAGAGGTGCCCATCTTCGTCAACAACGGGAAGAACGGTCAGATTGTACGTTGCGAGCAGACGCGTCACGGTCGCAACGTGCGCATTCGGAGAGAGCTTGTCCAAATCCGTATCCATGATGGTTCCCAAGAGAGTATTGGGAGGTTCGCGAAGAGCGCGTTGGAAATGGACAGCACCAAGATATTGCCCGGTTGGGGTCTCTAAGGGAGGGCGCGCAATGAAGGTTGCTGCAGCCAAAGAAACAGGGAGGTCAGATCGTCGAATCGAGGCCAGCATTTGAGCCACGGTCGCGTCGGGTCCGAGAATCACCGGTTCGGTTGTCATCAGCGAACCCGCCGTTGATTCCTTGTACGCCATCAATCGGCGAACGTCCGCGGCCTCATCCGGTTCCATCAAGGACAGAAGGGATTGAGCCGTTTCAACCGGGAGCTCGGCGACAAGGTCGGCTGCGTCGTCAGGCTGCATGACGTCCAAAACATCGGCGGCTCGACTTGCTTCCAACTGAGACAGGATCGACACTCGGTCGTCATCGCCCAGTTCCTCAAGGACGTCGGCTAGACGTGAGTCGGGGAGTTCGGCGGCGACTGCCAGCTGGCGATCAGCGGGAAGATCGTGGATGAAGTCCGCAAGGTCCGCGGGCTTCATGTCTTCGGTTTGCTGAATAAGCGCTGTTGCGGCCTGGTTTGAGTCGGTCTTGAGGAGCGAAGAAACTTCATCCACTCCAACAGTCATGGTGGTTCCGCCGCGCTTGAAGCCCAAAGCGGTCGTGCGGATACGTTGGACGTGGAGGGTAGAGATGATCCAGTCACGAGGCCTGCGCTGCTGCATTGCGACATCAAGGATCTTGACAGTGCCGCTTCCGTCATTCATGGTCACTTCGCGGTCGAAGAGCTCTGTAATCACCAGGGTTTCGACGGGGCGCTGGGTGAAGGAACGAATATTGAGCAAGCCGGTGGTGATCACCGAGCCTGCTTCGATTGCAGTGACTCGCGTAAAGGGAAGGAATACGCGCTTTCGGGGGCCGACCTCGACAACGAAGCCAATGACATTCGCGGTTGAGTGCAATCGGAAAGTCACCACGACGTCATGAATGACTCCCACTTTTTCGCCCAGGGGGTCAAAGACGCTCGTTCCGGCAAGTTTGCCGATAAAGATACGACGTCCTGCTGTTCCGACGTTTAAAGGTGCACTGCTCACTGGGCCAGTTTATCCCCACAGCGAACTTCTTACCCGCTCATCCATCTTGAGTTCTCGCTACGATGGCAGCACGAGGAAAGGGAAAACATGAGCGTACCTGTCAATGGAGTTGTACGGAGAAACGGTGGCGGACGGCTACCCGATGGCACGGAGGTTGCCTCCTACGGCTCATATGAAGAGGCCCTTGCTGCGCTTGAGGTTCTTGCCAGCAACGATTTCGAGGTTGAACAGGTCAGCGTCGTTGGAACCGACTTGTATTCGGTAGAACGAATCATGGGACGCGTCACCTGGGCGCGTGCAGTCTCTTCCGCAGTGATGAATGGTGCACTCTGGGGTGCAATGATCGGCATTGTGCTTTCAATCAACCAGGGAAACACCATGGTGTGGGTGGGGGCGTGCATGCTTGCCGGTGCCTTCATGACCGCGTGCCTGAGCACTTCCCTTTTCTTCATGCGCAGGCGCCGACGCGATTTTTACTCTCAATCCCAAGTGGTTGCTGGGCGTTACGCAGTCATCATCGCTAAGGCTGCGGGTGCGGATCGCATTCGTGAGGCCTTTGAGCTATTGCAAAAGACTCAAGGCAATCAGATGCGTCCGCGTCGGGCGCGCGCGACCCTTGAAAGCAGCGGTCCTACAGAGTATGGATCGCGCCCAGATGAACAGCCGCGCTTTGGGGTGCGTCTTTCTCAAGCTGTGGATGCTCCGCAGGAGCAGGCACAGCCCACGGCCTCGTCAGACCACAGCAAAGCAGAGGGTGCTCCCTCAGATTCCTCTGAAGAAGCACCCCGGCCGGATTCTCAGGACTGAAAGCTAGGCGCGCTGCTGTGCCTGGCGAATCCACTCCTCAACATCGGCAATCTTTCGAGGAATATCCTCTGACATCCGGGTGACACTTCCATCGGCGTTGACCAGAACATCGTCTTCAATGCGCACGCCGATTCCGCGGAATTCCTCGGGGATGGCCATGTCGTCGGCGCGGAAGTACAGGCCGGGCTCAATCGTGAAGCACATTCCCGGCTGCAAGAACGCATCCTGGTACATTTCGCGGCGTGCCTGAGCGCAGTCGTGAACGTCCAGCCCCAGGTGGTGGCTGGTGCCGTGGGGCATCCAACGACGGTGCTGTTGGCCTTCGGGGGAGAGTGATTCTTCGGCGCTCACAGGCAGAAGTCCCCACTCCTCAAGGCGTGCGGCGATGACCTTCATTGCGGCATCGTGAACATCGCGGAAGCGTGTTCCCGGCTGGTTCGCGCGTTCGAGTGCGGCCTCGCAGGCATCCAAAACCGCCTGATAGACCTTCGCCTGAGTGGGGGAGAATCTTCCATTGACGGGGAGCGTACGGGTGATATCTGCGGTGTACAGAGAATCGACCTCGACGCCAGCATCGACCAGAACCAGGTCGCCTTCATTCACGGGACCATCGTTATCGATCCAGTGGAGCGTATTCGCGTGGTTTCCCGAGGCCGCAATGGTGTCGTAGCCCAGACCGTTGCCTTCTTCGCGTGCGACCGCCCCGAAAGCGCCTTCGATTACGCGCTCGCCGCGATGGTGTCCCACGGCGCGGGGGAGGGCCCGCAAGATGTCTTCAAAACCGGCCTTCGTGATCTCGATTGCGCGACGAAGTTCAGAGATTTCAAACTCATCCTTGCACAGACGAATCTCGGAGAGGCGTTCCTCAAGCGCATCATCGCTTTCAGTGGCATCTCCACCGAAGGGGAGGCCTGCCTGGAGGCGTACTTCGTTGACCATCGCTTCGACGGCCTCGTCAACGTTACGGACCACGCGAAGACGAACGCTTCCCGCATCCTTAGCCAGCGCATCACGAAGGGTGTCGATGTGCTCGCAGCGCAGACCGGTTTCGGTTGCGACTTCCTCAAGCGAGGGGCGTGCGCCCACCCAGAACTCGCCGTAGCGCGAATCAGAGTAGAACTCCTGTGAGGAACGCGAAGTGCGGGGCTTAAAGAAAAGCACTGCTTCGTGGCCGCCGGAGGGGAGGGGTTCCAAAACGATCACGGAATCGGGTTCACGTTCTTGGCCTAGACCTGACAGGTGCGCGAAAGCAGAGTACGCGCGGAAACGATAGGTGCAGTCGTTCGAGCGGACCTTGTAGGTGCCCGCGGGGATGACGAGGCGTTCGCCGGGGAAAGGCTCTCCCGCTGCTACAGCGCGCGCGGGAAGATAGTCGGCGACGGGTGCTCGCGTGATCCCTGCGTCGGGACGGGGACCCCAGTTTGAGCCCATGAACTCGCGGAAAGCGTCCGATGACGGACGGCGTGAACGGTTGTTCACGCGCTCGGCCAAGGTGTCGGCCGATTCTTGGTTAGAAGTGGTATCACTCGTATTCATGGTGTCATGGTCTCACTTTCACAGCGGGACGTGCTAGGGGGACCGTATCCTAAAAGCATGAGCAGGATCGATCTTCACACGCATAGTGCATATTCGGATGGAACCGATAGCCCGGAAGAACTGATGCACAAGGCCCGCGAGGCGGGATTGGACGTTGTCGGTCTGACCGATCACGATACCTACGCGGGCTGGGACGAGGCCGCCGCTTGCGTTGAGTCCACTGGGGTTGCGTTGGTTCGAGGCGTCGAATTGTCGTGTGCGCGCGAGGGAATCACCGTCCACCTCTTGGGCTACCTTCCCGATCCTACGAACGAGGCCTTGCTTGCCGTCCAGCGCCGCGCCACTGAGTCGCGCCTGACACGCGCGCAAAGAATGGTCGAGAGAGTTTCGAAAGACTACCCGATCACCTGGGAACAAGTTCAGGCTTTGGCGCCGGATGGGGGGCCGGTTGGACGTCCACACATTGCTGATGCCCTTGTCGCCATCGGTGCTTTCCCCGATCGCAGTGCAGTTTTTGTCAAGGCCCTGCATCCTTCCAGCCCCTATTTCGTCATGCATTGGGCTCCCGATCCGGTTGACGCGGTTGAACTGGTGCGCGCTGCTGGAGGTGTTCCGGTTTTGGCTCATCCTCGAGCCCGGGCACGCCAGCGACTCTTGCCCGAAGAAGTCATTGACATGATGAAAGAAACGGGCCTGTTCGGTATTGAACGTGATCACCGAGATCACGGGGATGAGGACCGTGCAGATGTCGATAGAATTGCCCATCGTTTGAAGCTGGAAGTCTTCGGCTCATCTGACTACCATGGGCGAGGCAAACCGAATCGGCTAGGAGAAAACCTTACGGATCAGTCGGTTCTGAACAAACTCGAAGAGGAAGCATTTTTAGAGGTCTTGCGCCCATGAATATTGGCTCTGTTGTGGACGTTACGGTACTGCTGACGACTTTTGCGACCCTGATTGTCATTTTGGACCCGATGGGCTTGATGCCCGTGTTCTTGGCATTGACGTCAAAGTTCTCCCCTAAAGCGCAGCGTAAGGCAGCTATCCAGGCATCCCTGGTGTCTTTCGGCGTGATTTTAGCTTTTGCTTTCTTGGGGCAGCAGATTCTTCGAGCCCTGCAGATCTCGATGGAGTCCTTGAAACTCTCCGGAGGTGTGCTCCTCTTCTTGGTCGCAATGGAACTGTTGACCTCGAGCGATATGGACCAGCCGGACACTGGCGATGACGCTGTGAACGTGGCTCTTGTTCCCCTGGGCATTCCTCTGCTTGCTGGCCCCGGTGCGATCGTCGCCGTCATGGTGTCCATGGCTCAGGCACATACGACGGGATCCATTGTTGCTGTGGTTCTGGCAGTGGTTGCCACCCACGTCGTCATCTGGGCATCGATGCGCTTCTCCCTTGAGCTTTCTCGTCTTCTGAGAACCGGTGGAATCCTCTTGTTGACCAAGATCTCCGGTGTGCTTCTTGCCGCAATCGCAACCGAACTGGTTATGGGTGGAGTCTTCGACTTCATTAAGAATGCTGGGATTGTCAAGTAGGGGCGGTTGACACTCACCAGAGGACTTTAATCTCGCTACCACGCGAAAGCCTGCAGTAGGCTTAACTCAGTGCTACCGGTAGTGCTGAGTCAATCGCAAGGAGAGATTTTATGAGCCGGTCCCTAGAGGAACAGCTAAAGTCGCAGGTTCGAGCGGTCTCTGGACGCCCTGAACGCGTCTCAACCGAGATGGAAGCATGGCAGGGGCTATCTGCGGCGATCATCGATCGCATCGCTGACCGCTGGCATGCAACAGAGCGCACCTACGCAGTGGGGCGCATGGAACACTACTTTTCAGCAGAATTCCTGATGGGGCGGGCGCTCTTAAATAATCTTTCCAACCTTGGAATGGTTGACGAGGCCCGCGAGGCCTTGGCAGCGCTGGGCAAGGACCTATCCGTGGTCTTGGAAGAAGAGCCCGATGCTGCGCTGGGTAACGGTGGCCTTGGTCGACTGGCTGCGTGTTTCCTGGATTCGTGCGCAACCTTGGATCTGCCGGTTGCTGGCTACGGTATTTTGTACCGCTACGGTCTGTTCAAGCAGCTTTTCGATAATGGCTTCCAGACTGAGCATCCCGATCCCTGGATGGAAGAGGGTTACCCCTTCGTCATTCGCCGCGAGGAAGAACAGCGCATTGTTCGCTACGCGGATCTGAC
Organism: uncultured Actinomyces sp.; assembly: GCA_938014245.1. Classification (GTDB taxonomy): domain Bacteria; phylum Actinomycetota; class Actinomycetes; order Actinomycetales; family Actinomycetaceae; genus Pauljensenia. Next base: position 82,780 of record CALLSD010000060.1, read on the forward strand.
TGTCCGCGCCGTTCCTTATGACATGCCGATTACCGGCTACGGCACGAAGAACGTCAATACGCTGCGCCTGTGGAAGGCTGAGCCCATGGAGGACTTCGACTACGATGCCTTCAACTCTCAGCGCTTTACCGACGCGATCGTTGATCGCGAACGCACCATGGATATTTCCCGCGTGCTGTACCCCAACGATACGACCTTCGAAGGTAAGGTTCTGCGCGTGCGCCAGCAGTACTTCTTCTGCTCGGCTTCTCTGCAGGCAATCGTTGATAACTACGTCGCAGAACACGGCGATGATCTGCGCGGCTTTGCGCAGTTCAATGCCGTTCAGCTCAATGACACGCACCCGGTTTTGGCTATCCCGGAACTCATGCGCATCCTGATGGATGAGCATGGCCTCGGCTGGGAAGAAGCATGGGAAGTTGTCTCACATACTTTCGCGTACACGAACCACACGGTCTTGGCTGAGGCTTTGGAGACCTGGGACATCCACATCTTTGATCGTCTCTTCCCCCGTATTTCTGAAATCGTTCGAGAGATCGATCGTCGTTTCCGCCTGGACATGTCCGAGCGCGGCGTTGATGGTGCAACCATCGACTACATGGCTCCCGTCTCGGGTAACACTGTCCGTATGGCGTGGATTGCCTGCTACGCCTCGTACTCGATCAACGGCGTGGCTGCACTGCACACTGAAATTATCAAGCGTGAGACGCTCAAAGAGTGGTATGCGATTTGGCCCGAGCGCTTTAATAACAAGACCAATGGCGTGACTCCGCGTCGTTGGCTCAAACAGTGCAACCCGCGTTTGGCGGCCCTCCTTGACGAGGTGACCGGATCGGATCGCTGGGTGACCGATCTTGATGAGCTTGCGAAGTTCACAGATGCCGGAAATTCTGATCTGTATGCGCGTTTGTCTCAGATCAAGCATGCGAACAAGGTTGATTTTGCCGCGTGGGTGAAGGCTCGCGAGGGTGTCGAGATTGATCCCGATGCGATCTTCGATGTTCAGATCAAGCGTCTACACGAGTACAAGCGTCAGCTGCTTAACGCGTTCTACGTCTTGGATCTGTACTTCCGCATCAAGGACAATCCTGCTCTGGATGTTCCCAAGCGCGTATTCGTTTTCGGCGCGAAGGCTGCCCCCGGCTACATTCGCGCGAAGGCGATTATCAAGCTGATTAACACCATTGCTGACCTGGTCAATAACGATCCGGACATCAATGGCCGCATCAAGGTCGTTTTCGTTCACAACTACAATGTCTCGCCCGCCGAGCACATCATTCCTGCTGCGGATGTTTCCGAGCAGATCTCGATGGCCGGAAAGGAAGCCTCGGGCACGTCCAACATGAAGTTCATGATGAACGGTGCGCTGACCTTGGGAACCTTGGATGGTGCGAACGTTGAGATTCTCGAGGCCGTGGGGGAGGAGAACGCGTACATCTTCGGTGCAACCGATGATGAGCTTCCCGAGCTTCGTCGCCACTACGATCCTCGCTGGCACTACGAGAATGTGCCTGGCTTGAAGCGCGTGATCGATGCTTTGACCGATGGAACGTTGAATGATTCCAACTCTGGTTGGTTCCATGATCTGCGTTGGTCGCTTCTGGAATCGGGATATGAGCCAGCTGACGTCTACTACGTCTTGGGTGACTTCGCTTCCTACCGTGAGACGAAGGATCGTATGGCGCAGGATTACCGCGACCAAGAGGCTTGGGCACGTAGGGCTTGGGTCAATATCACGCGTTCCGGTCGTTTCTCCTCTGACCGAACCATCAGCGATTACGCTCGCGAGGTCTGGCACATCAGCGCCGAGCCGATTGCGTGAATGCGTCATAGGCGGCCATTTAGAGGCTGAATGCACGGCTTAATGCCGTAACGCCCCGTTGGGATTTTCCCAACGGGGCGTTTGCTGTCCTTCGTGTTCCGATCAAACTGTATTACTGTGTTGACACAGTTTCGATAGTGTGGCACTGTATTAGTGTATTAATACAGATAGACAGGAGGGATACATCGATGCGCATCGATGACACCCGTCCAATCTGGATCCAATTAGCTGATTCGTTCCGCGCTCGTATTACCGACGGTACGTGGAAACCTGGCGAAAAGATCCCCTCCGTGCGTGATCTCGCGATCGAGGCAGGCACCAATCCCAATACCGTTCAGCGAGCCCTGAGTGCACTTGATGAAGAAGGACTGACGGTCCCGAAACGGACCGCAGGACGCTTCGTCGCAACTGATGAACGCGCTCTGCATGCTCTACGGAAGAACGACGCGCATCTTGCGGCAGACGCCTACATTCGCGCATGTCGCTCACTGGGAATCGATCTGGAAGGTGCCCGGGCTCTGATCGATCAACGTTGGGATGCCACGGAGAAGTAGCCAAGGAGGCATACTCATGACCACACAAACTGAGCGGTCAAGGTGTGCGGGGCACGGCCTCGTCCACGTGGACCACCTCACGAAGCATTACCGGAAAACGCCGGCTCTACGGGACTACTCGCTGTCACTGGATTCCGGGCACATCGTCGGTCTGATGGGTCCCAACGGATGTGGGAAAACGACGCTGCTGAAAATCCTCGCGGGCGTATTGAATGATTATCAAGGGCAGGTGAGTATCGATGGACACAAACCTGGAATCGATACAAAAGCCATTGTGTCCTACTTGCCTTCGGCAGCATTCCTTAACGGCGAATGGACCGTGGAGCGTGCGATTAACATCTACTCGCGTTTCTTTGCTGATTTTGAACCGGAAAGAGCGCGAACCATGGTTGATTTCTTTAAACTCCCCGAGAATCGTCCGCTCAGTGAGATGAGCAAAGGAATGGGAGAAAAGCTTCAAATCAGCCTGATCATGGCGCGCAAAGCGAAGGTTTTCTTGTTGGACGAGCCGATTAGTGGAGTAGACCCAGCAACTCGCGACATTATCCTCGAGGGTATTTTGCGTGAGTTCAATCCCGAGTCGCTCCTCATCATGTCAACCCACCTGATTTCGGATATCGAACATTTCGTCGACTATGCGCTCTTCATGAAAGAGGGACGGGTTCTTCTTCAAGGAGATGCGGATGATCTGCGTGCAACGCGTGGGGACTCTTTAGATGCGATTTTCAGGAAGGAATACCGCTGATGTTCGGGAAAATGCTGTCTTATGAAATCAGTAGTCGCCTGCGTGCTGATCTTCGTGAAATGGGGACCGCTATTGCGATCCTTGCCGTGACGGTCGGTGTTGTCGCAAGTGGAGTCCCAGGACTGAGCGGGACAATGACCATGTTTGGTTACCTGATGTGCGTAGCGATTCCTGTGGGTGCAGCGATCAGTGGAATGAGTGACTACTGGAAGACTCTGTACGGACAACAGGGGTACTTCACCATGACTCTGCCCGTGTCAGGCGCCGTGATCTACTGGGCAAAGGTCAGCCGAATGATCATCGAATTCCTCGTCGCACTTGCTTTAGCCATCGGCGGAGGCATTGCAGTTGCTTGGGCAGCGGCATGGAGTCAGGGAATCACCCTCGCCGACTACACTGCCGGCCCGCGTTCGCTATTTGCGACTTTTTCGACTCTGGTGCTTGTGATCCTGTTTATTGCATGGATCGTTTCGTGTCTTGCGCTGATTCTTCAGGTCTGTGCGGTCATGAGTCTTGCGGCCGAAGGACGCTTCAACCACATGGGCTTTGGTGCGGTGGCTATCGGATTGGTCCTGCTTTACATTGTTGACCAGGTTTTGAGTGGAATTGGAACCTTCTTCATGCCCTTCTCGATGACTCCTGACGGTCAATTCAGTACCGAGGTTATGTGGACGTCATATCGCGCGACTTTAGGAACTGATGGGTATCCGAATGTTTGGGGAATGGGCGCGTGTATTTTGGTCCCTCTCTTTGCGCTATTCCTAGCTGTGTGGGCCTCGCGCTCGATTGAAAGGCGCACGTCTTTGCGATGAGCTAATCGCGCGCTCTGTATCCTTGAAAGCAGACTGCGCGCAATTGTTGGAGGCTGCGATGGTATTCACGACTGTTATCTCGTCTTTTGTTCAGCTCGCACTTGCCCTTGTTCTTCCGGTTGCATGGTGGGCTGTTGCAACGCGCAGGCGCGTTGAGTTCGCAACGTGGATTGGCCTCGTCGTCCCCGAGTGGAAAGCAAAGCGCCAGCGTCTTGTGCTCGCGCTCATGGTATGGGCCGCTGTCGCCGTGCTTTCAGTCGCGCTTCTTTCCTCGGCTGCTGGCGGGACAGCCTCCTCACGCTTCGCAGGCAGTGGGATCTACGGAGCGATAGCGGTTCTCTTCTACGCCTTCATTCAGACCGGCCTATCGGAAGAGATCCTCTTTCGAGGATTCCTTGGAAAGAAGCTGAGCGAGAAGTTTGGGTTCAGAGTTGGAAACACTGTGCAGGCCGTGGTCTTCGGTCTTGTACATGTGGTTCTGCTTTCCTCAGCGTTCACCCTGCTCCCACTTATTGGCGTGGGAGTGCTGACTGCGGTCAGTGGCTGGATTATGGGCTGGGTGAACGAAGAGGCGGCAGGCGGTTCCATTCTTCCCAGTTGGATGATGCATTCCCTTGCCAACCTCCTCGTTGGTTGGGGAGCGGTGTTTGGGTTTCTTGCTTAAGGGATAATTCTGCAAATATCGCTGAGCTTTTCCGCGGGCGACTGGGTACCGTTAAACCTAGATGACACTCCTTCTATCGCCGCGAGGTGCAGGCGAAATGCTCAAAGGAAGCCGAATGATCGTTGACATGAATACGGGGCAGCCGAATTTCTCCGCGACTCCTCAAAACCCTGATCTGCTCAGATGGGTTGGGATTCAAGTCGCAGTTGTCGTGCTTGCCTGGCTCATTGGCATGATTGTTCGCCGTTTCCTTGCTTCGCGAATGACGATGTCCACTGCCTCAGCAACTTTGACCGGCATGCTTGGTGTGTGGGCTGGACTGCTCTTTGCCGGCTGGATTTTCTCAAGCTCTGATATGTGGCGCCCGGCCATGATTGCCGTCGCGGCCGTGGTTTCCCTCCTTGTCGTCACTGTCTGCGCTCTCATCGTCGCCTATCTGCACCCGCGTCCCGGCCTCGATCCGATCGCTGAGGTTGCCGCGCGAGGCGAATCCGATACGCGCGAATTCAAGTCCAGCGCACGCTGGAATATGCGTACCCAGCAGCGGGATGATGCGATGGAGACCGTCATTGCCAAGACTGTTGCTGCCTTCATGAATTCCGGTGGCGGAACGCTCCTCATCGGTGTTGATGATGATGGAAAGCTCATCGGTTTAGGCCCGGACTATGCGACATTGAAGAGTCCTGATGCTGATCGTTTTGAACTGTGGATTCGCGATCTGTGGGGGCAACGCCTCGGAACTAACGCGGCTGCGCTGCCAAGCGTCGATTTCGCTCCGGCCACGGATCCCCAATAGGGCTACGAGGCTCAGGAAGTCTGCCGCGTGACCGTTCCTCCCAGCCCGAGGCCTGTGTACCTCCTTGGTCCCAAAGGTAAGGGGGCGCCGGAGCTGTGGGTTCGCGTGGGTAACTCAACGCGGCGCCTCGAGGTTTCCGACGCGGTTGAGTACATTACTCACCGTTGGCCTTCCAGCGTGCGCACGACCTTGTGGGGGCGTATTCGCATGTTCTTCTTCACTAGGGGAGGGCGTCGTGAGCGTCCCGCCGCGCTTCCGCGTTTTGTCCAGCGTGTGTTGATGGATTCGGAGGAGTAAGACTCCTCGAAGGGCAGCTTTAATAAAAACGTATAGACTATGTTTTATTAGAAGCCGTTGCTCAGGCGTTAATGACACTCGCCGAGGCCCGACGAGAGGAAACTCATGATCGAACCCAATTCTGACCTGCCCGAATTTGACCTCCGCGATGTTTCCGCCGAAAAGGCGCAGGAGCCTGCTCAGAACTCCGGTGGATGCGGTTGCGGTTGTAACCACGAGGCTGAGCTGCCGCGCTTGGATGCGCGTCCCTTCCCGCCTCGCTTGCGTCACCCCGCAATCCTGGGTGCGGTGTCTTCTCTGAATGTTGGCGAGGCGATGGAACTGGTCGCGCCTCACGTGCCAACGCCCTTGCTCAACCAGATCGACATGATGCTGGAAGGCGAGTTTGCCTACGAGCTGGTCGCCGTCAGCGATGAAGGCGCGATCGTTAAAATCTCCCGCGTTGGCTGAGCAGAATATATAAACTGTTCGCCCCGATGGCGCGCCTAGGTTCAAGACCGCGGGATTACGCAGAGAGGTGTCGGGGGAGAGGGATCCTTCAAGACGCTATTCTTGAAGAATAACGTTCACGTGGAGGTCGGAATGCGCAAAACTCTCCCCAACGACATCAAAGAAATCCTCGCAAGCGGGGACGTCGAGGCCGTGGCTGAGGCAGTGAAAAACTGCGAGATTGGCGCATACCTGCGGAGCGAATACGGAAAGCCCAAACTCTTGCACCTCCTCTGCTCGCAAGAGATTGTCGAGTTCTTGGTCGCTCGAGGCGAGGACATCAACTGTCGCAATGAACGCGGACAAACCCCCATTCACTGCCGCGTCAAGCAACGTCGACCCGATCTGATCCCCGGTCTCATTGCCCTTGGCGGCGATATCAATGCCCGAGATAACACGGACCAAACTCCGTTGTTCGGCGCTGTCGAACGCCTGGACGCGCCCGAGGTGGAACAGATGATCCAGTGGGGCGCTGACCCCACTCTTGATGCGCATTCAAAGATCTATGGGGACTACACGCTGACGAAGTACGCGCTCAGTTGGTACAACTTGTTTGATTCCCCCAGAATCTTGCGTATTTTCAAGGTTTTGCGTGCTCATGGTGCACACCCAAGCGGCGAGGAATACAAAGCTCTTCAAGCCATGGATAAAGATCGCTGCTCGATCATCGCCCACAACCCTGAAGATGCCAGCAACCCCCGCTTCCAAGAAGCCGCGGAAGCCTTGCGGCAGCTGTGCGAAATGTTCGGCGTCGCTCAGCAAGTTGCGCGTCCCGCCCCAAGCGTTGGAGAAAAGCTCGAGCTCGATCCTTCAAAGAGCTGGAAGAAGCTTTCCAACGAACTTTGGGACTTGCTCGTTCCACTTGATAATCAGGCCGAGACACTCCAAGGCGAAGCCATCAGGATCACGGGCAAGGTTGCCTACGAGGTCTACGACAACGGCGGCATTAACTGGGAACCGACTTTTAACGCGCTCCTCAAGCAATTCCTCGAGATCATTTCCTCTCAGGTCCCCCTCAGCGCAGACGAGCTTGCGCGCGCCACGAAAGCAGTGGGGGACCTTCGCGGTGGAAAATCAACCGAGGCCAGTGACGTCTTACGCGAAGCCGCTGTTCACTGGGTGCTTGCCAATCCTGTCTTACGCGAAAACACCCTGCCTTTCCTCGGCCGGTAAACGCGCGCCTTACTCCTCGCTGCCCTTACGACGGCGCACCCGCTTACGCGGTGCAGGCGAGTGCTCACCACGACCACGGCCCTTCGTACCGCGGTCGGAGCGCCCCTGCTTTCCAGGATTCATCGTCTGATCGCCATCCTTACGGTCGCGGCGCCTACTTCGGCTACCCTCGCCAGAGCGGGAGGACGTGCGAGCACCTGAGCGGCCTCGGCCTCGTCCACGGCGGGAAGGAGCGCCCAAATCCTCAAGCTTTTCCGCGCCAAGTCCCTCGCGCGTACGCTTCGCACGAGGCAGGCGCCCGGTAACGTCCTCGGGAATATCCAAGTCCGTGTACAGGTGCGGCGAGGTGTGGTAAGTCTCCAGAGGGTCGGGAACGCCCAAGCCCAGTGCCTTCGAAATCAATGACCAGCGCGGGACATCGTCCCAATCCACGAAGGTCACGGCTGTGCCAGAATTCCCCGCGCGACCGGTGCGACCAATGCGGTGGATGTAGACCTTCTCGTCTTCGGGGCACTGGTAGTTGATGACGTGGGTGACATCGTCAACGTCGATGCCGCGCGCGGCAACATCCGTCGCGACCAAAACGTCGACCTTGCCATTACGGAAAGCACGCAGAGCCTGCTCACGCGCACCCTGGCCCAAGTCCCCGTGGAGGGCCGCAACGGCAAAACCGCGCTCGCTGAGCTCGTCAGCAACGCGCGCAGCCGCACGCTTGGTTCGGCAGAAAATCACGGCGCGACCGCGGCCTCGTGCCTGCAAGATACGCGCAACGATCTCGGTCTTGTTCATGGCATGAGCGCGGTAGATGACCTGCTGGACCGTGTTGACGGTCTGTCCCTGATCGTCAGGATCTTGCGCGCGGATGTGGGTCGGCTGGGTCATGAACTTGCGAGCCAGCGTGATCACCGGGCCGGGCATAGTTGCCGAGAAAAGCATCATGTGGCGGTCCGCGGGAATGCGCGAAAGCAAGGTCTCTACGTCGGGGAGGAAGCCCAAGTCAAGCATCTCGTCGGCCTCATCAAGGACAACGTTTTCCACGCCGTTGAGGTGCAGCACACCTTGACGGAGCAAATCGATCAAGCGCCCGGGGGTACCGACGACGATATCCGCGCCTCGCTTGAGTGCGTCAATCTGAGGTTCGAACGCGACGCCGCCGTAGATGTCAACGATGCGCGTCGACAGGTGCGAGGCGGCTGCCCGGAGGTCCTCGGCCACCTGCTTGGTGAGCTCGCGGGTCGGCAAAATGATGAGTGCCTGCGGCATATTCGGGTTGAGAAGGTCCTCGTAGCCCTCTTCATCCGGGGCGATGACGTCTTCCAGCACAGGGATGCCGAATCCCAGAGTCTTACCGGTACCCGTCTTGGCTTGACCAATGATGTCGTGGCGATCCAGTGCGACGGGAAGAGTCAGGGCTTGGATCGGGAAGGGGTGGGTGATGCCGCGTTCTTCGAGCGCGTCAACGATGGGGTCACTGACCCCGAAATCAGCGAAAGATTTCGCTTCGAAAGTTTCATTTCCCAAGTTTGTAATGTCGGGGGTGGTCTCTTCTTCAGTGGAAGGGGCAGCAATCGCGCCAAGACGAACAACGCCGGCGGAGTACTCAGAAGGTGAAGTCACAATCAACCTGTCCTGGGGAAAAACCCCGTTGAGAATTGCAGCCGATCGCGGTCTTCTTGTGGGCACTTGCCCGGGAAACTTTTCTCGCGTGCGATCGGTCAGCACTGTCTTTTTCATTGTACGAGGTTGACAAGGTTTGTCCGAAGAGGAACCCGTCACGTTTGCGTGATGTAGTGTTATGCCATGGAACGCACCTATGAACCTGTGGCGGACAGCGACGCGGAAGTCGTCGGTCTGATCGCGTATTCGATTTTGGCTGCAATGACTCGCCTGGCAAAGGATAGTGACCAGGCTCCGACCTTCGAAGCGAAGGTGGAACACGCACGTATGGCGACGCGTGTTTTCGAGACTTTTACTCAGGTTGAGACGTGGTGTACTCACCGTGGAATGGATTTGTCTACGTATGCGCGAGCCTACGACGGGCTCTATGACGACCTCGATGCCCGCACGCGCCCGAAGACATGGCATGAGCGTTCCATTAAAACCTATGTGACCTTGGGGGTCCTTGGTGGTTTCCTGCGTGAGATCGCTTCGCGAAAGAATCTTTTCCCCGGAGCGAATTGGGATCTTGAGCAGGGGGAGTGGGTGCGCGAGAACCTTGCCCCCATTTTCGAGGCCGACGAGCAGCTTGCGGCGAGGCTGTCCTTGTGGGCGCGCCGAGTTGCCGGAGAAGTTTTGGGTTTGGTGCGTTCGACGATGTTTATGCACCCGGACCTATCGCTGTCACCCGAAGACTCAGACACCATTGCTGAAGTGCTGAGCAGTGAACATGCTGAACGAATGAAGGAAATCCACCTGCGTGCCTAGGGCAACAGGTGGACTTGTGAAGAAATAAACGCGCGGCTTCTCAGTGAATGGCGAAGCCGACGCGGTGGCTCTGCTGCGCCGTGACGCGCACGAAGGAAATTGCCTGCGCGGGGATGAGTGTCTTCTCTCCCTTAGTGTCGGTCAGGAGTAGCGGCGTTTGAGCGCGGAGGGCTTCACTCACTTGAGCGAAGAGCTCGTCTTCACTGAGGTTTACCTCCAGGTCGAGCTCGCGCGGACTTGCATTGATACCGATCGTAATGTTCACTGCGACTCCCAGATGTTATGGATCGAATGGTCTTCTGTGTCCTCATAGTACGTGCAGGTGGGGGAGAGGGCCTGCTATTTCTGCAAGAGCGTAATTGTGGGGTCGGTCGAAGCGTTGTCGCGGTTTAGTATCTAAGTGGTTAGTATGTGGGGTTGTGTTGAAAATAGTGCGAGAAGCGGCAGCTATCGGTTTGTATTGACGAGTTGTTTTGTGTTCTGGCGGTAAAGCTTAAAGTTGAATCTACTCGAAAGGTGAACGATGTCTTTTCCTCCTTATCCGCAGGAAATGCCCGTTGAGGGGGTTTATTCGACTGTTCCTCCTCAAGGACAATTTGGAGTAGCACCTGTAGTTAAACCCTTATCTCCCCTTGCTATCACCGCACTCGTGTTGGGAATTATTTCTCTTCTCCTGTTCTGGGTTCCGGCTCTTAAATATCTGATTTTAATTCTGGCCCTTATTGCTACAGTCGTTGCGATTCTCGCTGTCGTTCAGACACGCCCGGATGCGACTCACCGCGGCTCCAGTATGGCAATTGCTTCACTGGTGATTTCGACTCTCACTATTGCTGCTGTTTTGGGAGGCCAAGCTATGTATTCGAAGGCTAATGGTGAGGCCGCTGGGACATCTTCTGTATCGCCGCAAGCTTCCAAAGCTGGTGCGACCTCGGATGTTGTTCAGCTGGAGAACGGTAAGGTCACGATTGAGGTGAAGAAGGTCGAGGAGTCGGTAGATGATCGGGAAGGTCAGCCAACGGTCGCTGTGACATTAAAGATCACAAATAATGACACAAGTAGTTTGAATCCTTTTGCATACTATGTTGAGGTATCCCAAAACAAGGCTGCGCTCGATAGTGCAATTTATTCCGATGATCTAATGCCTGAAGGATACGAGCCTTTCGCGGACTTGGAAGAGGTCCCAGCTGGTAAAAGCATGACCCTTGTGGAAGGGTATGTTCTTCGCGATGCAGCTGCTCCAGTTACGCTGATGATTGACAGCACTATCTCTTCAACAAAGGCATTCAAAAAGGAATATTCACTTCAGTAAAGGGTAAGCCCTCACTTTGAGTATGACTGCCAGAATGTGCCCCCGAAGCTTCCGCTTCGGGGGCACATTTTTCTCAATCTCGACGTGAAGCCAAAAGTTGGCTCCAAATGCACATGGCCTCTGTCAGAATCACTATATGGGTAACAAACAGGTACGGATAGAGATTGGCTCGGGATTTTCCGGCCTTCCTCACCTCGATGATCATCAGCGTGCACTCCTCCAACGCATGATGAGCTCCGACGCTGTACTTCGCGGTGCTCCTGGAAGCGGAAAGACCACACTCCTGCTCAGCGCAGTCGCAGAGCTCGTTCGACAGGGACGCAGCTTCCTTGTGCTTACTCCTGACCGTTCGCGGGCCGATGCACTGACGCCAGCTGTCCAAAGTATGGCTCCCGATGCTGTTCGTCCTGTACGCACGCCCACAGCTTGGGCGTATTCGATTGTTTCTCAGTGGCGCAATACGCGTGACGAACCTCTGGGGGACGTTGAACTGCTCACCGGTGCAAGCATCGATCGTCTGATCGCGCAGCTTCTTGAGACAACGACCCTCAACTGGCCGGAAGATCTCTCGCAAACTATTCAAACGCTACCCGCTTTTAAGATGGAGCTGCGCTATCTCATTGATCTTGCTGCCGAGGCAGGGCTTGCCCCCGACAGCCTTGCAGAACTTGCAAACATCCATTCAATCCCGCAATGGGAGGCCGTCGCATTCCTCCTGCGCAAATGGCAAGAGATCCCCGAACTTGCAGTGGAATACCGTGGAACAATGCAAGCTCACGGCGCTGCCCTTGGTCGCAGTGCAGCGCGACTGCTTTCGCGCTGGGATCAAGACATTGAGACTTTGCGGCTCCGCAGTGAAACACCACTACCGCAGTGCATCCTCATTGATGATCTGCAGGATTGCACGCCTTCGCTTCTTCCACTGCTTCAAAGCGCGCGCCAACACGGCACCCAGATCATTGCTTTTTCCAATCCGGACGTATCCGTGACCGCGTATAAGCGCGGTTACGCGAACCTCGACCTTGATCTCGCAAAAGTCTTAGGCGTCGATATTGACGATTGCGGCGGAAGCTATCATTCAACTCCGCGACTGCATGAACTGAATCGCCAGATCAGTTCGCATATCACCCAATCCGGTCCAATTTCTCGGCGTTTGGCCCCATTCCTCGGAGGAACAACAGATACAGAAACCCCGGTACGAATCCACTCCTGTGCAAGCTCAGCACAGATGGGTGCGGCAATCGGCTACGCCTTGCGATCCCACCATCTTCACGACGATATTCCCTGGTCCCGCCAACTTGTTCTTGTCCGCTCTCAGTCCCTCATTCAACAGGCGCGAAGGGCTCTCAAGCGGAGCTATATTCCCCTCGCCGGAGGACAACAAGCCTTCGACTTTGCCGCCAACTCAATGACATCGGCACTACTGACATCGCTGATTCCGCACAGTGACAGCGCAGCCCAGCTCATCGACCTGTGGCTTCGCTCCGACCTTATTTCAATCGATACGCTTCACGTCAGATCAGCAATTCAGAACTACGTGTGGGCGCACAGTGAAACTGTCCGCGACGGAGTCCTCTCACAGCATTTAACAACAGACATGCTTTCTCGGATCCTCGCGGATTCCGATTCTCTGCCACACCATGTCGAAACAGAACTACGCAAACTACTTACGGCCTCGTCCCTGTGGAAAGAAAGCCCAGGACTGAGCGCAGAAGAAGGCCTATGGAAGGCCTGGGAGACGGCAGATGTCGCCCAAGCCCTGAGCGATCGAGCACTCGCTCAAGACGCCGATTCCGACTATTACGACGACATCCTCGACGCGGTGATTGCGCTTTTCCGCGTCGCAGACATCTGGCAGCAGCGCAATCCTCAAGGAAACGCCGCAGACTTCGCAGCCGAGCTGCTCCAATCGGACGTTCCCATCGACACAATCGCGCGAACAGCACTTCGCCGTGAAGGTGTTCACGTGCTGACCCCAGAACAAGCAATGGGGAAACACTGGGACACCGTTGCGATCTACGGACTCCAAGATGGCTCATGGCCGGATCTACGCCTCGGGCACCGGCTGTTGCGGGGCGACCTCCTCACGGACATTCTCCGCCTCGATTCTGCCGAAAACGAAAGCACTCCCAGCGAAACAACACCTCTTCTTGACGATCCACGCATTCAACGTCGAACCATCCTGGACAATGAACTGCGCCGCTTGCTTGCCGCAACATCAAGAGCAACGCGCTTCCTCCACATCGGCGTCGTCTCGAATGAGGACCAAGCTCCTTCACAATTCGTCGAGCTCATCGCGAAGGCAAGTGGAATCGAGATCCCTGAAGAAGGATTCACACCAGAAGAAGTACCCCCATCTTTGGATCTATCAGGTCATGTTGCGCGGCTGCGATTCCTTGCAACTCAAGAAGACGACCAAACTCGTGAACTCGCGGCCAATCTTCTTGCTCTACTCGCCCAGCGCGGCGTTCACAGCGCTCAGCCGGACAAATGGATCGGCGCAGGGGGAATCAGCTCCGATAGCGCAATTTACGGACAACAGAACGTCTCCATCAGCCCCTCCAGCTTCGACACTGCGCGTGCGTGTATTTTGCGTTGGTTCTTCTCGGCAAACAGTGGCTCATCTGTGCCCACACAAAGCGCTGCCGATGGGACACTCATCCACAGCCTCGCCGAGCGGTTCCCGCACGGACCAAAACAAGCCGTTGTCAAGGCTCTCGAAGAAGAAATCCAAGCGATGGATCTGGACGAAGAACCTGCAGCAACCAAGATTCATCTCAACCATCTCCGTGACATGGCTTCGGCGCTAGGGGAGTACCTAGAAGGTGCTACAGGCGAAGTACGCGTCGAAGTCCCCTTCGACGTTCCCGTATCAAGCGTGAACATTCGTGGCCGGATGGACCGATTAGAGGTCAGCGGTGAAGGCGCGCGGATCATCGACTTCAAGACCGGGAAAAAGGGTGCAAAAGGCAAAATTAAAACCGATCCCGACCACCCGCAATTGGCTCTGTATCAATTGGCTGCAGAAGAACTCGGCTACACGATCATCGATGCTGAACTGAAATACCTCGGATACGGAGATGTTCGGACAATCCTCCAAGAGCCACTCGATGACGACAGTAAAAATGACTGGATCAGCCAACTCGACGAGGTCGCTTCACGGATGCGAGGCCCGCACTTTATAGCCACGCCATCCGACGAAGCATGCAGATACTGCGAATTCACCAGATCCTGCCCGGCGAAGGACCAAGGAAAAAGGAGCGTCGAGTAACCATGGACCTTAGAAAACTGGACGTCGACGAGATTCTTCGCATGGCGACTCCACGCTCCAAACCTTTCCTTGCACCCACGGAAGAACAACGCGCGGTTATTCAAGCTCCACTTGAACCACTCCTCGTCGTTGCAGGAGCAGGCGCTGGAAAAACAACCACGATGTCGCAGCGGGTACTCTACATGGTCGCCCACCACGGCATCGATCCCGAGCGTATCCTTGGCCTGACCTTTACACGAAAAGCCGCCGGTGAGCTCGGGCTGAAAATGCGCCAAGACCTTGCCACTCTTGCCTCGAATAGTGGGCAGGAATTTGTTGGAGAGCCTACCGCTCTCACATATAACTCTTTCGCCGCGCGGATCCTGGGAGAATACGGCGCAACAATCGGCGTTGATCCAGACTCTCGGCTCATCGGACAGGCACAACAAGTCCAGGTGCTCAGCAGTATCGTCGAAAACTGGAGAGGTGAATACCCCCAAAGCGATGAGCAATACAAGCCGACCGCAACCATCGTTGCCGCCGTCCTATCTTTGTCTGGGCATATCGCCGAGCAAAACATGACGCTGGACGATGGGCGAATAGCTCTGAGTGCATTTCAAAAAGAACTTGAAGAAGTTGCTTCAATCTCCGGAAAGGAGCCGACGGGGAATCTCAAGAAAATGATTGAGGCGAATCGTAATCGCCTGCTCCTTCTTGATATCGCAGAAGCTTTCGAAAGCTATAAGCGTGCCCACGGTCTCATCGATTTTTCTGATCAACTTCTCCTGGCAACACAAATCGTTACCTCGAACAAAGACGTCGTGCGCCAAGTTCGAAGCGACTACCAGGCAGTTCTTCTTGACGAATTTCAAGACACCTCGGTCATCCAGATGGTCTTCTTGTCTGCTCTCTTTGCAGACCACCCAACTA
Organism: uncultured Actinomyces sp.; assembly: GCA_938014245.1. GTDB lineage: Bacteria > Actinomycetota > Actinomycetes > Actinomycetales > Actinomycetaceae > Pauljensenia. The sequence continues at coordinate 98,045 of CALLSD010000060.1, forward strand.
CCGCTGTCGGCGACCCCAGTCAGGCAATCTATGGTTGGCGCGGAGCTTCTGCCTCGGCCCTCAGTGATTTCCTCACTCGCTTTTCTCCGTGCCACGACGCGTCGCAATTGGTTCTCTCAACAGCTTGGCGAAATGACCAGACAATCCTTGATGCAGCAAATGCGATCGCTCAGCCCCTGCGGGGACAAGCACGCATTGGTAATGGCAGCAACGCCCTTACTCGTGAATCAAAACCACAACGAATTACAGTCCCAGTTCTTGCTCCACGCCCAAACGCTGGCTGCGGACAAGTCAGCACCAGCTATCCCCTCACCTATGATGAGCAACTCCAAGCGGTCGTCGAATTCGCTCGACAACATCGAGTCCAAGACGAACACGGGAAGTGGAATACCTGTGCAGTACTATCTCGACGTCGCTCGGACTTCCCCGCGATAGAACGGGCGCTTAAAGACGCTGATATCCCCGTGCAAGTCGTCGGACTCGGTGGACTTCTCGACCAAGCAGCGGTCAGCGATGTTCGGGCGGCACTTGATCTTGCAGCAGACCCCGCGAATGCCCCCGCTCTCATGCGCCTCGTCACTGGAATGGATATCGGCGCATCCGATCTACTGGTTCTTAACCAGTACGCAAAACAACAGGCACATCAAATGACGCAGGGGCTTGTCGCGCATCCAGAATTCAGTTTGATCGAGGCAATTGACCAGCTTCCCCCGATTGGCTGGCACTCCTCATCAGGCGGGCCAGAATTCAGCGAGGTCGCCCATCAACGTCTGTCTCTTCTTGCCAAACGTCTTCAAGTCATACGCCAGGGGATGGGGCGTGCACTTGATGAACAAGTCGAACGCGCCATATCCATCCTGGGACTTCGCGAGGCAATCATGTCTGATCCCCTTGGAGATCAGGGCATGGAGATGCTCGACGCATTCGTTGACATCGCAGCCGAGTATGAAGCGCAAGTGTCTGGCGCAGACCTGCCAGGATTCCTCGCATGGCTCCAAGTCGCTGAAGACGAAGAAAAAGGCCTCGCAATCCCTGTGAGCGCGACTCGACCTGACGCAGTTCAACTGCTGACAATCCACTCGGCAAAAGGACTGGAATGGGATTCAGTCGCTGTTTTCGGCCTGCAAGATTCAGTCTTCCCCGATCACAAGTCAAAGCCACGAGACTGGAAGCAAGACCCACCGGGAACAACAGAATGGTTCTCCTCGATTGAAGAACTTCCGTATCCCGTGCGGAGAGACTATGCCGATCTGCCACACATGGTTCCTGAAGAATACAGCTCAATGGGAATTGTCGAGTACTTTGATCTCCTTGCCCAAGAAGCAGAGAGAAAAACGACTACTCCAATGAGCATCTTCAACAAGCATGTTGCCTCCAACAAGGATGCGAATCAGACAGCGGATACCGTCCACAGCAGGCAAGGAATTCACCATGAGCTCGAAGAACGACGCTTGGCCTACGTCGCATGGACGCGTGCCCGCCACGATCTGCTGTTGCTTGGATCATGGGTTGGCGCAACCAGTGTGACTCCACGCGATCCCTCGCGTTACCTCATGGAAACTGTGAATGCGCTCGGTCTTGATGAAAGCACTATCGCAGCTCGTCCTGAAGAAGACATTGCGGATCAATCCCTGATAGAAATCGACCCAAGGCTACGGCAATATCCGATTCTTCCCGGACGCTCGCGTCAGCTCGTCAACGCAAGTGCAACGCGCGTTCAAGAACTCATCGACACCCCGACACAGCTCCTAGAAGAAACACTGAAAACTCAGCTCGATAACCCTCTTGTCCGCGATACTTTCTTGCTCATGACAGAGCGTGAACGCGCACGCCAAGACGCGACTGAAATTCGTATTGACCGTGTTCCCGCAACCAGTATTTCAACCCTGATTGATGACGGTGATTCCTGGGTGCGTAGGCTGAGGCGGCCTTTGCCAACTCCACCACAGCGCAGCTCCCTCCTAGGCACTATTTTCCACATGTGGGTCGAAAAACAGCTCCACCTGACAACCGGCGAGCTCTGGGACAACCCCGTCGTCGGTCTTGAAGCTCTCAGCGCAAGGGAACAGGAAAGGCTTTCCCTCATGCAAGAGAACTTCCGCTCTCTTGACTTGAGCTCTCTTATTCCTGTTGCCATCGAAGAGCCCTTCGCTCTGAACTATTCAGGAGTATCCGTTCAAGGTCGCATTGACGCTGTCTTTCGTGACTCGCATGGCAACGACATTGTCATCGATTGGAAGACATCCCAAGTGCCCGGCCCCGCTACCAGCATCGAGAAATGGGAATACTACGCACGCCAGCTCCAGCTCTATCGTGTTGCATGGGCGAATAAACGCGGTATTACGCCAGAACAGGTGCAGGCTAGTGTCTATTTCATTGGCGGGCCCGTGGACTTCTCTCTCGAAGACATCGCGAAAATTACCAACAAACCAGTCGATCGACTGGAAAGCGACCTCGCCCGAGCACTGAGTGAACTCGTTGTGAATAACCCAAAGATCTAAAGAAAAAGAGGTGGTCCCGCAAAGCGCGGGACCACCAATAGGTCTACTCGTGCGTCGGCAAAATAGCACTCATATCGAGGTGCTCTGTTGGTCCCTCGATCGCATCCGTGTGCCCCGCCTCGGTCTCAACCTCACCAGAAGGAGGAAGCTCTGCTTCGGTGTGCGCATCCTGAACTGATTGCGCATCCTGAACTGGGTGCGCGGCCTGGGCTGCGCGCACGTTCTTGGCTGTAGGAGCGGCCTCGGGCGATTCCGAATGCGCCGGCGCGACATCGGCTTCCTCGTGGCGCTTTGCGGAAGGTGTCTCACCGATGCTCGCCGACAAATCGGCCAACATTGCCCGGGCCTCGTCAACGATTTCTGAATCATCACTATGCAGGCCATGGACCAGCCAACGCACCACAGCGAGCTCGGACAAAAGCTCCGCGCGCTCAAGCAGATGCAAATCCTTCTCGGAACGCGTCTGCTGGTAGGCCTCGTGGAAACGCTCCAAAAACTCATCGGAAGCGCGAGCAAAAACCCACGCAATATCAACAGCTGGATCTCCCACGTGTGCCGAAGAAAAACCAGTCAGCGCGCAGACCCGACCGTGATCGACATGGATCGATGTCTCGGACAGATCGCCGTGGATAGGGGAAGGGAGGAAGCGCCACAGGGACAAATTCTCCAAGGACTCTTCCCAGCGGTCCCACAAGTTCGCAGGAATAACGACTTCCTGCGCGGCCTCGTCCAAGACCGCCTGATGGCGATCGCGACACTCGATAGCTGAATACGCGGGAAGATTAGCCCCCGTGTAGATGAGCTCAGGAAGATTGTGCAGGGCCGCCAGCGCGTTCCCCAAAGACGCGGGAAGCAAATGAGGATCGTCGAAATCCGAGGTTTCCATGACTCGACCGCCAAGATCGCGGTGAACCATGACTCGATCGCCCTCGGGGGTGCGGGTAAAACCAGCAGGACGTGGAATTTCAAAAGGGATCTTCGAAAAATCGTGAGCTTTCCCAAGGCGCTCTAAGACGGCGTTTTGGGCCTCCATGTCCAAACCACCAACCGTGTCATGTGGACATACGACCATCCAGCGGTCGCCAGAAGTGTCGATGAGACCGGTGACCGAGAGGACTTCATCGCTGAACTGCGGGGGACGCAGTCCGGCAACTTCAAGGCGGGGGACCGCCACTGTCGCAAGGGCAGCAAGTTCGTAGGGGGTCTTTGATCGAGTCACGTTCTTGACCTTAGCGGTAGCATTCGCGCCAATACAGCAGGCGCAGCGATCATCAGTAAATTCATAACGTGATGAGGGTCTAAGCAATGGGGGGTCCATATGTTGGAAAAGAGAGAGTAAATGAAAACCAGTGGTGCAATGATCGAGACATGAGCGAAAAGTTTGATACATCTCGACTTCCCCGCGAGCTCTCCTCCGTCTTTGAGGAATTGGTTGCTCGCGATCCGCACCAGCTTGAGTTCCATCAGGCTGTTTATGAGGTTCTCATGACCCTCACGCCTCTGGTTACACGCAAGCCTGAATACCAGGATCTGGCTATTTTTGAACGAATTACAGAACCTGAACGCCAAGTCATGTTCCGTGTGCCTTGGAGCGATGATCAAGGACAAATCCACGTCAACCGCGGATTCCGTGTTCAATTCAATTCGGCTCTCGGCCCCTACAAGGGCGGTCTGCGCTTCCACCCTTCGGTAAACCTATCCATCATTAAGTTCTTGGGTTTTGAGCAGATCTTTAAGAACTCTTTGACCGGCCTGCCCATGGGCGGCGCAAAGGGCGGTGCGAACTTTAACCCCAAGGGCAAGTCTGACGCTGAAATCATGCGTTTTTGCCAGTCCTTCATGACCGAGCTCCAGCGTCACATTGGTCCCGATACTGACGTTCCTGCGGGCGATATTGGTGTTGGCGGCCGCGAGATCGGTTACCTTTTCGGTCAGTATCGTCGTCTGCGCAATAGCTTCGATGCCGGTGTCCTCACTGGCAAAGGGCTGACCTGGGGAGGTTCCTTCGCGCGAACCGAGGCAACCGGTTACGGCCTCGTCTACTTTGCCGAGGAAATGCTCCGCGCTCGCGGCACTTCTTTTGATGGCAAGCGCGTCGTTGTTTCCGGTTCCGGAAACGTTGCAATCTACGCGACTGAAAAGGCTCAAGAACTCGGCGCAACGGTTGTTGCAGTCTCTGACTCCTCCGGTTTCGTTGTTGACGAGGCAGGCATTGATGTTGAACTGCTCAAGGACGTGAAGGAACGCCGTCGTGGACGCGTCAGCGACTACGCAAACCAGCGTTCAAGCGCTCGCTTCAGTGCTGAGGGCTCGATCTGGGAAGTTCCCTGTGACGTCGCACTTCCGTGTGCAACTCAAAATGAGCTCCCCCTTGAGGGCGTCCAGGCTTTGATCCGTAACGGCGTGCAGATGGTTGCGGAGGGCGCAAACATGCCCACCACTCCCGAGGCCATTGATGAGCTGCGTAGTGCCGGTGTCCTTTACGCGCCGGGTAAGGCATCCAATGCTGGCGGTGTTGCGACTTCCGGTCTTGAGATGCAGCAGAACTCGGGTCGAACCCAGTGGCCTTTCGAGGAAACTGACGCGAAGCTGCACCAGATCATGGTGGGAATCCATGAGAACTGCTTGGCTACCGCGGACGAATATGGGGTGCCCGGAGACTATGTCGCCGGCGCAAACCTTGCTGGTTTCATCAAGGTTGCAGATGCAATGGTCGCTCAGGGCCTGATCTAATTCGCAGGCTGTTTCAGGGGGCTTCACGCCGGTGGGCGTGGAGCCCCCTTTCCTGTACAAGGCGGGGGAGTGCGCTCAATGAAACAGAGGGACTTCCTTTGGGGCTAGTGCGAAATGCAGGGCGCGCGTAGCATTTTCGATATCGCAATGATGCGGGCAGTGGACACGCGGAGGTTCAGTGATGTTCTGGGATCGGGTTGCGCCCCTTTATGACTTCTTCGAAAACACATTTAATCGCGGCGTGTATGGCGGAACAGGCGTCGCTGTCGCTCAGCTGGTTGGCCTCGAAGACGAGGTCCTTGAATGCGCCTGCGGAACCGGTGCAATCAGCACCTTCCTTGCGCCGATGTGCAAGAAGCTGGTTGCTACCGACTTTTCTGAGGGAATGCTCAAACAAGCACGGAAGAAACTTGCGAAATATCGCAATGTTACGGTCGAAAGAGCTGACATCACAAAGTTGCATTACGCGGACGATTCCTTCGACATCGTCATCGCAGGTAATGTCATCCATCTGCTTCCAGATCCTGGTGCTGCCATGAGGGAACTTGAACGAGTCGTCCGCGCCGGAGGCACTATCGTCGTCCCGACTTACGTCAAGCGTCGGCCAAGCAAACAAGGAATAATCCCGAAGATCCTTGCGAAGCTCGGTGCTGACTTCAAGGAACAATTCGATGTGGACTCCTATCGAGCTTTCTTTGAAAAATTGGGATACCGCAACGTTACCTACACCGTTATTGACGGCCGCATTCCTTGTGTGATTGCTTCCTTCACCTGTAACAATGAAGAGCAATAGTCGTCACTGTTGAGCTCATCCGGAGTCTGAGATGGCATTTGATTTTAAGAAGGAATATAAGGAACTCTACGCGCCTAAGAAAGGGCCGAGTATCGTTGAAGTTCCACCGATGCGCTTCGTCGCTGTGCGTGGTAGTGGAGACCCTAATGACGCGGAGGGTGCTTACCAAAGGGCAATTTCTGTCCTATATGCCATTTCCTACACGATCAAGATGAGCAAGAAAGGCTCCCGTCAGATTGACGGATACGTCGATTTCGTCGTACCGCCACTCGAGGGATTCTGGTGGCAAGACGGTGTCGAGGGCGCTGACTATTCCCACAAAGAGGCTTTCAACTGGATTTCCGTTATCCGGCTGCCTGACTTTGTTTCGCGCGAGGATTTCGACTGGGCGGTCCAGGAAGCGACGAAGAAAAAGAAAGTTGACTGCTCGGTGGCTGAGTACCTCACGATAGAAGAAGGCTTGTGCGTGCAGTGCCTGCACATTGGCAGCTACGACGATGAGCCCGCCACTGTCGAGGCCATGCACGCCTATGCGCGTGAGTGCGGATACGCGATCGACCTGACGCAAGAGCGGCGTCACCACGAAATCTATCTTTCAGACGCACGCAAAGTGGCACCTGACAAGCTCAAAACGATCATCCGCCACCCGATCAAAGTTTCACAACAGGAGTAATGAACGAGTGTCTTCGCTTTTTCGCTCGCCTTTCTTGACGGTGTGGGCATAATGGTGAGAGCGCGGTGGGGAGGTGAAGAAACCGATGTGGATAGTGGCCGTAGTGGTGCTGGTCGTCTCGTGGAGCCTGGCTTTTCTCATGCTTGCCCTGCTTGTGCGTGCTCAGCATGAGCTCAAACGAGTTCTTGCAGAAAAAGAACGGCTGCGTCAATTGCATCAGGACTACATTGCCGGCCCCGCGGTCCTTTCACACGAATTACGCACCCCTTTGACTGTCGTTCGAGGAGCAGCTGAATTACTCGCTGATGGTTCTGCTGGCCCCATGAACGAGATGCAATTGAAATTCGCCAAAACGATCGCCGAGAACTCGAACCAGGTCATCGAGATGGCGGAGGACATGCTTGCAGAAATCCGGATGGAATCTGATCTGTTTAATCTTCGCTTGAAACGGGTTGAAATGCGTGAACTTGTTCGGCACAATGTTGCGCAACTTCGCCGCTTCCATTCGGCACCAATCCGCCTTGAAAATCATGGGGCTCCCATCCACATGTCCGTTGACCCGCGTTTGATGGGGCAGGCGATCGCTAATGTCATCAACAACGCTGCGCGTCACGCGGGTGATGGCGTCTCGATCCTCGTGAGCGTTCAAGACTCCGATGAAGATGTGACAATCGCAGTTGTTGATGATGGGCGCGGAATGACACCTGAAGAAAAAGAACGCCTCTTCATTCCCTTCGATACCGGAGGATCCTTGCGTCCTGGAACGGGACTTGGAATGATGCTCACGCAAAAGATCCTGAGGTTGCACGGAGGAACGATCCTTGTCGATACGATTGCTTCTAAAGGAACGACGTTTTATCTGACGATCCCGCGATCGCAGCGCAGCGCAACGGTGCCAAAGGAGGAGCAATGACGACAACCGCTTTAGTTGTTGATGATGAACCTCAGATTTTGATGATCATCAAGTTTGCCCTTGAAACCGCGGGTATTACGGTAGAGACCGCCAGTGATGGTGGGCGTGCATGGGATAAATTCACGAAGAAGTACTACGACCTCGTCGTACTCGACTTAATGATTCCCGTGATCTCTGGAATTTCGCTTGCGCAAAGAATCCGTGCAATGAGTGACGTTCCGATCATCATGATTACTGCTTTGTCAGAAGAGTCTGACCGGATCAAAGGACTTGAAAGCGGCGCAGACGACTACATCACCAAACCGTTTAGTCCCAAAGAGTTGACCTTGCGCGCGCAATCCCTTCTTCGGCGTTCAAAGGGGCTGACATCTGAGGTAGTGACGAACGGCCCTTTGCGTGTTGATATGCGTCAGCACAAGGCGTTTGTTTTTGGTGTCCCCGTTGTCCTCTCAAGCATTGAGAGGCGTTTCCTCGAAGTGCTTGTGCAAAATCTTGGCGAGCCCGTCACCTATCGCGAACTGCTGAATTCCGTATGGGAAACGCAGGATGAGTCGGGTGGAAAAGACATGATCAAGATGACGGCGTATCGTCTGCGGGGATCGCTAGGCCCAGAAGGGGCCGCCCTCGTTCAATCGGTTCGCTCCGTCGGCTACATGATGCCCGAACTTTAGTAACACCTTAGTTACCAGCCGTTACCGCAGTGCCGCTATCGGGTGCATCCGAGAGTCCACAATGGACCTGAGAGAGCACGCCTGCGAAGTCGATGCTCCTTACAGATTCCTCGATTCAAAGGAGAATCCCGATGAAGAAGAACTTCATCTCCCTGATTGCACTCGGCGCAGTCGGAGCCTTCACCCTGTCCGGATGCATCGTCAATGAACAGGGCAGTGACAACAACGGCGGAAACGGATCCGAGCAGTCTTTGACCATCGCGTGTGGTGCAATGGAAGATCTCTGCCAGAAGTGGACCGAGACTTTCACCGCGCAGACCGGAATCAAGACGAGCTACGTTCGCCTGTCTTCGGGTGAAACCGTTGCACGTCTGGACTCGGCCAAGGACAACCCGGAGTTCGACGTCTGGCACGGCGGCCCCGTGGATGGCTATGGTGCAGCAGTCGAAAAGGGCCTGATCGAGGCCTACGATTCCCCGACCGCAAAGGAAATTCCGGACAAGTACAAGGATCCGAACCACAACTGGACCGGTGTCTACGTGGGCGTTCTGGGCTTCTGCTCGAACAAGAAGGTCCTGGACGAAAGGGGCTTGGCTGTTCCCGAATCGTGGAGCGACCTCCTCAAGCCTGAGCTCAAGGGGCAGGTCTCGACCGCACACCCCTCGACCTCGGGTACCGCTTTCACGACACTCTGGACCCAGGTCGTTCTTGGTGGTAGCGAGAATGCAGGCATCGATTACATGAAGAAGATGCACGCCAATGTTCTGCAGTACACCAAGTCCGGTACTGCTCCCGGCCAGATTGCCGGCCGCGGTGAGGTCGCAGTTGGCCTCGTCTTCTCGCACGACTGCGTGAAGTACCGTGACGAGGGCATGAAGGACCTGGTCGTCTCCTTCCCGAAGGAAGGCACCGGCTACGAGATCGGTGGTGTTGCTCTGATTAAGAACTCGAAGCACTCCGAAGCCGCGAAGAAGTACATCGACTGGGCAATTTCTGCTGACGCTCAGAACATCGGTCAGACGGTTGGATCGAACCAGATTCTCACCAACCCGAATGCTAAGACCAATGACAAGATGGCCAAGCTCGACGAAATCAACTTGATCGACTACAACTTTGCCGCAGCCGCGGCTGCAAAGCCTGAATTGACCAAGCGCTTCGACGAAGAGGTTGCCGCTAAGCCGCGCGAGTAATTCGCGCTTCAGCGGGAGGGGGCAGCGCTCAACATGTCCCTGCGTTGTCCCCTCCCTTCTCTCTTTCTTGATCTGTGCGCCCGCTGATGGGTGCGCCCAATGCAGGGAAAACCCGCCTCAAAGATGTGCGGACATCCCGTAAAGATTGGATTTTTAATGTCTGTGGAGACAAGTGCACCACCGAGCGTTGGTGCGCGGGGGGAGGAAACCCCTGAAACGCGCGCAGTGGCCTCGGGAAAGAAAAAACGAACAAAGGTTCGTCGTGATCCGGTGACTGTCGCGATCGTTGCGATCATTTCAGCGGTGTTGGTACTGCTGGTGCTGTTGCCTCTGGTCACGATTTTGGCTCGCGCATTTTCGGGCGAAGGAATGAAGGTTCTGACCTCCTTCGTCTCCTCGAAGACTAACCGCACGATTGCCCTGAACACGATTGTCCTGGGCTTGGTCGTCGGTCTTGTCGGAACTCTTGTTGGTTTCTTCTTCGCTTACATTCAGGCTCGCGTGAAGATCCCCGGCAAGAAGATCCTGCACCTCATCTGCTTGATCCCGATCGTTTCGCCGCCCTTCGCTGTGGCAACGTCCGCGATCACTCTGTTTGGACGCAACGGAATCATCTCCACTCAGCTGCTCGGTCAGCAGTGGAACATCTACGGCCTCTCTGGCCTGACTCTGGTTCTTTCTCTCTCTTTCTTCCCTGTTGCGTACATGAACATGCTCGGCATGCTCAAGAATCTGGATCCCGCAATGGAGGAGGCCGCGGCCTCCCTGGGTGCATCCTCGTGGAAGATTTTCCGCACGGTTACCCTCCCCATGCTGATCCCCGGCTTCGCAGCCTCGTTCCTCCTCCTCTTCGTCGAGGCGATCGCTGACTTGGCGAACCCCTTGGTCATCGGTGGTGACTTTACGGTCTTGGCTTCGCGCGCATACATCGCGGTCAACGGTGAGTACAACACTGCTGCCGGTTCGGCTTACTCGCTGATCCTCTTGGTTCCTGCGCTCTTGGTCTTCCTTCTGCAGCGCTACTGGTCGGGTCGTTCTTCAGCGGTGACCGTGACCGGTAAGCCCGCTGGCCGCGTTCGCATGGTGACTTCTCTTGCCGCTCGCATTCCTTTGGGCGCAGTGACTGCCGCGCTGGCACTTTTCGTTGTGACGATTTACGCGACGGTTATTGTGGGTGCATTCGTCTCGATCTTGGGCGTTGACAATACCTTCACTCTCAAGAACTTCAAGTACGTGCTCTCGGGTATCGGTAACGATGCGATGGTGGATACGACCATCTTGGCCCTGATTGCTACGCCGATTGCTGGCGTGCTTGGCATGATCGTCGCGTGGTTGGTTGTCGTGCGTTTGAAGGCTTCCTCGGGCTTCATGGACTTCCTCGGTATGCTCGGTTTGTCTGTGCCCGGTACCGTCTTGGGTATCGGTTACCTCATCACCTACAACAAGCCGATCATCATCTTTGGAAAGCTCCAGCTGATGCCGGCGCTCGCGGGTGGTTCTGCGGTCTTCGGTGGTGCGTTGGCGATCATCATGGTGTACATCGCGCGTTCGATGCCTTCCGGTCAGCGTTCGGGTATTGCTTCCCTCCATCAGATCGATCATTCGATTGACGAGGCCTCAACCTCCTTGGGCGCTTCGGGCTTGGTGACCTTCATGAAGGTGACGCTTCCCCTGATTCGTCCTGCGTTCATCGCTGGTTTGACCTACGCCTTCGCGCGTTCGATGACCACGCTGTCGCCAATCATTTTCATCACGACTCCTAAGACCAAGATCATGACCTCGCAGATTCTGTCTGAGGTTGATGCGGGGCGTTTCGGTAATGCTTTCGCCTTCTGCACGATCTTGATCGTCATTGTCATGGCTGTTATCGGCCTGACGAATGTCCTCGTGCGAGATAAATCTGTCACCGCCTCCAATGGCGCGGGCATGTAATTGTTGACAAAGGAAAGCCTCATGTCGAATACAAATGACACTAATGCTCCCGGCCGCCTGTCCTTGGTGGAACTGACGAAGACCTTCTCCAACACGGTCTCTGATGTGACTGCGGTCGACCACATCAATCTGGATATTCGCCCCGGTGAGTTCATCACCTTGCTTGGTCCCTCTGGATGCGGCAAGACCACGACCCTGCGCATGATCGCAGGTTTCGAGGATGCCACTTCGGGCCAGGTCATGCTGGATGGCGAGAACATGGTTGTTGTCCCGCCGAACAAGCGCCCCATGTCGATGGTGTTCCAGTCCTACGCGCTTTTCCCGCACCTGAGCGTGCGCGAAAACGTTGCCTATGGCTTGCGTCTGCGCAAGAAGAGTGCAGAGGAAATCAAGGAAGAAGTTGACATTGCTCTTGCTGCGATGAACCTGACTGCGATGGCCGATCGTGCGCCGTCTCAGCTCTCGGGTGGTCAGCAGCAGCGTGTGGCACTGGCACGCGCGATGGTTGTGCGCCCCAAGGTTTTGCTCTTCGATGAGCCCTTGTCGAACCTGGATGCGAAGCTGCGCGTCAAGATGCGCGTGGAGATCCGCCGGATGCAAAAGCGTCTGGGTATCTCTTCCGTTTACGTCACCCACGATCAGTCCGAAGCTATGGCGATGTCGGACCGGATTGTCGTCATGAATTCCGGTCGCATTGAGCAGGTTGATACTCCCGAGGAGATCTACCTTCACCCCGCCAGCGTTTTCGTTGCGGACTTCGTGGGACGTGCGAACTTCGTGCCTGCTCAGGCGCATGAAGTTAGCGAAGATGGCATGGTCGAGATCGAGGCCTTGGGCCAGAAGATTCGCGTTCACTCTTCTGAAGGTGCGAAGGAAGCTGTGCGTGAGGGTAAGGAAACCGTGGTCTTGGTTCGCCCCGAGTCCATGAGGATCCAGCCGACCGATGAGAAGCCTGCAACACTGACGGGTTCTTTGGGTCAGGTCGTTACCTCGATCTTCTATGGCGAAACGGTCGAATACGAAATCGAGACCGAGTTCGGTTCGCTCGTGTGTGTCGTTTCTGACCCGCGTGCCGAGGACCTCCTTGAAGAAGGTCAATACGTTCGCCTGGGTATCGAGGCCGAGAAGGCGTGGCTCTTGCCTTCGGGGCAGCTCGCATCGGCGTAACTGTTGTGTGGGTCTTGAGTGAGTGATCAAGGCCGCCGGCCGGGGCCGGGAGAGGGGAGTGATTATCCCTCTCCCGGCCCCGACCTCGTCAATAGGCAAATGAATCCGCTACTCTGGTGACGTGGCCATTGAGTTTTCTGAAGAGATCCAGTCCTTGCGCACAACCATGGAGAATATCTCCGCAGTTGTGCAGCCCGAGCGTCTTCGCGCGCAGATCGAGGAGTTGTCGCAGCAGGCGGCTGCTCCGGACCTGTGGGATGACCCCTCGCACGCTCAGGAAGTAACCTCGCAGCTGTCTCACCGTCAGAGCGAACTCGATCGCGTGCTGGCCATGGAAGAACGCATTGATGATCTCGAGGCCATTGTCGATATGGCGCGCGAAACTGCGGAAAGCGATCCCTCGGAGGCAGAAGATATCTTCGCCGAGGCCGAAGCTGATTTGGGTGCTCTTAAGGACGACATGTCTGCTCTTGAGATCCGTACCCTTCTTGATGGTGAATACGATGAGCGCAACGCGGTTATTACTATTCGAAGCGGTGCCGGCGGCGTGGATGCTGCTGATTTTGCTGAGATCCTCTTGCGCATGTACCTGCGTTGGGCCGAGCGTCATGGTTATCCGACGAAGGTCATGGATACGTCCTACGCGGAAGAAGCTGGTCTGAAGTCGGCAACTTTCGAAGTTCAGGCACCCTACGCCTATGGCACTCTTTCGGTCGAGGCCGGTACCCACCGCCTCGTGCGCATTAGTCCCTTCGATAACCAGGGACGCCGTCAGACTTCTTTCGCGGCCGTTGAGGTTATTCCTCTGATTGAATCGACGGACCATATTGAGATTCCCGAATCCGAACTCAAGGTTGATGTCTTCCGTTCCTCGGGTCCCGGTGGGCAGTCGGTGAACACGACGGACTCTGCGGTTCGTATGACCCACATTCCCACGGGCATTGTTGTCTCGATGCAGGATGAGAAGTCCCAGATTCAAAACCGTGCGGCTGCCCTGCGAGTTCTGCAGTCTCGCCTCTTGGTTCTTCGTCATGAGGAAGAGCAGGCCAAGAAGAAGGAGCTTGCTGGGGACGTGAAGGCCTCGTGGGGCGACCAGATGCGCTCGTATGTTCTTCAGCCCTACCAGATGGTGAAGGACCTGCGAACCGAGTACGAGTCTGGGAATCCGCAAAACGTTTTCGATGGCGACATCGATGGCTTTATCAATGCGGGAATCCGTTGGCGTAAGAACCAGCAGAACGCTGAGTAAAGTGAAAAGCCCGGGCGAAGGCCCGGGCTTTTGCGCGTGTCGCCGGTGCAGCGAGCCGCTGAATGCATAGGGTAAAAGGGACCATAACCCCGATCAGAGACGGCTCATGATTCGATTTGATCACGTGACCATGGTGTATCAGCCTGGTGCACGTCCGGCATTAGACGATGTTTCCCTCGAAGTGAAGCGCGGAGAGTTCGTCTTCCTCGTAGGTAAATCCGGCTCAGGTAAGTCCACGTTCCTCCAGCTCACTATGCGGGAGATTCGCGCGACTTCGGGAACCGTGTGGGTTCTCGGCCACGACGTAGGCAAGCTTTCTCGCTGGTCGGTTCCAAAACTCCGTCGCCAGGTGGGAACCGTCTTCCAGGATTTCCGCCTGCTGCCCTCGAAGAGCGTTTACGAAAACGTTGCATTGGCTATGCAAGTGATCGGTAAGCCTCGTCACGCGATTGAAACCCAGGTTCCCGAGGTGCTGGAACTGGTGGGTCTTGCTGGCAAGGAAAAGCGCTTGCCCCACGAGCTCTCCGGTGGTGAAGAACAGCGCGTTGCTATCGCCAGAGCGATGGTGAACCGCCCCGAATTACTGTTGGCCGACGAGCCGACTGGAAACTTGGACCCGGATACGTCCTTGGGAATTATGCGTCTTTTGGACCGTATTAACCGCAATGGGACGACGGTCGTTATGGCTACTCACGATGCAGCAATCGTGAATCAGATGCGTATGCGCGTGATCGAATTGCACGATGGAACAGTTGCGCGTGATCAGGACAGCGGCGTGTATGGGGCGGTGAAGTAATGAAGTTACGTTTTATTCTTTCCGAGGTTGGTAAGGGTCTGTCGCGCAACCGTGCGATGTCCGTTGCTGTTGTTATCGTGACCTTCGTGTCCCTTCTTTTCGTTGGTATTGCTGGGCTTTCTCAGATGCAGGTTTCGCGTATGAAGAGCCAGTGGTACGACAAAATCGAAGTGTCGGTGTATATGTGCGCCACCAACGATCAGACACCGAGCTGCAATAACGAAGAAGCAACCGAGGCTCAGATTGGAGCTGTTCGCGACAAGCTTGCCTCTGCTGAGCTTGCTCCCTATGTGAAGGAAGTTTTCGAGGAATCGAAGGCGGAAGCCTATAAGAACTTCATTCAGATTTATGGGAATTCTTCGCTGGGACAGTGGACGACCGAAGACATGATGCAAGTCTCCTTCCGCGTCAAGCTGGTCAATCCCGAGCAATTCAGCATTATTCGCGACGAACTCACGGGATCTCCCGGTGTGTCCGTGGTGAAGGATCAGCGTGAGATCGTTGAGCCCTTGTTCCAGGTTTTGGGTAAGGCCCGAGGCCTGTCGCTGGGCTTGGCGGGCGTCATGATCATCGCCGCGGTCTTGCTCATTACGACCACTATTCGCCTGTCCGCAATGAGTCGTGAACGTGAAACCTCCATCATGCGTCTGGTGGGTGCGTCGAACTTGTTCATCCAGGCTCCCTTCATGATTGAGGGTGCGATTGCCGCCGTGGTGGGCGCGCTCCTTGCTGTTGGAACGCTCTTTGTCGGCGTGCATGTTCTGGTCAACCAATGGCTTGCACAGGCCTTCCGCTGGACGAACTTTATCGGCATGCGTGAGGTTTGGATCATGTCTCCGATCCTCATCATCGCGGCTGTTCTCCTGGCGCTGTCCGCCTCTGCTTTCTCCTTAGCGAAGTACACAAAGATCTGATCCTATGAAGCTCCCACGTTTTCACGGTCTGTCCAAGCGAATGACCAGTGCTGCGGCACTGCTCATTGTTCTTGCCCCCATCAGCTTTGCGCCCCCGGCCTTGGCTGATGAGGACCGTGATCGCGTAGCCGAGGCGCAGCGTCAGTCCGCGCAACATGTTCAAGAACTGCGCAACAACCTTGAGGGTTTAGATTCGTCTCTTGCCCAGGTCTATGTGGATCTTGAAACCGCGAACGCACAAATCCCCGTTGCCCAGGCTGAACTCGATACGGCGAATGAACGATATGAGGGGGCAAAGCGGGAACACGATGTTGCCCAGGCGCAATTGGATGCCGCTCAAGCGGAAGCGAACCGTCTGAGTGACGAAATGACAAAGGCACGCAAGCAACAGGAGGCTGCAGAAAAAGCAGTCGGCTCACTTGCGCGCGAGATGTATCAGTCGGGGGGAACCAGTTCTCCCTTGCTCATTGCTTTGTCCTCTTCTGGGACCGAAGAGATTGCTGATCGCGCAGCCGCGGCCGATGCGCTCACTCGCGCCCAGGACAGCGCCTTGAGTCAAGCACAAGGGGTTCAGGCTTCTACTCGCAATCAGCAAAGCCGACAGAGCGCTGTAACCGCGCGTATCTCTGCGCTTGAGGAAAAAGCGCGCAAGGCCTCGGAAGAAGCAGAAAGCGCAAAGAACACTGCGGAAACGAAGCTTCGCGAGCTCGACGAACTGAAGAAGACCTCGGAAGAAAAGCGCGCCCAGTGGGATGCACAGAAAGCCCAGGCTGAAGAACAGCTCGGCCAATGGCAGCGTGAATACCAGGAGGCAACTTCGAAGCTCGCTGCGATTGATGAAGAAAATCGCCGCCAGAATCGGCGCTACACTTCATCCTCGAACTTCTCCAGCCCGCTTCCCGTTCCTTTGGTCGTGACGTCACCATTCGGGTGGCGCGTCCACCCCGTTCTTGGGATTTCGCGCTATCACAATGGAACAGACTTCGCGGCGAACTGCGGCACCGAGATCTACCCTGTTGCCGAAGGCGTAGTGACCGCGGTAACCGTTGAAACTGCTGGCGGAAACGTTGTCTACGTCAACCACGGCATGATGAATGGTGCCTCGATGTCGACCGCCTACGTCCACATGCAATCAACGAATGTTCATGTGGGCCAGCAGGTTGGGCGCGACACTGTTTTGGGTTGGGTTGGAGCGACCGGCTATGCCACTGGCTGCCACCTCCACCTGTCTGTCATGCGCAATGGCGCTGATGTTGAACCTCTTGATTACTTGTAGGACAATAGATCTTCCGTAATCACTGGCCGAGGGAGGTGTTTTATGCCAAAGGAATGGAAAAAGCCAAAGCCTACCGAATCCGAGAGGCGTAAGGCCGCCTCGGACGCGAAGAAGACAATTGCGCGCAATAAGAAGGCTCGCCACGACTATCTCATCGAAGATACGTGGGAGGCCGGCATGGTGCTTTCGGGTACCGAAGTGAAAGCCCTGCGTATGGGGCGCGCGTCGCTTGTCGATGCGTGGGTAGAGATTAAGAACGGCGAGGCCTGGCTGTACGGGGCGAATATCCCCATGTATGCCCAGGGTTCGTGGACAAACCACGCTCCCACGCGTAAGAGGAAGCTTTTACTGCATAGCAGCGAAATTTCCACTCTGGCCGATAAGTCTTCTGTCAAGGGATACACCATTGTTCCCCTTGAGCTGTACTTCATTGGCGGCCGCGCAAAGGTAGAGATCGCCCTTGCTCGCGGTAAACAAGAGTGGGATAAACGTCAGGCCCTGCGCGAAAAACAGGACCAGCGTGAGGCAGAGCGCGCGATGCGTCGCTATGTCAAACAAGCACGTCGCTGATCGGCGGCGTGTTCACGAGGAAGTGCTGTGTGCCCTCCATGTGGAAGGTACACAGCCTGTTCTGTTTGAGGAGCGTTTATGAGGCCCGTTGTGCGATCGCTCAAGCGGGATATTCGGCGCATGGTGACTGTGCCCGCCGCGTGGATTGTCATCATCGGCCTTCTATTTGTCCCAGCACTGTATGCCTGGTTTAACATCGTCGGCTTTTGGGATCCCTATTCCAATACCGGCAAGATCCGAGTTGCAGTTGCCAATGAAGACCAAGGGGCGACGAAAGACGCGATCGGTTTCGTCAACGTGGGCACAATGCTGGAATCAAAGCTGCGCGAAAACGATCAACTCGGATGGCATTTCGTCTCAGCAGAGCAGGCAAAGAAAGAAGTTGAACGCGGGGAATCCTATGCCGCTTTCATCATTCCGTCCGATTTCTCCACGCGCCTCACGGGTATCGTCGACGGCACCTATACCAAGCCCAATGTCCAGTACTACGTCAATCAGAAGAACAATGCTGTCGCCCCAAAAATCACCGGAGCAGGAGCTTCTTCTTTAGATCAACAGATCAACTCGGCTTTCGTCTCAACCGTCGCGCAGACTCTCTCAGAGAAGATCACGGCCACGGGAAAATCGATCTCTGAAGTTCTCCAAAACGGACGCTCAGACATCAGCGAGAAAGTAAAAGCCGCAAGCGAGCAATTGGGGCAGGCCGAAGAATCCCTGAACGCAATGGGGGAGAAGCTCGATTCAGCAAAGAATAAGGTCAGCGGCGCGCGACGCTCAATGACGAGCGCCGACTCAGCGTTAAGTGATCTCAACGAGGCCTTGTCCCAAGCAGATCAACTCGTCTCAGATACCCGCTCCAGCATCTCGCAGTTCAGTGCGAATATGTCGACTTCTCTGGACGGGCTTTCGACACACGCCTCCTCAGCAGTCGCCAAAGCCTCAAGCGCTGGGGGAACTCTCAACGGGGGAGTGCAGGGGGCAACAACTTCAATCGGTGGCGTACTCACCGAGGGACAATCCATCAACCAAGCCAACGGTGAGATCCTTCGCGATCTACAGGGTCTTGGGATCGCGAATCTGCCCGCGGCCTCGCAGGCACTACAGGACTTAAGCGCTCAAAATGCGCAGGTCGGGCAGACTTTGGCGAATCTATCGGCGCTCAATGGGAACCTGTCCTCAACCTCAACAACGATCGTTCAGGCACTCAACTCACTGAACTCCGCCAGCCAATCTCTGAGTGATGCTGCCGCGCAGGCGCGCTCAGGCGTGACGAATCAGCTTCCGCTCATCGCCAGTGCCTTGGACCAAATGTCCTCTGCCTCAGCGGATCTTCGCTCCGCGATCGGCGTCCTCCAAGGGCAACGTGAGCAGATTTCGGGCCTTCTGGACCAGCTCGATACCTTGCTTGATTCAACGAAGACAACGCTTGCGCAGTCTACGGCGAATATTGCCTCTCTCAGGTCCGATCTAGACAGTGCCAAGGGGGACATTCAGGCGATTTCCTCATCCAATGCGCTTCAGTCACTTGCGGGCTCGATGAATCTCAACCCTGAGAAAATCGCAGAATTCATGGCTGCCCCGACATCGATTACAACCCAGACTGTTTTCCCGGTTGCCACATACGGCTCAGCAATGGCGCCCCTATTCACGAACCTTTCTCTGTGGATCGGTGCCTTCGCACTCGTGATTATTCTCAAGCTTGAGGTCGATGAAGAGGGTGTCGGCTCCATGACCTCGGCGCAAAAGTACATGTCACGTTGGATGCTCTTGGCTCTATTCGCGATTGGGCAAGCTCTGGTCGTCTCCATCGGCGATCTGGTGATCGGGGTCCAAACGGTCTCGAAACTGGCCTTTGTGGGGACTGCTGTCCTTGTTTCTTTGGTGTTCCTTTCCGTGATCTACATGTTGGCGACCTGTTTCCAACATATCGGTAAGGGCATGTGTGTCATCATTGTGGTCCTTCAGATCCCCGGAGCGGCGGGCTTGTATCCCATCGAGATGATGCCCTCCTTCTTCCGTTTCCTCCATCCGCTCTTCCCCTTCACTTATGGGATTAACGCGATGCGCGAGGCCGTTGGTGGTTTCTACGGGCACGCGTACCTGAGAGCGATTGCAGTGTTGGGGATCCACGTTCTTATCGCTTTCGCCGTGGGCTTGTTGGTTCGTCCTTTCTTGGTCAACCTCAATGCGATGGTGAGCCGAGATCTGTCTCGTTCGGGATTGTTCCTTGCCGAGGCGACGCATCTTCCGTCCTCGCGTTACCGTCTTTCTCAGATCGTTGCTGTCCTTGCCGATCACGATGGCTATTCGCGTTCGGTTACTCGCCGTGCACGTAATTTTGAACGGCGTTATCCGAAGATTCGCCGTGGGGCTCTGATTCTGGGAATCGTGATTCCTGCGATCCTTGCAGTTCTTTCTGTTGCGAGCGTTGCGGAGGTCCCCCTCCTTCTGGGGCTGTGGATCGTCTGGATTCTTGTGATTATTACTTTCCTCATTGCTCTGGAGTACATTCGTGAGTCTTTGGCTCGTCAGCAGTTGCTCACCTCGATGGATGATTCTGACGTGCGCTCCTTGCTGCGTCGCAGGCTCCATGGAGTCAAGGCTTCCGCTGCGCAACTGGGGAAGCACCGCCTCGGCAATGAGGAAAATACGGAAGAAGGGAGCGAGAAGTGAAAGCCGTGTGGCGAATTTTCCGGGCTGATCTCCATCGCGCTCACCGCTCGATCATCTCCATGGTCGTTGTCTTGGGGTTGGTTGTTCTTCCGTCGATTTTCGCGTGGTTCAACATTGCGGCATCGTGGGCTCCTTTCGCGAATACGAAGAATCTTCGGATTGCGATTGCCAATAGCGACGAGGGGTACAAGTCGGATCTGGTGCCATTGAAGATCAATATTGGCGATCAGGTTGTTGCCGCGCTGCGTGCGAATGAGGACTTCGACTGGGTTGTTGATAGTGAAGCGCAGGCAGTTGAGAAGACTCGCTCCGGTGAGTACTACGCGGCGGTCGTGATTCCACAGGATTTCTCGCGCGAAATGATGACCTTCTTCTCTTCGGATGCGCACAGCACCCCGCTGACCTACTACATCAACGAGAAGAAGAACGGTTTGAGCCCAAAGATTGCGGGGCAGGGAGCGGAGCATGTTTCCGCGCAGATCAACCAGGCTTTTGCTCAGACTCTGGCCGAGATCGCTGTCGATACTGCCTCGTCGCTTTCCGACTCTCTATCGGACCCAAGTAACGTGCGCGGGATTCAGGCGCTCAATTCGCGTCTGGAGACGACCTCGACACGTCTCGCGAATGCGGCGGCGAGCGCCGATGCCTATGCGGGGCTTATTGGCTCGTCCATTCAGCTTGTGGATTCCACGCAGACGATGCTCAATAATGCTGCGCAGGCGAAGGATCCGCTCTCTAGCGCAGGAAACACTGCTTCCTCATCGATGACGCAAATTTCTTCTGGCGCCTCGCAGGCTGCTTCAGCTCTTTCTTCAGCGGTGAGCGCGTCGGCTGGTTCCTTAGATGCCTTGGCTTCGTCGATTGATGCTGTTTATTCCCAAGGTGGGAACACCGTAACTTCGGCCGTGGCGACCTTGCGCTCTCAGGCCGAGGCGGTGGGCAACCAGGCGACCCAGTATCTTCACGTCAAAGAGACTCTTTCGCAGCTCCCGGGTTCTCCCATTTCTCAAGATGTATTGAATCGTCTGCAAGCTTCCGCTGATCGCCTGAGTGCACTTCAACGCGCGATCAATACGGCGGCGGATGATCTGGAAAAGAACGGGGCAGCGGCAGCCGCGAATCATCAAGACGTGAAGAGTCTCATCGAACAGGCGAAAACGGCCGTTGGAACCCTCAAGTCTGATGTTGAATCGACGCTGCGCCCACAGTTGGAGCAGCTTTCACAAACGATGAATTCTGCAACCTCATCGATGGCCTCGCTTCGCAATCAGCTTTCCGCAGCGAGCTCTCAAGTCGGTGACGGTTCAACGGGAGTGCGCGAGGGACTGACAAAACTTCAATCCACCTTCAGCAATATCGGGACCAACCTGCGCGAGGCCTCGGAAAAACTAGCGACGATCCATACGAAGCTCACTGACGCACTCAACGGTGGGAATCTTGCCAAGGTGCGAACGATCATTGGTTCGGATCCCCAGGCGCTCGCAATCGCGCTAGCAGCACCGGTGGGGATCGAGACAATTCCAGTGTATCCGGTGGAAAACTTTGGCTCGCAGATGGCGCCTTTGTACACCGCGTTGGCGCTGTGGGTCGGCTCGGTGCTGATGATTGTTGCTCTGCGCAGTGACGTCACTGCCGAGAACGTTGCAGACGGGCTTGAAGAGACGCACCCGACGGCGCTCTATTTCAAGGGCCGCGAGGTGAAGCTGTGGGAAGGCTTCCTTGGACGCTACCTTATTTTTGGGATAATCGCGCTTATCCAAGCAACGATTTTGTGTCTAGGTGAGCTGTTCTTCCTGAAAGTTCAACACACTCACCCGTGGGAGTTCATGTGTGCGGGATGGTTCATGGCTGTGGTGTTCTCATTCCTGCTCTATACCTTCATTGCGACTTTCGGGAATGCGGGAAAGGCACTGGGCGTGCTGTTTTTAGTGCTCCAGATTTCGGCTTCCGGTGGCGCGTTCCCTCTGGATATCCTGCCGAGTTTCTTCCGGTCGATTTCGCCGTATCTTCCCGCAACGCATGGGATCACGGCGCTGCGCGCCTCGATCGCGGGGTACTCGGGTCATGAATATCTTGACGCAATGCTGTTGCTGGGTGCCTTTGCCCTGTTTGCAGCGGTCTTGGGGTTGGGGCTTCGTCCGTTCCTCATCAAGAACAACCGGCTATTGGTTGAGAAGCTGGAGTCTACAAAGCTCATGTAGAGCCTCCGTGGGTTTCTCTTGCCAGCTCTGCTGCGGGGACGTATGATTTCAAGTCCGGTGTTTGTGCTGCTTCGGTGGCAGACGCCGGTGAGTGAAGAACTCAATAGGGGATGATCGGTTTCGACAGCGGTCGTCGATCGAGGGGAAGCGAGCCGAGGAGGCATGCTCTACTCGTTAACGATGTGTGCAAACAAATAGGTGCCGAACAGAATCGCACCGACTACGTTCTCGCCGCCTGATTGCCGCGTGAACCTTTAGTCCGTCAGCCCGGAAGGTGCTTCCGGTCCGGTGTCTGGCGTCGTCTAGGAAGCCACTGGGTGCCGTTCGTGTTGGTAGGACGGCTCCGACACTTCATCAACTGAGCCTATCTGGTAGCAGGTCTGCATGATGCCAGGGGCTGAGAAATAACTCGCAGACTGCGCTCGGAGAAGACCTCGGGGTCGGCTGTTGGACGGGGGTTCGATTCCCCCCATCTCCACTTGTGCCTCGGGATTCCTATGGAATCCCGAGGTTTTCCATTGCTATCAAGGCTTTTCTGGGAATGTCGCTTGAGTGCAAGCGCGGTTTCAAAGAGCGTATGTGAGTGTTTTTTCGCCCCCCAATACGCCCCCGGTGGCGCCCCCACGGCCTCGGGAAAAGAAACTATTGCGCCTTCTTTCAGAATATTCTCGATCAATGCGCAATATCGGTAATAAATTCCAACAGAACATATAGTAAGAGCGTCTTAAGCTCTCATTTTATAAGGCTTACGAACCTTGGAATCTTGCGCTTTGATGCGCATGCGTGTGCGAAATAAAACCGCTCGCGATGCGCATCAAAATGTATAAGAAAGCTACAAGAATAGTCGCAGAAATCTTGTAGCTGATGAATAGCTTCGTTAAAGAATCTTTTATTTATGTTCACACCTTGAGTTTTTAGTGTTGAGGATCAATAGGCCACTCCCTACCGATCAGCGAAAACAATGTGGGTCTGGCCTATCTCACGTAGTCACAAGGAAGATCCTCCGCTATGAAACGCAGATACCTCGTGGGAAGCGTCAGCGCCGCCGCGGCAATCGCGCTCCTTCCCTCCCTGAGCACCACCCATACTGCCGTCGCTGCTGATGGTGACACAACCTATGGTGCTTCCTTCCCCTATACCCGTTACGAGGCCGAGCGCGGCCGGCTTGACCGTGCACACGTCGTCTCGCTTGACGAGAGCCAGCCTGTCAACGACATGCTCGACTCGACGGCGATTGAAGCTGGCGAACAGTCCTATGTTGAACTCGAAGGCAAGGGATCTTCCGTGAGCTTCACTGCTGAAGTTCCCGGGAATGCAATTGATCTTCGATTCACTCTTCCTGACCACAGAGCTGGAAGTGTTGATATTCGTATTAATGGAGAAAAGGCCGCTACTTTTAATCTCTCGTCAGAAACTGCGTATCAGTATGTTCAAAAGAGCAAGGTCTTTGACGAAGAGAAAGACAAGTTTGCAGGCGAAGGGCCTGCGCATGCGCGCTTCCAATTTGATGAGGTCCATACTCTGCTCAATCGCCAAGTAAACCCGGGAGACACGGTCAGTGTCGTTCGAACGGGGAGTGAAGGTTATGCCTATGGCATTGACTTTATTGAACTTGAACAGGCCCTTCCTGAGATTCCGCGCCCCGATAATTCGGTGAGCATTACCGATGATGACTTGACGGTTACGGAAGAAGTGAAACCGGGAGAATTCCAGACTCGTCCGGTTCACGCATGGGCCAACGATGGAAAGGACGACTCCGAAGCTTTCCTAGCAGCCCTTAAGCGCGCATCGGACGAGAAGAAGACCCTGTACATTCCGCGTGGAACCTTCGAGTTTGATAGCCAGCTTGTGGTTCGGCATTCTCCGGATGATAACCACCAGCTGATGATCCAAGGTGCAGGTATCTGGTACTCGAATCTCTTCTTCCGTAACCCGAACAAGGCCAGCGGTGGAATTGTTCTTGAACATACCAGCCATGACCTGCAGTTCCGTGACTTCTACATGTCGACTAATCTCAAGTCCCGTTACGACGAAGGGGCAAACTATAAGGGATTCCAAGGCGTTACCAAGAATTCACAGTTTGTGAACCTGTGGATCGAACACTTCGAGTGTGGCTTCTGGATGGGTGACTATGTCAATCAAAAAGACATGCAGTACACCGAAAATATGCTGGTTGATCACTCCCGTATTCGCAATAACTTTGCTGATGGTCTGAACTATTCGCAGGGCAGCCGGGATTCGGCCGTTCGCAATTCCAATGTTCGTGGAAACGGCGATGATGGTCTTGCCTCGTGGTCAAGTCATGCGCAGTCGAAGCCGGGTGATCCCGTTCAATACGTATCGAATGCTCGTCACACCGACAATATCGAGTTCACGCACAATACGATTGAGCTCGGATGGCGTGCAGGCGGGATCGGTTTCTTCGGTGGATCCGGGCAAAAAGCAGAGAACAACCTCATCACGGGGAATTTTGAAGGCGCAGGTATTCGTCTTAATACGGTGTTTGGCGGCCACAATTTCGATTGGAACTTGACGTTAAACAAGAGGGCCAGCATTCAGCGCAACAAGATCGTTCGTAGCGGCACTCAAGATGACTACTATGGCACTTCCCGCGGCGCGATTGACTTCCAGGAGATGTTCGGCCGTATTGCGGGCGTTGATCTTTACGACAACATCATCGTCCGTCCTTTTGCAGAGGACATTCGTTCGGACTTCAGCTTCACTGACAAAGAGAAGAAGCTTCGCGGCATGAGCATTGGCGACAACCCGCGCAGAGACTGGGATGGTTATGAGCCTCAGCATCTGGTTGTGAACTACGCTCGAGTCAATGGCAAGGTTGACCGCGGTATCCCTGAAGACGCGAACTACAGCCTCTACTGGTGGGATGGAGATCGGGTGAATCCGGTTGACGGCAAGACCCATCGTTACTGGATCCCCAAGGCTGATGGTGTCCAGATCAATGATGGTATGGAATTCTCGTGGGAAGGCAACAAGAAGGTCTATAACTTCACCCTTGCTGATAGTCCTCAGTACCTGCCCATATCTTCCACTCGCTTCTTCGATGACTACAGCTACCAAGGCGAGATGGCTCGTTCCTTCCAGGATCCCAACCAGCCTCAAACAGTCATTCGTTTCTGGTCGCATCGCTAAAGACAGCGGCTGCCGCCGCAAATGGTGAAACTCAGGTGCCCGCGCTGCCCCAGCGCGGGCACCTTCCCGTTCTTCCGGCCCCCTTTCGAGGGCACTTCCCGTTCCAAGCACTCACTGTTGACTGAGCACAAAAGTTATCCACAGCGTCGAGGGAATCGCGAGTTATCCACAGAATAGGCGCCCTCAAACCCTTCTTCTCGTTCCCGCTCTTACTCTCGCTTCAAGCGGAGAAGAATTCTCCGGAGACTGTGAAAGGAAGAACCATGATCGGGAGGCAAAGATATACGCCTGCTGCAAGAAGATCGGGGCTAGGAACAGCGGCGCGGCTCCTCGTCTATATCGCGGGAGTCGCAACGGTGAGCGCGCTCGCAATGAGCCCGAAACCAGCACATGCGCTATTTGAGGGCAACGGTCTCTACGTCAAAGGCGTCGGAGCACAATCAGTCGGCGGATTTTGGCTGGGGGCGTATACGGCGCCTCACAACGTTGAAACTCGCTACCCCGTCTGGTGCACGCACATGTGGCGAGCAAATCCTAAACCTCAAGACACCGCCTCAATCAGCGACCTCGGAGAATCAAAACGCTGGGGGCCAGACGAAATTGACCTCTCCACTGCGCAAATGGCGTGGCTCCTCGATCGCTATCAAGGAGACCGTCACCCAGAAAATCGTGCAGCGCTTTCCTTCCTCATCCACGCAAATTTTGAGGGTGATCAAGCGGGGAAGAACACTCAGGATTCAGTCAACACTCTGGTCGATCGCGTTCGAGAGCAACTCCCTCAGGTCTATGAGAAGGCAAAAGACTACGTGCGTCAGGCACAAAAGGCAGCTGTGACGACCTATGAGAACGGAAGCGTCGAGTCGCGCACGCCTCGCAATGGTTTGCTCAAAGACCTGGGTGTGAAGAATGAGAAAGGGGAGTGGATCCCGGGCCTCAAATTGAAACTTATGCTCATTGGGCCTGCGCGCTTCACATCGACGGGAACATCGCAATGGGAAGGGACCACAAAAGAGACCGGAGTGAGCCTGGAGTGGGAAGCAACAGGAAACGGAAGCGTGAAATGGGAAGGGACATACGTCAACCCCGTTCGAACGACGCTCACGCGCTACGGTGTTCGCGCCGCAACTCAAGACACGGCCTCGTACGGGAATAGGTCCGAGGGTGACAAGGAAGAAAAGCGTCTTAAAGGGGGAGAGTGGAAAGTCCTCATGGATTTTCAACCGATGCTCCGCTCGAAGGTCGAAGAATCGACTATTACCGGTCACCATCTTGCTGACACGATCACTGCTTTTGCAGACCCGAACTATGGGGACGGGACGTGGCTTCATGACGACCACGGGCCTATTCCCGTAACTTTTGATGGAATCGCCTATGACTTAGGAGAAGAGCCCCCATCGTCGCCGGTTGATGGACGTTTGATCCCGCAAGACGCTCCGGTTATCGGGTACGCTTCAGCGGTTTTCGCTGGGGAAGGAACACAAACTGTAACAATCGATGTTCCTGAATCGGTGCATAAGCCCGGTTTCGTTTCTTGGGTGTGGAAAGTACGAAAGGATCATCAAGGTCAGTACGCTCCGTTGATCCATTCAGACTGGTCGGACCAGCTTGCCTTATCAACGGAAACCAGCGTCACTCCATGGAAAGTTCAGATCTACTCTGCAGCTCAGGTCAAAGAAACCCGTGGTGGAACGTATCTCATCGATGACCTGTGGGTGAGCGGTTTTCCGCAGTCTCATCCAGGTTGGGCGGGGCGAGAGCCTTTCGGAGCAGATGCGCCACGAATGCGCCACCGTCTTCTCTTCTTCCCTCAAGGACTTGAGGTCGCAGAAGAAAATCGCGATAGAGCAGAGGAAATCGGAAGCGTTGAGATTCCGGCGCGAAACGGCTACTTCCCTTCGCTAGGCGACCTCGCCTTCCGCGTGCAGCCAGAGCGAGTGGGGACCTACGTGTTTACTACCGAGTTTGATGGGGACAGTAGGGTAGCGGCGTATCGTTCTCCCGTTGATGACCCGCATGAACAGTACACGCGCAAGGAAGGCCAGCCGATCGCGATCTCGACGCATGCGCGCGATGGCGCAGATTCGGACCAGATCGTTGCGGGCAGCGGTCCAGTGAGCATCGTCGATAGCGTGTGCTACGAAGGCGTCGAGGCCGGGCGTGAATACACCCTCAACGCAACCCTTGTTGATCGCGAAACCGGAGTGCCCTTGTCGGACGAACACGGACTGGTCAGCGCGCGCACGGAGTTTCGTGCTGACTCCTCAAAGGGGTGCGCTGAGGTTGTCTTCCATACGCAAGGAGAACAGCTTCGAGGAAAACAGCTTGTTGTTTTTGAGGATCTCTATCAAGGAAATGAAAGAGTCGCTTTTCATCGAGATATCAATTCGCGCGATCAAAGCGTGAAGGGGGAAGAACCGAAGAAACCTCGTATGGCGCGAACCGG
This sequence comes from uncultured Actinomyces sp., assembly GCA_938014245.1. Lineage (GTDB taxonomy): Bacteria > Actinomycetota > Actinomycetes > Actinomycetales > Actinomycetaceae > Pauljensenia. The sequence continues at coordinate 125,890 of CALLSD010000060.1, forward strand.
GGTAGTCAGTAACTCGCTTGCGGCGATGGGGCTCCTCTTAGCGGGAATTGGGCTGGCCGTGCACCGAGTATCGCGACGCTGCGACTCGTAGGGGCAGGGAATTCTTCTTCAATAAGCGCCCGCAAGGCAATACAAATGGGTGGTGGCGAAAACTTGAGTTTTCGCCACCACCCATTGATGTAGGCAAAGATCAGGACATGCGACGTGCGCGAGCCGCGCGGCGCTTGAGGGAGCGACGCTCTTCTTCGCTCATTCCACCCCACACTCCGGAATCCTGATTGTTCTCTAGGGCCCACTGCAGGCAGATCGCTTGAACTTCACACTCGCGACACACTGCCTTGGCTTCGGCCGCCTGCGCGATGGCTGGTCCCGTATTCCCGATAGGGAAGAAGAGCTCTGGGTCAACGCTGAGGCACGCGGCTTTACTCCGCCAATCCATTATGGGTACTCCTTTAAGAGCGTAAGCGCGGGCATTGAATGCCCGCGCCGAACAAAAACAACAGTCTTTAGTTTCGGGGATTCAAAGTTGTATATCAAGAGTTACGAGACGATTAAATCGCAGAATTCATGTGCAAGGGATCACTCTATTTAAAACTCAGGACGAAACGCCTAGCGGCGCCACGATGAATAATTACCCCCGAATAAGAATTCCAAGAATGCACATATAAAGAACTGGGAAAATCCTGGCAGCTTTGGGCGATGAAGCGCAGCGCGTCGCCGGAAGGGTTTGGGAAGAACAATAAATCGTGAGGCATGCTCAGTGCCTTTAACCAGCATGTTTGCTCGAAGTGATCAACAGAGCAACTCGGGTTTATTGTCTTTAGAACGCTAGCGAGAATAGAATTCTCCTCCCCGATTAATATGCATTTGCGCTCTGAAAATAGAAATCGTTTTAAGTGTGATCCATAACGAATTTCAATGCCTAAAACATGCATGTCAACGTCGATTTTTGTGCGAGATGCAACCGTCGTTTTCTTACTCAGCGGTGTCTTAGGGAAACTATGAATATATGGAGAGTCATGCCCTCTCCTCGTCATCATGCTTGAGTCTGGCCTTAGAGGTGTACCTATCGTAGTCGCTCCGGAAATTTCGAGGCTGCGATGCAGCATCGTCTCCCATGAACGTAGATCCATCACTAATTTGGGGCGAGAGTGCTCCACAGGCAGAGCCATCATTGTCTCTTGGGCAGAATTCCACAGATGCCCTGGTTGATTTGTTAGTTGAGCCTGCCCGATAAGCCCAGAATTGGAAGCAATGTCGCGAGAAGGAATGTCGTACCAATTGTGTTCGAAAGAACCGTAGCGCGAGCGATGGGCAAAAGTTCCTGAACCCTCGCCTGCTACCAGAATGACCTGAGTTCCATCGCAAGCGCGTGTGAATTGCCCCCACATCTGATGAGCACGTAAAACTCCGAAACACTCTTCCATCGAGTGAAGAACGTTGTCGATGTTCTCAATCCATAGAACGCAAGGGGAGTAGTCCGTGATTGCTTCGCAGAAAACGCCGAAATCAAGGACATTTCGGATGAGGAATGGATAAGACTTGCTTCCCGGTCCGCCTGGTTGCGTTCCAGCGCTTTCCGCTTCCAAGGACATTCCGTATACGGGCAATCCAAGCGCATCACTGAGTGCAAAGGCGCATGAACGTGCAATGCGTCCAAGCTTGAGGCGAGAACTTCCCACGCCACTGAGCAAAATATTTCCGTGTTTCCACACAAGTGGACTATGCGTGCCCGTATCGATTCCATCACGCAGCCCAAGAACGACACCTTCACACCCAGCTATATTCATGTCCTTCAACTGAGCAGAGGGAATATGGGAGGGAAGCGGAGGGCACCATAAGGGAGGACTCTGAGCCATTGACGTCTGACATTCATCCGCGAAGCTGCTATCCCTGATTTTCCCAATGACGTCCTCAACATCGTGGCAGTACGCAAATTGCACTTCGTGACCAGAGCCGATGAATGCACGCCCGGGAATTCGCGGAATACGTGCGGCAGCCCCGCTACCGATGATGTCGAGCGATTCGGCCTCGGTAATAGTTCTTAAAGCGATTCGCAGCTCGGTGTTGGCGCGCATTGTCGTATTGACTGCGCCACTGGGGTGCTGGGTTGCATAAAGGAGATGGAGTCCCAAGGAACGACCTTGGGATGCAAGGCGAGAGAATATCTCCAGAGTCGTGGGATGAAGGTCTGCAAGTACACGAAACTCATCGACAACGATCAGGATCCGGGGAGGGGGAAGTGGCGCTTTGCCTTCTCGATAGTGCTCGTACCACTGCTGGAGATCTTTGACCTGCAATTGGGCGAAATCAGCCTCTCGCTGAGCCAAACAAGAAGCTAAACCACGTAGTGCGCGAGCGGATTTCCCGGGATCAAGATCAGTGAGGACCGCCTCGGTGTGAGGGAGGCGAGCTAAGGGTGCAAGAGCCGAACCTCCTTTATAGTCAACCAAAACAAGACGGAGGCGAGCCGGCGAGTAGCGAGCGCATAAACCGAGAAGCCACGTGCGAAGTGCTTCTGATTTCCCGCTTCCTGTCGTCCCTGCAATAAGAGCGTGTGGCCCTTCGCTTACCAGATCGATGCTGACTTCTCCGGCGGAGTCTTGACCAATAGGAGCTCTCAGCAAGTAATCCGCATCAATTCCATTCCAGGAGAGCTCTGTGAAATCGCAGTCGTTGGGAATGCTCGCGCACGAGCGGGCATGCGTGATCATCTGCCACCATGCCAGTGAAACCGGTGTTTGGTCTGCTGGTATTACGGCTTCGCACCAGGTGGGGAGCTGCGCGTAGCTGTATGCCCACGCGAGGTGAATTTCTTCCTTGACGCGCTTAGTTTCCGCGTCATGCGCTTGCCCCTGTGGTTTCCATTCATCTCCGAGGCCGTGGAGAAAAATGTGCATCGAGTCAGGTCCCGCTGTGCCAAGAATGAGGGGCGGAGAGTCGGTGAAGTGAAGATGGGCACCTCCTGCTTGCGTTGCGATTTGCGATGCAAACCAAAAGGCCATGAGCTGGGACTGCGAGCCAAGGGCTGCGTAATAGTGGTGCGATAAGGGCTCTTCTGTAAACGGATGTAGCCTGCCTGTTGCGGATTGGGAAGGAGTGGCCTCGGGAACCCCTGAAGGCTCAAGAAGCAAGGGTTTTCCACGTCCAACTAAAGAGGGATAAAGAGCGAATGGCCGAGAAGATCTGGTCGCGGATACGTGAAGGACTAAAGCCACAGCTGCGGCGTCGAGTCGTTTCCCGTGAGAGCCTTGGCGAGAATGTCGAAGCCCAAAGGAGAAGAGAATAACGGCCAGGGGAAGCACAGCAAGAACGAGATAACTCCTGTTTCCCACTCCCATCACGCTTATCCGCAGCCCCATGAACAGGACGATCGGAAGAAAACCGATGAAAGACACCACTGGAAGAGCAAATCCTCTTCGCTGAACAGAACTAGGGAACGAAAGGACTGCCGGGCGAGCGCGATACGCGTAGAAGTCAGTTGAGCGTGAAAATCTGACTCGAACTTTCAACGCTGGACCTACGCGATAGGTGCGGGTGGGGCAGGCGCGTCTCCAGATTCCGAATCGCCGTGTTTTCACTGAAATCTGGCTCGATTCATCGCGAGGTATGAGCCGCATCCGTTGGTAGCGAGAGGAATCGCTGAGAGTTTCGCACTCGGCTGGGAATTGAGGAGGCGTGTTTCCTGGCAGGGCAATGATGCCTTGGTGGGGACCTCGAATGCATGCGAGATGCCATGGGGCACGCAGCGCAGCTTCTGGAAGAGAAGCAAGCTGTTCAGAATCGGATTGTGAACCAGACACTCTCGCTCAACTCTCTTTCCCAGGACCCTTCTGCTTCTCATCGCAGCATCTCAGGTGATCTGCGTGTTGTCGCAAATCGCCCTTGTTCTGTGGAAAACGCCGATACCGCGTCCGATCTGTGGAAAGTGGGCGCGCGCATTTGAAACGGGGAAATGACACAATGGCGTCTATGAGCGAAGAGGAACGTCAGGTCTTAGATCACTACCGTCAACTCATTGCAGCCATCGAAGATGCTCGAGCCGCATATTACGATCGCGATGCGCCGGTGCTCTCGGATGCGGACTATGACCAGCTCTACCGTCAGCTCGAAGAATTTGAAGCGAAATATCCGCAGTACCGCAGCTCTGACTCTCCGACGACGCGTGTGGGAGGAGCAGCCTCCGATGCTTTCGCCCCCGTTCGTCACCTCCAGCAGATGACAAGTTTGGACGACGTTTTCTCCCTTGAAGAACTTGCCGCCTGGGAATTACGCATGGCGAATGACACGGGCAGAGATGACTTGGACATGCTCACCGAGGTCAAGATCGACGGTCTTGCAGTGAATCTGCTCTACGAAAATGGTGTGCTGGTGCGCGCTGCGACTCGTGGAGACGGATGGGTTGGCGAGGACGTCACCGCGAACGTTCTGACGATTTCTTCGATCCCGCACCGCCTCAGTGGCCTCGTTCCTGCGCGCGTGGAAATTCGCGGAGAGGTCTATTTTCCGACAAAGGATTTTGAAGCCTTCAACGAGGAACGCGTGCGCGCTGGCGACCCTCCCTTCGTCAATGCCCGCAACGCTGCTGCCGGGTCCTTGCGTCAGAAAGACCCACGAAAGACAGCCGAACGCCCTCTTGCCATGCTTGCCCACGGGATCGGAGCTGTCGAGGTTGGAGATACTTCTTTCGAGGTGCCCGACACTCTTTCAGGATGGTTCTCCTGTCTGAAGGAATGGGGAATGCCTGTTTCGCCTCACACCAAACTTCTGCGCGGGCGCGCCGCGATCGAGAAGCGAATCGCTGAGCTGGGAGCGCAGCGTCATTCTCTTGAACACGAAATCGATGGCGTCGTCGTCAAAATTAACGATCGCGCTATTCAGGCTTCCTTGGGGACGACCTCGCGTACTCCTCGCTGGGCCGCGGCCTATAAATTCCCTCCCGAAGAAGTCAACACGCGCCTCCTTGATATCCGAGTCCAAGTCGGACGCACTGGACGTGTCACCCCTTACGGCGTCATGGAGCGAATTCTTGTTGCCGGTTCACACGTTTCTCGGGCGACCTTGCACAATGCAAGCGAAGTCGAACGCAAGGGTGTTCTCATTGGTGATCTTGTCGTCTTGCGTAAAGCCGGCGATGTTATCCCTGAGATCGTCGCTCCGGTTGTTGCCGCACGGGATGGGAGTGAGTATCCCTTCGTGATGCCTGAGGTGTGTCCTTCGTGTGGGACTTCGCTCGCTCCGCAAAAAGAGGGTGATGTGGACTTGCGTTGTCCCAACCAAGCGGGTTGTCCGGCACAAATTACCGAGAGAATTGCACACTTGGGTGCGCGTTCGGCCTTGGATATTGAGGGTCTGGGGGACGAGGCCGCGCTTGCCCTTACCCAGCCGGAAAACAACCGCGACGAGGTGGCTGCTGCGCTCGCGGGTGGTGACATGGTGCTCCTTGAAGACGGAACACAATTGCGTCTTGCAGGAGTAGAGCATCTCACTCATGCAGAGCTTATCGCCGACGCTGAGGCCCTCCTTCCCGCCCCTCAAACCCCGGTTCTTTCTTCTGAGAGCCAGGTGTTCAATCTTGACGCAGAACAACTTCGTGACGTCATGGTCTGGAAACCTGTCACTGCAGAAGGTGAAGCGACAGGGGACTGGATGCAAGTGCGCTACTTCTGGACAAAAGCAGTGGGGCGAAAAGCATCTGTTCCATCAAAGAATACGATGATGATGCTCGATCAAATCGAGCAGGCAAAACAGCGTCCCTTGGCGCGAATCCTGGTTGCTCTGTCAATTCGTCACGTTGGCCCCACAGCTGCTGCGGCACTTGCTGCCACCTTCCCCTCAATGGAGTTGCTCTCCAAGGCCTCGGTAGAAGAACTTGCCGAAGTTGAGGGTGTTGGCGCTGTTATCGCTCAGTCTCTCGTTGACTGGCTGGCGGTTCCTTGGCACCAAGATATTGTCCGCGCATGGGCGCAGGCGGGTGTGCGCATGGAAGACGAAAAGCGCGATGACGTGGAGCAGGTTCTGGAGGGACTGACCATCGTCGTTTCCGGTTCAATGCCTGGATACACGCGAGAAGGCGCAAAGGAAGCAATCATCGCCCGCGGAGGTAAGGCCTCGGGATCAGTATCCAAAAAGACATCGTTGGTGATTGCAGGACCCGGATCGGGTTCCAAGGTTGCTAAAGCTGAGTCCCTTGGCGTTCCGGTGGTTGATGAAAGCTATTTCGAACGGGTTCTGCGCGACGGTCTTGCCGCGCTCGACGACTAGGCGCCGCAGGGAGAAACTCTCAGACGAGGAATTCAAAAGGATGCAGGAGACGCTCCAGCACTTTGGTGAGCAGTGAGCGTTCCTCCCATTCCTCAAAAGAGAGACGACGTGCATTCGTCAGATCGAGTTCGAAGATCTTGTCCATTGTCTGCGCGAACTTATTCGAGCGGAATTGAACATTGACCTCGTAGTTTCCCTGGAGAGACAAGCGGTCAATATTTGCTGTTCCAACGGTTGACCATGCTCCATCGATCGTCATGGTCTTCGAATGGATCATGGCGTCCTCGTAGAGCCAGATTTCAACGCCTTCTTTAAGAAGCGGACCGTGGTAGGGGCGAGCAACCCAGTCGGCAAGAATGTGGTTAGAGTATTCGGGAATCAGAATCTGGACGCGAACCCCGCGCCGCGCAGCGTGAACCAAGGCCTCGAAAATCTCACGATCGGGGATGAAATAGGCGCTGGTAATACGGATTGACGAGCGCGCGCGATCGATTGCATCAATGTAGAGGCCGCGGACGGGGTAAAGCAGACGAGAAGGCTGATTGAAAGCGAGGGAGACCTCGGAATCCCAACGCGGAGCCCGGGTTCGAGCAATCGAGGGTTGGCCGTGCCGTTTGAAGTGGTTCCAGAAATCAATGAAGCCGTATTTGAGCTCTGATACGGCGTCTCCCGTGACGCGTACATGAGTGTCGCGCCATTCCAGAGCGAAGGGATCGCCAATGTTGTAACCGCCGACGAAAGCGACCTTGTCGTCAACGACGAGGATCTTTCGGTGATCGCGTCCGGTTTTTCGCAGGTTCATCGTGAACATTCCCGAACGGATTTCGGGGAAACGACGAATATATAGATGCGGTGTCTTGGGGAAAACGTAGAAGAAGGGATCTTGATTGAGAACGGCGAAACCGTCGTAAACGATATGGACGTCGACTCCACGTTTCGCGGCGCTGAGCAAAGCCGATTTGAAGCGTTTCCCCCACGCATCCGCACGCCAGATATACGATTCAAAGAAAATGTAGTCTTTCGCCGAGGTAATCGCCTCGAGCATGTCCTCGTACAGGGACGTTCCCTCCGTGTACGTGCGAACCTCAGTGCCCTCAACCTGAGTGTCAAGAGGAGGGAAAGTGGGGAAACCGCCCGCGACGTGAGGGACGCGTTCTTTGCGGAGCTTGTCGACGATATGAACTCCGACAAGCGCTGCCGCCTGCGCTCCGAGCACAGTTAAGCCAGCGATCTTGAGTGCCCTGATGGTTTGCGACGAAAAAGATGGACGGCGATGAGACATAGTTTAAGGGTACTCAAAACTACGCCGAGCTGGGCACAGTATGAGAGGCGCCGCCCATACGGGTATCATCCTTTTTATGGCAAGGATCAGTACTGACGAGGTCGCCCGCGTCGCGGGCTTGGCTCGAATCGCACTTACACCCGAAGAAATCACCAGAATCGCTGGTGAACTTGATGTTATTACCGAGGCCGTTGCAAAGGTTTCCGAGGTCGCTACCCCGGACGTGCCCGCGACCTCCCACCCCATTCCGTTGTCGAACGTGTGGCGTGAAGATGAAGTTGGTCCGACGTTGGACCGTGATGAGGTCCTGGCACAGGCCCCCGTACAGCAGGACGGAATGTTCTTGGTTCCGCAGATTTTGGAGGAGGACTGATGAATCCTTTGCTGAAGAAATCAGCATGCGAGCTCGCTGAGCTGCTGCGAAGCGGAGAGATCACCTCGGTTGAACTCACTCAGGCATGCCTCGACCGTATTGATGCGATCGATTCCAAGGTCCACGCTTTCCTCTACGTTGATCGTGAAGGCGCACTTGCAACTGCAGCCGAGGTCGATGCTCGTCGCGCTGCAGGTGAAGATCTCCCGCGCCTAGCCGGCGTTCCGATCGCCGTGAAGGACAATATGGTGACCCGAGGCCTGCCGACGACCTGCGCGTCGAAGATCCTTGAAGGCTGGTTGCCTCCCTACGACGCAACCGTTGTGGAGCGTCTGCACCAGGCCGGAATGCCCATTGTCGGTAAGACGAACATGGATGAGTTCGCGATGGGCTCCTCGACCGAGCACTCTGCTTTCGGTCGCACGGGTAACCCCTGGGATTTGGATCGCATCCCGGGTGGCTCGGGCGGCGGTTCTGCGGCGGCAGTTGGCGCTTACATGGTGCCTCTCGCCCTGGGGTCTGACACAGGTGGTTCTATTCGCCAGCCCGGAGCGGTCACGGGAACCGTTGGCGCCAAGCCCACTTACGGCGCAGTGTCACGTTACGGATTGATTGCCATGGCCTCGTCGCTGGACCAGATTGGTCCCGTGACCCGCACTGTGGCCGACGCGGCCGCACTGACCGAGGTCATCGGTGGCTTCGATCCCCACGATTCCACCTCGCTCAACGAGCCAGTCCCCGCACTGAGCGCGGGAGTGAAGTCCGTTGCTCGCGCTGGAAAGATCGAGGGACTTCGCGTGGGCGTCGTCCGTGAGCTCTCCGGTGAGGGTTACCAAGAAGACGTGAGCGCGGCGTTCAACGCAACTGTTGAGAAGCTGCGTGATGCAGGTGCTGAAATTGTCGAGGTTTCCTGCCCGAGTTTTGAATATGCGCTTGCCGCCTACTACTTGATCATGCCTGCTGAGGTTTCCTCGAACCTCGCGCGTTTTGACGGAATGCGCTACGGCATCCGCGTCGAGCCCAGCGAGGGCCCCGTCACCGCCGAACGCGTGATGGCAGCGACCCGCGAGGCCGGTTTCGGTGACGAAGTGAAGCGCCGCATTATTTTGGGTACCCACGTTTTGTCCGCAGGCTTCTTCGATGCCTACTACGGAAATGCGCAGAAGGTCCGAACCCTCATCCAGCGCGACTTTGCCCGCGTCTTCGACGAGGTCGACGTTCTGGTATCACCCACCTGCCCCACGACGGCCTTCCGTTTCGGGGAAAAGATGGATGATCCCATGGCGATGTACCTCAACGACATTGCGACGATTCCGGCGAACCTTGCAGGAATCCCCGCAATGAACGTTCCCAATGCGGTCAGCTCTGAAGGGCTCCCGGTTGGATTCCAGATTCTCGCCCCGGCTCACCACGACCTGAAGATGTACGAGGTCGCAAGCTTGGTCGAGCAGCTCAGCGGCGATATTGCGGGCAACTGCCCGGCAGCGCAGTGGGAGGAAAAGTGATGAGTGAACTGATGGACTACCAGGAAGCAACAGCTTCCTTCGATCCGGTCCTCGGAATCGAAGTACACGTCGAATTGGGTACCGCCACAAAGATGTTCGATGCTGCTCCCAACGCCTTTGGCGGGGACCCGAACACCTACGTGACGCCTGTGTCCTTGGGACTGCCCGGCTCCTTGCCCGTGGTTAATCACAAGGCAGTGGAGTATGCCATCAAGATTGGTCTGGCACTGAACTGTTCGATCGCGAAGAGCTGCCGCTTTGCGCGTAAGAACTACTTCTACCCGGACCTCACGAAGGCTTTCCAGACCTCACAGTCCGATGAGCCCATTGCTTATGACGGTTATGTTGACGTCGAGCTGGAAGATGGAACCATGTTCCGCGTTCAGATTGAGCGCGCACACATGGAAGAAGACGCCGGCAAGAACACCCACATCGGCGGTGCTGACGGGCGTATTCAGGGTGCAGACCACTCGCTGGTTGACTACAACCGTGCGGGCGTTCCCTTGGTTGAGATCGTGACGCGCCCCATCGAGGGTGCAGGCGAGCGAGCCCCCGAGGTTGCTGCTGCTTACGTCCAGGCTTTGCGTGATATCTTCCGTACTCTCGGCGTTTCCGAGGCGCGTATGGAGCGTGGAAACGTGCGAGCAGACATCAACGTTTCACTGCGCCCCACTCCGACCTCTCCTTTGGGAACCCGAACCGAAACGAAGAACGTCAACTCCTTTAGGGGAATTGCAAACGCGGTTCGCTATGAGATCCAGCGTCAGGCTCAGATCCTGAGCGAAGGTGGAAGTATTCTGCAGGAAACCCGTCACTTCCACGAAGAAGACGGTTCGACTTCTTCGGGTCGTGAAAAGTCCGATGCAGAAGATTACCGTTACTTCCCCGAGCCCGACCTTGTCCCGGTCGTTCCCTCTGAGGAATGGGTGGAATCCCTGCGTGCAAGCCTTCCCGAGCTGCCTGTTGCGAAGAGGCGCCGCTTGCGTGAGCAGTGGGGCTTCGCCGATAAGGAAATGCGCGATGTGATCAACGCCGGTGCTCTTGAGCTCATCGAGGCGACGGTTGTGGCGGGAGCTGATCCTAACGCTGCCCGAAAGTGGTGGATGGGTGAATTGGCCCGCTACGCCAAGGACAAGCAGCTTCCTCTGGAGGAATTGCCTGTTACTCCCGCTCAGATCGCCCAGCTTCAATCCCTGGTTGATGGTGGTCGCCTGACGGATAAGCTGGCTCGCCAAGTCCTCGAAGGCGTTCTTGCCGGCGAAGGCGATCCCGAGCAGGTTGTCGCTGCGCGTGGCCTCGAGGTCGTCTCCGACGAAGGCGCGCTTACCGCGGCAGTCCAGGAAGCTCTGGATGCAAACCCTGATGTCGTCGAGAAGATCAAGGGCGGCAAGGTACAAGCCGCCGGTGCGTTGGTCGGCGCCGTCATGAAGGCAACTCGCGGTCAGGCCGATGCTGCACGCGTTCGCGAACTCATTATGGAAATGGTTGGCGCCTGAGCTCGTTTTGAGTTCACGCCCGTGGCCCGGTCCTGAAGGACCGGGCCCTTTCCGTATGTGAGGACGCTGGGGGAGTGGTGGAGTATTCCTGTGCATCAAATGTCTTGTTGTAGCGTCAATTTTGCGTAATGTGGGACAACGCTGCACCCCTGCAGTTCCGCGGCTACGATGAGGTCAGAGCCCGGTGGGCTCGCCCCGTAAAATTCGGAAATGCAAAGGTGACCAATGCGTACTTCTCCGTCATACACCGCGTCCTACCGCCTTGATATCGATGAGTCGACTCTCTCGATCGCGCAGATCGTGGATGCTGTATCTTCTACTGGCGCACAGATCAAGGGCCTTGACGTCGCCGATTCTGATCGTGGACACATCGTCATTGACCTCACCTGCGACATGCGTGATTCTGACCATCGTCGTGAGGTACGCCAGATTCTGGATGGTCTTGAAGGCGTGCATACCTCCTCTGTTGCAGACCAGACCTTCATGGCTCACGTCGGCGGCAAGATTGAAGTTCATCCTAAGGTTCCGCTTCGTAACCGCGATGATCTCTCCCGCGCATACACTCCGGGTGTTGCTCGCGTGTGTACCGCGATCCATGACATGCCCGAAAAGGCTCACCTGCTGACCATGAAGGCGAACTCAGTCGCTGTGGTTTCTGATGGCACTGCTGTTTTGGGCCTGGGCGACATTGGCCCCGAGGCTGCTCTTCCCGTTATGGAAGGCAAGGCTGTTCTCTTCAAGCAGTTCGGTGACGTTGATGCGTGGCCGGTTGTCCTGGATACGAAGGACACTGAAGAGATCATCTCTATTGTGAAGGCGATTGCCCCCGCATACGGCGGCATTAACCTTGAAGACATTTCCGCACCTCGCTGCTTCGAAATCGAAGAGCGACTTCGTGCCGAACTCGATATTCCCGTCTTCCACGATGACCAGCACGGCACCGCAATCGTGGTTCTGGCCGCGCTGATCAATGCCCTCAAGCTGGTGAACAAGAAGATTGAGGATGTTCGCATCGTTGTTTCCGGTGTGGGTGCTGCGGGTTCCGCGATCATTAAGCTTCTGCTGGCACAGGGTGCGCGCGACATCGTTGGCTACGGTCGTACGGGTGCGCTGGCTGGGGACGATATTGAGGGCATGCACCCCTCACGTGCATGGCTGGCTCAAAACACCAACCCGCGCATGGTTCACGGCTCCCTCAAGGAAGGTATTGCCGATGCTGACGTCTTCATCGGCGTCTCTCACGGCAATATTTTGGAGCCTTCGGACATTGCAAAGATGGCTCCCGGTGCAATTGTTTTCGCCCTCGCGAACCCGACTCCCGAAGTCGATCCCATCGCTGCTGCAGAGTACGCAGCAATTGTGGCAACCGGCCGTAGCGACTACCCGAACCAGATCAACAACGTTCTGGCCTTCCCGGGTTTGTTCCGCGGTCTGCTGGATGCGAAGGTCAAGGAAATCACGACCGAGGTACTGCGCGTCGCTGCAAACGCAATTGCCAATGTGATCTCTGAAGATGAACTCTCTCCGAACTACATCATTCCAGGTGTCTTTAATGAGGCAGTTCCCGGTGCCGTGTCGAAGGCTGTTCGCCACGCGGTCCATGATCTGCCGACGATTGATATCCCGGTTCAAGAAGACATGGATCTTCACTGATTAGGGGCGCGCTAGCGTAGTTTTTTGCGGGACCTGTTTCCTTGTGAGGCAGGTCCCGCTTTAGTTGATTTACGCGAATAAATTGGTGCTATTCCGCGGAAAAGTCACTCCTCTTCTCTATTCAGATTGCCGAGGCCGCACCGATTTTGCCGCTTTGTGTGCTGGTTCACGTGGTTTTGGTTTGACGTGGGGGGTGGTGGGTGTGTAGAT
>CALLSD010000061.1 GCA_938014245.1 uncultured Actinomyces sp.
GCCACAACACACTTTCACGGTGGGGTCTTGGAACACGCTTCCAAGACCCCACCGCATTGTCATACCCACAACACACACCGCGCCCCACGCAAGCACGACTTGCTCTCTCAGCAGCATTTCTGCTCCAGCGTTAAAGTCGAGGTATGAGTGAAGTTTCGGAATCCTTAAGCGCTATGTCGCAGTTCCGTGATGAGTTGAATGCGCGCGAAGTTCTCGCTGAACTTTTCACTGACGCGCACACCGCATACACCTTTACTGATGAACCGGTTACGGATGAGCAGCTTCGTGCCGCTTACGATTTGGCTAAGTGGGCACCGACTGGAGTGAACGGCCAGCCGCTTCGCGTCGCAATCGTTCGTGCTGGAGCAGCGAAACAACATCTGCTCAATGCTCTTCCCCGCGGGAACAAGGAGCAAGCTTGTGGTGCGCCTTTGGTATTGGTGTGCGGTGCAAAAATGGATTTCTATCACGATCTTCCCGCACTGCATCCACGTGGTGAACACTATGAAAAGCTCTTGATGGCCAATGAGAAGATGCGCACGCTTATGGCCCATACATCAGCCACGATTCAAGTTGCTTATTTGATTCTGGCTCTTCGGGCACAGGGCTTGGAAACCGGCCCCATGAACCCAGACGACGCGCAACTTCTTCATGACTACTTCTTCCCCGGAGAGGATATCAAGCCTATTTTGGTGATTAATGTGGGCCACGCGGGTGCGAATGCATACCAGGAACGCGGGCCACGGGTGGGGTACGATGAGGTGTTTCGCGAACCGCAGGTTAATGCCTGAAGCCACGAGGAGGACGCCATGGCTGATGAAGCACGAGTTCGAAAAGTTCAAGATCGCATCCAAGAGACAGTCGCTTCCCTTTTGGGGCGTAGGATCAAGGATCCACGTCTAGGCTTTGTCACGATCACTGACGTTCGCGTGACCGGAGATCTCCAACACGCCTCGATTTTCTACACGGTGCTGGGAAATGAAGACGATCGTGCAGGTACTGCTCGCGCTTTCGAATCTGCAAAAGGCCTCATTCGTAGCGAGGTCGGCAAGGCTCTCGGTATTCGGCTCACTCCTAGCCTGGAGTTTATTCCGGATGCTTTGCCAGAGACGGTGGCCTCGCTCGAGACCGCACTCGCATCAGCGCGTGCACACGATGAAGAGGTCTCGCGTCTTGCTGTCGGTGCAAGCTACGCTGGCGATGAAGACCCCTATCGCAAGGCTGATGACGAAGAAGACGAGCAGGACGAGCTTTAATGTCTGCTCCTTCGGTGAGCTCGGGGCTTTTGATCGTTGATAAACCCCAGGGAATCACGAGTCATGATGTCGTCTCGCGCGTTCGACGCCTTGCGCATACGCGCCGTGTTGGTCACGCTGGAACACTTGACCCAATGGCAACCGGCGTCTTGGTCCTTGGAATCAACAAAGCAACCCGGCTTCTCACGTGGATCACTGACCATTCAAAGCGTTACGAAGCCCGCTTGCGCCTCGGGGTTGAGACGACAACTGAGGACGCGGAAGGGGAAGTGACGCTCGCCCGAGGGTGCACCTGCCTCGATAGTGAAGAATTTGCGCGCACGCTGGAGCACTTTCGCGGGGTAATCTCGCAAGTCCCCTCAGCAGTCAGTGCAATTAAAGTGGACGGAAAGAGGGCTTACGCGCGTGTTCGCGCCGGAGAAGAAGTGAAGCTCAAGCCTCGGCAGGTGGAAATTTCCCTACTCGAGGTTGGGGGAGAGGCGCACTCTCACAGCGTTGCTTACGATGTTGAAGGGGAAGAACGCCTTATCCCCTGCGTGGATGTTGACATTGTTGTTGAATGTTCCGCCGGAACATATATTCGTGCTCTCGCCCGCGATATCGGTCATGCACTTGGCTGCGGTGCGCATTTGATTGCACTGCGACGCACTCGGGTTGGAGAGTTCTCTCTTGACGGCACGCATACTCTTGATTCTCTTTTCGAGGCCGCACAGTGTGATGCGGGCGAGCAGACGGACACCGACGCACCTTCGCTTCCGTTGACATCGCTCAGCCAGGCAGTGCGTGCAATGTTCCCCGTGCTGGAACTGACACAAGCCGAGGCTGGCGCTTTCGCCCATGGGCAGGCGCCTCGCCGCCCCGCCCGGGAAGTTGGCGATTTCGCTGAACAATGTGGGGAAAGGGAAGGTGCTTCGACCTACGGTCCCATTGCCGCCATCAATGGTGAAGGGGAAGCAGTCGGACTTCTTGAGATTCGTGATTCTCGTTTGAAGACAATACTTGTTTTTTAGAAAGTGACCACTGTGAAGATTTGGCGTTCGATTGAAGAAATCCCGAACGAGATGACGTCGGTGGTGACAATCGGCAATTTCGATGGGATGCACGAGGGACATCGTCAGGTGATTGCGACGGCTGTCGCCGGGGCAAGAAGCAGGGGAGTGAAGGCTGTTGCTTGTACGTTTGATCCCCATCCACGCATCGTTCATAATCCCGACACTGCACTCAAACTTATTTCTCCACTGCGTGATCGTTTAGACGCGATGGCCGCAACCGGTTTGGACGCGACTTTTGTTATTCACTACGACGCTTCGGTTTATTCCCTGAGCCCTCGAGAGTTCGTTGAGAAATACCTCGTTCAGGCGCTGGGAGCAGTTGAAGTTGTCGTCGGTAAAGACTTCCGTTTTGGCCGTGAGAATTCCGGCGATCTTGCGACTTTGAGGCAGCTGGGCCAAGAATTTGGTTTTACTGTCGAGTCGGTTGAGGACGTTGAAGCTCCTGAAGGGCGACGCTGGTCTTCATCTTGGGTGCGAGAACTCCTTGAAGAAGGCGACGTTTCTGGTGCGGCGCGTGTGCTTGGCCATCTTCACCGTATCCGCGGTACGGTCGAGCACGGGTATAAACGAGGCCGTGAGCTGGGTTTCCCCACCGCGAACCTGTGCAATGACATTGAAGGCGTTGTTCCAGGAGATGGTGTCTACGCTGGATGGCTTGTCAGGCACGTTGGGGACAGTGGCGCGGCAGAGTTTCTTCCCGCTGCAATTTCTGTGGGGACGAATCCTCAATTTGAGGGTGAAGTGCGTACTGTTGAAGCGCATGTTCTGGGCAGGAGCGACCTGAATCTCTACGGAGAGAATGTATCGATTATGTTCGTGAGTCGCATTCGAGCGATGGAATCTTTTGATTCCTTGGATGCTCTGCTGTGTCGTATGGATGAGGACCTTCGGGTTACTGCGTATGTTCTCGGTGTTGGTGTGCCAACGCGTGTTGATCCGCAGGCAGTGACTGCGCGTTGAATTGTGCCATAGGCCCTGATCTCGGTTGACGCTCGTGCTACAGATCACGACAAAAGCTTTGAGATGAGATGCTAAACTTACCTATGCCGTCATGTCGGCCACGGATAGTATGCGCAGGGGATGGCCCTGTGGCTCCGTGCAACAAGTATGAAGGAGAAGCCTGTGCCACTGAGCAAGGACGTCAAGGATCAGATCATCGCCGAGTACGCTACCCACGAGGGTGACACCGGCTCCCCCGAGGTTCAGATTGCGCTGCTGACCCAGCGAATCAAGGATCTGACCGAGCACTTCAAGACCCACAAGCACGATCACCACTCACGTCGTGGTCTGCTGCTGCTGGTTGGTCGTCGTCGTCGCCTCCTCGGCTACCTCGCTGAGATCGACATTGAGCGTTACCGCTCGCTGATCGAACGACTGGGCCTGCGTCGCTGATTGTCATCCGGCTCGATTCCCCCGTTGGAATCGAGCCGGATCACTACGTGTGGGCAAGGTGCTCGCGCAATAACTCAATAGTTTGATAGAGGCGTGAACGTGCGCGGTTTTCGACAGTGGTTTACGGCTTCTCTGGCGCCCAAAGCGATATGGGAAGAGCCGGATCAAAGCCGTGGACTTCGATCGAAGGCCGATACGAACGCCCAAGTAGTGTGAAACACGTAAATTCAAGGAGAACACACATATGATGGAAGGCGAAGATATCGTCTCTGCAGAGGCGATCATCGACAATGGTCGTTTCGGTAAGCGCGTTGTCCGCTTTGAAACTGGCCGCCTCGCCAAGCAGGCCGCAGGTGCGGCCATGGCCTATCTTGATGACGAAACTGCGATTCTTTCCGCAACCACCGCGGGCAAGCAGCCCAAGGACCAGTTCGACTTTTTCCCGCTGACCGTTGACGTTGAGGAACGTTCTTACGCTGCGGGTCGTATCCCCGGATCCTTCTTCCGCCGTGAAGGTCGTCCCGGAACTGAAGCAATTCTTGCGGCTCGTCTGATCGACCGCCCGCTGCGCCCCGGATTCAAGAAGGGCCTGCGCAACGAGGTCCAGGTTGTCGCAACCGTCCTGGCTGCACACCCGAACGACGCCTACGACGTGCTGGCGATCAACGCGGCCTCCATGTCGACCCAGATTGCTGGTCTGCCCTTCTCCGGCCCCATCGCCGGTACCCGTCTAGCTCTCATCGACGGCCAGTGGGTGGCATTCCCGCGCTGGTCGGAGATGGAGCGCTCTGTCTTCAACATCGTTGTCGCAGGCCGTATTGTTACCACTGAAGATGGTGGCGAAGACGTTGCGATCATGATGGTCGAAGCCGGCGGCGGCGAAAATGAATGGGACCTGATTCAGGCAGGCGCCGTTGCTCCTACCGAAGATGTGGTCGCCGACGGCCTCGAAGCTGCTAAGCCCTTCATTCGTGCGCTTTGCGAAGCCCAGATGAGGGTCGCTGCTGTCGCTTCGAAGGAAACCACTGAATTCCCGATCTTCCTCGACTACACGGATGAGCAGTACGCCGCTGTCGAGCAGTGGGTTGGCGACAAGCTCGCTAAGGCACTTCTCACCGAGGGCAAGCTTGCTCGCGAAGAAGCTGTGGACGCTGTCAAGGCTGAGATGCTTGAAGCTTTGGTAGAAGACTGGCCCGAAGCTGAGAAGGAACTCAAGGCAGCTTTCCGCTCCCTCGAGAAGCAGACCATTCGTAACCGCACTCTGCGCGAAGAAATCCGCATGGATGGTCGCTCGCTGCGCACCATCCGTTCCCTGAGTGCAGAGGTTGAGGTTCTGCCTCGCGTTCACGGTTCGGCTCTTTTCCAGCGCGGTGAAACCCAGATTCTGGGTGTGACGACCCTGGCTATGCTTCGCATGGAGCAGCAGCTCGATAACCTTTCGCCCATCACGGCGAAGCGTTACATGCACCAGTACAACTTCCCGCCGTACTCGACCGGCGAAACCGGCCGTGTGGGTTCGCCCAAGCGCCGCGAAATTGGCCACGGTGACCTTGCAGAGCGCGCCCTCAAGCCCGTGATTCCTTCGCGTGAAGAGTTCCCCTACGCAATCCGTCAGGTCTCCGAGACCATGGGATCCAACGGCTCTTCTTCGATGGGTTCTGTGTGTGCATCGACCCTGTCGCTGCTCCAAGCTGGCGTGCCGCTGCGCGCCCCCGTCGCAGGTATCGCAATGGGTCTCATGACCGGTGAAGTTGACGGCAAGCAGAAGGCCGTCACCCTGACCGACATCCTGGGTGCTGAAGACGGCTTCGGTGACATGGACTTCAAGGTCGCCGGTACTCGCGAGTTCATTACCGCATTGCAGCTGGATACCAAGCTCGATGGCATTGATTCTCAGGTTCTGCGTGGCGCGCTGGCACAAGCCCGCGATGCACGCCTGCAGATCCTTGACCTGATGGAACAGGCAATCGACGCTCCCGATGAGATGAGCCCCTACGCTCCTCGCATCATCACCGTCCAGGTTCCTGTCGACAAGATTGGCGAGGTCATTGGCCCCAAGGGCAAGATGATCAACCAGATCCAGGAAGACACTGGCGCGGAACTCACCATTGAAGACGATGGAACCGTTTACATCGGTGCGTCGACCGGTGAGGCTGCAGAAGCTGCACGTGCAATGGTCAACCAGATCGCTAATCCGCAGATGCCTGAGGTGGGGGAGCGCTTCGTGGGAACCGTCGTCAAGACGACCTCCTTCGGCGCCTTTGTTTCCCTGACCCCCGGCAAGGATGGTCTCCTGCACATCTCGCAGGTCCGTCGCTTGGTCGGCGGCAAGCGCATTGATTCGGTTGAAGACGTGCTTCAAGTCGGCCAGCAAGTCGAGGTCGAGATTCACGAGATCGGTGACCGCGGTAAGCTCAGCCTGTACGCCGTCGTTGATGGCGAAACCGGTGAGCTCGAGGCCAGCGATGAACAGCCTCGTCGCCGTGAGCGTTCAGAGCGTCCCGAGCGCCGTGAGCGTCGCGAGCGTCGTCCCCGCACCCGCACCCGTCGTCGCCGTGAAGACGACGAGGCCGTAGCAGAAGGCTCCGACGAGGAGTGAAACTGCTGTGAGGGCGCTGTCCTAGGACGCGTTGACGAACCTTAAACCTTGTGTGGGGCGAAGGAAATCCTTCGCCCCACACGGCATATTTCAAGGTGTCATCCCAGCTATCTGAAAAAGCAGTAATTATCGACGAATACCGTCGGAAAAAATTAAATTCTTTGGGCCTAAAGACCCCTCGTTTTCATGTGAAGCCATTGATAGCGTTGAGGACGTGGCAGCGATTATTGCCTGCGACATATCGTGTTCTGACACTGATCTGTGTTCGCAGAAATTTACCGTCCCCAGTGGCGGGATGCTGCACGAACAAGCCGCAATTATGGACGAATGTAGTCCAGGATATGCGCGATCTCACCCTAGTCCGATGAACTCTATTCTTCAGTGATCGAAAGGTCTGTCACATGTTGGGTTCTGCAGAGAGGAAAGCGAGCGACCTGAGCGCGGGTCACCGCATCTTCCTTCTGATCTTGGTCTCGATCGGTAGCTCGATCATTTACACTCCCGCCTATCTTCAGTACGTCTTCGAAGAACCGCTGGGTAAGGCCCTCATCGCCTCGGGTGGTGCTACGCCCGAAAACGTTGCCACCACGCTGGGTACGCTTCTGAGCGCATATGCTATGACCGCGCTTGTGTGCTATCTGCCCTCCGGTATTGTGGCGGATATTGTTCGCGTTCGTACCCTTTCGTGGGTCGGTTTCGGTCTGACTGCATTGCTCACCTTCTGGTACGCAATGTTCCCCTCGCTGACCACGATTCGCTTCCTTTTTGTCGCGATGGGCGTTACAACAATCCTCATTTGGTGGGGTATCCGTTACAAGCTTGTGCGCCTGATCTCTGATGAAAATGGCTACTCGCGAAACATTGGTCTTTCTTATGCCTTCTATGGCCTCGCCGGTCTGATCCTGGGCTTCTTCAACTCATGGCTGGTTGCCCACCTCGCATCGCGTGGTGACATCATTCCCATGCGTACCCTGCTCTTCATCCTGGGCGGCCTGATCATGGTTCTTGCCGTTCTTTCCTTCTTCTTCATCCCGAAGTTCGAAGGTGAAATCGGCTCCACTGAAGGCGGTTTCTCGGTGAAGCAAATCGGACAGGTTTTGGCGAACCCGGTCGTCTGGCTGGCAGCTGCCACCTTGTTCTTCGTCTACTTCTTCTATACCGGCGTAAACCAGACCACCGGCTACATGAACAAGGTCATGATGCTTGCTCCCGCAGTGGTCACCATGGTCGCAACCGTTCGTACCTACGGTATTTCGCTGGTCTCGGCTCCCTTCTTCGGATGGGTTGCTGAGAAGGTCGGCTCTCCTTCGCGTGTCATTGCAGCTGCTTCACTGTTGGTTGCCGTGCTCTTCGCTGGATTCGCCGTCCTGCCCTCGGGTGCAAACGCTATCCTCACTGCTGGATTGGTGATCCTCTTGGCGTTTATTGCCAACGGCGTCTTCGGCATTGTTTCCTCGCAGCTCACTGAAGGTAAGGTCGCTCCCGCGGTCTTTGGTACGGCATCGGGTCTGCTCTCGGTCATCGGCTTCCTTCCCGATACCTTCTCCTACACCTGGTTTGGTTCAATTCGTGATGCCGCAGGTGACGCACAAGAATCTGCGTTCCATCAGATCTTCATGATCCTTGGCGGCGCAGCCCTTCTGGCAGCAGTTTGTGCGATCGCGCTGGTTCTCGTGGTTCGTATTCGCGAGAAGAAGAACGTCCAGGCCTGAAAACCACGTACTGAGGAAGGAGGACGTAGTGGCATATAAGCTTGATGTTCCCAGCATGTGGAGCGAACAGATGGGCGCCGTCGTTGCCAAGCAAAACGAGCTGGCAAAAGACGCGTACTCGACCGATCAGAGCATTGAAGAGATGCGACAGGCCTATCGCAGTGAACGCCGTTTCTGGAACGAGGGCGGTCCGCATGTGGAAAGCGCGGAAGACCGAATGGTCCCAACGCGCCACGGGAGTATCCCGGTGCGCCGCTACGTCCCCCAGGCCTCGGAAGAAGAAAACAACGAATCTGCTCGTCCCCTGATTGTTTATATTCACGGTGGCGGCTGGTTGATCGGCGATGTCGATACCCACGATCGCATCACGCGCACAATTGCCTCGCTCACGGGAGCCATCGTCGTTTCGGTGGGCTATACGCTTTCTCCGGAAGCACAATACCCGCAGCCGATCGAAGAAATTTCCGACGTCACCGACTACATCGTCCAGCACGCTCAGGAGTGGGGAATTGATCCTCAGGATGTCTCCTTCTCGGGGGACAGCGCAGGTGCAAATATGGCATTCGGTGCGCTGCTCTACCTTCGTGATCACGACAAAGCGGTGAACGCGCGGAGCATGCTGCTCTTCTACGGAGCATACGGGTTGCGTGACTCTCGATCGATGCGACTGCTGGGCGGTCCTTGGGATGGTCTCACCGAAGCCGATTACGAGTACTATCTCAAGGCCTACCTTGGAGATCTTGAAAAGATTCGCGAACCATACGTGAATATTTTGGATAACGATCTGTCTTCGGCAGTCCCTCCCTGTTTCATCGTGGCCGCAGGCTTGGATCCCCTCAAAGATGATTCCGAGGCGCTCCATGAGCTGCTTGATATCGCGGGAGTGGATCACGAATTCGTTGTCTATCCGAAGGTTATCCATGCATTCCTTCATCACTCTCGGATGTTGGATGACACGATGGATGCGATGCGGCGGGCAGCTGACTTCTTCCACAACCACAAAATCTAAGAAACCCACAAATTTCATATCACCGACGATAGGAAGCAAAAATGGACTTTTCACTGAGCGAAGACCAGCAATTGATGGTCGATGGATTCACCGAATTGATGGAGTCGCGTAACTGGGAGAAGTACTTCCAGGAATGCGATGAACGCTCCGAATACCCTCAGGAATGGGTTTCGGCAATTTGCGAGCTCGGCTTTGACCAGATCCTCCTTCCCGAGGAGAACGGCGGTCTGGGTGCCGATTGGGTGACGCTTACCGCCGCTTACGAGGCCCTGGGTCGCGCCGGTGGCCCCACCTACGTTCTCTACCAGCTTCCCTGCTGGGATACCGTTCTGCGTGAGGGCACCGAGGAACAGAAGGAAAAGATCCTTTCCTTCGTGGGCACCGGTAAGCAAATGCTCAACTACGCAATGACCGAGCCGAGTGCAGGATCCTCATGGGATGATATGCGCACGACCTACACCCGTAAGGACGGCAAGGTCTACCTGAACGGTCACAAGACCTTTATTACTTCTTCTAAGTACGTGCCCTACCTAGTTGTTATGGCTCGAGATAGCGACAATATGGACACCTACACCGAGTGGTTTGTCGATATGTCCCTGCCGGGTATTACCAAGGAACCCCTGCACAAGCTGGGACTGCGCATGGACTCCTGCTGCGATATCTACTTCGATAACGTTGAACTTCGTGAAGAAGACCTCTTCGGAACCGAAGGAAATGGATTCCGCCGCGGAGTTGCCGACTTCGATCTCGAGCGTTTCCTTGTTGCTCTGACCAACTACGGCCAGGCTTACTGCGCCTTCGAAGACGCCGCGCGCTACGCCAACCAGCGTGTCCAGGGTGGACAGGCAATTGCCCGTCACCAGCTCATCCAGCTCAAGTTTGCGGACATGAAGGTTGCGCTCACCAATATGCGCAACATGCTCTACGAAATCGCGTGGAAGCACGATAACGGTCTGCTTGGCCGTGGTGATTGCTCCATGGCGAAGTATTACTGCGCACACGCAGCATTTGAGGTCGTCGACAATGCCCTGCAGGTTCTGGCAGGCGTCGGTATTACCGGTGAACACCGTGTCCAGCGTATGTTCCGCGACCTGCGTGTTGACCGCGTCAGCGGTGGTACTGACGAAATGATGATCCTCACCGCAGGCCGTGCAGCTCTGAAGGAATACCGCTGATCGGCGGGAGGTTTATCTGATGTCATTACCCGTTGATAAGCCGTCCTACGGCAACCTTGACGGCCTGAAGGTCGTTTACTCAGCAGTGGAAATTGCTGTTCCTACCGCATGCGAAATCATGTCGGAGTGGGGTGCCGATATCACCTGGATTGAGAACACCTACAGTGGCGACTCTGTGCGTGATACCGAGTTCGTCAAGGAAATGGAACGACGCAATCAGCGCTCCATCTCGATGAATCCTTTCACGGATGAAGGAAAAGAGATTATCCGCGCGCTCGTCAAGGATGCGGATATCTTCATTGAGTCCTCGAAGGGCCCTGTGTGGGCACGAAAGGGAATCACCGATGAGTTCCTGTGGGAGGTTAACCCCCGTCTGGTCATTGTGCACGTTTCTGGTTTCGGCCACGTTGGTGATCCCAAGCGTGTTCACTCCGCGGCATATGACCTGACCGTCCAGGACTATTCGGGTTACGTGTACCAAAACGGTACCCCTGAAGAAGCAATGACGGCAGCTCCCTACACAGGCGACTACTTCAACTCGCTCATGGTGATTTCTTCTGCCTTGGCTGCGGTCTTCCGCGCCCAGCGCACCGGAGAAGGTGAGTCGATCGACATCGCAATGTATGAAACGATGCTGCGCGTCGGTGCCTACTACATGATCGACTACATGAATAAGGGCGTGCTCTACCCGCGTGCGGGCGCACGCCATCAGAACCTGTGCGCGATCGGCCAGTACAAGACCAAGGATGGAATCCTGGGCCTGTGCTGCTACGGCGTTCCTCAGAACAAGTACCTGCTCGAGGTGATTGGTCTGGGGGATCTGTGGGGAACAGAAGAATATCCCGAGGACACCTCAGCGCTGTGGCTTGACGGCCCCAAGGCCTCGTTAATCGAACAAAAACTGGAAGAGTACCTGCTCACCCAGAATGTTGACGATGTCGAGGCAGATTTTGTTGCCCACAAGATCGCGGCTCAGAAGTGCTTGGATTTCGACGACCTCTTGGCCGAAGAACACACTAAACTGCGTGGAAACTTCATGGAGTGGGAGAACCGCGAAGGGGAGACGATCAAGGGCCTGAATACGGTTCCTCGTTTTGCGCATCGCCCCGGTGGTTTCTGGCGTCCGATGCCCGCATTGGGTGAAGACACTCGAGATGTCCTCCAGCGCAGTGGTTTCTCGGATGAGGATATCGAGCGTTTCAAGGCATCCGGTTCCATCAAGTTCGCCGAAGAGGACTGATTCGTGACCATTCGGGATGAGATTCACTCGCGCACTAATCTGCGCGTCATCTGGGAGGATGCAGTTAATGCAGCCCCAGAACGCAGCTTCCTCATTTTTGAGGATGTGTGCGCTGGTGTGCGTGTGGAACGCTCCTACCGTCAGACAGATGAACAAGTGAATCGATATGCGAATGCCCTTCTTAAGCTGGGCTTTCGCAGCGGTGACCGCATCGCACTTTACCTGCCAAATAGCATCGAGTTCATCGAATGCTTTTTGGCGATTGCGAAGATCGGTGCGGTCATCGTTCCCTTGGACACGAAGGGGACTTCTTTTGAGCTTGCGGGGCTGATTGATGCCAGTGGTGCTCGCGCGGTGATTTGTACCCGAGGGTGCTCGCTGACCCTCGACGAGGCCGTGTTGGCCTCGGAAGCTCAGGTGCTCTTGGTAGGCAGTGATGCAGGTGAGGGGGAGTCTTCTCTATCGGCTCTCAGTCGGACCTGCTCACCGCAGCTGGATTATAATCCGCAGATTGAAGCGCTGAGTCTTCTGGAAATTATGTTCACCTCCGGGACGACCTCGTCTCCTAAAGGTGTCATGATCACTCATGCTAACGCCGTGTTTTCAGGAAAATATGTCAACTGGGAACTGGCGATGACCAGTGATGATCGCTATGCGACATCCATGGTCGCCAGTCACGTGAACTTCCAGCTCTCGGCTTTCATTCCAGTCATTACCGCCGGCGCAACTCTGATTCTTCTGAGTCGTTACAGTGCGCATCGTTTCTGGAAATCGGTGTGTCAGACCCGAGCGACTTTGGTTCAGGGGATGGCATTGATTGTCATGACTTTGCTTGCTCAACCCGTGGATCCAGAAGAACAGAACCACTGCGTGCGTCAGATGCACTATTTCCTCATCTTGTCTGATGAAGATAAAGAACGCTTTGAAAAGCGTTTTGCCGTTCCACTACTCAATAACTATGGGTCGACTGAGACCTTGGTTGGAGTTGTCACCGATCCCCCCGTGGGGGAGAGGCGCTGGCCTTCGGTGGGACAGGTTGGTCCGGACTACGAGCTCAAGATTTGTGATCAGTCTGGAGCAGAAGTACCGCAGGGACGCAATGGTGAAATCTGCATTCGTGGCGAGATGGGAATCTCGCTCATGCAGGGGTACTGGAAGCGCCCCGATGCGACTGGGGAGGCAGTTATCGATGGGTGGTATCACACCGGTGACTGGGGATACATTGACCCTGATGGATGGCTTTTCTTCGTCGATCGGCGGCACGACCTCATCAAGCGCAACGGTGAGTCGGTGACCTCGGGAGAAATCGAAAACCTTCTACGTCAAATCCCCGAAGTCAGCGACGCGGCGGTCGTTGGAGTTCGCAACCCCATTCGCGGGCAAGATATTCATGCCTTCCTTACCCTCCACCCGGGTAAGAGCCTGAGCCCTGACAGTGTGTTGGAGTTTTGCCGCCAACGACTGTCCTCCTTCAAAGTTCCCAACGAGGTACGAATCATTGATGAGCTGCCTCGCGGTGAATACGGCAAAGTCAATAAAGAATTACTCAAAACCCTGTGAAAGGAACAGGCATGGCAATCAATACGGATATGGTCGGACAGACCTTCGGTCCTTTCGTCCGTGACTACACTTTCCGTGATCTTGAGCTGTTTGCTCTTGGCTGCGGTGCAGGTATCGATGGCAAGGATGGCCTCGAATACCTCAACGAGCACGATGAACGTAATCCTCAGCTCAAGGTTCTGCCCATGTTTGGTGCGATGCTCATCGTGGATTCCGAGGTCACTCGTACCATCGACTACGGCTACAACTATGCGGGCTCCCTGCACTGGGGCTTCGATATCCGCTTCCATCAGCCGATCACCAAGATGAGCGATCACTTGGAGACCATGGTTCGCCTTGAAGGCCTCTATGACCGTGGTGAGGGTCGTGGCCTGCTCGCTCAGCATATTGGTGACACCTACGATTCGGACGGCAACCTGCTTTTCACGAATGAATCCTGGGACTGCCTGATTTACGACGGCGGTTGGGGTGGGCCCAAGCCTCCCAAGGACATCGTTGAAATGCCGGAGCGCGAGGCTGACGTCGAGGTTGTTGAGCGTATTCCTGAGAACCAGGCCTTGATCTACCGTCTGTCAGGCGACTATCACCCGCAGCACATCGACTGGGATTATGCAGCTGAGAACGGTGAGCCTCGTCCCATTCTTCACGCGATCTCTTACGCGGGTGTTGTTATGCGTCATGCAATCAACGCTTTTGTTCCCGGAGAACCCGAACGCATCACCCGTTTCAAGACCCGCATTACTTCGCCGGTTCTGCCTGGTAGCACTCTGAAGACGAAGCTGTGGAAGGTCGGAGAAGGCGAGCTCCGTTTCCAGCTGGTAGACGAAGATGCCGATGTCACCGGTGCAAAGCCTCATCTGAACTGGGGGATTATCGAATACCGCTGAAGTAACCTTGAAAGCATTGATGCGTGATTACACGATGATCCGCAGCTTTGCTATCGAGGCGTTAGAGGAGATACACGCAGTGAAAAAGGAAGTAACAGATCTCGAAGATCTGGATATGTCAGGTGTGCTCTGGCGCATCATCGCATTTTCCAGTGGTGGTCCATTCCTTGAAGGCTATGTTCTAGGAATTATCGGCGTGGCGCTTTCACGTCTGGGTACCGATATCGAGATCAGTAATTCCATGTCGGGCTTGCTGGGAATCGCTGCATTGGTCGGTCTTTTCTTGGGAGCCGCAGTCGGAGGATGGCTGACCGACCTCATTGGTCGTCACAAGATGTTCATTCTCGACCTGATCGTCATTGTCGTTTTGTCGGCACTGTGTGCCGTCGTTACGTCTCCTCTGCAATTAGTGGCTCTGCGCTTCCTCATCGGTGTGGCAATCGGCGCCGATTATCCGATTGCCACATCGATGATCGCGGAGTTTTCACCCCGCAAACATCGTGCAATGTCGATGGGTATGATCGCTGCCGCATGGTACCTTGGCGCCAATGTCGCGGCTCTTGTGGGCTACGCTCTTTACGAGACTCCTCACGGCTGGCGCTGGATGCTGGCATCGTCTGCGATTCCGGCAGTGCTGATTCTTATCGGACGTTGGGATATCCCCGAATCTCCTAGGTGGTTGGCATCGAAGGGCCGTCAAGAAGAGGCCGATCGCGTTGTCATGAAACTCTTCGGTGAAAATGTCCGCCTTCCTGCGCAAGAGATTGCTGAAAAAACGGAGTTTAAGAAGATCTTCAGCGGTGTTTATCTGCGTCGCGTGATCTTCGTTGGTGTGATTTGGCTCTGCCAGGCAATTCCGATGTTTGCTCTCTACACCTATGGCCCGACGATCGTTGGTTCCATTGGCCTCGGAGAGGGACGCAATTCGCTGATCGGCGAACTTGTTATCGGCACCTTCTTCATGCTCGGTACATTCCCCGCAATGTACTTGGCTGAACGCGTGGGGCGTCGCCCGCTCATCATCTGGTGTTTCTTCGGCATGACGATTGCACTTGGCCTGATTGGTTTCTTCCCGCAGGGGGGAATCGTCCTGATTTCCATCTGCTTCATCGCCTACGCACTTCTTGCTGGCGGTCCGGGCAATCTCGAGTGGCTCTATCCCAACGAGCTCTTCCCAACCTCAATTCGCGCCTCGGCAATGGGCGTTGCTATGGCTCTGAGCCGAATTGGCACCGTCTACTCAATGTTCGTCCTTCCGGCATTTATCGCCGATTACGGGATCTCTGCGACCATGCTTGCCGGTGCCCTCATTTCAGCTCTTGGATTTGGTGTTTCCTTCGTTTGGGCCCCCGAAACCAAGGGCCTGAGCTTGGACGTTACAGGATCAGCGGACTTCAAGGGGCGCTAAACGATGTATCGCATTGATTCAGTGGTTGTGAGCGCGTACCGCACGAATTGTTACGCGCTAACGAATGAAGGCGGGACGATTATTGTCGACCCGGGCGACCAGGCGAGCTTCCTTCAGCAATGGACGCAGGACCTGGACGTCATCGGTATCGTGCTCACCCACTGCCATTGCGACCACATCGGGGCAGTCAATGAGCTTGTCGCTCAACACGGGTGCTGGGTTGCCTGTGGAGCTGCAGATATCGCTGGAACGCGAGACCTACACCTGTCTGGATTCGATGCCGAAGGCATCGACTATGTCGTGGATCACGTTGATCGGTCTTTGAAGGAAGGCGATGTCATTGAGTGGGGGAGCGACCGCCTTGAGGTGATTGATACCCCGGGACACACTCAGGGACATATCTGCCTGATTGATTGCGCCAACTCGATCCTGTTCAGTGGTGACATGCTATTTGCTGGAACCATTGGGCGGACTGATTTCCCGGGGGGAGACCAGGCACTTATGGCCTCTTCCTGCGCGAAGCTCGCAGAGGTTACTCAGGATCTTCGCGTACTTCCCGGGCACGGTCCAGCCACCACTTTGGCAGCAGAAAAGTCGCAGCTCAGGCACTGGGCACGCGTTCTTTGCCCGCGTGAATTGGCTCAGGATACTGCGCGTAATGACGAATTGAGATTGCCATGAAGCTGATCGTCAATCAAAGCTTCAAGGTAACGCGGAACCTTCAGCATGAAGCAGTCGATGTAGTCATCGGGCAGACAGAAGGTACGCATCAGAACCGAGCCTTCAACCGCGTCAAGCAGGCGGGTAACCGACAGGGTGTCCTTAATCTGCCCCGCGCTCTTGAACTCCCACAAGCGCGTGCGAATCGCACCCAAGGGGGTAATGAAAATCTGGTTGTGAATCAGCGCGATCGTCGGATCGTTTGTTTCACCGGCCTCGACGAACAGGCGACGAACTGCCCGACGATTCGGGCCAAGGTACTCGCGAAGGCGGAACTCGGCCTCGTTCATCAAAACTTCCCGCGCGCTATTCCCGCGTGGGCCAGGGCAACGAACCAATCGCGCGAAGGCGTCCTTCAAGAGGTCATCGCGGGTTTCCCAGCGTGTGTAAATGCTGGACTTGCCCACTCCGGCAGCGCTGGCGACCTTGGTCAGGTTGAAAGCGGCCCAGCCGACCTCTCCGTAGAGTGTCAGGGCACTTTCGATAATCTTGGTTTCGACCACTTCATCGCGCGGTCGACCAACTCTGGGCGCGTCTTGTCGAGGATTCGGCACGACTTGCACCTTTCTTTCATAGCTGCTGGTAAGCGCCATATTACTCGCACCTTTCGGGTTAATGCGTGCGCTTTTCGGGAGCTGAGGAAAATTGGGGAGTCTTCCCTGTATCTATCCGAAAACAACACTCAAGAGAGAAGGACACGATGAGTATCGTTGTCGCGTATAAGTACGCTGCGAACCCGCAGGATACAACCGTGGGTTCTGATGGTGTCGTTGACTGGTCGCGTGCGAAGGCCACGGTGAGTGAATACGACCCGGTTGCCATTCAGGTGGCACGCACTGTCGCAGATGCTAAGGGCGAAGAGCTCGTTGGCATTTCCGTAGGAGACGCACAGGTGTCCTCCTCAATGGCAAAAAAGGCTGCTCTTTCGCGCGGATTCGACCGCGCGTTGGTCGTCGCCGATGATGCCGTTCGTGATCTGAACGCCACTGCAGTTGCAGGAGCGCTTGCCGCTCTGGTTCACAAGGTCGAAGGCGCGAATATCCTCTTGACGGGTGATTCTTCGATTGACGAGTCCGCCAAGATGATGTCTGCTCTGGTCGCCGGTTACCTGGGATGGCCCTGCTTCCAGGAGGTTTCCGCGGTCGAGGCCAACGGAGATGGGTGGAGCATCACGCAGGCTACCGCCTCTGGAACCCGAACGATTAATGTCGATGGCCCCGTCGTCGTTGCCGTGACGACAGATGCTGCGACCGTCAAGGTTCCCGGCATGAAGGATGTTCTGCAGGCTGGAAAGAAGCCGATGGACACCGTTGCTCTTGCTGATCTGGGTGTCAAGCCGATTTCCGTTGAGGTCACCGGCCGTCTGCGCCCGGTTGCTCAGGAACGTAAGAAGGAAATTCTCAGTGGTGATGACGCCGCTGTGAAGCTGGTTGAGGCGCTTCGTAGCGCTGGTGTGCTCTGAGAAAGGACTTGGACAATGACTAACGCATGGATCATTACGACATCGAATCAGATTGCGTCCCTCGTCGAGGCCGCACGCGCAATCGGTCCCGTTACCGTCATCGCTCTTGGCGATGAAGCCACCGGCATCGCTGGTGTTGACCGCGTTGTGACCATCGGTCGTGGAAGCAATGCGCCTCTTGAGGCTTTTGCCCCCGCGGTGAACACTGTGTTGGAAGCCGCTGGCGCAGATATCATCTTCGCCGCGAACCGTCCCGTTGAGCGCGTCCTTGCCGGTGCTGTCGCCACTCGCCTTGGCCTTCCCCTCATCAACGGTGCGCTGCGCGTTTCCGCTGGCGAAGCCGAGGTGTCGCGCTTTGGTGGTCTGACGCAGGAAAGCATTTCCTTCCCCGGTGGTGCTGTTGTCGTCCTCGAAGGTGGAGCCCCCGTCGAGGGTGGAGAAGTTGCGCCCGAGGCCGGTTCGGAAGAACACTACGGGGCAAGCGTGAGCGCTGTGGAGCCCGCTGGTTCGGGCCCCGCCAACCTTGCTGCCGCGCGTCGTATCGTCGCAGCCGGTCGTGGCTTCAAGGCTGAGGAAGATCTGCAGATCGCCCGCAACCTAGCCGCAGCACTGGGCGCCGAGCTTGCTTGCTCCCGTCCTCTTGCTGAAGGAACCGCGTGGCTGTCCAAGGATCGCTATGTTGGTGTTTCCGGCATGCACGTTGCTCCGGATCTTTACCTTGCTGCTGGTATCTCCGGTCAGGTTCAGCACACCTCGGGCATGTCCGAATCGAAGATCATTGTTGCCGTCAATAGTGATGCCAATGCCCCGATCTTTGAGGTTGCTGACTACGGAATCGTGGGCGACCTCTATGATGTTCTGCCTGCGATCACCGCAGCACTTTCCTGAGGAAGAGTATGTCTGAAGAAGTAGAGGTTGATTTCGAGGTCATCGTCATCGGTGGAGGTGTAGCCGGTTGTGTTGCCGCCTACACTCTTGCCGGACAAGGACACGAGGTCCTTCTCATTGAGCGTGCGATGGAACCCGGTTCCAAGAATCTCTCGGGTGGTGTTTTCTACTGCCGAGTAATGGAACAGGTCTTCCCGGACTTTGTAAATGAAGCTCCTGTAGAACGTCGAATCACGCGTAACATCGTCAGCCTGCTCAATGAAAAGTCAGCGGTCAACATTGACTACTGGGATCAGCGTCTTGCTGAGCCCGCCAATGCAGTCACAGTGTTGCGTGCAAAGCTTGATTTGTGGCTGAGCGAGAAGTGTGAGGAAGCCGGTGTCACCGTGATGCCGGGTGTGAAGGTTGACTCCCTCATCATCGAAAACGGACAGGTTGTTGGTGTTCGCGCTGGAGAAGATGAGCTGCGCTCCCACGTTGTGGTTGCCGCAGATGGGGTGAACTCTTTCATTGCCCAGCAGGCGGGGATCCGCGCTAAAGAGCCGAAGAAACACCTTGCAGTGGGTGTAAAGTCTGTGATCGCTCTTCCCGAGAAAGTCCTTGAAGATCGCTTCAATGTGCGTGATAACTGCGGTGCAGCCTACGCCATGGTTGGGGATGCGACGCAGGGCGTTGCAGGTGGAGCTTTCATGTACACCAATAAAGATTCCGTCTCTATCGGTGTTGTCATGCGTCTTGATGATTTGGAAGCATCGGGCTTGTCTTCTTCGGATATCCATGATCACCTGCTCACTCATCCGGCAATTGCTCCTCTTCTTGAAGACGGCGAATTGCTTGAGTACGGGTGCCACCTGACCATTGAAGATGGGCCTCAGATGGTGACCCACGATCTCACCCGTCCGGGGTTGGTGATTATTGGCGATGCAGCTGGATTCACTCTTAACACTGGTTTGACCATTCGAGGGATGGATCTTGCTGCGGGTTCTGCGCTAGCGGCTTCAACGGCGGTTCATGCTGCCCTTGAATCCGGCGATTTCTCTCAGGCAGCGATGGATCGCTACCTCAGCGAGTTGAAATCTTCCTTCGTCGGGCAGGACATGCAGACCTACGCGAAGGCCCCTGCTTTCCTTGAGCGTCCTCGTATGTACAAGGACTATGGACGCCTTGCTGCAGAGGTTTTCTACGGAGTCTTCAACCATGATCTTCGCCCGCGTCGCCACATCATGAAGGTCGCGATGGATGCGTTCAAGGCTTCTGGCTTGCGTTTGCGTGATCTTATCAGTGACGGCTTGGCCGGTATCAAGGCACTGTGAGGCAGGAGGAACAATGAGCACATTGAAAATTGAGAGTGTTCCCGCGCGTCTTTCGCGTAACACTTACAACCTTGACGAGGAAGAATCTCATATCGAGGTCGACCAGGAGCGGGCTCGTGCCACCGGCGCTGGCAAGCTCTTGGAGCGAATCTGCCCAGCACATGTCTACTCGGTAGAAGAGGACGGGACCGTTGGAGTGGAATATGCCGCATGTTTAGAATGCGGTACCTGCTTGGCCATTGCCCCTAAAGGTGTCCTGAAGTGGCACTATCCCAGGAGCGGTTTCGGGATCATGTTCCGAGAAGGCTAAGGGCTTCTCCGTTTGAAGTGGTGGGTTGAAAGCGTCTGCTTTCAACCCACCACTCTTGTTGTGTCCCTTGAATCCATAATTGCCGCAATACAATCGGCGATACTCCCGCGGGTGAGGGAATGGCCCTCTGCAGAATCACTGCCTACGCGTAGTGGGCGCCATTCAAGTGATGCAGACCTTTTCTCTCCACGGGGTCCTTGGGTGCCATGAGCATTTAGATGAACCTCGAATATGGGAAGAGCCCGAGTACCTGAGATGCTTTGACCTATCGGAAAGAATCTCTGCTTATCCGTCCCCGCCACGTGTGCTTCAGCGTTGATAGATGGATACGAGGAAAATTCAGTGCCGAGACATATGAGGAGCGAATGCAAGTGCGATCGTTTCGCGCGCATGACAAGCTCTGTGAAGTCTTCCAAGCACAAGTCTTTGACGGGAGAATGAGTGGGGGAGAGGACCAGTGCTTCCATGCCGTATCGTCGGAGTTCCCGGGCAAAAGGAAGAAGGAAAGTGCAGGCGGCCTGTTCCACTTCTTTGCGTGCGCCTAAAAGCCCGACACCAACGATGTTTTGATAGCCCAAGCGCAGTGCTTGGGCGGATGGATCAACGCTGTATCCCAAAGTTTCTGCTGCCTCGTGAACGCGCTGGGTGAGCGCGTCGCTGACGTGAACGCTTCCACGCAGAACATGCGAGACGGTCCCCACCGATACTCCAGCAAGAAGAGCAACGTCGGACATTGTTGGTGTTTTGGCCATGAGAGCCACCTTTCTTTGGCCAATACTGTGCCGTAATCGCACGCCTGCCGGGTGCCGAGCCAATAACTTGTGGAAACACGCCGATGGGGCAATTCCCTGTGCATAGGGAGACTGCACCTTGCACGCGTGCATATTAAGCTGGTCATCAGGCGACAGAAGGAGGAAAAATGCTGCGGCGCCTGACGGACACGATTGTTTGCGGAGTACTGATGATCTTCGACGTACTTGCGTGGCTCATCGTCGGTACTTTCTCGGGTTTTGATCGTTCAGAACCAGGAAAGATCGCTTCAGTATCCTTGAGCGCACTCATCATTGTTGCCGTACCCGCGCTTGCAACGTGCATGATCGCAGCACTCGCTCGCATGATCACCAAGACTTCCGCACGTCGTTTCTACGCGTGGGCACTCTTCCTGAGCGCTGTAGCGGGAGGCTTTTGCTACGTGAGCGCAATGGTTTCTTCCTTCCAAGGAATGGAAGTCGGACTGCGCTGGATGGCGTGCTATTTCGCGATACAAGCGATCGTCTCCCTGGTTCTTTTGATCGTTGGTCTTACCGGAGGAATCCCGCGAACCGCTGAAGACGCGCACGCCTTGAACCAGGCCGCGTTGAAGAGGGCATCTTCTACCGCGAAGCCTTCCCCTGCCGAGGCCTCGGCTCCAACCGCGCGCCCCTCCGCTTCCGCTGTCCCTCCTGTCCCCTCAGCTAGCTCGAAGCCACAGCCGGCCCCTCGCGCAAACGCAGAAGAGGCCTCGTCAGAAGAGAAAAAGGAACGTTTATGACCAACGATGAATTCCGGGTGCTCCCGCTGGAATCAACCGGCGACGGCGGGCAACAGTGGGAGGATTCGGGATCGACGGTGACTCGAAGCGTCCTCGACAACGGACTTCGCATTATCACTCAAAAGATCCCGGCGACTCGTTCTCTAGCACTGAGTTGGTGGGTGGGCGCGGGTTCGCGCGATGAAGACCAGGACAGTGCAGGTTCGACGCACTTTCTTGAACATCTCCTCTTTAAAGGCACCGCTCGGCGCAGTGCTTTTGATATCGCGCAGGCATTCGATGCTGTCGGGGGTGAGTCGAACGCTGAAACCGGAAAAGAACATACAAACTACTGGGCTCGAGTCCTCAGTGATGACACGGCGATGGCCATTGATGTCCTCGGTGACATGATCTCAGGATCGCTCATTGACCCCGATGAATTTGAAACCGAACGCGGCGTCATTTTGGATGAACTCGCGATGTCAGAGGACAACCCTCCCGAGGTTGTTCACGAGGCATACCAGCTTGCAGTTTTTGGTGATAACTCACTGGGGCGACCCGTGGGGGGAAGCCAAGAGACCATAAGAAGCGTTAGACGGGATGATGTCTGGGCCTACTACCAGCGTATTTACGCTCCTTCCTCGCTGATCATTGCAGCAGCGGGGGATGTCAATCACGACGAAATCGTTGAGAAAGTTTGTCACTCTCTGAGCGGTGCTTGGTCTGAAGAACTTTCACGGGCTCAAAGCCCCAGGCCGCGGCGCTCAACGCAGATGACTGAAAGCAGTGAATATCAGCCCGAACGCGTGACTCGTTACCGTCATATTGAACAGGCACACGTCATCGTCGGCGGGCCATCCATGCGTGCTGGAGATGATCGTCGTCCCGTCATGTCGGTTTTACTATCGATCTTGGGCGGTTCAATGTCCTCCCGGCTCTTCCAAGAAATTCGAGAGAAGCGTGGTCTTGCCTATACGACCTACGCCTTTGATTCCGCCTATTCGAACGCGGGTGCATGGGGAATGTATGCGGGGACTTCACCTGAACGAATTACTGAAGTTGAAAAGCTCATGCTTGGAGAGTTGGAGAAACTCGCAATTTACGGTCCAAGCGAGGAAGAACTCATTCGCGTGCGTGGACAGCTTCGAGGCGGAATGGCTCTGGGCTTGGAAGATACTCTCTCGCGAATGTCGCGACTGGGACGCTCCGAACTCAATGGTCGTTATTTCACGGTTGATGCCGCTCTCTCTCGTATTGAAAGAGTTCAAGCTGAGGAGGTTCGCGCGCTAGCGGAAGAACTCGCTGGGCGAAGTGTCTTCACCGCCGAAGTCTTGCCGGGGGAGCGTCAGTGACGAAGCGAAGTGTTCGTCCTGTACGCCTGAGCGATGTGAACGCGATTGCTGCTCTTGCGCAAGAGTCTTTCACGGAGATCTTTAACGCGTGTTCCCTTCCTGTTGACCATCCGCTTCGAGGCCACGTGCTGGGAAATACTCGCGAGCTGTGGGAACGTACCCTTTCCACGCAGGACGAGAATGCGGATTTAGGGCACACTTTCGTTGCCCTCGAAGGGGAAAGTTCCGTTGGTTTGATCTCGACCATCTCTGCGCCGGTTCAGTCTCTTGAGCTTGGGCAGGCAAAGGAAATCCCGGCTGGGGTAGAAATGACAACGCTCTATGTTCATCGCAGCTTCCGTCGAAGCGGCCACGGATCGCGTTTGCTTGCAGCGATTGTAGATACCCTCCAACCCGCCTCCCTTCGAATGTGGGTGGCACCCGAAGATACGCTGATGCTCCGTTTCCTTCAAGGAAGTGGTTTTTTGCCGGCAGGACTCAAGCGCTCGTTCATGTTGGATCAGACGCTGCAGGTCCAGCGTGATGAGCACTTGTGGTGGGCACTTCGCTCCTAGCTTGTGTTCCGAGTGGGCCGGGAAAGTCTAGACGTGGCACACTTATTGCATGATGCCTCTGTACGACAACTTGCCCGAACCTGCCCCCTTGGAAAAGGGAAGCCTCCGGATTGTCCCCTTGGGCGGCTTGGGAGAAGTCGGACGAAACATGAACGTGTTGGAGTTTGACGGCAAACTCCTCGTCGTTGATTGTGGAGTGCTTTTCCCGGAAGAATCCCAGCCTGGTGTCGATCTGATTTTGCCTGATTTCTCTTGGCTTGAAGATCGTTTGGACGACATCGTTGGTATGGTGCTCACCCATGGTCATGAAGACCACATTGGCGCGGTTCCCTATCTGCTCAAGTTGCGCGAAGATATTCCGATTTACGGTTCAGATTTGACTCTGGCTTTCGTTGAACCCAAGCTTCGCGAGCATCGTCTCTGTGCCGATAACCTGCGCGTTGTCGCCGAAGGGGATCGTCAGGCGATCGGTCCTTTCGACTGTGAATTCGTCGCCGTCACGCACTCGATTCCTGACGCTCTTGCACTCTTCGTGCGCACTCCCGCCGGAAAAGTCCTGATCACCGGCGATTTCAAGATGGACCAGCTTCCCTTGGACCATCGCCTCACGGACTTGCGTTCTTTCGCCCGCTTCGGTGAAGAAGGCGTCGATCTGTTCATGGTGGACTCGACCAACGCGGAAGTTCCGGGCTTCGTTACCCCTGAGCGTGAGATCGGTCCTGTTCTCGATCAGGTTTTTGCCGAGGCCACGGGGCAGATTGTCGTCGCATCTTTCGCTTCCCACGTTCACCGCGTTCAGCAGGTCTTCAATGCAGCCGCTCGTCACGGGCGCCGCGTTGCTCTTGTTGGGCGCTCGATGGAACGCAATATGCGTATTGCTCAGGAAAAAGGCTACCTTGCCATTCCTGATGGCTTGATCGTGGACTCCAACGAAATTTCTCTTCTTCCTGCAAACCAGCGCGTATTTATGGCCACCGGTTCCCAGGGTGAACCGATGGCTGCGCTTTCACGGATCTCTCAAGGATCACACCGGTTTGTCAGTGTAGATCCAGGGGATACAGTCATTTTTGCCTCTTCGTTGATTCCCGGGAATGAAAATTCTGTGTATCGGGTGATCAATGACCTGACTCGCTTGGGTGCAAAGGTCGTTCACCAGGCCAATGCGAAGGTCCACGTGTCCGGTCACGCTGCTGCCGGTGAATTGATCTACTGCTACAACATCGTTCAGCCTGCAAATGTCATGCCTATTCACGGGGAGATTCGCCACCTTGTTGCTAATGGCCAATTGGCTGTTCTCACTGGTGTGAAGCCCGAGAATGTTGTTCTTGCAGAAGATGGCGTTGTCGTTGATCTGTGCGATGGGCATGCCCGAGTGGTCGGTGCAGTTCCCTGCGAGTACATCTACGTCGATGGTTCTTCCATTGGGGAGATTTCCGAAGACGAATTGGCGACTCGACGTACATTGGGATCGGAAGGCTTCGTCAGCGTGTACGCCGTTGTCGAGCGTGAATCTGGAATGGTTTTGGCATCGCCGACGATTCGCGCGATCGGCATGGCCGAAGATTCCTCGGTATTCGATGAGATTCTTCCCGATGTAACGGCAGCCCTGGAAGAAGCGGCTGCTGGCGGAAATGTCGATCCTCATATTCTGCAACAGGCAATGCGCCGGGTCATTGGGCGCTGGGTTGGTCGTCACCTGCGCCGTCGTCCGATGATTGTCCCGGTTGTTGTCGAACAGTAGATTTTTGGTGTGAGTGAGCTCAGACAATCTGGAATTAAAGGTAGGGTAGAACTATGAGCGGTCGTTTCATCTCGACGCATTCGGTTGTTCTCTCGCTTCCAATGCGCATCTCCAAATTGCCTGAGCGCGGCGGTTCCATCCATGCGGCGACGGCGACCTCTCTTCCTGCCGGCGGATTCACGACTTTGTGCGCAGCAGCGAAGCTTGGGGTTCCCACCGCAACCGCGTCTCCGCTGGGGACGGGGCCGAATTCCTTCATGGTTCGTCAACTTCTTGCCGAGGCCGGAGTCAAGATCCTGATTCCGGAGCTCGTCGGTGATATCGGGGTTGCGATTCAACTGATTGAAGATGATGGCTCGATGACCTCAATCGTGACGACAGGGGTTGAATCGGAGCCTTCTCGTGAATCTCTCGATCAGTTGGATCTTCACGATGGGGATCTCGTGCACATCTCGGGTTCTGACCTCGTCAGTGAGATGAGCGCTGAAGTTCTTGTAGGGTGGGCGGAAAATCTTCCAAAGGGAATTACCCTGGTCGTTTCTGCCTCACCCTCCGTTGCTCAGGTCCCAGCTTCAGTGTGGTTGCGTATCCTGAGGCGCGCGGATATTATTTCGCGCAATATTCGCGAAGCAGGAACTCTTTCGGACATTCTTGGCGGCTATGAACCTGGAATGAGTCTGCAAGATGCTACGCGGGAGGATGCAGTCATCGTCCGTCGCCTCGGCGTCATGGGATGCGAAGTCTTTCTCAAGGAAACCGGCAAAAAAATCAGCCTGCCTGCTTATGAAGCAAATACGGTCGATACTGCGGGGGTTGGAGATACACACATTGCAACAATGTGTGCAGCATTGCTCCTTGGTCATGATCACGTTGAAGCTGCTCGAATGGCTAACGCAGCTGCGGCAATTACTATCGCACACGAATCGGCACTTCCTGTTCCCACCTGGGAACAGATTGATGCAGTGATGAAACACGGTGATGTGACGCATTAGGAACGCTGAATTTCGGCGTGCCTTCAGGGTTTTGTTCCTCTCCAGCGGTAGCGTTTTCCTACCATGGCACGAAAATCCCCATCTTCAGCATCTTCGAAATCTTCTTCGCGATCCGGGAAGTCCACCACGACCCCAGGGCTTCTTGCTCGTATCTTTTCTGGAATTGGTCGCGGCTTTCTTGCAATGATTCGCGCATGGCGCGCAACTGATGCCCAGGTAAAGCGCGATGCCTTGGCTTTTGTTGTGATGGCCGCAGCTGTTCTTGTTGCTTTACGTGAGTGGTTTGGTATTTCAGGGCAAGCCGGTGATTTTATCCATCACGCGGCCGCTGGGTTTGTCGGGATTTTCTCAGTTGTACTGCCAATCATTCTTGTTGCCTTTTCTGTCGAACTCGTTCGAGTACGCGCGGGAAATTCAGCTCTTCCTCACCGAGTCGCGGGTTGCCTGGGGATCGTTTTCTCCCTCACGGGACTTGTCCACGTCAGTAAGGGAAACCCCACGTTTGATTCTGCCCAGTCCATTGAAACGGCTGGTGGAATTCTCGGATGGTTTATTGCCCGCCCACTGGTTTTGATGCTCTCGTCATGGGGAGCCGCAGCGATCCTTCTGTTGCTCTTTGCCTACTCGATTTTGCTTGCAACGCGGACCCAGGTTGCCCAGGTCCCAGGGTTGATCCGAGATCTCATCAACCGCCTCGCAAAGAAAACGAAGCCGGAAGACGAGGCTGATCCGGTTGCTCGCGCGCGTGAAGAGGCGCGTCGTTCTCTGGCTGCAGGAGATGATCCCTTCCTCGATTCCTATGATGGGGACGAGGAATTCCGCCGCGCGGTTGAACCCTCTACCGAGGAGGACGCACCCAAGCGCGTGGATGCCGAGCGCACCAGGCTTATGCCGTCGGCCTCGGAGCAGGAAGGGACTGCGCAGAAGGCAAGGCCTGCGCCAATGGATGCGCCGACTGAAGCTATGCAGGTTCCTGCGCTCTCTGTCACCGAGAACATCGAAGAACACTCTGATCCTGAACCTCCTGCGCACACGGAAGAACCTGCCGGAGGATTCCAGGCAGAGCTGGATGAAACACTGTCCTATACCTTACCTTCGAGTGAGCTTTTGGTTCGAGGAGCTCCACACAAGACTCGTTCGGCAGTGAATGACCAGGTCGTTCAGTCTCTGCGACAAGTCTTTGCTGAATTTAACGTGGATGCGCAGGTTACGGGCTTTTCTCGAGGCCCGACAGTTACTCGTTACGAAGTGACGCTTGGTCCGGGTGTGAAGGTTGATCGCCTGACAAATCTTTCAAAGAATATTGCCTATGCCGTCGCCTCGGCAGATGTACGTATTCTGGCGCCGATTCCTGGAAAGTCAGCAATCGGTATTGAGATTCCGAACTCTGACCGCGAAACCGTCGCGCTCGGGGACGTCTTACGTTCTGGAGCGGCGCAACGTAACCAGCACCCGCTGGTTGTCGGTGTCGGTAAAGACGTTGAAGGTGGCTACGTTGTCACCAACCTGGCGAAGACCCCGCACCTCTTGGTTGCCGGCCAGACCGGTTCTGGTAAGTCTTCCTTCGTCAATTCAATGATCACTTCGATCATGATGCGTGCGACCCCTCAACAAGTGCGGATGATCCTTGTTGACCCCAAGCGTGTGGAATTGACGATTTATGAGGGCATCCCGCACCTGATTTCCCCGATCATTACTGATCCGAAGAAGGCAGCAGAAGCTCTCGAATGGGTCGTTAAGGAGATGGACGCGCGCTACGACGATCTTGCGACCTACGGCTTCAAACACATTGACGATTTCAATAAGGCTGTCTCCGCCGGTCAAGTTAAGGCATTGCCAGGATTGAACCGCGAGCTGCGCCCCTATCCCTATCTCCTTGTCGTCGTCGATGAGCTCGCGGATTTGATGATGGTCGCTCCTCGAGACGTGGAAGCTTCGGTTCAGCGTATTACCCAGTTGGCGCGTGCTGCCGGTATTCACTTGGTGCTGGCCACCCAGCGTCCCTCAGTTGACGTTGTGACCGGTTTGATTAAGGCGAATGTTCCCTCGCGTTTGGCCTTTGCGACTTCCTCGCTAGCAGACTCTCGAGTGATCTTGGACCAGCCGGGTGCGGAGAAACTGATCGGTCAGGGCGATGCTCTTTACCTGCCTTCGGGAGCAAGCAAACCGATGCGTGTCCAGGGTGCGTGGGTGACCGAATCTGAGATTCATGCC
Source organism: uncultured Actinomyces sp. (assembly GCA_938014245.1). Lineage (GTDB taxonomy): Bacteria > Actinomycetota > Actinomycetes > Actinomycetales > Actinomycetaceae > Pauljensenia. Next base: position 28,347 of record CALLSD010000061.1, read on the forward strand.
GTTGTCTCTCATGTCAAGGAACAGATGCAGGCTCAGTACAGGCCTGATGTTCTCGCTCCCGCAAAGACCGCGAAGGTCGCTGAGGATATTGGCGACGATCTTGACGATCTTCTTGCAGCAGCAGAGCTCGTCATTTCTACGCAGCTCGGCTCGACGTCGATGCTTCAACGAAAGCTGCGCGTAGGTTTTGCGCGAGCAGGCCGCCTGATGGATTTGCTGGAATCGCGTGAAATCGTCGGTCCTTCTGAGGGATCAAAGGCGCGCCAGGTTCTTGTTTCTCCCGAGCAACTTCCCGAAGTTTTAGCGATGCTGCGAGGCGAAACCTCCCCCGAAACTCCTCCGCAAACCCCCATGGTTCAAGAAGAAGTTACACAGACTTTTGCTGAACAGTCGTCTAACGGGCCTCAGGACGAGTACGATGGAAGTACGTCTCATTCGGATCCCTACTCCGGACACGACTTCGGTGGTAGGACTGACTGGGTTGACGAAGAGCCTGAAGACAACGAAGACGCCTGGCAACTGACAGGACGATAGACAGCAAAGGGGCAATCGGTGGCTACTCACGTGTCGCGTGTCGAGCGTCATGCGAAGGTCTCTGCGATCAATGTGCCGAATGCACTTACCGTTTTGCGTTTGATCCTGGTACCGGTTTTTATCTACCTCAAGTTTCAGGATCTGTGGAGTGCACAGTGGTGGGCGCTTGTGGTCTTTTGTGTCGCCGCAGGTACTGACCAACTTGATGGAAAGATTGCGCGCGCCTACGGCCTGGTGACTGACTTCGGGCGCGTCGCGGACCCCATTGCGGATAAAGCCTTGACTCTGAGCGCTTTTGTCATCCTGAGTATTCAGGGAGTCTTACCGTGGTGGTTCACGATTCTGGTAGCCATTCGCGAGCTTGGGATTACGGTCATGCGCGCCTTCTTCTTGAAGCGCGGAATTGTTGTTGCGGCTTCGCAATCAGGGAAGATTAAGACTTTCCTTCAGGTGCTGGCTATTTTCTTGCTGTTGATTCCGTGGGACTACTTCTTGGCGCTTAATCTCGCAAATAAGCCGTGGGCCTCGTTTGGCCTGATGACCGCACTGTGTGTCGCTGGTGCAGCTCTTGCCGCAACTCTATGGTCCGGTGTTGCCTACGTTCGCGAGGGGATGCGTCTTGCTCGCGATAACGAGGAGAACCCGGTCGAAGATGCTGAATAGGGGAGCTGAGCCCCGCTCTCAAAGTTGAGTGCGACTGGCGCAACTTTGATATTCGTCGTGTATGGTGGGAATACAACACGATGAGATGACGTTAGGATGGACATGATGAAGAAGCAGAAGAACACTGTGCCGATGTCTGCGCGTCCATTGAATGAATCGACGATGCATAAGGTTGCCCAGACGGGCTATCGTCAATCTATGACACCTTCTCAGACAGCACCGGTTGCGCCTCTCTTGCGCACAGAAATTGGTGATGTGCTGCGTGAAATCCGCCGCAAGCAGGGGCGTACCCTTCGTGAGGTCTCGTCGGATGCGCAGGTGTCTTTGGGCTATCTCTCCGAGGTCGAGCGCGGTCAGAAAGAAGCCTCTTCGGAACTTCTTGAAGCAATTAGCGTAGCTCTCGGTGTTCCTTTGTGGTATATCCTCCGCGAGGTTTCAGAGCGTATGGCCATCCTTGACGGAACTGTTGTTCCCGATACGGTGCCCGATGACATGCTTTCGGTGGCTTTGATCTCGTGACACTGTCAGAGTTTTGGGATGCCGTCGACGAGGTCTTTGGGGCAACTCTTGGACGCTCGTTGACGGCAGACCTATATCTGCCTGCGCTACGTGCGACCTGTGTCGAGGCGCTGGAGCAGGGCATTTCCCCGGACGAGGTGTGGGGGGAGCTTGTGCGTGAGAGTGGCAGTGACGAGGCGGTGCGTTGGGTGCATCGCATGAATTCGAAAGATCGCGAAAAGCTGCGTCGGGCGATTCGTCGTTAGTGGCGTGTCGACGTGCGTCGAACATCTGTTCCATTTATTCTGTGGAAGCAGTGAAATGTGGGCAAGTTTTCCACAGAAGAAGAAAACTGTTCGCAAATGCCAGTGGTCGAGCATAACTTCACTGAGTAGGCCTCGGAGAGGGGATCTACTGCATAGACCAGGACAGTAATGGCCGGAGAGGCTTCGACGAAAGGTACCACCATGGCAGCACCACGTAAGGGTTCCTCATCATCAGCTAATGGGGATCGCAATAAGGCTTTGGAACTCGCCCTGTCGCAAATTGATAAACAGTTTGGCAAAGGGTCCGTCATGCGACTGGGGGATGACTCGCGTCCGCCCGTTCAGGTGATTCCTACCGGTTCTTTAGCGTTGGATGTTGCGCTGGGAATTGGTGGTTTGCCACGTGGTCGAGTCATCGAAATCTACGGTCCAGAATCCTCTGGTAAGACCACTGTCGCCTTGCACGCTGTTGCCAGTGCACAAAAGGCTGGAGGTAATGCAGCCTTCATCGATGCCGAACACGCACTGGATCCGGTCTACGCGCGCGCCCTTGGTGTCGATACGGATAATCTTCTTGTCTCTCAGCCTGACACCGGCGAACAAGCTCTTGAAATTGCCGACATGCTCATCCGCTCCGGAGGCATCGACATCATTGTCATTGACTCGGTTGCAGCTCTTGTTCCCAAAGCTGAAATTGAAGGCGAAATGGGGGATTCACACGTTGGCTTGCAGGCGCGTTTGATGAGCCAGGCTCTGCGTAAGATTACCGGTGCCCTTTCGGCCACGGGAACCACTGCCATTTTCATCAACCAGCTGCGTGAAAAGATCGGTGTTTTCTTCGGCAACCCAGAGACAACAACCGGTGGTAAGGCGCTGAAGTTCTACGCTTCCGTCCGCATTGACGTTCGTAGGATTGAGACGCTCAAGGAAGCAGGCGCGCCGGTTGGAAACCGGACACGTGCAAAGATCGTTAAGAACAAGATGGCTCCGCCTTTCAAGCAGGCTGAGTTCGACATTGTCTACGGTAAGGGCATTTCGCGAGAAGGCTCCATCATTGATATGGGCGTCGAAACTGGGATTATTCGTAAATCTGGTTCATGGTTCACCTACGGGGATGACCAGCTTGGACAGGGCAAGGAAAATGTACGCCAGTTCTTGTCTGATAATCCTGAGCTTGCAGATGAAATTGAACAGAAGATTCTTATCTCTCTAGGAATTGGTCTTCAGGACCAGCCTCAAGATGATGCCGCTGCTGTTGAAATGGATTCCTCGATCGAGGACGCCGGCTTCTAGTCAATGGTCCGCTACTACGACCCGGAAACAACATCTGAGGAAGATGTGCGTCCGCGTGAACGCACTCGTAGCCCCGCCCAGCGACAGGCTCTTATGCGTGAACGCAATGCTGCCCTAGAAGGTAAGGCAGCATTTGACGCCGCAAAAGAAGTCGCGCTGCGTCAACTCGATGTGCGCGCTCGCTCACAACACGAGCTCGAAAGCGCGATGACTTCGCGGGGGTTTTCCTCTGAGACCACACGCGAGGTCATCGAACGCTTGGCAGAGCTTGGTCTTGTCGACGACCTTGCCTTTGCTCGCGCTTTTGCTCGGGGGCGTTTTGAAGCCGGAGGAAAAACTGGATCTGCACTCAAGATGGATCTTTCCCGTAAGGGACTTTCCTCGCAGATCATTGCCCAAGTACTCTCAGAAATTGATGCTGACGAAGAGTATTCACGGGCGCATGCGTTGGCAGAAAAGAAGATGCGCTCACTGACAATGCATGATCGACAGGTGATTCGTCGGCGACTTTTTTCGATGCTCGCTCGAAAAGGGTATGCACCTCAAGTGTGTATTCGCGTCATTGACGAACTTCTTGAAAGTGAGGACTGCGATGAGCTGTGAAGAAGTATCGTGCGCGGAACTGATTAATTTGCTTGAGGCGCACAAGAAAACTATCGCCGTCGCTGAATCCCTTACAGGTGGCTTGCTTGCGGCTGCATTTGTGGAAGTACCGGGTGCCTCTCACGTATTTCGCGGGGGAGTATGCACCTATGCAACAGATACGAAGCACTCAGTGTTGGGAGTAAGTGAGCGGAGGTTAGCAGCTACCGGGCCGGTTGACCCGGAAGTTGCGAAGCAGATGGCCATGGGGGTTCGCTCACTCATGGATTCAGATTTTGCACTCTCAACGACTGGAGTTGCCGGTCCCGGGCCCTCGGACGGGCACCCGGCCGGTACTGTTTTCGTTGCTTGCGCATGGAACGGAGGAAGTACTTCACGGCAGCTGAATCTGTCAGGGGAGCGCGATCAGGTGCGAGCGGGTGCAGTGTGTGGCGCGCTTGCTCTTCTCAGCGATCTCCTCAAGACGGAACTTTTGGCCTCGGCACGTTAGAATTTCCGACGATGAGTGTTGAAATGATGGACTTCCCGCGGACCTATGCGGTGCGCACCCTTGGGTGCCAGATGAATGAGCACGACTCTGAACGTATTTCAGGGCTTTTAGAGAAGGCAGGTCTGGTTCCTGTCGAACGCGTACCCGCCGCAGCTGCGCGAGCAACAGATGCGGGAGACATGGGCGCGGACGTTATCGTCATTAACACCTGCTCCGTTCGTGAAAATGCCGCCACACGGCTTTTCGGCAATCTTGGACAATTAGCAGCAGTCAAGCGCGAACGTCCTGGAATGCAGATTGCTGTCGGAGGATGCCTTGCTCAGCAAATGCGTGATGGCATCATCGAGAAGGCACCCTGGGTTGATGCGGTTTTCGGTACTCACAATATCGATGTGCTCCCCGCTCTATTGCGCCGAGCCGAGCACAACCGCCAGGCCGCAGTGGAAATTGAAGAGTCGCTGAAGGTCTTCCCCTCAACGCTTCCTACTCATCGTGAAAGCGCGTACGCGGCGTGGGTATCGATTTCAGTTGGTTGCAATAACACCTGCACCTTCTGCATCGTTCCCCATCTGCGAGGAAAAGAAAGAGACCGCCGTCCCGGTGAGATTCTTGAAGAAGTCCAGGCCGTCGTTGATGAAGGCGCCATTGAAATCACTCTCTTGGGGCAAAACGTCAATTCTTATGGCGTGAGCTTCGGACAACGAGGTGCCTTCTCTGACCTCTTGCGGGCAGTGGGACAGATCGAAGGCCTCGAGCGTGTGCGCTTCACCAGTCCGCATCCTGCAGCTTTTACCGATGACGTCATCGAAGCGATGGCACAGACCCCGACGGTCATGCCCTCCTTACACATGCCCCTTCAATCAGGCTCGGATGCAATCTTGCGACAGATGCGGCGTTCCTACCGTCGTGAACGCTTCATGGGCATTCTGTCACGCGTACGTGCAGCAATCCCAGACGCTGCCATTACAACTGACATCATTGTCGGATTCCCCGGTGAAACAGAGGAAGACTTCCAACAGACTCTGGAAGTTGTTGAAGAAGCTCGCTTCACCTCAGCCTTTACATTCCTCTACTCGCCGCGCCCCGGAACTCCAGCTGCTGACCGTGACGATCAAGTGCCCCAAGACATCGCACTCGAAAGATACAAGCGCCTCCTTGCGCTCCAAGAGCGTATTTGCGCAGAAGACAATGCGGCTCTGGCTGGACAGGAAGTTGAAGTCCTTGTCGCCGCGGGCGAAGGTCGAAAGGACGGCAGCACACACCGCATTTCTGGTCGCGCGCGCGACAATCGTTTGGTCCACGTCGCTCTTCCTCTTGGTATGAGTGAAGCCGATCGGCCTCGCCCCGGGGATATGCTCCGCGCGCGCGTCACTTATGGTGCTCCCCACCACCTCATTGCCGACTCTGCCTTAGAAGAGGGTGGGCTCTTTGAATTGCGTCGTACACGCGCAGGCGATGCTTGGCAGGCGCGTCAAGCTCATGAGGAAGACTCAAAGATTTCTTTGGGAATTCCGCGGATCCGCGTCGGTTCCTCAGGGGCGTAATGATCGACCGCGAAACCGCACCTACGCGGCTTGGAGTACAGCGCAACTTAATCGTCGCGGTCGTCGGACCAACGGCCTCGGGAAAGAGCGATCTGGCGCTAGACCTTGCGCAACTACTCCCGCAGGAGATGGGGGCCAAGCAGGGCGAACTCGTATCAGCCGACGCGCTTCAGCTCTATCGCGGAATGGATATTGGTACAGCCAAAACTCCGCTCAACGAACGGCGAGGGATTCCGCACCATCAGATCGATGTCCTTGATATCAGTGATGAAGCCTCGGTTGCCTCATATCAAAAATATGCACGAGAAGACATTGCGCAGATTCACGCGCGCTCAAATCTGGCTGTTGTTGCCGGTGGTTCTGGACTATACCAGCGCGCTCTTTTAGACCATTTAGATTTCCCCGGTACCGATATGGAGCTGCGCAGTAGACTCGAGGAAGAATCACGAACTCCTGGGGGAGTGGAGCATCTCTTTGCTCGCCTTGAAGAACTGGACCCTCTTTCTGCTTCGCGTATCGATGCGCATAACGCTCGGCGGATTATTCGTGCACTTGAAGTAATAGAGCTGACTGGGAAACCCTACTCCTCGTCGATGCCGCAGTATGTGTATGCGGCGCCGGCGGTCATGATCGCTCTACGCTGGCCGCTCGAAGAACTCGATCAACGGATTTGGCTGCGGACACAGGCGATGTTTGAGCAAGGGCTTGTCGAGGAAACGCGAGAACTGGACAAACAAGGTTTGAGGGCAGCGAAAACTGCCGCAAAAGCAACTGGCTATGCCCAAGCGCTCGCGGTTATTGATGGGGAACTCACAACTGAGCAGGCCATTGACTCTGTTGCCCTAGCCACCAGACAGCTTGCGCGCAGGCAGATCAAGTGGTTGCGTCGTGACCCGCGCATAGTGTGGATTGATCGTTCCTCGCGAGAAACTTCCATGTCTGCCGAGGCCGCGCTTAGCCTTGCGCGAGAAACCGTCCTTCGCTCCTGCGCTCTTTTTTGATATCGCTTAGGTTCACAAGCTTTAGGAGGGGACTTCGCTGCTTTTAGGCCTGAGCGTGAACCTCGATAATGCGGTATCCCTTCTTCGACGCAATCTTTTCGGAAGGAAACTCTTGATCGCGAAGCCACGAAGTCAAAGAATCCGCCCCAAGGTTCTTTTGAACGACAAGGTAGGCGACACCGTCGTGGCTTAAGAGGGAAAGCCACGTGGTCAGTAACTCGTGGAGAGCTTTCTTACCAATGCGGATCGGCGGGTTTGACCAAATGACATCAAAGGTTACTCCCTGAGCCGCAACGATTTTTAAGGCCTCCTCGGCGTGGAGTGCTTGAACATTATCTGCTTCATTGAGCGAGGCGTTGCGTGCAGTCAGATCGACTGCACGGGAGTTAACGTCGACCGCCCACACACTGGCCTCGGGAGACTCCAGAGCCATCGTGACAGCAAGGGGACCCCAGCCGCAGCCCAAATCAAGGAAGGTTCCACGCGCGGGAAGATCGGGGGCCTCGGCAATGAGCTGGCGTGTCCCCAAGTCAATGCGTCCGCCAGAAAAAACGCGATCGCTTACCCACATTTCGAGGTCGAAGCCCCGAACATGGTCGCGAAGAAGATGCAGTTCGTCGGCGGAGGCTGGTTGCGAATCGGTGAAGTACTGTTCATCCACGCTGTTAAGACTACTTGACGTGGGGTGGGAGCAGCGAAACAACGCGACTTGTCCACAAGGAAGCCCGAGAAGACAGCAAACATGGGAAAATAGAAAACACTATTCTCACGACTTTTGGAGACGATTGATGTCAGAAGATTCCACTGAGCGGGCACGAGGCGTTGTCGCGCGAATTCTTGCGCGTACCGGAACCGCATTGGAATCGACAGCAGGGCAAGAACACTACTCGCAAGCCGGTGAACTCGAGCGAGAGGCACGAGCAGGTACCAGGCGTATCCAAGGTTTGTCGACGGAACTTGAAGAAATCTCAGAGGTCGAGTACCGGCAAATTCGCCTTGAAAAAGTTGTTCTTGTTGGCTTGCGGACAAGCGGGAGTGAAGAAGAAGCAGAAAACTCGCTGCGTGAGCTCGCTGCTTTGGCACAGACAGCAGGATCTCAAGTTCTTGATGGTGTGATTCAGAAACGAAGCCATCCTGATCCAGCAACTTATTTAGGCTCGGGAAAAGCACGTGAACTTGCCGAACTTGTCGCGGCAGACGGGGCTGATACCGTGATTGTCGATGGAGATTTGGCTCCTTCGCAACGCCGTGGTCTTGAAGATGTCGTCAAAGTGAAGGTTGTTGATCGCACTGCGTTGATCTTGGATATTTTTGCACAGCACGCTAAATCACGTGAAGGCAAGGCTCAAGTTGAGCTGGCACAACTTGAGTATCTTCTTCCACGATTGCGTGGTTGGGGCGAATCGATGTCTCGCCAAGCCGGTGGACGAGTTGCTTCAGGTGAAGGCATCGGTTCACGTGGTCCAGGTGAGACAAAAATCGAATTGGATCGTCGTCGCATTCGTACTCGAATGGCGAAGCTGCGCGAGCAAATCCGTCGGATGGAGCCGGCGCGCCGCGCTCAGCGCGCCAATCGCGAGCGCTCGAAAATTCCGGCGGTTGCGATTGCCGGTTACACGAATGCTGGGAAATCGACACTTCTCAATGCTTTAACCGGGGCGGGAGTGCTGGTTGAAGATGCTCTATTTGCGACCTTGGATCCTACTGTTCGACGCACTCAGACCGAAGACGGACGCGCGTACACGCTTTCCGACACCGTCGGTTTTGTCTCGCGTCTTCCCACTCAGCTTGTCGAGGCTTTTCGCTCGACTTTGGAAGAAGTGGGGCAAGCTGACGTTATCGTCCACGTTGTTGATGCCGCACACCCTGATCCCGTTGGGCAGATTCAAGCGGTGCATTCCGTTTTTGAGACGATTGACGGGGCGCGGGACATCCCAGAACTGATTGTCTTTAACAAGGTCGATCTCGCTTCCTCCGAACAACGAGCATTCGTACGTTCCTTGGTTCCCCACGCCGTGCTTGTCAGCGCGGCCACAGGGGAGGGGATCGCTGAGCTCCAGCATGCGATTGCCGACATGCTCCCACGGCCAACCGAAGTCATTGATTGTGTCGTTCCCTATGCTCATGGCGCTTTGATCCATCGAGTGCACGAAGAAGGAGAACTCATCTTCGAAGATTATCTCGAACAGGGACAACGCATTCGGGCACGCGTTGGGGGTGCTTTAGCTGCAGCGGTGCGCGCTGTTGCCTACTCTGAAGGCTTGGCAGGCGAAGACGCGAGCGGCGCCGAAAAGGATGAGTCGTGAGTCGCGGGTCTTCGCTCAAAGCACTCAATCGAGCTCTCAGCGATATTGGTGGTTCCCCGCGGCCCGGGCAAGAAACCATGGTGAGTGCAATTTGTGATGCACTTGCCGCGCCAGAGAACCTGCTTGTTCAGGCGGGGACCGGAACGGGTAAATCCCTGGGGTATTTGATTCCCCTCATGGACTTTGCGATGAATCGAGACGAGCGTGTCCTTGTCTCGACTGCGACAAAGAACCTCCAGCACCAGATCCTCACGAAAGATGCGCCGGTAGCAGCCGATGCCATTGAAGCAACGAGCGGTCGGCGGCCTCGTGTTGCTCTCCTGAAAGGCTGGAATAACTACCTGTGTAACTATCGTCTTGGCGGGGGATACCCTCTCGAAGGAACCCTTTTCGACATGGGACCTGAGCAAAGCGAAGACGAAGAGGGAACCCATACCACTGAAATGGGCGCACAGATACTTCGGCTTCGATCGTGGGCTGGAGACACCGAAACAGGGGACCGCGATGAGCTTGACCCCGGGGTGGATGATCGTGCATGGTCGCAGGTGTCAGTGTCAAGCTTGGAATGCCTTGGAAAGCAGTGTCCAATGATTGACAACTGCTTTCCTCAAATGGCGCGCGAGCTGGCCCAAGATGCTGATGTCGTCGTGACGAACCATTCTCTTCTTGGAATCAATGCCCTAGGAGAGGGGGACCTTTTCGGTCCGATCGGCGCACTCGCGGTCGACGAGGCCCATGAACTCGCTGACAGGGTGCGTGAACAAGCCTCAGTGTCGCTGTCCGTGAAGATGCTTTCAAGGATCTCAAGGCGCTTGCGCTCTTTAGCCTCGATGGACACCTCGGCTCTGGAAAGCGTGGGTACCCAGCTCGATTCGGTGATTCGCACTCTTCCAACCGGGCTTCTTGATGACCGTGCACCGCTATCGGGGATTCTTTCGTCCTTTGATTCAGCTTGCCGTGATTTGGAGACACAGTCCAGCGCGCAGCAGTTAGAGGCAACAGCAAAAGTCATGGTGAAATCCCTCCTTGACCAGCTTGCCCAGGTGGGAGTTGCGTGGGGGAGAGACCCCGAAAAGAGCGTGACGTGGATTGAGCAAGACGATGATCGAGGCCTCAGTGAACTTGTGATCGCCCCTCTGCATGTTGCCCCCGCCCTTGCCGAGCATGCCTTTGGGGAAAAGCCGACGATTCTGACTTCGGCGACCTTGCGCTTGGGAGATAGCTTCGAGCCTCTTGCCTACAAGACCGGGGTGATGATGGCGCCTCTGCCGTGGAAGGGGATCGATGTAGGTTCTCCTTTCGATGCGGCCAAACAGGGAATCCTCTATATCGCCGCTTCGCTTCCCGCTCCTCGTCCAGAAGGCCCCAGCGTTGAATCTTTGGAACACATGAGTCGTCTGGTACGTGCCAGTGGCGGTGGCGCTCTTGTGCTTTTTTCCTCGTGGAAAGGTGCCCGTGCGGGAGCTGAGCAGCTTCGAGCTGATGGGATGAAAGATGTCATGCTCCAAGGTGAGGACTCGCTGAGTACTTTGATCAAACGTTTCCGTCGCGAACGCGATTCGGTTCTTGTAGGAACGATGTCTTTGTGGCAAGGCGTTGATGTGGTTGGAGATGCGTGTCGCCTTGTGGTCATTGACAAAATTCCATTTCCACATCCTCACAACCCCATGGTGAAGGCCCTGACGCGAGATGCTGATCGACAGCGGCAGAGTGGCTTTTGGCAGGTGAGTGTCAATCATGCGGCCCTCATGATGGCTCAGGGAGCCGGACGTTTACTTCGATCACACGAAGATCGTGGAGTCGTTGCAGTTTTGGATTCACGCCTTGCGACACGGAATTATGGTGCTTATATCCGTGCTTCCATGCCTAAGCTCTGGCCAACACGCGACATTGATGTTGCGTGCTCTGCCCTTGAGCGTTTACAGGCGGATTTGCCAGAAAAATAAAGCGGTACAACTCACCGCTAAGTGGGAGTTTAGCCCTGTCATCCGCTTGAGCGATCTGCAACAATAGACGTGCTCAGTCGTTTAGGAGGTCATTCATGCCCACCCATGCTCAAAGTCTGTATCCCGGATCTTCAGGCCGTCCTTCGAAGATCGCAATTGTTGGTGCCGGTGCGGTTGGAACCGCTGTCGCTTATGCCTGTTTGATGCGTGGGGATGCTCGTGACATCGTCCTTCATGACATCAATAAGCCCAAGGTGGAAGCTGAAGCCTTGGATATGGCGCACGGTATCCAATTCACGCCCTCCGGTTCCGTAGAGGGATCCGATGACGTGGAGATCGTTCGCGGCGCTGACCTGGTGATCGTCACTGCAGGAGCGAAACAGAAGCCCGGGCAGTCTCGTCTGGAATTGGCCGGATCCACCGTTGACTTGATGCGCAAGATTTTGCCCAACCTTCTCAACGTCGCTCCCGAAGCGCGCTATATGTTCATCACGAACCCGGTTGACGTTGTCACCTACGCCGCGCTCAAGATTACGGGCCTGCCTCGTAACCAGGTTTTTGGTTCGGGTACCGTTTTGGACACTTCACGCCTGCGCTACTTAGTCTCTTTGGAAACCGGAGTCGCAACGCAGAATATTCACGCCTATGTCGCTGGTGAACACGGCGATTCCGAGGTGGCACTGTGGTCCTCTGCTGAGATTGGCAACGTGCCCTTGCGTCACTGGGGACCGACCCTGTCTGGCAAGCTTTTTGACGCTGAGCTGCGTCAGCAAATCGCGCTGGACGTTGTGAACTCCGCCTACAAGATTATTGAAGGCAAGGGTGCAACAAACTACGCAATTGGCTTGGCTGCCTCGAACATCGCCCGCGCGGTGCTTCGTGACGAAAACCGTGTCCTCACGATTTCGACCCTCTTGGAAGATTGGGAAGGAATCTCGGATGTCTGCATGGCTGCGCCGACACTGGTTGGACGAGAAGGCGCTGGGCGCGTGTTGAATCCGCCTTTGACGCTGGCTGAACGCGACGGTTTGACCGAGTCTGCAACGCGTCTGCGTCAAGTCGCTCGCGATCTGGGTTTCTGAGCTCTCAACTGTTCGGATAAAAGTTGTGGCCAAGGCATAGGATGCCTTGGCCACAACTATTTTGTTTTAGAGGGATCGGATGACGGTAACGACTCGTCCCATAATTGTTGATTCATCGCCCGGGATGGGGGCGTAGTTTTCATTGTGGGGGAGCAGCCAGACATGTCCCTGAGTACGTGAAAACTCCTTGACGGTTGCTTCCCCGTCGATCATTGCTGCGACGAATTGTCCGTTGAGTGCTGTTGACTGGCTGCGGATCACAACGAAATCACCGTCGAGGATCCCGGCATCGACCATAGAGTCTCCGTGCACTTCAAGCATGAAGAGTTCTCCATGGCCGGTCAGGCGGGTGGGGAGTTCGAAAATATCCTCGATTGATTGTTCTGCCGTGATGGGTGCACCCGCAGCAATTCTTCCGACAAGAGGAATTGCCGAGGCTTCTTCATCAACGTGAGCGGTGGGAATTTCGACAGTGACAACTTTGGTGGAGCCTGGAGTCTTCGGTTCTTTCTCTTCCCCTAAAACCGATTTGCCAAGCTCTGAGACCTCAAGTGCACGAGGAAGTCCGGGCACTTTCTGGAGGAAACCCAAACGCTCGAGAGTGTCGAGGTGATGCTTGACGGTTGATGGGGAAGATAATCCAACGACCTGCGCGATTTCTCGCACCGATGGAGGGAAACCGCGAGTGCGTACTTCGGTGTTAATCAGGCGCAGAATCTCGATTTGCCGCTCGGTCAATTCTGTGTCGCTGCTCACGATAATTCCTTCGAGGCTCAAAAGTGGATGGAAATGAAAGTGTCCCGTGGTCCACTCTCACCGTTAAGAATACGGGAGAAATCGGCTAAATCAAACATATGTTCGAAAATGGCTCGACATTTCTCGAAAGAATTGCTATCGTACAAGTGTTCGACGAACATGTGTACGACCGAAAGGGGAACATTGTGAGCACACTGACTGTTGCTGCCACTCAAGAGGCAAGCCGTCGTCCGCACCTTGAAATCGTTCGTGATGAACCTCTTGCACATATCTACGACATTCGAAACGCGCCTTCTGCTCGTCGCCGTCGACAGGTTCTTCGCGCAGACGATCCCTCGATGCGACGCCATCCCGTCTTGGTTCAACGCACTCAATTCAATCTGCGTCGCGCACTCACCTCAGGTCTTGCATTTGTCACCGCTGTGGGGATTGCGATCGGGGCTGGTCTTGCTCTGCAGACTTCCCCATACGATGGCCCGACGCGGGTTGTCTCCGTTTCCAGGGGGGACAGCGTGTGGAGCTTGGCTCAAGGTGTCGATACTTCGCGTCCCTTGCAGGACGTTGTGACAGACATCGAGCAGCTCAATGACATTCAGGGAGCTCTTCAGGTTGGGCAGGAAGTGCGCATTCCGACTCGTTAAAGCTTCGTGAAGTATCGCCTTGCTCCACCGTGTCATAGTTGCGAATTGTGACGATCAACCGTAGCGTTAGAGGGTGCATTGCCCCTTCTGTCACAACCCCGATTCGCGCGTCGTCGATACGCGTATTGCGGATGATGGCGCCTCGATTCGTAGGCGAAGGGAATGTACGTCCTGCAAGAAACGATTCACCACGCTAGAGACTTCATCCTTCCAGGTCGTAAAACGCTCGGGTGTGATTGAGCCTTTCTCGCGTAATAAAGTCGTTGCTGGCGTGCGGAAAGCGTGTCAGGGGCGCCCCGTCAGTGATGACGAATTGGCTCTTCTCGCGCAACAGGTTGAAGAACATCTTCGCACCTCAGGGGTCTCCTCAGTGTCCAGTGACGAAGTTGGGAAGGCAATTTTGCCCTTCCTGCAGGACCTCGACGAAATCGCGTACTTGCGTTTCGCTTCGGTCTACCACGCCTTCAACTCGCTTGATGACTTTGCGCGGGCGATTGACACCCTGCGCCAACGCTCGCAAGAAAAAGCTCAAGCCAGCAAAGCACACAGCTAAAAACGCGGGATTATTCGTCCCAATCCTCCATACCGCGGGGCAGCTCGTGGCATGTGAGCGCGTGTAAATCATGGGTCGCACGCGTGAGAGCAACGAAGAGATCTCCGCTTCCCTGCTCCAAAATTTCCCGAGGCTCAACGACCACTACGGAGTCAAACTCCAAACCTTTGGCGCCAGCTGCAGTCAAGTAACTCACCCGCTGGTCAAGCGCTGAGGCTCCCGATTCATCCGCATGCCACTGGCGTGCCTGGGAATCTGGCACAATGACGCACACTCGGCCATTTCCCTCGCCTTCCTCCAAATTCAAGCGTTCTTCCATTGCGCTTACCGCAGCTTGAACGCGAATCCGTAAATCGGCCTCGTCGCGGGCGCGGGAAGCACGGTAGCAATGCGGAACGCCGCGGACGGCCTCCATGGGATAGAGCACGGGTGAGCCGTGCAATGCCATTACAGACTGCGCGATCCGAGTCAGCGTTCGAGGAGTTCGGTAGGAGATCGAAAGAACAAACTCCTCGCTGAATGCGCGTGCCGCGGGTCCAAGTGCCTGCTTCCATGAACTCGGACGACGGTGGCCGCGTTTTTGATCAAGGTCGCCGACAACAGTCATCGAACGAGTCGGACAACGTCGAAGAAGACAACGCCACGCCATGGGGGAGAGGTCCTGGGCCTCGTCGATGACGATGTGCCCATAGGTCCACGCGCGGTCGGCGCGCGCCCGCTCAGCCAAAGGAACAACTGCGCGAACCTCTTGGGTCTGACGCATAAGCATCTCGGCAGTCACGATGCCGCCACCTAGACCCGTTGCCTGCAAAGCATCGTTTGCGCGTTCGCGTTCTTCCTTTTCGCGTTGTTTCTCGGCCCGCGCGCTCTGAGCTGAAGCCACATCAAGAGTGCCCAGAAGTTCTTCGAGCTCGTCAATGAGAGGAATATCAGCAGTGGTGAAGGGCTCATCGGCACTGCGCTTCAAAGCCGCGAGTTCTTCAACAGACAGGGGAGAGCCAGCGGCGCGATTGGCAGCGGCTAAGAGAGCGGGACGAGACCACAGTTTGCGTAGGAATGCTGGAGCTTGGGTTGGCATCCAGGCAAGGTTGATGGCACGCCGAGCATCGATTGAATCGCGAATCTCGGCCATCCATGAATTGAGATCGTCAGGATCAATATCGGCTGCGCTGTGAGCATCCCCTGCTTCGATGATGAGCCTGTTCGCCAAGAGTTCCATGAGTCCCAATGCGAAAGATTCACGGACAACATTGTGGGGGCGTCCGCTGCGGCGTGCGCGCGAAATTGCAGAGCGCACCTCTTCAGCGCTCAAGGTAACGCGTCGGTTCCAGACCTGAAGGACCTGATCGCGCTGAGGATTACGTGGGATGAGGCGCACGGCCTCGCGAAGGATACGGGCAAAAGCGGCACGTCCCTTAATTTCGGCGCATTCGGGCGATTCCTCGCCACGGCTCGACACTCCCGGGACGAGGTCGCCGATGGTCATCTGGACGACTCCGGACTCTCCAAGAGAGGGGAGAACCTGCTCGATATAACGCAAGAAGGTGCGTGACGGTCCAATGATCAGTACTCCGGAACGCTCAAGGCGTTCGCGCTGGGTGTAGAGCAAGTATGCTGCGCGGTGAAGAGCAACGGCAGTTTTTCCGGTTCCCGGTCCTCCCTGGACGACGAGGATCCCGCGGTCACTTGCTCGAATGACTCGGTCCTGCTCGCCTTGAATCGTTGCGACGATATCGCCCATTCTTCCGCTTCGTGCCGAGGAAAGAGCAGACATCAATGCTCCTTCGCCCTGCAGAGTTAAGCCATGCGTGTGGGCCTGCTCGGCGTCCAAGAGCTCGTCTTCCACGGAGGTGACGGTGCGTGCGCGGGTCGCGATGTGTCGCCTGCGAACAACGCCTTGGGGGTCTTGGGCTGTTGCTTGGTAGAAAGGCGCAGAGATCGGTGCCCTCCAGTCGACAAGGAGGGGAATAGAGTGCTCATCAAGCAAAGAAACACGGCCGATATAGTGCCGAGATTGGTCACTCATGTCGAGGCGCCCAAAAACCAGACGTTCTTCGACGTTATCGAGGCGTGTCGACAGCTCTGCAAAGTGCGAGGCCAAGGCATCGCGCTCGGTCCATCCCTGCGCATTTCCCACACCGTGATTCGCATCGATTTTTTGGCGCTGCTCGCGGTATTGCGTTCGCAGTTCATCAAGGCGCGAATAAGCGCGATCAACGAAGCTTTGTTCTTCGCTCAAGTGATCTGCGGTGCGAGCTGAGTCAGACATCGGGACCTCTCGGTAGAAAAAGTCTGGCGTTCTATTTTGCCGTATCTGGACCCCAAATTCCTGTGATATGCCCTTGGCGCAATTGTGGGATTAACCGCGCTGGAAGGATGTAAACAATGTAGTTTTACTATGAGTAGTGCCCACTGGGGGCGAGTTTGACACCAAAGGAGGGGAACATGACCGAAACCCAGACTCATGGGGATAATCACCAGGCTCCCCACACTCGCGCGCGAATTCTGGTGACGTATTTCGACGGCGCGATGGATGCGGGCGCTTCCGGCCGAATGGCTGTTGAACAGATGCTTCGCTCCCTTCCCGCAACGCATGTTGCAGACTTTGATGCTGAAGACTTCATTAACTACCGTTCGCATCGCCCTGTCATCACCGTGAAGAGCTGGGTGACGGAAGAGGTAGAAACTCCGAAGATCTCTCTTGACCTTTTGCGTGATGATCGCGGAGAGTCTTTCCTGCTCCTCCACGGACCGGAACCCGATTACCGCTGGGAGACTTTTGCATCCCGCGTTCGAGAAATCATTACCGAGGCCGGGGTTGAGGTGGTTTTCGGGATGACCGGGATCCCTTCCGGTGTTCCTCACACGAGGCCGACTCCCGTCCACGTCCATACGACCGATCCTTCGCTTGTTCCCGCGCAGCCACATATGTCGGCGCGAATCCAATACCCCGGGTCGATGGTGTCTTTCCTTCAGTGGCACCTGAAGAAATCGGGGATCGATGGGATGACTCTTCTTGCGATTGTTCCCTATTACATGTCGGAATCGGCCTATCCTGCGGCTTCTTCTGCTCTGCTTCGTAAGCTCTCCGAGTTTTCTGGTCTCTCGCTTCCCGTGGGGGATCTTGAACAGGGAGCGGCGGAGGACTTTGACGCTTTTGCTGCCCTTGTGGATGCTAATCCCGAGGTTCAGCACACCGTCCGTGCCCTTGAGGAACACTACGATTCCTTCTCCGGCGATGGGTTAGGGATTCCCCTTAATGCGGTGCCCTCAGCATTTACGGTTGGTTTAGGGACTGAAAAAGAAACTGAGATAACGGGGATCTCTGATGCGATCGAGGCCTATCTTGCCTCAGTGACCGAAGGCGCGGCGGGACACACACAGCCGTCTGAAGACGACGAGAAGGTCATTGTAGAAAAGCCCTCTGTTGACGACCTTCTTGCCGAGGCCCTCAAACGCGTTGCCGAGCGTAAAGAAGGCTCTGATTCGGCCGGGGGTACACACGCGCCTCGCCACCGCGGCAGTGCTTCCGCTGCGGAGGAAAGTCCGGAACGCACCGAAGGATCTGCGCAACAAAGCCACGAGGACTCTGCCGAATAAACCCAAAACTCGGGTCTCCGTAACTCGCGGGGCGCCGGGGAATCTCTGTGAAGGCTAGGCCTCGTCGGTTCCCCAGCCGATTTCCGCGTCGCTCATGGCCCGCGTTCCAGCCTGCCACTTCGATAGGTCTTTGCCGCGGAGAGGGCGAGCGGGAAGAGGAAGCTTGCGAAGAAGACGGTCGAGCTCGGCCTCGTTAACGGATTGCGGCGAATACTGGGCGAGGAAGACGATATTTCCTCGTCGTGCTCCGCGCCCAACTTTGGGGTCGCACAGCGCTTGGACATCTGCGAAGCTCTCCCGCATACCTGCTAAATCAATGCGTGCGTTGTCACTACCTCCGTGCGCGCTATTGGCCAGCAGCAGGCCGCCTTCTCGAAGAACGCGATGGCACTGGGATGCGAACTCGAGGGTTCGCAGCTGAGAGGGGACAGATTCTCCGGCAAATGCGTCGCGGACAATGACGTCAAAGGAAGAGTCTCGAAGCGAATCAATGACCGCGCGCGCCTCGCCGATTCGTATTTTGAGGATAGGTGAGCGTGGAAGATCGAAGGTTTCGCGCGCAAAGCTTGCGATCTGTGGAGAAATCTCAACAACCGTATGACGCGATGAGGGAAAGAGAATCGACCATGCCCAGGGGAGCGCGCAGGCCGCGCCTCCCAAATGAAGAACTCGCAGCGGCACGGACGAAGGAAATGTTGCTTGGAGCGCACAAGTTGCGTGCTGCATGTACTCAAAATCAAGATAACTGGGGTCCGACGTGTCGATGCAGGATGATTCGGCGCCATCGACAAGAAGTGTTGCGCGCGGGCCGTCCCACCGTACCTCAAGTGATGGGGAGTCTAGAGTACTCATAGAACAACTCTAAGCGGGAAGGAGGATCCGATGTCGAACGCTCCGCGCGATAAGCGTCGCAAACGCTTTTGGGGAGACGATGATTCTCAAACGAATATCTTGCACATTGACATGGATTCTTTCTTCGCGCAGGTTGAGATTCGTCAGGACCCATCGCTTGTCGGTAAGGCCGTCATCGTGGGGGGAAGTGGGAATCGAGGGGTTGTCACTTCTGCGACCTACGAGGCCAGGGGTTTGGGTGTGCGCGCCGGCATGCCTATTGCTCGTGCACGCGTGCTGTGTCCGACAGCAGTATTCATTCCTGGACATTTCGAGCTCTACCGCATGTATTCGTGCAAAGTCATGGAGATTATCGGGCGTTTCAGCCCACTTGTTGAGCAAGTGAGCGTCGACGAGGCTTTTGTTGACGTCAAGGGGTCAAGGCTGCGTTTCGGAACCCCCACTCAGATCGCGCGGGATATCCGTACTCAAATTCGAGGGGACCTCGGCCTGCCGGCGTCGGTGGGGATCGCCTCGACAAAGTCGGTGGCCAAAATTGCCTCCTCGAATGCGAAGCCTGACGGTCTTTTGTTGATCCCCGCCGAGGCCACCATTGAATTCCTTCACGGACTTCCAGTTGGCGCCTTGTGGGGAGTGGGAGCCAAGAGCGGGCAGATCCTTGAACGTGAGGGGATCCAAACGATTGGGCAGCTTGCTGAGCATCCTGTGCAGCGCTTGGCTCGTCTCCTTGGGGCCGCGGCTGCGCACCAGCTTCATGATCTTGCGTGGGGAATTGATCCGAGGCCCGTGTGCGTCTCGCGTGAAGAAAAGTCAGTTGGTATGGAGAGAACCTTCGAGCTTGATATTCGTGATCGAGGCGTTCTTGAGCAATTTATTACCAAGGCTGCACATGAATGTGCCCGCCGATTGCGCGAAGGCGGGTGGGTATGTCGTCAAGTTGCGATCAAAATGCGCGGTGCGGACTTTTCAACGATCACTCGTCAGCAGCGCCTGGCTGCTCCTACTGACTTGGGAAGAGAAATTTCGAGGATTGCGCGCGAATTATTTGCTCGTGAGACTCTTCCGAGCGGGGGAGTGCGACTTTTTGGGGTGCGAGCAGAAGGACTCATTGCTCGAGAAGAAGGTTTTGAAGTCACGCTTGATCAGGACGAACGCCCCGAAGCTGCTGAGCGCGCCATGGATCAAATTCGTGGGAAGTATGGGGCAGGGGCAATCTCGATTGCATCTTTGCTTGACGAAAACAAGTAGAATGGCCCCATGGCACTTTCTGATTACGAGAAGCAAGTTCTTGAGGAGATGGAAGCACAGTTCGACCATCAGCCTTCCTCCTTCCGTGATCACGTGCGCGAAGACGCTCATTCGCCGCGCTCTTCTTCGAAACTTTCCCCCAAGCGGGTTGCTATTGGCTCCTTGATGATTGTCGCGGGTTTGCTGATTTTGGTTGCCGCTGTCTCTCTGGGATACTCGGTGATCTCTTTGATCGTTGGGGTCGCAGGTTTTCTTTTCATGCTTGGTGGTGCTTGGTATGCCTTGCAGACTCCGCGGGTTTTGCGCCCTGGAGCGAAGAGGTCTTCTTTTATGCAGCGTCAAGAGGAACGTTGGGATCGCCGTTCCGCAGATGAATAACTGAATTTTTCGGATGGATGCCTGGTGAGCGTGCTCGCCAGGCATCCATTTTTTGTTGTTGGGTGAAGTGCGCGCTGTCGAACGCAGCGTTTCCCCACTTTCCTCCACCTCTAGTTGCTCGAGCATATTTGTGCTGGTCAGAGGCGATTCCTGAGTTTTTTGACGAGAAACGCTGAAAATTTCCCCCACTTTCCTCCACTCCTATTTTTCCTTGATATTCCGCTGATTTATGTAGTTAATCGGTCACTGTAGCGTGGGAAAAGGTCCCAAAATGGCAAAATGTGGAGTAAAGTGGGGGAAGATGTCACGGAGGGGAAGGCGGTGAATGATGTTCCTTGGCACTTACGAGCCCAAGCTCGACGACAAGGGACGCGTGATTCTGCCTGCCCGATTCCGGGAGGACATGGAAGGTGGCATTGTTCTGACTCGAGGTCAAGAACACTGCATCTACGCCTTTCCCGCCCAAGAGTTTGAGCAGATGACGGTGGAACTTCGACGAGCGCCACTGTCATCCAAACAAGCGCGCGACTATGTTCGCGTGCTGCTCTCGGGGGCGTACAAGGAGGTTCCGGATAAGCAAGGAAGAATCACTCTTCCCCCGGATCTTCGTAAATACGCCGGTCTTGACCGCGAACTCACCGTCATTGGTGCCGGGTCGCGCGCAGAGATCTGGAATTCGCAGGCGTGGAACGACTACCTGTCCGTCCAGGAAGACGTGTTCTCACAAACTGAAAACGAAATTATCCCAGGAATGTTCTAGCCCGTCATTCCAGGTCTCCTCCCGATGTTCTGACGTCACTTCCCCGATGGCAGAGCACGGTGGGGGACCTGGAACGACGGGTACCCATCACACAGAAGGAGGGCAGAAGTGTCTGCTGACCGCGATGCCTCGCGCTTGCACGTTCCTGTCCTCCTCAACGAGTGCTTGGACATGCTTGCTCCCGCTATTGAAACTCCCGGAGCGGTCCTCATTGACGCGACCTTGGGGATGGGTGGCCACACCGAAGCAGCGCTCAAGCGTTTCCCTCAACTGACCGTCTTCGGCATCGATCGTGACCCCGCAGCAATTGAGCTTGCATCAGCAAGGCTTGCGCCCTTTGGCTCTAGGTTCCGAGCATTCCATACGACTTACGACAACATGGCTGAAGTTGCCGATGAAGCGCCTGGTGCAATGGTCGATGGCATTCTCATGGACCTCGGCGTTTCTTCTCTTCAGCTTGACGAAGAAGAACGTGGCTTCTCGTATTCGCACGACGCACCTCTCGACATGCGAATGAATCCCACCGTCGGAGTGAGCGCTGCCCAGCTCTTGGCCTCGGCCTCGAAAGAAGAAATCACGCGGATCCTGCGGGTTTACGGAGAAGAGAAGTTCGCCTCGAAGATCGCTGCGCGCATCGTTCGTGACCGGGAAACTCAGCCGCTCACGCGAACTTCGCAATTGGCACAGATCGTTCGAGACTCGATCCCGGCCGCCGCGCGACGCACCGGAGGAAACCCCGCAAAGAGGACCTTCCAGGCCTTGCGAATTGCGGTCAACGATGAGCTCACGATTCTCGAGGCCGCACTTCCCGCAGCCCTCGAACGACTTCGTGTGGGCGGAAGGATCGTCATCGAGTCCTATCAATCTTTGGAAGATCGCCTGGTCAAGGACATCTTTCGACGTGGGGCAACAGACCAAGCCCCCGCGGGGATTCCCCTCATCCCCGAAGAACTTCAAGCACGCTTGCAACTCCTTACTCGAGGAGCGCAGTTGGCTGACGACACAGAAAAATCCCATAATCCGCGTTCCGCATCCGTGCGGCTGCGCGGCGCACAGATGATACGTCCCTGGAAGGAAAGACCATGAGCGGAGCCACCGCGCGCGCACGCGCGACCTCTCGTCCGGCCTACGTAGGTGAGGAAATTCGACCACTTTTGACGGTGGTCGACTCTTCGCGTCCTCGTCGCTCGGTCATTCCCATGACGATCATCGCGCTGGTCATGATCGCAATCGCTATTGTGGTTCCCATGGTGATTAACACCCACATGGCGCAGACCTCGTACGAGATTCGCGAGTACCAGATTCAGCTCAATGAGCTTGAAGCACAGTCATGGACTCTGCAGACTCAACTTCAAGAAAAGGCTTCTCCCGTTGAACTGGAGAAGGCAGCGAAGGCACAGGGAATGGTACACGCCGGTAAGCTCGGCACTATTCGTCTATCCGATGGCACAGTTGAGGGCGGTGTCGCCGCGCGATGAGGTTGTGGCAGCGCACACGCAAAGCGAGTGATACCACTGCGAATCGCGCCCGTGGCATCGGGAGGATGTTCACCGTCCTCTTTGCGTTATGCGTTCTTCAGCTATTGGTCATCCAAATTTTCCAAAGCTCGACACTTTCATCGGAAGGCGAAAGAGTTCGCACAGCTGTCAGTGAAATTGGTGCAAAACGCGGCAACATCCTCGATGTGAATGGCGTTGTCTTAGCAGATTCAGTTCAGGCCTATCACATTGCCGTCAACCAGCGAGCAATCACGACCTACGAACACAAAGACGACGACGGTAAAGTAGTCGGTCGAGGCCCAGCAGAAGCAGCCAAGCAACTCTCCCCGCTCTTAGGGATGAGTCGCGCCGAATTGGGCGGCATGATGCTGGGGGATTCTACGTATGTCTACCTCAAGAAAAATGTCGATGCGGTGACATACCGTGAGATCCGCAAGCTTGATATCACTGGAATTGAATGGGAGTCGGTGTTCGACCGCGTCTACCCGAACGGTAATACTGCTGCTCCGATCGTTGGCGCGGTGAATTCGCAAAGCGATGGTGTTTCCGGACTTGAGGCGTACTTCAACAATTTCCTCCAAGGAACAGCAGGGGAAGAAGCTTACGAGATCTCGCCCAACGGTGCGATTATGCCCGGTGGAAAGCGCACGACCAAAGAGCCTCAAGATGGTGGTTCAGTACGGACAACCCTCCACGCTGACCTTCAACACCTCGTTCAAGACCGTCTTGACGAACGCGTGCGTAAGCACAATGCAGACTGGGGAGTCGTCGTCATTTCTGATGTGTCGACGGGACGTATTCTTGTTCTTGCCGATTCGGGGTCCACGACGCCGGATGCCGCAAAACCTCAATCTGTCATGGGGGTGCAGGCTCCCTACGAACCGGGTTCGGTGGGCAAGCTGCTAACTGTGGCCTCGGCCCTGGAAAAGGGAACGACTACGCCAACGAGTCAATACAGCGTCCCGTATAGCATTAACCCTCCCGATGCCGGCGGTCCGATCAAGGATTACCACGAGCACGGAACTGAGACTTTGACGTCGACCGGCATCCTTGCGGAATCCTCGAACGTTGGAACGATTGAGATTGGCGAGCAGGTGGGCGATCGCGATCGCTACGACTTCATGACGAAGATGGGGCTTAACCAGCCCACTGGAATCGAGTTGGCGGGCGAGTCTCAGGGCATCATGCGAGATTTCGACAATATTCAAGGCCGAGATCGCTACACGATGATGTTCGGGCAGTCCTACGCCGTTACCGCCGTCCAACAGAATCAACTCATTCAGGCAATCGGAAACCGCGGAGTGATGATTGCGCCGCGAATTATTGACTCAACGGTCGATTCACAGGGGCGTGCCGAGAAAGCTACGGCTCCTCAGCCGAAGCAAGTCATGTCGGCGGATCGCTCAAAAGAACTCATCACCATGATGGAGTCTGTTGTCACTGATGAATTGGGTACTGGCCAGTTAGCAAAGGTCGAGGGCTACCGCATTGCTGTGAAGACGGGTACGGCAGACATCAAAGTCAATGGAGCTGACGCGGTCGTATCAAACACTGCCGGTTTGATTCCGGCGGAATCTCCGCGTTTGGCAATTTCGGTTGTTTTGTACAACCCGCGTGTGGGCGGCTTGTCTTCGGATTCTGCGGCTCCGCTGTGGGGAGAAGTCGCGACCGAGGCAGTGCGAAACCTGGGGATTCCTGCATCTACAGAAACTGCCCAGCTGTATCCCACGAGGCCCTAGTACGCTAGTGTGCAGGAAATGGGTGAAACCCTAAGGAGAAGCATGCATAGGTCCAGCAAGTGGATCGCTCAAGCATTGGGCGCACAGCTCCACGGCACTGATGTCGAAGTGACCGCGACAGTTGAAACGGATTCTCGAGAAATTACTCCGGGTTCCCTTTTCGTTGCACGTCGCGGTGAGACAAGCGATGGACACCAATATCTTGAAGCGGCGGCTGCGCGTGGTGCAGTGGCAGCAATCGTTGAACATGTCTGTGATTCGCCGCTTCCCCAAATCGTTGTTTCTGACTCAACCTTCGCCTTGGGAGAGCTTGCTCGCGCCTATCTCAGCGAGTTGCGCCAGTCCCAGCCGCTGGATGTGATCGCAGTGACGGGTTCGGCTGGAAAAACCACGACAAAGGATCTTCTCGCCGCGATCATGAGCGAAGATGCACCAACCGTTGCTCCGCAATTGTCTTTCAATAACGAGGTCGGTCTTCCCCTGACAGTTTTGCGTGCCGATGAATCGACGCGTCACCTGGTCCTCGAAATGGGAGCATCGGGGCCCGGTCACATTGATTACCTCACACGTATCGCGCCCCCTGACGCCGCCATTGAACTCATGGTGGGTCACGCGCACTTGGGTGGCTTCGGCTCTGTTGAGGGCGTTCGCGATGCAAAGGCAGAATTGATTCGAGGCCTCGTTCCTTCGGGGGTGAGCATTCTCAATCGCGATGACCCGCATGTGATGGAGATGGCTCCACAGGCTCCGGGACGTATCGTCACTTTCTCTGCCGCCGGAAATGCGGAGGCCGAGGTCTGGGCTGAAGACCTTCACCTTGATGAGCAGGGGAGGGCTGTTTTTAATCTTCATTTAGACGGTCTCACTTTCCCAATGCATCTTGGTTTGGTCGGTATCCATCACGTCTCAAATGCTTGCGCGGCAATCGCAGGCGCGTGGGTTTTGGGTATCGCGCCGGAAAAGGCTTGCGCGGCTGTTAATGGCCAAGCAGCGTCGAGTCCTCATCGCATGAGCATTCACGAACTCGAGCTCGACGGTCGCCACATCACTCTCATCGACGATTCCTACAACGCGAACTTGGATTCCTTCCGAGCAGGATGCCGTGCTGCTGCGGATCTCGCAGCAAGCCGCCCCCTGGTCATTGTCGCCGGTGGAATTCTTGAACTTGGCGAGGCCTCGGAAGAAACGCATCGCGAAGTTGCGCGGTTCTTTGAAGATGCGGGTGCGCGCTGCGTGCTTGCTCTCGGCGATGAATCTCAGTTCTACTTCAGCGAGCGAGGCGAGGACGACACACATCGTCGCTTCCGGAATGTTGACGAGGTAATCGACGCTCTGCGCGGCATACTGGAAGATAATGCCGTCGTGTTCATTAAGGGATCCAACGGCTCCGGTGCATGGAAAGTTGCCGATCGCCTAGTGGAGGAGGGCACTTTATGATTGGGCTCATTATTGCCTTTGCGGTTGCTTTAGTCCTTTCGATTTCCCTCACCCCGGTCCTGATCCATTACCTGATCCGGCACCAATACGGGCAGTTTATTCGCCAAGACGGGCCGACCGCGCACATGACAAAGCGCGGGACACCCACAATGGGTGGCTTGGTTATTATCCTGGCGACGGTCATCGCCTGGCTGGCTGGAAACCTGATTAATGGCCATTCGCCTTCTTGGTCAGGGTGGCTTCTTGTTTTCCTCTTTGTTGGCATCGGATTCATCGGCCTTCTTGATGACGCCCTCAAGATCATGCACCAGCGCTCTCTGGGGCTGCATGCATGGGCAAAGATCGTTGGTCAGGTCGTGATTGCCTCACTCTTCACGTGGGGAATTTTGGTCAGGCCGAATGTCCATGGTCGTACTCCTGGAATCTTCGATATCTCAATGACGCGCCCCCTGGGATTGACCTTCACGCAATGGGGAATCCTCGCTGCCGTGGTTCTCATTGTCATCTGGGTGAATTTCATCGTCGCCGCATGGTCGAACGCAGTGAACCTGACAGACGGCTTGGATGGCCTTGCTGCTGGTGCGGGTATCTTTGTTTTCGTCTCCTACACCTTCATCTCTTATTTCCAGCTGCTCCAATCTTGTTGGGGCGATACGGTCAATATTTCCGCTTGCTACACCACACGTGATCCTCTTTCCCTCGCAATTTTCTGCACATCTTTGGTTGGTGCTCTTGCTGGGTTCCTGTGGTGGAATGCGTCTCCTGCTCAAATCTTCATGGGAGATACCGGCTCGCAAGCAATTGGTGCGGCGCTCGCCGGAGTGTCGATTCTGACCGACACAGAGTTCCTTGCCGTACTGATCGGCGGTCTCTACGTTCTGACAACGCTCTCCGACGTTATCCAGATCAGCGTCTTCAAGATGACCCACAAACGAGTCTTCCGTATGGCTCCTTTGCATCATCACTTTGAGCTCAAGGGCTGGAAAGAAATCACGATCGTTATTCGTTTCTGGCTCATTGCCGCGCTCTTCGCGGTGATGGGTGCCGGTTTGTTCTATGCAGAATGGGTGTCTCGACTGTGAATTGGCAGGGCCGTTTCGCAATCCTTGGATGGGGAGTATCAGGAAAGGCATCTGCTCGCGCGCTGCTTGCGCGTGGTGCGCAGCTGCGTGCGTTTGACGGGCGTAGTCCCGATACCTCTTCTCAGGGTGAAGCGCAGACTCCCGCTCAGCCAGACGAGCTGACTGGCGTTGAGGTCGTTTACGACGCGGATGCTCAGGCCCTCTCACGCGAGGCAATTGCATGGAACCCTGATTGCATCGTTGTTTCTCCTGGAATTCCCGCACACCACCCGATTTTTTCTGCTTCTCAAGATGCAGGAATCCTTGTCATCGGCGAAGTTGAACTTGCGTGGCGTCTACAAGAAGATTCTTCTCATGCGGGACGGCCCTGGCTGTGCGTGACCGGAACGAATGGCAAGACCACGACCGTTGGCATGCTGGGATCCATTTTGCGTGCCTCCGGAGCTCGAGTCGCTGAAGTTGGCAACATTGGTTTGCCGATTTGCGAGGCCGTTGATACTGACGCGGAGGTTTTCGCCGTCGAGCTTTCTTCTTTCCAGTTGCACACGGTTTCTACGGTTTCTCCTTTGGCTTCGGTGTGCCTCAATGTTGACGCTGATCACCTTGATTGGCACGGTAGCGCGGAAGCCTATGCAGCGGACAAAGCAAAGGTCTACCACGCGACGCAAGTAGCTTGCTTCTATCCCTCTTCTGATATCGAGATCGAGCACATGGTCGCCGAGGCAGACGTCATTGAAGGTGCTCGCGCTATCGGTCTGACCCTTGGGATTCCGTCGATTTCTCAAGTGGGATGGGTTGAAGATGCGCTGGTGGAACGAGCTTTCGTGGAAAGGCGCCATATGCAGGCGCAATTCCTCGCCGAAGTCGATGACCTGCGTATTGCATACCACGATGGGGTAACAGATGCCGCGCGCATGGATGCCACTGCCGCCGCTGGCCTCGCTCGCGCTTATGGAGTGAATCCGGAGGCAGTTGCTCAGGGGCTTCGTGACTTCCATCCTGCTGATCACCGACGTGCGGTGATCTCTCACGCCGCGGACGTTACGTGGATTGATGATTCCAAGGCAACAAATGCTCATGCCGCTGCGGCTTCTCTGCGTGGAATTACTCCAGGAACAGCTATCTGGATTGCCGGGGGAGATACAAAGGGCCAAGAATTTGGCGACCTTGTCGCAAAAATTGCTCCTCAACTGCGCGGAGTCGTTGTCATTGGGGAAGACCGCAGTGCGATCCTTCGTGCGCTCGCGCAATATGCGCCGACAGTTCCCTTCGTTGAAGTTGATGGACACGAAGACTGGATGTTCTCCGTTGTGAATGAGGCCGTTGCCCTCTCGCGCCCCGGAGATACTGTTGTGCTTGCACCGGCCTGTGCGTCGTGGGATCAATTCCGCTCTTACGCCCAGCGCGGGGAGGTTTTCCGCGAGGCGGTCGCGCGCCTTGAAGCTAATTGGGCTGCCCAATGACCTCTCTTCTTGAGCGTCTCCATATTCCTCGCTTCGAATTTGCACGGCGAAATGAGGAAGATAAGGTCTACTCGCCTGTAGCGACCTACTATCTCATTGCTCTACCTGCACTGATTTTGACGCTATTCGGCTTGGTCATGGGCTTTTCTGCATCAGCAGTTACGACGATCTCCCAAGGTGGTAGCCCATACAGTACCTTCGCTCGTCAGCTCGCAATTACCGGAATCTCATTCTTAGTCGCAGCGATCATCATTCAACGTATTCCCTCATCGCTGTGGTACCGAGCGGCACCTCTGGTTTTCCTGATCGCACTCGGTTTTCAAGGCCTCGTCTTGACTCCTTTGGCTGCTTCTCAAGGCGGCAATACCAACTGGGTGTCTCTCCCAGGGCTGGGAACCTTCCAGCCATCTGAGTTCCTCAAGCTTGCTCTGATCATCGCCCTTGGAAGGGTGCTGACTCGAGAAGGCGCAAGGCGCCAAGACTGGAAGCAAATGGCGGTCACGGTGGGCGGCACTGCATTTCTCGCTCTTGTTGACGTCATGCTGGGCAAGGACATGGGAACCGCAATGGTCATGGCAGCGGGAGCTGCCGGAGCAGTGTGGGTTGCAGGATTGCCCAAGCGGTGGTTCCTCACCATCGCAGCAGCTGTGATTCCTTTGGGAGTATTCCTTGTCTTCCAAAACCCAACGCGTTTGAAGCGTATTGCTGCGGTCATGCCGTGGAATCGTCCCGCACGGAACCTGTCTGCTCCCGAACAGATTGACCACGCGCTGTGGGCATTGGGATCGGGCGGCCTAACCGGTCTTGGACCGGGGGCATCGCGCGAGAAATGGAATTACCTCCAGGCCGCGCACACAGACTTTATCTTGGCGATTATCGGCGAAGAGTTTGGCCTTTTGGGGTCCCTCACCGTTATTACGTGCCTGTGCCTGATGATTTGGGGAATGCTTCGGCTCATTCGCACCACGAACTCATTCTTCGCCGCCATCATCACCGGTGGCGTTGCGACGTGGATTGGGATCCAGGCCTTCATTAATGTCGCTTCTGTGACAGGGATGGGGCCCGTTATTGGTGTTCCTCTTCCCCTTGTTTCATATGGCGGATCCTCATATCTCTTTACGGTCTCTGCGATTGCCGTCGTTGCTGCCTGCGCACGCGAGAATGCAGGAATGACAATGGGCCTGAAATTCTCGAGTCTGCGTGACCCCCGCGTCTCGTCGCGGCGTCGTCATCCCGGAAAGAAACGTCAACGCTCGACGGAAGGAACACGATGAGTGAGAAGATCGTTCTTGCTGGCGGTGGAACAGCGGGGCATGTGAACCCCCTGCTCGCAACGGCCCTTGAACTGCGTTCACGCGGGTACGAGGTTGTCGCGCTTGGAACGAAACAGGGCTTGGAAACGACCCTTGTTCCGGCAGCGGGCATCGAACTTGTGACAATTGAACGCGTCCCTCTTCCCCGGAAGCCTTCCCTGCAGTTCTTCTCATTGCCGCGTCGCATGAAGCAAGCCATTGCTCAGTGTCGCTCGGTCCTCCAGGGGGCACAGGCACTTGTTGGTTTTGGCGGATATGTGTCCACGCCTGCTTATCTTGCCGCCCGTAAAATGGGCATTCCGATCATCATCCACGAGCAAAATGCGCGGCCGGGTCTGGCTAATCGCGTAGGAGCTCGCTGGGCCTCGGCTTTGGGCCTGACTTTCCCCTCGACACCGCTGATTGCCAAGCAGGGAATTACGGAAGTGACGGGCTTGCCGCTTCGCCCTGCCATCCAGGAGCTGGCCGCTACTCGCTCCAGTGAGGAAGGACGCCTCGCTGCACGCGAGCAGGCGGCCTCGAGGTTGGGAATTGATCCGAAGTTGGAGACCCTCCTTATCACCGGAGGATCTCTTGGCGCGCTCAATGTTAACCGTGCGATGATTGCCGCGGCCGCGCAGCTTCCGCTAAACGTACAAGTGCTTCACTTGACTGGGAAGGGCAAGGATCAGGAAGTTTCTCAGGCGGTGTCTGCAGCTGGCGTTGCACAACGCTGGCACGTGATTGATTACCTCTCAACAATGGAGGACGCGCTAGCTGTCGCTGACCTTGTTGTCTGCCGTTCAGGAGCAGGCACTGTCGCCGAGATGACCGCTCTGGGATTGCCGTGCGTATATGTTCCGCTTCCTATCGGTAATGGAGAGCAGAAGCTTAATGCCGCTGACCACGTTGCTCACGGTGGTGCTCTTCTCGTTGCGGACTCGGATCTGAATTCCCACTACGTTTGTGAGAAGATCTTCCCCCTGCTCGGAAGCGCAGAATTGCAGCAGATGGCGCAGGCATCGCGAGCTCTGGCTCAACCCGATGGTGCGCTTAAACTTGCCGACCTGATCGAATCGACTCTTCATGGGAAGAAGGCTGAAAAGTGACTACCTCACATCGCTTCCACCTGATCGGTATCGGCGGCGCTGGAATGTCAGTGGTCGCAGAGCTTTTGAAAGATCGAGGCCTTGAAGTCTCGGGATCCGATCAAAAGGATTCACCGGTCTTGGACCACCTACGCAGCGTGGGTGTGAAGGTTTTCGTCGGCCACGATGCTTCGCATGTTCCCGCAGATAGCGTTGTTGTCGTTTCGACCGCTGTCCGAGAGACAAATCCAGAACTTGCTTATGCCCGCAAAGAAGGGCTGACGGTTATCCATCGATCTCAAGCTCTTGCTCTGGCCGCTAGCGGAATGCGTTTCGTTGCGGTTGCAGGCGCTCATGGAAAAACGACGACCTCGGGAATGCTCTCAATGGCCCTGCGTCAGGCGGGCGCAGATCCTTCGATTGCGGTTGGGTCTGTCATCCCTGAACTTGGTTCGGGAGCTCACTTGGGCAGTGGAGATATTTTCGTTGCCGAGGCCGATGAATCCGACGGCTCTTTCCTGAACTACACGCCGTGGATCGAAATCGTTACCAATGTCGAGCCCGATCACTTGGACCGCTATGGAAGTCGCGAGGCCTTTGAACAAGTTTTCGTTGACTTCGTTGGGTGTCTTCGTGAGGGCGGAACACTTGTGTGCTGCGGTGAGGACGCGGGGAGCGCTCGCCTTGCTCGTTACGCGAAAGGACGCGGTATTGATACCGTGACCTACGGGCGTGAAGGACAGGAAAG
Organism: uncultured Actinomyces sp.; assembly: GCA_938014245.1. Lineage (GTDB taxonomy): Bacteria > Actinomycetota > Actinomycetes > Actinomycetales > Actinomycetaceae > Pauljensenia. The sequence continues at coordinate 59,709 of CALLSD010000061.1, forward strand.
CCCTGAACTTGGTGCGCCCTGCGATGTCGTCATCAAAGACGCGACAACCGATGGACACATCGCATCGGCTCAAGTTTTGTGGAACGCAGAAACGGTCGAGATTAATCTGCGCGTCCCGGGCCTGCACAACATTGTGAATGCGGTGGCCGCGTGGATTGCTGGCGTTCGTTTGGGTATCGAGGGGCATCTCATGGCTTCCTCGCTCACTGCTTTCAGCGGGACTTCTCGTCGTTTTGAATTCAAGGGGGAAAACGGCGGACGTCGGCTTTACGATGACTATGCGCATCATCCCACTGAGGTCGCAGCAGCCATTACCCAAGCCCGCAGTGCAGCCGGGAATGGGGAAGTAAGCGTTGTCTTCCAGCCTCACTTGTATTCGCGAACCCAATCTTTCGCGGGGCGTTTTGCTGATGCGCTTTCGCATGCTGATCACGTCTATGTCTGTGATATCTACGGAGCACGTGAAGACCCCGTTCCGGGCGTTGACTCGACTCTCATCACTTCGCACCTGCCGAAGGCACGCTACGTCCCTGACATGCATGAGGCCGCTCGTCTGGCTGCTCGAGAGGTTACTGAAGGGGGAATTCTCCTGACCATGGGTGCCGGATCGATTACCCAATGCGATCAGGATGTACTCGATGAGTGGGAACACGACGGCGCTGGGAGCGCTCAGTGAAACAACCCCCTCGTCCTCGTCGCAGCCGCGCCTTTCCTCCTCAAGAGCCGGCGAGCGCTCCTGAATCCGCTCCCGAAGACGATCGCCGAGGCGCAGCTGAGGTGGTCGAGGCCCCGCAGGCCTCGGTGGAGGATAACTCGCGCACCGCTTCGGCCTCGATGCGGGGTGAAGAAAGCGGAAGCGAACGCGAGGATCATTTTTCAGCGGGCGCACGTGCTTCGCGGATTCGTCGGGGGAGCGAAGCACGTGATGAGCGCGCGGCGAGGCGTGAACGCAATCGTGAGTTGCGTCGTTCACGACGCGAAGCAGCAGCTCGTCCATCCAGTGGGGAAATTCTTCGCCGCCCTATCGGGCAGTCGGATGCGGCGACAGTTCTAGGTTCGAGCGAAGAGGGCGCGACTGCAGACCTCAATGAGCGTCGAAAAGAACGCCAGCAGGCGCAGCGGCGACTAGTGATCACTCGGATTGTGACGGTATCTGCGGCGTGTGTCGTGGCTATTGCACTCGTGTGGGGGATCTTCTTTTCTCCTCTATTCGCGCTGGACATGTCCAAAGTGTCGATCGAAGGCTTGGGAGACGATAGCGCCACAACCTCTGAGGTACAAGCTGCTGTTGAGCCTTTTGCTTCTACTCCGCTCCCACGCCTTTCGACCTCAAAAGTGAGCGCCGCTGTTGGTGGAGTGCGCTTAGTTCGCGAGGCTCAGGTTGAGCGCACGTGGCCACGAGGCCTAAGAGTTACTGTGCGCCCGCGTCAGGCGGTTCTTGCTGTAAAGGAGGGGGCAGCTTGGTCCTTGGTGGACGATCAGGGGGTGAGCTTGTCCTCCTCTCCTTCCATGCCCGAAGGAATGGCGCCGACAACTTTGCCTGATGGAGACGAGCGTTCGCGCGCTGCCGGTGAGGTTGCTGCAATTTGGGCGGCAATGGGAGACGAATTGCGTTCTCAAATCACGATGATCACTCATGATGGCCAGACCGTATCGATGACCTTGTCGAACTCGCGGACACTGAATTGGGGAGTCGCCAGCGAAAATGATCTGAAAGCGAAAGTGGCTCAGGTTTTGATCTCGCAGCGTCAGGCGCGCACCTACGACGTGTCTTCTCCCGTGCATCCTGTCACTTCTTAAATACGAGAAGCGACACGCCCACGAATGACCTTGAAGAAGAGGTGTCCTACCCCTACCGTCTTTCCGTCTAAACGCAGGTCAAACATCAACCTTCCACTTGAGGTTTAAGGTTGGTGCGCAGAAAGAGGGCAGGGTTATGGTCGCACCGCAGAATCATCTGGCGGTTATTAAGGTCGTCGGAGTCGGTGGTGGCGGTGTGAACGCCGTCAATCGAATGATTGAAGTGGGCTTGAAGGGCGTTGAATTTATCGCCGTGAATACGGACGCTCAGGCTCTGCTCATGTCTGACGCAGAAACCAAGCTTGATATCGGTCGCGATCTCACGCACGGCCTCGGCGCTGGCGCAGATCCCGCGGTCGGTCGCCAAGCCGCCGAAGATCACATCGACGAAATCACCGAAGCCCTCGAAGGTGCAGATATGGTCTTCGTGACCGCTGGTGAAGGCGGCGGTACCGGTACCGGCGCTGCCCCCGTCGTTGCAAAGATTGCACGCACCGCGGGTGCACTGACCGTCGGTGTTGTCACTCGTCCCTTCTCCTTTGAGGGAAACCGCCGTGCATCTCAAGCCGATGCTGGCGTGGAAAAGCTGCGCGAAGAAGTTGACACCCTCATCGTGATCCCCAACGATCGCCTCCTGCAGATTTCTGATGCGAATATTTCGGTTCTCGAAGCTTTCCGCGCTGCTGACCAGGTCCTGCTTTCAGGTGTCCAGGGCATCACCGAATTGATCACAACTCCGGGCCTGATCAACGTTGACTTTAACGACGTTAAGTCCGTGATGAAGGACGCCGGTTCTGCCCTTATGGGTATCGGTTCTGCAACCGGCGAAGATCGCGCTCTGCGTGCGGTCGAGTCGGCAATTTCTTCGCCTCTTCTCGAGGCCTCCATCGATGGCGCCCACGGCGTCCTCATGTTCTTCCAGGGTGGATCCGACCTTGGTCTGCAGGAGATCTACCAGTCCTCGCTCCTTGTTCGCGAGGCCGCGCACCCCGAGGCGAATATCATCTTCGGTTCGGTTATCGACGATTCGCTGGGCGACGAAATCCGCGTGACAGTTATCGCTGCGGGCTTTGATGAGGTCGCGACGCAGGCGGGTCCGGTTAGCGAGCCGGTCATTGCGCCTCGCCCCGTCCAAGCTCGCCCGGAAAAGAGTGAACAGCAGCCGGCACCGCAGCGCCGCCTCGGTGAGGTTGCCTCGGCTCATACCGCTGCACACCGCGCGGATCCGGAACTGCCGACTCGTACCAACCAGATTCCGATCGCGCGTCCGACCGAAGAAGATGGATCGAAGGAGGTTCCTTCGTCTCTCGAAGTTCCTCGCGTCTTCGAAGAGGAACAGCATTCGGATGTCTTGGATATTCCGGACTTCCTGCGCTGATGAAGCATACTGACCTGCCCGGTGCCCACGTCTTCTTCACCGAAGTTGGCGCGGGCACCGACCCATACCGGGACAACTATGGCGCGCACGTTCCCGATGACCCTCAACTTGTTGAAGAGCGGCGTTTTGGACTATTTACGGAGATCGGAGCGCCAATCGTCTGGATGAACCAGACGCATTCGGCCACTGTTGAGCTTCTTGATCCCGCAAAGATTTCTCAGTATGAGTCTGGGCGTGTGGGGGAGTGGGGCCCCATTGAGTCAGACGGAATCGTCGTCGATTCTCGCCAATGGGAAGCCCCGCCAGCTCTTGCGGTAATGACTGCGGACTGTATGCCGGTGTTGTTGAGTTCGCGCCAGGGAGTCATCGGCGCGGTCCACGCTGGTCGGGTCGGCTTCCTTCACGGAATCTTGTCCCATGCCCTTGACGCTTTTCATTGCCAAGGCGTGCAAAATAAAGAAATCTCTATGCTTGTCGGTCCGTGCATCTGCGGTAAATGTTATGAAGTTTCTCCGCAGATGAGAGCAGAGAGCGCCGCCAGCTGCTCAGCCATTACCTCGCAAACATCGTGGGGGACCGAGGCCTTAGATTTGCCGGGTGCTGCCTTGCAGTGGGCTCGCGAATGCGGGGTGAGCGCTTCTTGGGTGGGTGAGTGTACCCTCGAGAACCCGACTTACCATTCCTACCGTCGTACCCCTGAATGTGGGCGTTTTGCGTCGGTAATTGCGACATGCCGACACTCTTAAGCTGAAGCGATGCTCTGGGGCATTAACTTGTGCACAGGTCCCATTATTTCAAGGAGAGCATGATGTCAGGCTTCGGAGCGAAAGCACGCCAATTCATGGGTTGGTACACCCCGGAAGAGGTCGATGAGAGCACTTTGGACTTCCTTCCCGAAGAGTTTGAGGAGACAGAGGTGGCTCACATTACGCCCACTCCCGCATCGAATGTCACTCCGATCCACCGCGAGGAGCGTCGTAGCTCTCAGCAGGCCGATCTTTCTCGGATCGTGACAGTTCGCCCACTGAACTACAACGATGCTCCCGCAATTGCTGAACCCTACCGTGATGGCATTCCGGTGATTATGAACCTCTCGGAGGTTTCCGATAAGGATGCGCAGCGCTTCATTGATTTCGCTGTCGGTCTGACCTACGGACTCCAGGGTGTTTTTGAGCGCGTGACCGATCGCGTCTTCCTCCTGTCACCCCACAGCGTCGAAGTTACTGGCGACGTCACCGGCTCCAATCGTTCGGCTACCGCACTCTTCGGGCGCTGACAATGGTATTCCTGTGGTTGGGAGGAGCGATTGCTCTTCTTGCCGGTCTTTACATGCTCGTGCTGATCGCACGCATGATCTTTGACTGGATCCGCCTCCTCTCGCCGTTATGGCGCCCACGGGGAATCATTCTGCTGATCGCAAATGTGATCTACTTTTTCACAGACCCTCCACTAAAATTTCTGCGCAAGATGATCCCACCGGTTCGTTTGGGAGGAAACGTCGCTATCGACACGGCCTTCCTGATCGTCTTCTTGGTGACGATCCTGTGTGAAAACCTTGGTGTTTTCATTCGGAGCTTCGGTGTTTGATCTGTGCAGCTGACGCGCGCTCTCGATCCCGTCGCGCTTGCGTGTCACCCGAGTAATAAGTGAAATATGGGGAAATTGGTGTTATTGTGACGCTAGTTCCGCTATTATTCCAGTGTGTAGTTCGGGTCATCCTCATCGGTGATCCGGTGGTGTGAGTGCACTTGCACCACGTAACAAGTACCGAGAGGTAAACAAATGGCTCTGCTCACAACCGAAGATGTTTTGAACAAAACCTTCAACATCGTTAAGTTCCGTGAAGGATACGACCAGGTCGAGGTCGACGATTTCCTTGATGAAGTTGTTTCCACGATCTACACCCTCCAGGCTGAGAATCAGAACCTGCGCGAAGAGCTCGAAGCAGCTGAACGTCGCGTAGCCGAGCTGTCGAACGGCCAAGCCACCACCTTCACGGCACCCGAAGAACCCGAACCCGTCGTCGAAGAGGCACCTGCCCCCGCAGCGTCTGTCACCGAGACTGTCGTTGCCGCTCCTGTCGCCCCCGCGACCCCGGAGAGCGCAGAGTCTGCAACCTCGATGCTCGCATTGGCTCAGCGCGTCCACGACGAATACGTGCGCGATGGTCGCGAAGAGTCCGATCGAATCATTGCTGACGCCAACGCTAAGCGCGATGAGATCATCGCAGATGCTCAGAACCAGCACCAGAACATCCTTTCTCAGCTGGATCAGGAGCGTTCGCTGCTCGAAGGAAAGATCAACGAGCTTCGTTCCTTCGAAGCCGAATACCGTGCGAACCTGCGTGACCACCTCGAGGGCCTGCTCAAGGAAGTAAACGCCGGTACGCAGAACTGATGGTCTTTTAGACATCCGTTATCTTCTCTATGACGGTGGCGCCTGAGCGGCGTCACCGTCATAATCTTTATGTGAAGAAAAATAACCGCGCGATACTCATCTGGGCATACGTCATTGCAATCCTTGCGCTCGTACTTGATCAAGCCTCGAAGTTTTGGGTACTGAAGAATCTAGGAGACGGCACTGTTCGTCCGCTTCTGGGATCTTTTCTCCGCCTTGAACTGACCGCCAATCCGGGCGCTGCGTTTTCGCTGGGATCTCACACGACGATCATCTTCACATGCATTGCCTGCGTCGTCGTTACTGCAATCATCATGTATCTTCCCCGGGTTCGCTCGCGTTTCCTTGCCTTCGGTTGCGCTCTTCTTCTGGGTGGGGCAGCGGGTAACCTTGTCGACCGATTTATCCAAAACCCAGGCTGGGGTAACGGACACGTGGTTGATTTCATTGGTTACGGGAACTGGTTCATTGGAAACGTTGCCGATATCTGGATTGTCTGTGCTGTCATCCTTCTCTTTATCGGTAGCTTTATCGGCCCCAAACGCGGCGCTCACTGATCATGCCTGAAACTCGCCTCATGCCTGTTCCTGACGCTCTCGTGGGAGAGCGTATTGACGCAGCTCTTTCTCGAATTCTTGGACTCTCACGCTCGCGATGCAGTGACCTGATCCTTGAAGGACATATTCGAGTCAATGGGAATCCCGCCTCGAAATCGCTCAAGCTCGGCGAAAACGACCTCCTCGAAATCACCATCCCAGATCCTGAAGTTTCTGTCACTCCCGTTGTTGGCATGGATATTCTCTACGACGATGACGACATTGTTGTTGTGAATAAACCTGTTGGGGTCGCCGCTCATTCTGGTCCCGGCTGGACGGGTCCAACGGTTGTTGGCAATCTTGCAGCAGCTGGGTATCGCATTACGACACACGGCCCGGTTGAACGTCAGGGGATCGTTCACCGCCTCGACGTGGGAACCTCCGGCGCGATGATGGTTGCCAAATCAGAACTTGCCTACTCGGTTATGAAGCGCGCATTCAAAGAGCGCACAGTCCGTAAGATCTACCACGCGGTCGTTGCAGGGCATCCCGATCCGGCCTCGGGAACGATCGACGCACCCATTGGTCGTCACCCTTCGCGCGAGTGGCGGATGGCCGTGATCGACGGGGGAAAACACGCGGTGACGCATTATGACACCCTCGAGTTGATGGCGGGTGCAGCGCTGCTCGAAGTCCACTTGGAGACCGGGCGTACGCATCAGATTCGCGTTCACATGGCGGCTGTCGGGCATCCTTGCATCGGAGATGTTTTTTACGGGGCGGATCCGACGAAGGCGGAAGAACTTGGCTTGGAACGCCAATGGCTTCATGCCGTTGAACTCGGCTTCACCCATCCGCGCACTCAACTTCCCGTAACGGTCCGCGCGCCTTACCCGGATGACCTTCAAAGAGCTCTCGAGACTTTGCGTGAAGCTTAAGGCTTGATCTTTCGATTCAATCAGTACGGCCTGAAGAGAAACACTAGACTGGAAGCATGGCACCTGTGGACTCGTTCGTGCACCTGCACAATCACTCGGAATACTCGATGCTCGATGGGGCTGCGCGAATCAAGCCGATGGTGGCAGAGGCCCAACGTCTGGGGCAGCCCGCAATTGGTTTGACCGACCACGGATATCTCTTCGGCGCCTATGAGTTCTACGATGCAGCAACGAAAGCCGGCATTAAGCCCATCATCGGACTCGAAGCCTATGTGACCCCTGGGACTTCTCGTTTTGATCGCCAAAAGGTCACCTGGGGTGAGCCCTGGCAGCGTTCCGACGATGTTTCGGCCTCGGGGTCCTACAATCACCTCACATTGATCGCCTACTCAACCGAGGGAATGCACAACCTTTTCCGCTTGGGATCCTACGCCTCGGTAGACGGACAATTCGGTAAGTGGCCGCGCGCAGATAAAGAACTCCTCGAGCGCTTCCATAAAGGACTGATTGTCTTCACCGGTTGCCCCTCAGGGGCAGTGCAGACCCGTATGCGTTTGGGGCAGTGGGACGAGGCCGTGGCGGAGGCTGCGGAATTACGCGATATCTTCGGGCCCGAAAACTTCTATGTCGAAGTGATGGATCACGGGATTGAGTTTGAGCGTCGTACCCAAAAGCAGCTCCTCGAACTAGCCAAGCTCATGGATGCCCCGCTGGTAGCGACCAACGATGCGCACTACGTGAAAAAAGAAGATCGCGGGATCCAAGACGCGCTCTTGTGCATTAACTCGGGGTCGCGAATCTCTGACCCCGATCGCTTCAAATTCGACGGCGACGGCTACTACATCCGCCCCTCCGAAGAAATGCGCTCGATCTGGAAAGAGCTGCCCCAAGCCTGTGATTCGACGCTTGAAATTGCCGAAAGATGCGAGGTCCACTTCCACACCACTGCGGAAGGCGCCTCATATATGCCCGACTTTCCGGTGCCCGAAGGGGAAGATAAGACCTCGTGGTTCATCAAGGAAGTTGAAAAGGGGCTTCAGGAGCGATTCCCGAAGGGCATTCCAGATGCTGTGCGTAAGCAAGCAGAATACGAGGAAGACGTCATCATCAAGATGGGTTTCCCCGGCTACTTCCTGACGGTTGCGGACTACATCAACTGGGCGAAGAGCCAAGGAATCCGCGTCGGGCCGGGCCGTGGCTCAGGTGCAGGATCCATGGTCGCCTACGCGATGAAGATTACGGAGCTTAACCCCCTCAACCACGGGCTCATCTTCGAACGCTTCTTGAACCCCGAACGTATTTCGATGCCCGACTTCGACGTTGACTTCGACGAACGTCGTCGCGATGAAGTCATCGAGTACGTCAAGCAAAAGTACGGCGAAGACCGTATTTCTCAGGTCGTTACCTACGGTCGAATCAAGACGAAGCAGGCTCTGAAGGACTCCGCGCGTATTTTGGGGCGCGACTTCAAAGTGGGGGAGCAGCTGACGAAGGCCCTGCCGCCATCGGTCATGGGCAAGGACATTTCTGTTGCGGGTATCTTCGACGAGAATGACAAGCGCTACGCTGAGGCGGCAGAGTTCCGCAAGTATTACGAAGAGAACCCGGACATTCACGAGGTCGTCCAATATGCTCTGGGCCTTGAAGGACTGACGCGTCAGTGGGGTGTGCACGCCTGTGCAGTGATTATGTCTTCACATACGCTGACGGACATCATACCGATCATGAAACGTCCGCAAGACGGCGCAATCATTACGCAGTTTGACTATCCGACCTGTGAAGGATTGGGCCTGCTCAAGATGGACTTCTTGGGCCTGCGAAACCTCACCGTCATCTCCGATGCTTTAGAGAACATCAAGCTCAACGGGAAAGAAGATCCAGATCTAGACCATGTGGCGCTGGATGATCCGGCAACCTACGAGCTGCTGGGGCGCGGAGACACTCTGGGTGTCTTCCAGCTTGATGGCGGTGGTATGCGCGATCTTCTCAAGCTCATGAAACCCGACAACTTCGAAGATATCTCGGCTGTGGGTGCGCTGTATCGCCCGGGGCCCATGGGTGCAAATTCCCACACGAACTACGCGTTGCGTAAGAACGGGCGTCAAGAGATCACTCCTATTCACCCTGAGCTTGCGGAGCCACTTGAAGACATTCTTGGAACGACTTTCGGTCTGATCGTCTACCAGGAACAGGTCATGCAGATCGCCCAGAAGCTGGCGGGCTACTCCCTGGGCCAGGCAGATATTCTGCGCAAGGCCATGGGTAAGAAGAAGAAGGAAGTTCTGGACCAGCAGTTCAAGGGCTTCCGCCAGGGCATGATCGATAACGGATACTCCGAAGAATCGATTCAAGCTTTGTGGGACGTCGTCGTTCCCTTCTCTGCCTACGCCTTTAACAAGGCGCACTCTGCGGCTTACGGTTTGGTGTCCTACTGGACTGCTTATCTGAAAGCGAATTACCCAACGGAATATATGGCAGCCCTGCTGACTTCAACGAAGGACAACAAGGACCGCCGTGCGCTCTATCTGGCGGAATGCCGTCACATGGGAATTACGGTTCTTCCTCCCGATGTTAATCACTCGATGGGAACCTTTGCTCCTGATGGGCGAGATATTCGTTTCGGTTTGAACGCGATTCAAAACGTTGGAACTAACGTCGTTGATGCCATCGTGGAGACCCGAAGGAAAAAGGGAAAGTTCACCAACTTCCAAGACTTCCTCGACAAGGTTCCCCAGGTTGTGTGCAATAAGCGCACCATTCAGTCCTTGATTCGCGCGGGAGCTTTCGACTCGCTTGGCTATACCCGTCGTTCGCTTCTCGCTCGCTGCGACGAGGCCGTGGATGCGGTGATCGACCTGAAGCGCAACGAGGCAATCGGGCAGTTTGATCTTTTTGGCGGCATGGGGATGGGAGATGAGCCAGGCTCTTCGTTGGCCATCGAAATTCCGAATCTGCCTGAGTTTGACCGTCGCCAAAAGCTCGCCGAAGAACGCGAGATGCTGGGATTGTACGTTTCAGACCACCCGCTGCGCGGCCTCGAAGGCGCGCTTGAGAGACACCAAGACGTCGAAATTGCGCAGATCGTTGGCGGGGAAGAATCCATGGTTGATCGAACTGTGAAGATCGCGGGATTGGTTTCCGCGGTCCAAACAAAGGTCACGAAACAGGGCAATCCTTGGGCAATCGCGACGATTGAAGACCTGAGCGGCTCGGTGGAAGTGCTCTTCTTCCCCCGTGCCTATGAGACTGTCCAGACTTTCCTTGCTCCCGACTTGGTTGTTCAGATTGAGGGGCGCGTCAATACGCGCGACGAACAGGTATCGATCTACGGGCAGTCCATGAACATTCTGGAATTGCGCGAGGACGGTAATGTGCCCCTCGACCTGGAATTGGCAGCATCGCGCTGTACGCCCGAGCTTTTGCGTGAACTCAAGGAAGTCCTCGAGACTTTCCCCGGGTCCTCACCCGTGCGACTACACCTGCGTGAACCCGGACGCGTGACCATTGTCGAGCTTGACTCTTCGCTTCGAGTGACGCAATCGGGTCCCTTCTTCAGTCACGTGAAGGCGGTTGTCGGCGCGGATGGCGTTCTGACCTCGCACTGATCGCGTGAAATCCGGTTGAAAATGCCGCCCGCGGGGGAGCGCGGTATCTGCGCGTGGTGGCTGGTGGCCTCGTCGCTTAATCGACGACGCTCACGCGCGCCGCGTAGGTCCCCGTGGCAGTGTGAAGCTCGACGAGCTCGCCATCCTCAAGGGCGTGTCCGCGCCGGGTCTCTACCTCGCCATTGACGCAAACGTCGCCACTTTGGATGAGTTCGCGTGCCTCGGCCCCATCTTCAACAAGGCCAGAAAGTTTAAGGAACTGTCCAAGGCGGATAGCCCCGCGAACCTCGATTGTAGGGACCGACGACATATGCACTCCTGCGCTTCCAAAGTCTTCTCTTTGCTTTGTATTATCACACGCGCCGCGCACGCGATACGATAGGCCAAGTAATCAACACGAAGTGGGAGGGCCCTGTGTCTGAAGACCAGAATCGGGATCTTGATGCGCAATTTCGCGATCTAGTCGCAGGCATGGAAACCGATTTGGATGCGGGTGGTGTGCCCGAAGAAGCGGCGGCCAGCCAGAGTCCAGTCAGTGACGACCTTGACACTCCCGTTGATGAGTCTCTTCACCTTGAAGGGGGAAAGCTCTCCGTCGCCTTGATCCTCGCGCCGATTCCTTCCGCCGAGGCCTTGCATTCCCTTCTCGCTCTTTCCGGAATCCACGAGGCCGTGGTTCGCCTGAAACCGTGGACGGGGGTTTGGCTTCGCGTGCAGACCCAGACGACGCAAGAAGACGAACTGAACGTGCTGCTCACCGGGCGTCGAGAGATGCCCGCCGAGGTTGACAAGGTTGCTTCTGTAATCTCTCGACTTTCAAAATACGGAGCTGTGGCGATCATGTCCTGGCTCGTCGAGGGCGACGGAATCGAACCGGGAGTTTCGGGGCAAATTACCGCTCAACGCTACGTCAATGGCCATAGTGAAGACGATATTCCAGCGGGGCTTTTGCTTGGAGCAATGCCTCAGGCAACCGAGGATTTACTTCTTGGGCGTACGGTTCCCGCAGACTATCCCGATTCGATTCAAGCCGATGGTAAAGGCGGCAAACGAGGCCGTTTCATGTGGTTCAGGAAGCGTTGATGGTGGATATCGGAGAAGAGCAGAAGAACCGTTTGGCTCAGCGCTTAGCGATGGCTTCTCACAATCGTGAGGATTCGGGGCAGCTCTTGGAAGCAACCGCGCGGGCTCTTCAAAGTGGTGAAGACGGCAGCGCGTCTCAGCTTGAGGCACTGGTTCATGCGTTCGAAAACGAACGCGTGATTGTCCCGATCCGCGTCGAAGAAGATCCTCGGGTGACGGGGATTCACGCGGGGGAGGCCGGGCATGACCCCGTCGGATTTCTTCGCGTTGAAACGGTAGCAGGGCCGGCGATTGCTGCCTTTACCTCCGCGCAGTCACTGAGTGCGTATGACCCGAATGCTCGTCCCATGGCCCTGAGCTTTCGTCGCCTCGCATTGGCTGCATTAGTTGAGAGCGCAGGCAAAGTAAACGTGGACCCTGGCAGCCGCGATATTCTCATCCCGCGCAGCGCGACGAGCGCGCTTGCTCAGGGAGATCATTGGCTCCCAGCTTGGAAAGATCATGAACTACGGGACCTTCTTGCCCGGCAGGCACAGGATGAATGCTCATCGATTACGGATCTGAGCGTCGAGTATGCGGGAATGGGTGTATGCAGGGTGAGCCTCGTCATTGATCCGCAAGGAATGGAAGAAACGGATCGTGCGCAGTTGCGCGAAAAGGTTTTGCATGCGATTGATGTTTTGAATTCGAATAAGCGTCTGAGAGCCGTTGCTGATGATATTCAGTGGGTTCCGCGCTGGGGGACAACAGCCGGATAGGGGCACTACAGGGCGAGCATGTGAGAGATTCCATCGCTGTGGCTTGTGAAGGGCCTTCGCGTTGAATGGAATCTTTTGCTAAGATTGTTTCGACCAATCGGGGATTTCGCCCCGATCGTGCAAGCGGAGTTTCTCCCACCTTGATTCCCGCCCGGGTGACCGGGTTGCCCACGTAGAGCCAGGGGATCGGGTTAAACGGTAGCATCCGGACGGATGTTGTTGCCGGGATAAGCCTTCGTGCGCACAGTGGCACGGAGGCATTTTTCGTGTCACGGATACGACTGTGGAAGGAGCCACTCATTAGCGAGCCTCGCATCAATGAGCGGATTCGAGTTCCCGAGGTACGTCTCGTGGGACCCGGAGGAGAACAGGTTGGTGTTGTCCGCGTGGAAGACGCACTGCGTCTTGCTGAAGAAGCGGGCCTTGACCTGGTCGAGGTTGCACCCGACGCCAAGCCGCCGGTTGCAAAACTCATGGACTACGGAAAGTACAAGTACGAAGCGGCCCAGAAGGCCCGTGATGCTCGCCGTAACCAGGCGAACACCCAGCTGAAGGAAATCCGTTTCCGACTGAAGATTGATGACCATGATTTCTCGGTGAAGAAGGGACACGTTGAGCGTTTCCTTTCTGCCGGCGACAAGGTCAAGGTCATGATCATGTTCCGCGGTCGTGAGCAGTCACGGCCCGAAGCGGGCGTCCGACTCTTGCAGCGTCTGGCTGAAGAAGTGGGAGAACTCGCCACCGTCGAATCTATGCCTCGTCAAGATGGCCGCAACATGACCATGGTTCTTGCGCCTACGAAGCGCAAGTCCGATGCGGTGAACGAGCAGCGTAAGCGTCGCGAAGCCGAGCGTGAAGAACGCCGCGGTAAGCGCGCCGAACGCGCCAGTAAGGACCAAGCTCGTGCGGCCTCGCAAGAGGCTGATGCACAGAAGTAGTGAAGGCAGGGGCTCAGCCCCCGTCCGGAAGAAGAAGGATCAAAATAATGCCGAAGAATAAGACGCATTCCGGTGCAAAGAAGCGTTTCCGCTTGACCGGAAAGGGCAAGATCATGCGCGAGCAGGCAGGCGCACGCCACCTCCTCGAGCACAAGTCCTCCCGCAAGACCCGTCGTCTGGCCACCGATCAGGTTCTGGCCACCGCCGATGTCAAGCGCGTCCGTTCCATGCTGGGCAAGTGACCCGCACCTTCGACAAGGAGATTTAGAAAATGGCACGTGTTAAGCGTTCTGTTAACGCCAAGAAGAAGCGTCGCACCGTACTTGATCAGGCATCCGGCTACCGTGGCCAGCGTTCGCGCATGTACCGCAAGGCCAAGGAACAGGTCACGCACTCATTCGTGTACTCGTACCGTGACCGCAAGGCCAAGAAGGGCGATTTCCGTCGCCTGTGGATCCAGCGCATCAACGCTGCTTCCCGCGCACAGGGCATGACCTACAACCGTTTCATCCAGGGCCTGAACCTGGCAGGTGTTGAGGTCGATCGTCGCATGCTGGCCGAACTGGCTGTCAACGACATTGCCACCTTCAACGCTCTCGTTGAGGTTGCCAAGAAGGCTCTGCCGGCAGACGTGAACGCCCCCAAGGCCTGAGCTTTTGGTGAATAACTTTTCTGAACGCCCGTCCATCCTCGATAATCCTCATGCTGAACGCGTGAAGAAAGTCGCGGCTCTGGCCGGGCGTTCGGCGCGTTTTAGGCACGGGAAAATCCTGGTTGAGGGGCCGCAGGCTGTTCGTGAACTGATCCGATATCGTTCCTCCTTCGTTGAGGACGTGTATTACTCTGCATCTGCAGCGCGCCTACACAGCGAGCTTATTTCCGAGGCAACGCAGGCTTGCCGCTGGGTCCATGAAGTCAGTGACGAGGTCTCTGAAGCGCTGAGTCGTGATAGTCAAGGGATCTGCGCAGTTGCTCGAAGTGGTGCGATCGCGAGCGAACTTCCTGAAATTTATCCCGGCGACTGCATTGTTGTTCTTGCGCAGAGCAGGGACCCGGGCAATGCAGGAACGATTATGCGTACTGCAGACGCGATGGGTGCGCGTGCAATCGTTAGCGTTAAGGGGAGTGTCGAGGCATCAAGCCCCAAGGTGATTCGTTCCTCCGCCGGCTCCGTTTTCCATCTTCCCATTGTTCCTGCCGACTCTTTTGACGAGGCCTGCCAGGCTTTGCGCGGCATTAATGCCGTGATCTTGGGGACATCCGGTGCGCAAGGTGCCTACAGCCTGACCTCATTAATGTCGTATGCCGCCTGGGAAAGACGCGGCTGGCTTGCTCAAACCCATGCGTGGGTCTTTGGAAACGAGGCACAGGGAATGAGTCAGGCCGAAATGAGTGCCTGTGATGCTCTGGTGATGATCCCCATGAGCGGGGACGCTGAATCGCTCAACGTCGCGAGCGCGGCTGCGATGTGCCTTTTTGCGTCGCAGAGCGCGCGCCTAGGCTAGGTGTTCTGTACTAGCAATCGCTCATAAAGGTGCCCGGTGTTTCAAAGAAACACCGGGCACCCCACTATGTGAATAAGAAACTCACTTCACCTTCTTGATGCGCATGATGAGCCATGCAGCGACCAAAACGACGATGATCGCGACGATGAAAACAACCGTGTAGGCCGAGCTCGGTGTTGTTTCGGAGTGTGTCACTCCCTTGACAATCAGGACGATTGCGGAGGTCATGAGCGAACCCAGAACCATGGAAAGAGTATTCGCGAGGTTCAAGATGCCCAGGTCCTTTCCTGCCTGATCGGGATTGGGGAGAACAGAGACATTCAGCGCCTGATCGATCGCGTTGTAAACGCCGTAACCGAGCCCTGCGATGCCTGCGAAGAGGTACATGCCCATCTGGGTATGGAAGATCAGCGGCATTGCAGAGCCAATCGCAAAGAGGACACTCGCGAGTGCTACGGGGAGCTTGCGGCGACCAATGAAGTCGGTAACGGGACCAGCACCAAGAGCTGCTACCAAAGACACTGCCAAAGTGATGACTGCCATTGATGCAATCAAGTCCGCTGCAAGGTTATTCGCATCTGCGTTGCCCGCGAAGATGTAGTCCTTGGCGATGTAGAGCAGGTAGGTGTTGATCATCCAGTAGCCGCCCATCATCAAGGTGCGGCCGGACAATGCGTAGTAGAAATCAGGCGCGTTTTTCGGAGGACGGAAGGACTCCATCAAGATCTTGAAGGAGAACTTCTGGTTCGATTCACCCCTGTTATCGCCTTCGCGAGGCCAGATAATGACGGTGACAATACCGATAGCGGCGAAGACGGCTGCGCCGAGGAGCCATCCGTGTGTCAGCCCGTTATCGACCTTAAGCAAGCGCGCGCCAACAAGGTTACCGACGGTTTGTCCAGCTGCGATGCCTGCACCGTAGAAGCCAGAGATCGTGCCTCGAACCTCATCGGGGATGCGGTCCGACATCGTCGCGACGAAGGGTGCCAGCATGACGTTGTAACCCAGCTGGGCCATGCACCACAGGACAAGGATCATCGGGAAGGAATTCTGGTTGAGAGCGAGCAGCGCCATCGCGCCGCCAGCAATCAAACCACCCAGAATGATCCACGGGGTGCGCTTGCCGAAACGAGAACGCGTCAAGTCAGAGAAAGTACCGAAGACGACGTTAGCGATCAGGGCGACAACCGAGCCTGCGGCGTTGATCGTGCCGAGCATCGATTCTTTGCCGCTGGCACTGATGTTTTCTAGCACCGCGGGCAAGATCACGGAGGTCAAGGCAACCCAAGGGATCGCGCAGGCAACCGCGCTCAAGGTAAAACCGATGCTCAAGCGAATGAGTTTGATTCGCTTCATCCTCGATTGAGGAGTGCTTGTAGCCATGATGAGTTCCTTCGGGATGATTAGTTGGCGACGGGCGGGTTGGCAAGAAGGTCGTCTGTCGTGTGCTCGCCCTGACCATCAGTCCACGACAGTGAAGCGATAGAACCAGTTCCCGACGGGGCGGCTGGATTGAAGGTGAGTCGCGCGCTCGTGCCTGCGCCTTCCCATGCCAGCGTCAGCACTTCGCCGTCTCGCTGGTAGGAGAAGGTTCCGTCAAAGGCTGGAAGAGTGTTACGGAACGTGCACAGAGCGTTGAGCGCCTGAACGACTGGGCGCTTGAGGTTCTCTTCAACTTCTTGTGCCGTGTAGTAGTGACGGTTGATATCGCGCCCGACATTGGTGCGCTTGAGTAGTTCCATGTCATTGGCGCCGGCCATTGCACCCACGTAGTAGACCTGGGGGATTCCCGGCAGGAAGAACTGAACCGCGCGAGTTGCCAGGTAATGCTGGTCATTGCAGCCCAATGCCGAGTAGTAGGTCGAGTTGACCTGGTACAGATCCAGGTTCGAGGCTGCCGCCCCCGTTGCTTCGCGAGATTCTCCTTGGGTATTTGCGTGGATCGTTTCGACGAGGCGGTCAACATCGGGATCGGGAACCAGGCCCTTGAGGGAGCGATCCAGCTGGTCTGAGCCAATGTCGATGACGCCGATTCCGTCATGGGTATCCAAAACAGTCACGGCATTGTTGGGGCGCACGTTGATCCAGTGCTCAAGAGCGTCGACGCTGCCCGAGAAAATTGAGTGGAGCAGGAGTGGGGGGAGAGCGAAGTCATAGACGCGGTCAACCTTGCTGGCAATGTCGATCTGCTTCTTGTAGTAGGAGTGGACTTCGATAAGTGTTTCGAGGCCCCTCTTTGCGCCCTCTTCCTTGATCCGTTCGATCAGTCTGAAGGTCTTTGGAATCATGAAGCAGGATGTGCGAGCTTCCTTTGCTCCGTATCCGACAGCGTCGAGGCGGATTGAAGAGACGTGGCTCGCACCGAGCTGATCGAGGATTGACATCAGGTATCCCCAGCCCTGGTCAGAATCGGTATCAATGTCGACCTGCTGCGGAGTGAAAGTCGTCCAAACCAGTCGTGTCTTGTTGCCCCATGTGTAGTGGGTGAGGGGAAGACCTGGACGAGGACGGTAGATGCCAGCGAGTTCTTCTTCGGTCACGCCTTCTGGGAAAACACTCGACAAGGTCAGGAACATTGGGGCGAAGGGGCTGTCTTCGCCATTTTTCATGACATCTTGGAACTGCTCTGATTCCCAGGAAACATGATTGACAATGGTGTCAACCATGATTTCGTGGCTCTTTGACAGCTCTGCAACGTCATCCCAGGATCCAAGCCTCGGGTCGACCTTGGTGTGATCAACGGGGTCAAATCCTGCATCGGCGCCATCGAAGGGAGTGAAGAAGGGGAGAATGTGAACGCCTTCGTACACACCCGAGAAATGCCGACGTAGTGTTTCCGTCAGCGAGGAAATCGTGTCGCCACCGAAACGGTCGGCGTAGGTGATGAGCTGAACCTTATTTTGCATGGTTTCCCCTATTCTGGTGGTGTGCGATCAGTGCACATGCCCCCTCAAAATGGTGTTCCCAAACACATAACATCTGTGAACGTTTTTAGAATAGCGGTTAGTTAACTAAATGCTTCGTGGAGTCCGCGATCTGTAGCAAGCAAATAAATGCATTTTTGCTGGAAAACTTCTGGGAAGAGCGTCTCTTCATCTCTCAAACCGTCTTTGACCTGTACTTTCAGGGAATGGGGTTGCTTAGGTTGCTTCTATGAGGGGTGGGACCAAAGGCGGAACGGTCGCGGGATAGGTAAAGAAAAAGGCCGAACTCGCATTGCGAGTTCGGCCCCTCTGTGTCTGAATCAGGCAGCGCGAACGACTCGATCAGACTTCAGGCACTTGGTGCACACGTTCAGGCGCTTGGGCGTCCCATCGACCAGGGCGCGAACGCGCTGAATGTTCGGATTCCACCGGCGGTTGGTACGAACGTGCGAGTGCGACACGCTCTTGCCGAAGCCGGGTCCCTTACCGCACACGTCACAAACGGCAGCCACGATGTTCTCCTCGGTTTTTCTTACACGATTAGTTGTCTTGACCATGAAGATCAAGAGGCCATTGGTGACAGGTCACCGCAGGCAACTATGACACCTTATCTGATTTCGCCTCAAATAACCAAGTCCACGGGGAAAATATGCGTGTCAGGTGGCACACATGTATGTGGGCGCGAAACAATGTCACTATCCCTTCAACCCACAGCGGTAGGCCACAATACGTCGTTCAAAGGATAAATGGTGTCTTTAGACTCTGGAGTGCTCGCACGCAGCTTCCGCATTGCAGCAGACGAGATGACAAAGCTTGCGCCTTTTATCGATGACCTCGATGGTGTCGGTGGTGGCGATTGTGATACGGGAACAAACGCACGAGTCACTTTCGAAGCCCTCGCCCATTCCCTCAGTGGAATTCCCGAAGACGATGCTTTGTCCATTGGGCTGGATGTCGCAATCCAAGCCGGAGTACGTGCTTGCGTGGGGCACTGCGGAATATTGATCGTCTCGATTTTGCAGTCTTGGCGTGTGGCTCTTGGAGAACAAGAACTCACCCCCATTCGCCTGCGGCGTATGCTCGTCGCAACCGCATCTGCCTCCTCAACTATCAACGGTCACACCGCGGCCTTCGATGCGATGATCGCTGAAGCTTCCTCAGAGCTCATGGGACTTGGAGATACTCTGCCAGAAGTTCCCGAAGAACTCTCCGCCTTCTGCGCCGCTGCACAATTTGGTCTGGTCGAGGCCACCAGCGCCTCGACGGGAACAATCGATGCAGGAGCTGCTGTCGTCGCACTCATGCTCAGTGCACTTGACGCAGCATGCCGAGATGATCTTGGAATGCTCGAATCTCTTACTGCGATGCTTGCCGAGCTTGCCGAACGAACTGCGAGCCGCGTGCGTCCGAGCGCTCCCGCTCCCGATCGTGCCTTCACCGTCGACCTGATTCTTCAGGGAACTCAAGACGATTGCGAGGCGCACCGCCATCATCTCGATACCTTAAACGCCCGCTACTCGTGGATCGGCCAGTCTGACCTTTTCGGGCTGGGAGAGTGGCGCTTCCATATCGATACTGCGGCGCCCCTTTCCGTTCGCCCACACCGAGGACGAACTCTGCGTTTCCACGTCGCCGATGCGCGACCCGACGAAACGATTGGTATTGACACTTTGGCCGACGGTGTCACGCACCGAGGGATCCGGCTCTTGGAACGTCAACCGATTCGCCGAGTCGAACGCGCTGTGGTAGTGGCATGCACTCGCATCCCCGGAATGGTTGAAGACCTTGCGCTGTGCGGTGCTCACGTGTTCCTCAACCCCCAACTTGAAGATCTCGAAGCCCTGGTCCAACCCGCTCGCTGCGCCTCCAGTGGCGTGGAATTGATCGTTCCAAGTGATCGTGACTGTTTTGCTCTGGCGCAGAGGATTAGCGTGTCTTATGAGCGTTTGGGTGCAGAATCGGAACTCAGTGTACTCATCGCCTCGTCACACAATGAATTGGAGGCGCTCGCGGTCAGTCGCGCCTGCGCACCCCTTTTCGTTCCCCAACCGGGGGGACGGCAAGTAGCTCCAAGGCTGCGCGCACTTGTCGAAGAAAACGCACAAAGCGCATTGCTCGCCCAACATTCCAGGCCGATCGAAGCGGATTGGCAAGTTGAGGACATCTCACGTGCTGTTCAAGAACTCATTTCCTATGACCCTTCTCGGTGGGCTCTCCTCGCCGGTAGTGAAGACCCAGGCACTCTTATCGCTGTGCTGCGTCAGCTCTTGGATGGATTAAACCTGGAAGTGAGCGGTGCAGACCTTGAGGTCATTGACGCTTCCCCCCAGGCGCATTCTCTTGTTCAGGCCCTGTCGTGAATCCGCTTGATACTCCGCTTAATCTGCGCCTTCCTGCCAAACTTGCGAAGAAACTTGAGAAGGCGGGGATCAGTACTGTCGGAGACCTGCTTCTTGAAGCACCGAGGCGTTACTACCACTGGGGTGCGCTGACCCCCATGCATATTTTGCGCAGTGGTGAAGACGTCACGATCTTGGCGGAAGTCGTGAGCACTCGCCTGATCCCGAATCGCTCACGGGCAGGAGTGCGCCTCGAAGTGCTCCTCACGGATGGCACAAGCCAAATGAGTGCCACCTTCTTTGCTGCAAATCCCTACAAGCTCAGTGTTCATGAACGCCTGCTTCAACCGGGAGAACACTTTCTCTTCGCCGGAAAGGTCGGATCATATCGCGGGAATCTGCAGCTGGTGCATCCCGAATTCGAGGGAGTCGAAGATGATCAAGATGATCGCTCCCTTCGCGAGAGATCGCATCGCCCGATCCCCATTTATTCCTCTAAAGGTGGCGTCACCTCGTGGGTGATCGCCCGAGCGATTGCTGTTCTTCTGGAATCAATTGATCTCGATTCGATCCCAGACCCTATTCCGGACAGCATCCGCACGCGCTACGATATCGATCCCCTTGGTCATTCACTCGCCCTTCTTCACCAAGGAACAAGTGACGAAGAAGTCGCACGAGCGAAGAAGAACTTGCGGTGGAGGGAAGCCTTTATCCTCCAGGCTTTTCTTGCGCACAGACGTCTAGGCAACAATGCGATGCAGGCATGCGTCTCGCCGCATTCCTCGCCCGAATTGACCGCCTTCTTGTCCTCTCTTCCCTTTACCCTGACCGATTCCCAAAAGAAGGCGATTGAACATATCGGCGCGGGACTGGCGGATTCTCACCCGATGCAGCGTCTCCTTGAAGGAGACGTCGGTTCTGGGAAAACCGTCGTTGCACTGGCCGCACTTATCCAAGTTGTCGCTGCCGGGCATCAGGGTGCTCTTCTAGCTCCGACCGAAGTTTTAGCTAAGCAGCACGTGGATTCTTTGCGTGCCTTGCTTGCCCCTCTTGAAAAGGCCGGTTTTCCAATCGACCTGCGCCTTCTCACGTCCTCGACACCCGCTCCAGCTAGGCGCGAAATTGAACGCTTGCTTGCCTCCGGGGCACCGCTCATTGTCGTTGGCACCCACGCCTTGCTTTTTGCTCGTAATCTCTTTGCGGACCTAGCCCTTGCAGTGATTGATGAACAGCACCGTTTCGGTGTGCGCCAACGCGATGCACTTCGAGACAGCCGAAATGATGGGCTCCTGGTCCATCAGCTAGTCATGACTGCTACTCCGATCCCAAGAAGCGTCGCCATGACGATTTTCGGCGATCTAGATGTGACCGTCATGAAGGAACTGCCCAAGGGTCGTCAGCCTGTAGCCACCTACGTTGTTGACGCGGGCAATGAGCCGTGGATGAGACGAATGTGGCAGCGTGCTCGTGAGGAGATCGACGGAGGCGGACGTGTATATATCGTCTGTCCCCGCATTGATGACACTGATACGAGCGATGCGCTGCTCGATTCTGAGTCTTCTGTTCCCCTTGCCTCAGTTTCCCAAACCTTGCTCTCCCTCTCCACGAACGATGCCCTGCGCGGGATTGGTACGGCAACTTTGACAGGGCGCGACAGTAGCGAGGATAAAGAAGCCATCATGAGTGCCTTCGCTAGCGGTGAATGCCCGATTCTTGTGGCTACTACCGTCATCGAGGTCGGAGTCGACGTTCCGGAGGCGACCATGATGATCATCTTGGATGCGCAACAGTTCGGCCTTTCTCAGCTCCATCAATTGCGCGGGCGCGTTGGGCGCTCCGCTCGAGCAAGTGTGTGCATGGCAGTTCACCCCAGTGCAATCACCGATACTTCTGCCAAGCGCCTCGATGCCTTCGCTTCAACGACAGATGGCTTTGTCCTTGCCGAGGCCGATCTTGCGCTGCGTAGGGAAGGGGATGTTTTGGGATCGGCTCAGTCTGGAAAGTCTTCTCGCCTGCGTTTCTTAAGCGTTGTACGCGACGGAGAAATCATTGAGGAGGCGCGTTCGTGTGCGCAGGAGCTTCTTGCCGCTGATCCTGAGCTGAGTGAACACGCCGTGTTGCGACAAGCTCTCAATGACGCTTCAAGCGAAGAGCTCGTGTGGATGGAGCGTAGCTAACGTAGTCTTAAACCATGACTCGAATTATTGCTGGCACTTTGAAAGGACGAATCCTCCAGGTTCCTCCTTCAGGGACTCGGCCGACCTCCGAACGTGTGCGTGAGGCAATTTTTTCGCGTCTCGAGCACATGGGTGTCATTGAAGATGCAAGAGTCCTTGATCTGTATGCGGGAAGCGGTGCTTTGGGTTTCGAGGCCATCTCGCGGGGAGCAGCGTCCCTAACCTTAGTGGACTCATCTGCGGCAGCAATTCGCACTTTAAAGAAGAACCTTCCGCTTGCGCCCGAAGCGCTGATCATTGGCGCAGATGCTCTTTCTGCGGTCTCCAATCGCCTGAGCGGTTCATTTGACCTAGTCTTTATCGATCCACCCTATGACGAGGCAAGCCAGGATGTCACTGAACTCCTCAAAGCCCTGCTTCCTTTGTGTTCTCCAGATGCCTCTATTGTTGTCGAACGATCGACGCGGTCTCCCGAAGTTGAGATTCCAGAGGGATTGATGTGCGAAGACCGCAGAGACTGGGGAGAAACTCGAGTCTTTTTCCTTGCGCCTCCACTTGATGAACAGGACCACGAGAGCGAATGAAAGCCGTTATTCCAGGGAGTTTTGACCCTCTTACGCTGGGGCACCTCGACATCATTACGCGCGCTTCGCGCATTGTGGATCACTTGATCGTTGCGGTCGGGGTGAACCCGGCCAAGGCCTCGGCAAGCGATATGAAATCTCGGCTTGAAAGCGCTAGTGCGGGGGTCGCTCATCTGCCCAATGTTCAGGTCCTCGCGATGCGCGGATTGCTTGTCGATTTTTGCGCTGAAAATGATGTCGACGTGGTCGTGAAGGGGATTCGCACCAGCGCGGATATGGACTCTGAGATGGCTCAGGCCGTGACGAATAGAGAAATCGGTGGGGTAGAAACGCTGTGGATTCCTACCGATCCTCGCTACCGACACGTCTCATCGTCATTAGTGCGTGAACTTTTTGGCTGGGGAATGGATGTTTCTCGGTATGTTCCTTCCTCAGTTTTGGCCCTGTGGGGAGAAAATAGAGCTGTAGTGTACGCGCACCGAGCAACAGGAGGACACAATGACTGAGACCCACGACGAGCAGGCGGATTCGGCGCAGCAGTGGGAGGACCAGACAGTCTATGGTCCCTCGACCGTCATTGCTGCCTTGGATCGAATCGAAGATCTCCTTGAAGCTGCGCGTTCAGTTCCGCTTTCGGCATCCGTCATGGTGAACCGAGCCGAGCTATTGGATCTTCTTGACCAAGCGCGTGAAGCTCTTCCGGATGATTTGAAGGCTGCGGATGCGGTTGTGGCCGATGCTGACGCTGTGCTGGTGCGCGCTGACTCAGCTGCAGAAACAACGATCGCCGAGGCGAACGCTCGTGCTCGTTCGACAATTGACGAGGCCCGTGAGAAGGCAGACCAGCTGGTTGCCGAGGCTGAAGAGCAAGCACAGCGTACCCGTGAAAAGGCCGAAGAAGAAGCAGCTCGAGTTCGCACGCAGGCACAATCGGATGCAGAAAATACGCTGGCCGATGCAAATGCCCAAGCGGAGCGCTTGATCTCAAGCGAAAACATCAAGCAGATGGCCGAGGAACGTGCACGTGAGATCGTTTCGCAGGCTCGCGCTCAAGAAAAGCAGATGCGTACCGGTGCAGATGACTATGCCTCGGCTTCACTCAGTGAGTTGTCCTCACTGCTCCAAGAACTCCAACGCCGCACCGATGCCGGTCGGCGCGCCATTGCCGAGCGCAATGGCCGTGATTTGACGAATGTGACTTTAGAACATGAGTGAACGTCCTCTAGAAATTTCCCTTCGCGACCTGTCGCGCTCGCCGGGATCGATGCGCGACTATGAGCTGATGTGGGAAGTCCCCGAGGATCTGGGGACCTCCATCATGCGTGTCGCTCCGGGTAGTGAGCTTCCTATCGATGTTGCAATCACCTCGGTTGATGACGGTGTTTTGGTGCGTGTACACGCAGACGTCGACCTTGAAGGTGAATGCGTACGTTGCCTTGACGAGGTGCATCGCCACCACAGCGTCGATATTGATGAGCTGTTCTTTGAACCTAAAGCTGCCCAGCGCCTTCTTAGGGAAAACGATGAAGAAGCCGATGACTTCCTGACGATCTCGGCAACAGATACGATCGATATCGAGTCGATTGTGCGCGATGGGATCGTCACTTTGATGGAAGACCGACCACTGTGCAAGCCCGATTGTCAGGGACTGTGTCCGGGGTGTGGAGAAAAATGGGAGGATCTGCCCGAAGACCACGAGCACATCGTGATTGATCCGCGCCTTGCAGGGCTTGCGGGGCTTTTTGATCAGCTCTCGCACCAGGATGAGAACTGATGGCTCGCCGATCGAAACTCCCGGTTCCGCCGCGCCCTCAAACCGATACCCTGCTTGAAGCATGGGGGACCCCGGTACGCCAAGATCTCTTGGACCTTGCGCTCATTCACCGATCCTACGCAAACGAGGCAGGGGGCATCGCGCATAATGAGCGTTTGGAGTTCTTGGGAGACTCTGTTCTTTCCATCGTTATTGCCGATGAACTCTTCCATCGCCACGTCGACGTACCTGAATCTGAGCTGTCACGGATGCGTGCCGCAACCGTGTCTCAGGAGCCTCTTGCGCAAGCTGCAAGGCACATCGAATTGGGGGAGTACATTTACCTTGGCCGTGGGGAAAGCACGCACGGAGGACGCGACAAGGACTCGATTCTTTCCGATACCTTTGAGGCTCTCGTTGGAGCAACCTATTTAAGCATTGGGCTTGAAGGTGCCAGAGAGACGATTTTGCGTCACCTTGGTTTCCTTCTTGTACACGCGGTCGAACGCGCTGCAGAGCAGGATTGGAAGACGACTCTCACAGAGTTTGCTTTCACCCATGATATGGGGGCAGTCACCTACGAGGTGGAGGGCGAAGGCCCCGACCACCAGAGGGTGTTTACCGCGCATGCGCACGTCGCCTCGCGAACTGAGCAGGTTGGCCAGGGCGTTGGATCCTCAAAGAAACATGCTGAAAATGCTGCTGCTGCGGACGCTGTTGCCCGTCTGACCAGGCAGCGCTCGCGGAAGAAAAAAGAAGGAGAAGCCCGTGGCTGAAACAGAAGAAGCATTTGAAACTCCCATCCGCGTCATGATCGTTGATGATCATGAGATTGTCCGCCGAGGTATCGCGGAAATCGTCGATCGTGCAGATGACCTTGAAGTCGTTGCAGAAGCTGGAACGGTCCAAGACGCCTTGCGTCGAGCGCAATTGGTCAGTCCTGATGTCATCCTTGTTGATCTTCAACTCCCCGACGGGACTGGGATCGACATCATGGAATCCCTCGGGCAGACAAACCCCGAGATCCGTCCGATCGTTCTGACTTCCTTTGATGATGACGAGGCCTTGGCTGAATCCCTTGCCAAGGGGGCACGTGCCTACGTCCTGAAGACCGTTCGAGGTGCGGAAATCACCGATGTCATTAAGGCTGTGGCACAGGGGCGTATTCTTCTGGATGAGCGCACGCTGACGCGTCGGCGCGCAGATCACGACGATCCGACGGCTGATCTGACTCCTTCGGAACGCAAAGTTTTGGAACTGATTGGGGATGGACTGTCGAACCGAGAGATCGGTGCAAAGCTTGGCGTCGCTGAAAAGACCGTCAAGAACCACATCACGTCGCTGCTCTCGAAGATGGGGTTGCAACGTCGAACTCAAGTAGCAGCGTGGGTTGCCGGCCAGCGCGCCGCCGCTTGGCGTAACTGAAAGCCTTGTTTAGGACAGGGGGACGCGCCAGGTGATCCTGGTGCCTTTTCCCTCTAAACCTGTCCCCAACGTGAATGTTCCACCGTTTAGACGCGCGCGTTCTGCCATGTTCGCAAGCCCTGAATTTCGCGTGTGTTCGGGGTCGATTCCAACCCCGTCGTCTGCGATGGACACCGTGAGGCTACCTGAGTTCGTGTCTCCGTGAAGGTCAACGCTGACGGCGCCAGCCGTTGCGTGAGCATGACGGGCAATGTTTGACAGTCCCTCTCGAACGACGGCGACCGCGTCATCGCTTCGTGAGTCATCGACCCTGGAATCCACCAATTCCACGAGGCAGTCTTCGCTCTCTGCTTGCTCGTTGACGGCTTGACCATCAACGGATATCAACAGCGAGGGGGCAAAACCCAAGAAAGAACGCGAGAGCGAGGACTCTCGACGAATACGCTCCACTAGACCCACATTGGAATCTGGTTCACGCAGGTTGTGGACGATCGCGCGGATCTGGCGCACGGCCTCGTCAATGGAAGCCAAGGAAAGGTCAAGGGCGTGAATGACTTCGCTGACCTCAAGCTGCTCTTCGCTGACTTTTTGCTTAGTGGCGTCCAACTGCATTCCCGCAGCAAAGAGCTGCTGAATTGCGAAATCGTGAAGATCCCGACCGATACGGTCACGCTCATCCAACAGTGAGGCGACGTCTTCTGCGTGACGAGCTGAAGCAAGTTCCAAAGCGAGAGCAGCTTGAGCAGCGAGGGACTCAGCGAGGTCAAGTTCGGAGTAGTCGAACTCTGGTTTGCCGGGGAGACGGAGCAAAATGAGGACTCCCGCAGGCTTTCCTCTCCCGCGTAGAGGAGCATAAAGCGCAGGTCCGAATTCGGTGAACTCAGGGATACGCATGGTCTGAGCGCGCGCAAGGGAGTCAACGATCATGCCGGTTCCCTCATTGAGCACCGACATTGCGCGGCCCTCGGGTGGGAACATCACGCCGAGAAGACGATCCGCGTGATGCCCATCGGTGATTTCCGCAGCCCACGTGTCTTTAACCGAAGGCAGAACGATGATTGCCGTATCTGCTTGAGAGACCTCGCGAACGGTCTGGGCGATCAGAGTAAGGCCTTCTTCTTCATCCGCGCCTTCAAGCATCGACGTCGTAAGCTGTTGGGAAGCGCGGATCCACCTGGCGCGGCGTCGGGCATCCGCATACAGGTGAGCGTTTTCAACAGCAATTCCCGCAGCCGAGGCGAGCGTCTGGACAATGCGTAGCGCGCTGAGTCCAAATCCTCCCATGCGATTGACCAGATACAGGCGGGCATAGACTTGGCCTTGGAAGGTTACCGAAACGCCGAGGAAATTCTCGAAACCCGGCAGGTTTTCAAGCAGGCTCGGATCGTTCAAAATAACGTAGCCCTCGTCGGTAATACGCTCGACGAGCTCACCGGGAAGCTGGTCCGGTGAAGCGTTTCCTGCGGGAGCATCGCCGAATTCGACGGACATTGTCGTATCGCCCCAGGTGTCCAGAACTGACAATCCTGCGTAGCGCGCACCGGTTAATGCGCATGCGCGTTCGACGAAGTTTTCCAGAATTCGCTGGAGATCGAGGCTTGAGGTCACATCGAGTGCAGCCTCGAGAAGTCGAGAGTCGGTCCTCTCCGGGCTCATTGGTCCTCCTGACTCAGTGCCCAACGGAAGTGCTCGTTGTTTTGGGCAAGCTGCTCGAAAGTTCCTCGCGCAATGATCTGCGCTGGGCGCTTGCGAGGATCTCCATTGGAATACCCCATCAGGATAATCTCATCGGCCAGTCGAAGAGCGCTCAAGCGGTGCGTGACAATGAGCAAGCCGCGCTGGTGGGCGCGCTGCGCCAAAGCGCGCATGAGGGCGTCTGCCGATTGGGGGTCCAAATGTTCACTGGCCTCGTCAAGGAGAATGATAGGCGCGGGGGAAGCAAGAGCTCGTGCAACCAAGAGCCTGCGACGCTCTCCACCGGAGACTCCAGTCGCCCCGGCACCGATGAGGGTATCGATCCCTTCAGGTAAAGAGGCACACCACTGCTCGAGGCCGACCGTACTGAGTAAGTCGAGCGCCTGTCGTTTGTCCAGATCCGGGTTTGCGACGCGGAGGTTCTCAAAAATGCTTGTCGCAAAAATATGAGCATCTTCAGCGGTTACTTGGAGAATTGATGAGCTTTCCTCATGGGAAATGTCCATGAGACTCACACCGTTGAGGGTAAGGCTTCCCTCTCGCGGCGGAATGAGACCCGCAAGAGTGTAGAGAAGTGTTGTTTTTCCGATTCCCGATGGGCCGACAATTGCGATGAACCGTCCACGCTCGACTTTAAGGTCGAGTCCTTCAACAAGTTCAGGGCCTCTTGGCCATGCGATCGAGAGGTTTTCAGCGCGCAGAAGCGGGGAGTTCAGCATTTCTTGCGTGATCGCTTCGCTGTGTTTTCCCGAGGCCGCGTGGGCGCCTTGCGTGGGGTCAGCTGTCTCTCGGCCAAGGTTCTTTGCAGATAGAAGCGCCCTCGGCCCGATGAGTTCATCAATGCGCGCCGCTGCCTGCGCAGAACGCACGAGCTGTGCGACAGCAGAATTCATCTGAGAGGAGGCTTCGAAAGAAGACAGGGGAGTAAGCGCAATAACGGCTAAAGCCACCGCGCTGAGGATTTGAGCATTGACGCTGGGGATCCCTACGAGCAAGGCTCCGACAACCGCGAAACCCATCGCTGCTCGATCAATGAACTGAGCCCAAGCGGAGGCACGTGCTGCGCCCTTGCGGGAGGACTCAATACGGTTCTCAGCGCGTTCAAGCTCTGCCTGCGCGCGGCCGGCCAAGCCATTGATCGCCAACTCGTCGTACCCGTCAATTACTGTCACAAGGGCAGTGCTCAAGGACGTACGTGCCTCAATACCTTCGACTTGAGCAGCTCGTTGTGCGCGAGCGGTGACAAGCGGAGCGAGGACGCCCGAAGCGATAAGACACAGTGCCAAGATGACTGCCGCTCCCGGTGACAAAAGCGCCAAGGCGCCGACGGTCCCACAGCCGACAATGGCTGCGACCCCGGCGGGAAGAACAGACTTGACGATGAAATCACCGACTTCGTCAACATCGGAACCGATGCGTGCAAGAAGGTCTCCGCGGCGCAGCGAAGTGACGTGACTCAGATCTGCCTGCGCAATTTGATCATAGAGATGCAGGCGAAGGTGATCCATTCCCTCAAGGGCAACACGATGGGCGACAAGGCGTTGAATGTAACGCAGGAGTGCGCGCGAGACACCGAAAAGGCGCACTGATGTCGCAGCAACGGAAAGGACCAAGACTGGAGGCATCTGGGAGGCTCGTGCAATGAGCCATGCGGAAGTGGCACCAAGCGCAATCGAGGATCCGATGCCCAGACTCGCAAGAAGGAGAGCGCTGATAAAACGCCATTTGTCAACGCGCAGCAAAGAAACAGCCCAGCGCAGGGAAGAACGTTCTTGAGGAGTGAGGATCCGCATGACTACTTCCTTCCTTCCACTTGTTCGAGCTCTTCTTCGTTCATCTGCGCGCTCTGGATCTCGATAACCTGATCTGCTGCCTCGATTAACGCTTGCCTGTGCGCGATAGCGATCACCGTTCGCCCTTGCCTGCGCAGGGTTTCAATAGCGCGGAGAACAACTTCTTCACTGGCGGCATCGAGGTGCGCTGTTGGCTCATCCAAAATAACGATGGGAGTGGTGACCAGAAGCGCACGCGTGAGGGCAAAACGTTGTCGTTGCCCAACGGACAGACCAATTCCACCCTGGCCAATTGGAGTTTCCCAGCGAAGAGGAAGCGAATCGAGAACGTCACTGAAAGCGCATAGAGACGCCGCGGCCTCGAGATCATCATCCGAGGCAGGTGGAAGCTGCTCGCGCAAAGTTCCAGGGATCAAAGTGGGATG
Source organism: uncultured Actinomyces sp. (assembly GCA_938014245.1). Classification (GTDB taxonomy): domain Bacteria; phylum Actinomycetota; class Actinomycetes; order Actinomycetales; family Actinomycetaceae; genus Pauljensenia. Next base: position 89,762 of record CALLSD010000061.1, read on the forward strand.
TTGCGGCACCCAGGTGATGGTCTTCCACCATTGCTCACGAGTAAGCTCACGCACATTGATATCTGCGGCTGAGTCCTGGTTGCGCAAGCAAATCTCGCCGCGATCTGGATCGATTAGCTGCATCAGCGCATAGATCGTGCTGGTCTTTCCTGCGCCCGACGGCCCGACGAGAACATTGAGTTTGCCTGGAAGAACAAGGGCATTGGCGCAGGCCGGCGCCCACACGCCGCGAGCAGCAATCGAAAGATCGCGGATCACAATCTGTGTCTGGGGCCAGTCAATTGACTCCAGAGAGGAGGGATCCTCTGAATCTTCGCCAGTGACTGCGGGTGTCTCGAGGATTTTAAAGGCTCGCTCAGCTGCAGCGACACCGTTTGCGGATGCATGGAATTGCGCGCCAACCTGTCGAAGAGGTTCAAATACCTCAGGGGCTAGCATGATGACCGCAAGTCCCGTGAAGAGATCGACGTTACCGAAAACCATGCGCATACCGACTTCAACGGCGACCAGCGCGACGCATAGAGTCGAGAGGAATTCAAGAACGGCGCCCGAGAGGAATGCGACGCGCAAAGTCCCCATAGTTGCTCGCGTATTTGAGGCGGAAAGCGCGGCCAGATGCTTTCGGGGTGCCCCTTCGCGACCGAGTGCTCGAAGGGTGGGCAATCCGGCAATAAGATCAAGCATCTGCGCGCCGAGCTGTTGCATTGATTCAAGCTTTGCCGAGGACGCATCCTGAGTGAAACGGCCGATCAGCGCCATGAAAATGGGAATTAAAGGAACGACGATCGCTGCAATGAAAGCCGACCAAAAATCCAGATAGAGAATCGTTGCCAAGGCGAGGGGTGTGACGGTCGCAGTAAGGACGAGCTGAGGCAGGTAGTCGACAAAGTATGGGGAGAGATCACTTAAGCCGCGAGTGAGAAGTGTCGAGGCCTCGCTGCCGTTCGTTGCTCGCCAGCGCGGACCCAGTTGTGCGATATGGTCGATGACGCGTGCACGTAACTCGCGGATCGTTCGGTCTGCAGCGCGGTGACCAAGGGCCTCGCGAATTCCGATGACGGTCGCCCGGAGCGCAACGATTACGGCAAGGACACACAAGGGCATGCGCAGTTGTGTAAGAGTCGCCCCAGAAGTGACTGCGGGGGATAGGGCTGCAGAAAGCGCAAGAGTTTGTGCGATCACCAGAAGCGCTGTCAAAATGCCAAGAATCGAAATGACGATGATGTGGCGACGGGCGCTTCGTGCGTATTTGAGCAGTCGAGGGTCCAGGGGGCGCATTCTTCTATTTTCTTTCCTTTGAGGGGGAGATGCTCGCTGAAAAAACTGGTGGCCCCGGTTTCCCGAGGCCACCAGCTCTGCGGGGATCAGCCCGCGAGGAAATTCTGATCCAGTCTGATCTTGTCGAAGATCAAACCGGTGTCCGTTGACACGTCCTTTGTCGAAACGCGAGAACGGAACTTCCAGTAGGACCACACAGTGTAGGCGAGGACCACGGGAACGAGGCACAAGGCCACGATCGACATGACGATCAACGTTCCCTGAGTCGAGGATGCCTGCTCGATGGTCAGCGAGTAAGCGGGGTTGATGCTCGACTTCATCACTGCGGGAGCCATCGCGGAGAAGATCCATGCGACAGCGCCTGCCATTGCGATGCAGGAGAAGAAGAATGCCAATCCTTCACGACGCAGAGCCTTCTGGGAGAAGGCTGCCTGGGCGATCAAGCACAGGGCTGCAACGAGCAGCGGGAGCCATGCGAAGACATTGGTCGAGTATGCGAATTGTCCCCAGATGACCCAGATTGCTGCCAGAGCGGTGGCCACGACAGAAGCGGGAGCAGCAAATGTGTTTGCTCGCTCGCGCAAGTCGCCCTCGGTCTTGAGCGCGAGGAACTGTGCACCGTGTGCCAAGCACAGGGCAACCAGGACGACTCCGCCAAGGAGCGTGTAGGGGGTGAGAAGAGAGAAGAACCCGCCGGTGAGCTGGTGAACAGCCGTTGCCAAAGATGCGGGAACATCCTCGGGGGCAACCACCGTATTGGTGGCGTGGGTGACAACTTCGATCTTCATTCCCTGCACCAGGTTGGCGAAGGCAACACCGAAGAGGAGCGGAACGAGGAGAGCCGATACAGCGTGGGTGCGATCCCAGACGCTGCGCCACTTCTCGGACTTGATCTTCGAACGCCATTCAACTGCGCACACGCGCACGATTAGGGCGAGGAGGATCAGGAAGAGTGCCAAGTACATTCCGGAGAACATCGTGGCGTACCACTCGGGGAATGCTGCGAAGGTCGCTCCACCGGCGGTGAGAAGCCATACTTCATTGCCATCCCAGTGGGGGCCGATGGTGCGGAGCGCCTGAGTGCGCTCGCGATCGTCGCGGGCGAGGAATCCTTGGAGCATTCCAACGCCATAGTCGAAGCCCTCGAGAACCAGGTACATGGTCCACAGGACGGCGATGAGGATAAACCACAAAATACTTAGTGTCATGGGTCTTCCTTTCCTCAGTACCCGAAGGAGAGTGCGCCAGCGGTCGCTTCCTCATCGGATGCGTCCTTGGAGCGGGAGTGGAGGCCTTCGGCGGCGTAGCGCTTCATGAGGATGAACCAAATGACGCCGAGGACTGCGTAAACGATCGTGAAGACAACCATCGAGAAGAGAACCTGCCAAGCAGGGACAGCGCTGGAGACACCAGCGGAAGTCATCATCATGACCGAGCCGATGGGATCGCCGCTTTCAAGTCCTGCGAGGTTCGGAACAACAACCCAAGGCTGGCGTCCCATTTCAGTGAAGATCCAACCGAAGGATGCAGCCAGGAAGGGCATCGGGATGGAGACGATTGCGAAAGTTCCCAATGCCTTCGACGCAGAAACCTGTCCCTTGCGCGTTGCCCACAGGCCCCACAGTGCCAAGAGAGCTGAGAAAGCACCCAGGCCGATCATGATGCGGAAGGACCAGAAGGTCACCATCTGCGGGGGACGGAAGTCATATTGGGATGCGTCGCCGTAGGTCTTGACGAAGTCCGCATTCGAGTTCAGGAGTTCAACCATGCGCTTTTGCTCGTCGGCAACGCCCTTGACGTTAGCGGAGAACGAGTTGTGCGACATGAAGGCGGCAACGCCGGGAACTTCGATGAACTTGGTGGGTTGAGTACCGTCTTCACCCAGCGGGCATTCGCCGAACTGTGCAACGGTGAATGCTGCGCCCTGAGTATCGACACAGACGCCTTCTGCAGCTGCCATCTTCATCGGCTGAATCTCGACCAGTTCCTGGCCTTGGAAGTGGCCGGTTGCTGCGGTTCCGATTCCGCCGATCAGGATGACGGCGAGGCCGAAGCGTGCGATCGGGCGCCACATGCGTGCGGCTTCCTTTGCGCCTTCTTCACCGCCGAGGCGCTTCGCCCGAGTCATCCACCACACGGAAAGACCAGCAACGAAAGTGCCGGCAACGAGCCATGCGGAGGTAATAACGTGGGTGTACTCCCACACAAGAACCGGGTTGGCGACAACTTTGAGGAAGCCCGCGGCTCCATCCAGTTCTGCACGTCCGGTTTCGGGGTTGAATCGTGCGCCCACGGGGTGTTGCATCCAGGAGTTTGCTCCGAGGATCCACAGGGCGGAGACCATGGTTCCGATCGAGGCCAACCAAATGCAGGCAAGGTGCCAGCCCTTGGAGAGGCGTCCCCAACCGAAGATCCACAGTCCCAGGAAGGTTGATTCAAGGAAGAAGGCCAAAAGGGCCTCGACAGCGAGCGGAGCACCGAAGATGTCGCCAACGTAGCGGGAGTACTCCGACCAGTTCATGCCGAATTGGAATTCCTGCACGATACCGGTGGCGACGCCGAGGGCGAAGTTGATCAAGAGCAACTTGCCGAAGAAACGGGTCGCCTGGAGCCATTCCTCTTTACCTGTCTTGTGCCACACGGTCTGCATAATTGCGACCAGGAGCGACAGACCGATGGTGAGAGGAACCAAGACGAAGTGGTAAACGGTCAGGATGCCGAATTGCCATCGTCCCAGTGTCAGCGCATCGAGTGCTGCTGGAGCAAAGGTCATGGTCATAGTCCTGTCTCAGGGAAATTGTGTTCAGGGTGTGTCATAAGTTCGTCACAGCTGTGGCAAAACTTTAACGACGTTGTGTCAACAAATATAGAACGCAACCGTCTAAAATGCTGCTTTTCTGAATAATCAGGGCACTGTGTCGTTTTCTTCAGCGGCTCCATGGGTGACGCATTGAGCTCGGCGCGAACCGCCGAATGGCAGCTCAAGCATGCCTGCGCACCCTATGAGACAATAGGGAAGACGAAATGGTTGGAGCGCACTCTCTGATCATCACAGCGCATGTTTCTATGAGAACGCGCATGCCTGTGGTCGCCTCATGCGACTTCGAAGAGACTTCCGCTTAAACGCGTGTAAATACAGACCCAGCAGTGCGAGCTCGGTCAACATACTGACATTGTGAAAGAAGAGGCCATGCCTGAAACGCCAGCAGCAACCCTGCTTTTCCAGGCTCCGACATTCCAGGAACCGACTTTTTCTGCACCGCCAAGTGTGCCCCAGCAAGAAAGTGAAGAAAAACCTCAGCGTCGTTCGCGCACCCGCGCGGCGCGAAGCGAAGAAAGCACTGAGGAAACGACGCCGAAGAAGCGTACTCGTACGCGCAAGAAGGTAACCGAGGAAGAAGCTTCCGCCGAACCCGCGCAGACGAAGCGTCGTCGTACCAAGCGTAAGGAAACGGAAGAAGAAGCTCCGGCCTCGGAAAAAGAAGCGGTAACGCAGGACGCTCAATCTTCGGAAAGCGAAGAAAACACAGAAGGCGGCGAAGAAACAAGCCGTCGTCGCCGTCGTCGCCGCGTACGCGCATCCGAAGCTCAAGACGTTAACGATGAAGTTCAAGCCCTTAAGGGCTCGACGCGTCTGGAAGCAAAGAAGCAGCGCCGTAAAGAAGGGCGCCGCGAAGGGCGTCGTCATCATCGCATCACCGAGTCCGAGTTTTTGGCTCGACGCGAGTCCGTGAACCGCAAGATGGTCATTCGTGACCAAGGTGGACTCGATCAGATCGCAATCATCGAAGACGACCTCTTGGTTGAGCACTATGTTGCGCGCCGTACCCAAAAGACTGCCGTCGGCAATATCTATATGGGACGCGTTCAAAACGTTCTTCCCTCAATGGAAGCTGCCTTCGTTGATATTGGCAAGGGGCGCAATGCGGTCCTGTATGCAGGCGAAGTCAACTGGGATGCTGTCGGCTTGGAAGGAAAGCCTCGCCGCATTGAATCTGCTCTTAAACCAGGCGATCCTGTCCTTGTTCAGGTGACGAAGGATCCCATCGGGCACAAGGGCGCGCGTCTGACCAGTCAGATCACTTTGGCGGGACGCTACCTGGTTTTGATCCCCGGTGGTTCCATGATGGGTATTTCCCGCAAGCTCCCCGAACGTGAGCGCATTCGCTTGAAGAAGATCCTCAAGCAGGTCGTCCCTGACTCTGCGGGCGTGATTGTGCGAACGGCTGCCGAAGGTGCAAGTGAAGAACAGATCCGCGATGACGTTCGTCGTCTGAGCAAGCAGTGGGACGATATTGAGTCCAAGCTTTCCTCGACGAAGAATGCACCGCTCCTTCTGCGCGGCGAACCGGAGCTTGCTGTCCGCGTTGTTCGTGACATCTTCAATGAGGACTTCTCCGAACTCATTATTGAAGGTCATGAGACCTATGAGACGGTGAAATCTTACGTTGATGAGCTTTCGCCCGAGCTTTCTGACCGAGTTCACAAGTGGGTCGGAACCGAGGACGCTTTCCACGCCTACCGTGTGGACGAGCAGCTTGCCAAGGGAATGGATCGCAAGGTGTGGCTGCCCAGTGGCGGTACCTTGATCATTGACCGAACCGAGGCAATGACGGTTATCGACGTCAATACCGGTAAGTTCATCGGTGCTGGCGGAACTTTGGAAGAAACCGTTACGCGCAACAATCTCGAGGCCGCAGAAGAGATCGTCCGTCAGCTGCGGCTGCGCGATATCGGCGGCATCGTCATCATCGACTTTGTCGATATGGTCTTGGAATCTAACCGAGATTTGGTTCTGCGTCGCTTGGTTGAATGCTTGGGACGCGATCGGACTCGTCACCAAGTCACCGAGATTACCTCTCTTGGTTTGGTGCAGATGACGCGTAAGCGTGTGGGGGAGGGGCTCGTTGAAGCCTTCTCAACCACCTGCGAGGCGTGTGAAGGTCGTGGCTTCATTGTTCACCAGCATCCCGTTGAAATCCAAGGGGCCACTGAGGAAGCACCGAAGCGTTCGAAGAAGACTCAAACCCGCGCCCGGGTCGAGGAATCTCCCGAACATGAACGCGCTCGAGAAGCGCTCACTGCGATTGCTGCGGCGACTGTGCGCGATGATTCCTCGTCCCACCAGGAATCAGGTGCTCACAGTGAACAACCTTTGGCAAAGGACTCTGATTCCAGCGTTCATGAGGCTGAAGAATCCACGCCGAAGGATGAGGCCACAGTGGATGAACAGTCTGGGGTGAACGCCCCGTCGGCAAAGCGTCCGCGTCGTTCTCGCCGGGCAACGCGTCCTCAAGTGGAAGAAAGCGCCGAGGTCTCTACGCCTGAAGAAAAGCCTGAGGCGGCACCTGTAGCGCTAAATGATCCCGCCCAGCTCGCGAGTGACTCTGAGCGTGAGGAAAACGGAAGTGCACAGTCGGTGGCTGCCTCGTCGCAGACTCGGGAAAAACCAGCACGTCCAGGACGAAGCCGCAGGCGTCGTGCAGCAATCGAAGCAAGTGAACCAGTAACGGTTCATCTTGATCTTCCTGAGCCGGCTGCTCCTGTTGCTGCAGTCCAAAGCGTTCATGACATTGTGATCGATGTGCCTGCTCGCACCGAAGACAGCGCCCCCATTAAGCGCTCTCGGCGGCGTCGGGTCGCTGTTAGTGCGCCCGCCGCACCGGGTGAAGAACAGTAACAGTGCCCAAGCACACACCCAAATTCTGAAAGTTTTCGCTCTAGCGGTTTGCTTGAGAGTCGATTTTCAGCTAAATTTGATCGTCGGCGCAACGAGCGCCAACGGGCTTAGTGTTTCTTGAAGAGGAACGTTGTTCGAACGTGGAAGCCAAGTCCGTCCAAGTTTTCGAGAAGAGATGAGCTTCAACGTGGTCTACGCGATCGTCAAGGCCGGCGGCCGGCAGGAAAAGGTGTCCGTCGGTGACGTCGTCGTCGTCGACAAGCTGGCAGAAGAAATTGGTGCCAGCATCGAACTCCAGCCTTTGATGCTGGTCGATGGCGATGCAATCACCGTCGAGCCCAGCGCACTGGAGAAGGTCACGGTCAAGGCAGAGGTTGTTGACTCTGCTAAGGGCCCGAAGATCTCCATTATTAAGTACAAGAACAAGACCGGTTACCGTAAGCGTCAGGGCCACCGCCAGAAGCTCTCGGTTATTAAGATCACTGAGATCGCCTGAACCGTTCGATATAGAAAGTAGACGTCGAGATGGCACATAAGAAGGGCCTTGGCTCCTCCCGCAACGGCCGCGACTCGAACGCCCAGCGACTGGGCGTCAAGCGTTACGGCGGCCAGCTGGTCAACGCCGGCGAAATCATCGTTCGTCAGCGCGGCACCCACTTCCACCCCGGTGAGGGCGTTGGTCGTGGCAAGGACGACACCCTCTTCGCGCTGCGCGCGGGTGCGGTTGAGTTCGCAACCCGTCGTGACCGTAGGGTTGTCAACATCGTTGAGCCGGTCTCTGCCTGAGACCGACCGCTGATTGGGGGCGTCCGGCACAAGGCCGGATGCCCCTTTTCACTATCCTGATTCGCGCTGGTGCGCACTGGCCAAGACGGGGGACACCACAGTGGCAAGCTTTGTCGATCGAGTAACGATTTTCGCCCAGGGAGGCAACGGCGGCCACGGCGTCGCCTCGGTCAAGCGCGAGAAATTTAAGCCCCTGGGCGGCCCTGATGGTGGTAACGGTGGTAACGGCGGCTCCGTCATCCTCGAGGTAGACCCGCAGGTGACCACTCTTCTGACCTATCACCGCAATCCCCACCAGCGAGCGGAAAACGGTACTCAAGGCATGGGCGACTTCCGTCAGGGAAGGAACGGCGCGGATACAATCCTCCCGGTTCCAGACGGCACTGTCGTCAAGTCAAAGCGCGGTGAGCTGCTTGCTGACCTCACCGGCGCGGGAAGTCGATTCGTCATTGCCGAAGGCGGCCGAGGAGGCCTGGGCAATGCGGCGCTCGCCTCGAAAAAGCGTAAGGCTCCCGGGTTCGCGCTCCTTGGAGAGCCAGGGGAAGAACACAATGTCGTTCTTGAACTCAAGTCTGTTGCCGATGTTGCCCTTGTCGGCTACCCCTCGGCAGGTAAATCCTCACTGATTGCAGCGATGTCCGCCGCGCGCCCCAAGATTGCTGATTATCCTTTCACGACGCTTGTTCCCAATCTTGGGGTCGTTCAAGCAGGGGATTCTCGCTACACCGTCGCCGATGTTCCAGGACTCATTCCCGGGGCTTCCAGCGGTAAGGGACTGGGATTGGACTTCTTGCGTCATATCGAACGCTGCGCCGTGATTGTGCACATTCTCGATACCGCAACTTTTGAAGTCGATCGCGATCCCGTCTCTGACCTACGCACAATTGAAGCCGAACTGGCCGCATACGAGGGTGATCTGGGCGAAATTGAGGGCTATGTTCCCCTCATGCAGCGCCCCCGCGTCATCGTCCTCAACAAGATCGATATTCCCGATGGCCGCGATCTTGTCGATATCGTTCGCCCGGATCTCGAGGTTTTCGGCTGGCCAATTTTCGCGGTTTCCGCAGTGACCCATGAGGGCCTTAAAGAACTTTCTTTCGCGCTCGCTTCCCTCGTTGACGAGCACCGCGCCAAGCTGCCCCAGATTGAATCTGCACGTCAGGTTCTGCGGCCTCGTCCGGTGGGAAGCAAGGACGAAATCACGGTGCGCGCGGTTGAACATGCCGGTGAACTCGTCTACCAGATTCGTGGAACCAAGCCCGAACGCTGGGTGGTGCAAACCGACTTCTCCAACGACGAGGCCGTGGGCTACCTTGCCGATCGCCTTGCGGGAGCAGGGGTTGAAGATCAGCTCATGAAGGCGGGCGCTCACGCCGGCGATACCGTCGTCATCGGTCGCCTCGACGGCGGAGTGATCTTTGATTGGGAGCCCACGCTGACGACCGGACCGGAACTACTCGGACAGCGAGGCACTGATCTTAGGCTTGATCGCAACGAGCGCCGCACGACCGCCCAGCGTCGTGAGCGTTATCGCGAAATGATGGACGCGAAGTCTGCAGCACGAGAAGAACTGTGGACCGAGCGCTCGACTGGCGTATGGACTGATCCGGAGGATGAGCGCTAAATGACTCCAAGGCACATCGCGGTGCAGCAGGCACGTCGAATTGTTGTCAAAATTGGTTCTTCTTCGCTGACCCGTGAGGATGGCGGACTTGACCTCAATCGAATCGATTCTGTCGCCAGACTTGTTTCTGCCAAAGCGCGGCGAGGCTGTGAGATTCTGATCGTCTCTTCGGGCGCTGTTGCAGCGGGCCTTGAGCCTCTTGGACTCTCCTCGCGTCCTAAGGACCTAGCAAGCGTCCAGGCGGCCGCGGCAATGGGCCAGGGGTATCTCATGGCGCGTTGGTCATCCGCATTCCAAGCTCACCACCTCCACGTCGCGCAGATTTTGCTCACCGCAGCCGACGTCATGCAGCGCGAGCACTATACGAATGCAATGTCTGCACTCGATAAACTCCTTGCTTTTGGGGTCGTGCCGATCATCAATGAAAATGACGCGGTGACGACTCGTGAAGTGCGTTTCGGTGATAATGACCGGCTTGCAGCATACGTGGCGCAGATGGTTGGCGCGGATGTCTTGGTCTTGCTGACAGACGTTGACGGACTGTATACAGCACCTCCCTCGCAGCCCGGGGCTCGTTTGATCACCGAGGTTAACGCGACCGATGAACTTGGTGGAATCGACGTGCGCGGAGCTGGTTCCAGCGTGGGGACAGGCGGAATGGCAACAAAGCTCCATGCAGCCTCCATGGCCCAGCACGGGGGAATCGGCGTGATCCTCACCAGCGCAGATCGTTTGAACGAGGTTCTTGACGGACAAGCGGTGGGTACGTGGTTTGAACCCACGAGAAACCGTCCCGCCTCGCGCACCTTGTGGATCGCCCACGTTGCTCCGTCTGCGGGGCAGATACTGATTGACGCCGGCGCGCGCCGCGCGATTACCCGGGGAAAGAAGTCTCTTCTCCCCGCCGGTATTACTGACATTCTTGGGGTCTTCTCGGCGGGAGAAGTCATCGATATTGTTGATGACAGTGGATTGATTGCTCGAGGGATCTCCCGCTACGACTCAGATAGCTTGGCCAAGCTCATGGGCCATATGCAGGAAGAAAAACAGAAGGAACATATGCGTCCGGCTGTTCACCGCGACGATCTTGCCGTTCTTGTTCAGGAGTAAAGGTGAGTAACGAACTGGATATTTTTGAGCTGACCGATCGTGCACGCCGCGCGCAGCGCAAACTTGCCACCTCGACAAGTGCGCAGCGTAACGCACTATTGCGGGCAATTTCTGCTGCTCTGATCGCTGAGGCGGAAGAGATCCTTGAATCGAATGCACGCGATTGTGAGCGTGCGCTCGACAAGGGGATGGCTGCAGGCCTCGTTGATCGTCTGCGTCTTGATGACTCTCGCGTGCGCTCTATCGCACAGTCCGTTCTTGACGTGGTTGGCCTTGAGGATCCGGTTGGAACAATTATTCGTGGGGGATGCACCGAAGATGGTTTGCGTGTCTCCCAGATCCGCGTTCCGATGGGCGTCGTTGGCATGATCTACGAGGCGCGTCCCAACGTGACCGTCGATGCTTCCATCTTGGCCCTCAAGTCGGGCAACGCCGTGATCCTTCGCGGTGGAAGCGCTGCGCTTTCGACAAACGAGACCCTCGTCAAGGTCATTCGTCGGGCAATTGAATCATGTGGATTCTCGGCCGACTTGGTCCAGACCGTTGATTCCTGGGGACGTGAGGGTGCACGTGCGATGATGCGCGCACGCGGTGGCATTGACGTTCTTATTCCCCGAGGCGGCGGGGGCCTGATCCGCGCGGTTGTCGAAGAATCCACCGTCCCCGTCATTGAAACGGGAACTGGCAACTGCCACGTCTATGTTGATAGCGGCGCTGACGTTCAAGCTGCGCTGGCCATCATCATGAACGCGAAGACCCAACGAGTCGGCGTCTGTAACGCTGCAGAAACACTTCTGGTGCACCGTGATATGGTCGCTTCGTTCCTCCCTCTTGCTCTTGAAGAACTCACTGCTGCCGGAGTGACGATTCACGCTGATGAAGCAACCCGTGAGTGCGCTGCTGTGGGCGATTTCGTCAGTTCGCAGCTGATCTGCGCGGCAACGGAAGAAGACTGGGCAACAGAGTACCTCTCGATGGATTTGGCCGTGCGCGTTGTCGACTCGATCGAAGAAGCAGTTGAGCATATCCGCACATACTCTTCCGGTCATACCGAGGCGATCTGCACTCCCTCCCTGAAGGCAGCGCACTTCTTCCGCTCCAACGTTGATAGTGCGGCTGTTGCGATCAACGCCTCGACACGTTTCACCGATGGCGGTCAGCTGGGATTGGGCGCCGAGATCGGCATCTCCACCCAAAAGCTTCACGCGCGAGGCCCAATGGGATTGGCTGAGCTGACAACCAGCCAGTGGATTATTGAAGGTGACGGAGCGGTACGAAAGTAAAGGGAGGGGAGTATGCCAACTCTGGACGCGGCCTCGGGAAAAATCCGACGCTCAATCGGGATCATGGGCGGCACCTTTGACCCCATCCACCACGGGCACCTCGTGGCTGCATCCGAGGTTATGGATGTCTTCCAACTCGATGAGGTCATTTTTGTCCCGACCGCAATGCAGCCTTTCAAAGCGGGTAGGAGGGTCACTCCTGCGGAACATCGCTATTTGATGACGGTAATTGCAACCGCATCGAACCCGCGTTTCTCGGTGTCCCGGGTCGATATCGACCGCGGTGGAACGACCTACACGATCGATACTTTGCGTGATCTCAAAGGTATCTATCCGGATGCAGATTTCTACTTCATTACGGGAGCAGATGCTCTGACGCAGATCGTTCAGTGGAAGGACGTTGATTCCCTCTTCGAAATGGCCCATTTCATTGGGGTGACGCGGCCCGGGCACGTCCTTGATGCGAAGAAACTCCCCGCATCCTCCGTGTCTTTGCTGGAAGTTCCGGCAATGGCGATTTCCTCGACAGACTGTAGAAGGCGCGTCGAGCGGAATAAACCGGTGTGGTACCTCGTCCCCGATGGCGTCGTTCAATACATCAATAAGTACCGTCTGTATCGTGCCGAGCGCTAAAGTGCGATGCACCCGCCGGCCGTCGGCGCTCTCGGTGGCTCGCGGGACCAGATAATGGCAGACTGAAAGAAACGAAAGGATAACTGTGGACGTTCAAAGCGACGATCTCATCACAAGTGCGCTTCGAGGCGCTGCCAATAAGCTTGCCCAGGATCCTGTGTTGATTGATGTCTCTCAGCGTCTCGGGATCGCAGAGTCGTTCTTGGTGGTCTCTGCCCCAACTTCGCGTCAAGTTCGCGCGATTGCCGAAGAAATCATGGATGAGATCGGGCGCGACTGGCATGTCGTTCCCAAACGCATTGAAGGACGCAGCGAAGGAACGTGGGTTCTGGCCGATTATGGCGATGTTGTGATCCACGTGATGAGCCAAGAAGATCGCGAGTTCTACGCCCTTGAGAGGCTGTGGGCTGATCAAAGGATCACTCATCTAGAACTTCCCGATGTGGCTCCCGGTGCAGTGCGACCGGTTATGACTCCCGCACAAGTGATTGAGGGGATTGAAGAGTGAGCACCAAGGAAACTGAAGTTTCTGCCGAGGCCGTGGCTGGTTATTCGCGCATTAGTGGCGCCCGTCGGATCGTCTTTCTCCGTCACGGACAAACCGATTACAACGTCGAGCACCGCTTTCAAGGGATCATTGATATCCCGCTCAATAGCATTGGGCATGAGCAGGCACTCGAAGGCGGGCGAGTTTTGGCAAAGCGCCTCGCTGGGGGCGGCCGTATTGGCGGTTTGAATGCTGATTACGTGTCTGCCTCGGAAGTGAGGATTGTGTCTTCGCCCTTGGAACGCGCCTTGAATACCGCTCAAGCCTTGGCACGCGAACTTGATGCTCTCGGTGTTGAGGTGGGGGAGATCGCGATCGATAAGCGACTTCTTGAACGCTCCTACGGTGTTTTCGAAGGATTGGATTTCGACCAGATTGCAGAGCAATACCCGCAGTGGCTGCTTGAATGGCGCCAGACGGGGGAGAGTGCTGGCGCTGGGGTTGAACCCGGTGGCGTTGTGGGAGATCGCGTTCGCGAGGCCGTGCTTGAACACGCTGCGTCTGTTCCTCAAGGCGGTACTTTGGTTGCGGTTTCTCACGGTGCGGCTATTGCCCGTGGGGTGATGTCCACGATCGGTCTAGATCCTCGAGACTTCGACTGTATCCGCGGTGTCGATAATGTGCACTGGTCAGAACTTGTCCTTGCTGGCGGAGGCGGTTCGGGGGCATCTGGCGCTGCACGTTGGCGCTTGGCCTCGCACAACGTTGGGGCTGCCCCGGAGGTCTTCGGAGCTTAACTGAACGGGGCAAATGTGTCAGCTCGCACAGCTCCTTAATTTTGCCTCAAGCGACTTCGTCCGCTATTCTTAACAGGTCCGAGCGAGAGATCGCAACGACCTTGGGGCTATGGCGCAGTTGGTAGCGCGCTTCCATGGCATGGAAGAGGTCAGGGGTTCGAATCCCCTTAGCTCCACAGTCTCCGCCACAATCCTGAGGATCTCAGTGATTGTGGCGCTTTTCTTTTATTGTCGCGATGCGCGTGTGAATACGTGCGTGAATATACGCGTCCTGGATGAATCCAGAGTTCTTCGGAAAAGGGCATCAGAAAATCTGCTTCCCGAATGAAAACGTATGCAGATTACGATTTGGTGAAGCTTTGGGGGACAAGTCCCTATTTATTGACGAGATTGTCGCAAATGCTGTACTCTCTCCGGTGTGGAAACGTATCCACAACTCCGAACTGTGCATAGACAACATATTGCAACGGAAGGCTCAATGATGCGCGCACGCTACGCTGCTCTCCCCGCCGCACTCCTGGCACTTTCTCTCGCCGCCTGCTCTGCCCCCGAAGGCCAGAGCACCCAGGGAGGCTCCGCCTCGGCAGATACCCTGAACATTGCCTGCTCCCAGCAGGAAGATTTCTGCCAGGCGATCGTCGCCGCCTACACCAGGGAAACCGGTCAGAAGGCCACCTACGTTCGCCTGGGTGCCGGCGAAGTCCTCGCCCGCCTCGAAACCAACCCCGGTGAATTCGACGTCTGGTCCGGCGGCCAGGCCGAAAACCACCTCGTCGCCAACGACAAGGGCAAGATCGAAAAGTACGTCTCGAAGAATGCCTCCGCACTGCCCTCGCAGTACAACAACGCCGAAGGCATCTGGTCCGGCTTCTACACCGACTCCATTGCGTTCTGCTCCAACAAGAAGGAACTCGAACGCATCGGCGCACAGGCTCCCACCTCCTGGCAGGACCTGCTCAAGCCCGAATTCAAGGGGCGCATTGCCATGCCGCACCCTGCCACCGCAGGCGTTGGCTACATGGCCATGTACACCGTCGCCACCCTGAACAACGGCGACCAGGAGAAGACCGTTTCCTACTTCAAGGAACTGGTTCCCAACATCATGCAGTTCTCCAAGTCCGCAGCAACCGGTACTGAACAGGCCGGACGCGGTGAAGTGGTCGTTGCCATCGCTCTCGACTCCGACTGCGAAAAGGCCAACAAGGCCGGATATTCCGACCTGGTCACCACCTACCCCTCGGAAGGCACCGGCTACGAAGTGGGCGCAGTCTCCGTCCTCGCGGGTGCACGCAACCCCGAAGGCGCCAAGGCCTTCATGGACTGGTTGCTGACCACCAAGGCTCAGGATCTCTACGCGGACGTCCCCTCCTTCGCAGCACCTACCCTGCCCGACGCCAAGGTCGGTCCGAACGTCCCCAAGCAGGACGTCGTGAAGCACGTGGACTGGGATGTACGCAAGGCAGCTGACTCTCGCGCCAACTACATCGGCATCTTCGAAAGCCAGATCGCCGGAGCAAGCTCCGCCAAGTGAGACCACGGGGTGCGCGAGAACCCACTGAGGAACTCGCGCACCCCGTGTGCGTCTCTCCTGCCGTTTTCATTGGAGACAAGCTATGAGCATTCCACAGCTGCGTAAAGGTCGGCAGCTCGACATCCCCGTCGCCCTCATCACCACGGTGACCATTATCGGGCTGATTCTCCTCCTGGGAATCCCCGTTGCTAAACTCATCGGTATCGGCGTGTCCGAACGCGGGCTGGCAGCTATCACCCAATCCTTCGGCGCCAACGTCGACACCCTGGTGAACACCCTGGTGCTGGGACTGTGCGTCGGAATTGTCGGAACCTTCATCGGATTCGTCACCGCATTCGCCCAAGTGTTCCTCACCTTCCCCGGGAAGAAGCTCCTGCACTGGGTGACCCTCCTGCCCACGATTTCCCCGCCCTTTGCGACGGCCACCGCCATCATCACCCTGTTCGGTAAGCGCGGCATCATCACCTACGGAATCTTCGGCATCGAGAACAACATCTACGGCCTGGTGGGTCTGGTCATTGTGCTCTCCCTGACCTTCGCGCCCGTGGCCTACCTTAATATCCGCGGCATGATGGAAAACTTCGACAACTCCCTGTTCGAAGCATCCGCCACCCTCGGAGCGCAGCCGCTGAGTACCCTGGTGAAAGTCACCATCCCCATGGTGGTTCCCGCAATGCTGGCCTCCTTCCTTGCGCTTTTTGTTGAAGGCATCGCTGACCTGGCAAACCCCCTGGTACTGGGCGGTGACTTCCGAGTCCTGGCCAGTCAGATTTACTTTGCCGTCGCAGGAAGCGGTGACATCGCAAGTGCCGCAGGAATTGCCCTGGTGCTGCTCCTGCCCGCACTCACGGTGTTCGCCGTTCAGAAATACTGGTCGAACCGTAAGTCTGTGATCACCGTGACCGGTAAGCCCGTGGGCTCCCTCAAAGAGGTCACTGCGTCCAGCGTCAAGATCCCCATGCTCATCCCCGTCTACGGGTGGATCGTCTTCGTCATCGTCGTCTACATGACGCTCTTCGTGGGGAGCTTCGTCAAGATCCTCGGCGTTGACAACACCTTCACGATGGAACACTTCTGGTACGTCCAGCGCCTGGGATCCTCCGCAATTGTCACAACGCTGTCGATGACCCTGGTCGCCGCTCCGATCGCAGCCGTCATGGCGCTGATTATTGCGTGGCTGGTCGTCCGCAAGTTCCCGAAGATCGGTAAAATCTTGGATTTCTGGGGCATGCTCGGTATAGCAATCCCCGGCACCGTCCTCGGTCTGGGATTCGCCCTGGCCTACTCCAACCCCACGTGGCTGTTCGGCAAACAGATTCTGCCCACTCTGGCAGGTGGCTTGGCCGTCGGAAGCGGCGCCATCGCCATCATCCTGGTCTACATTGCGCGCGCCATCCCCACCGGCCAGCAGGCCTGTATTTCCGCGCTCAAACAGATCAACCCGCAGGTGGAAGAAGCCGCGCGATCCCTGGGAGCCAGCCAGGTGTCTACCCTGGTGAAAGTGACACTTCCGCTGGTGCGTTCCGGCATCGTCACCGCCGTCACCTACGGCATCACCAAGTCCATGACCATGATCACCGCGATCATCTTCATTACGACGCCTCAAACCAAGGTGATGACCTCCCAGATCTTGGACGAGGTTGATGCCGGGCGTTTCGGCCACGCCTTCGCCTACTGCACCTTCCTCATCGGCCTCGTGCTCATCATCTTGATGATCGCCAACCTTCTTATTAACCGACTGAATCGCTCCACCAGGACGGTAGTGAAATGACGACTGAACACCACACGCAGGCAGGCGCACTCCAGCTGCGCTCTGTCACCAAAATCTACGATGCCAAGCAGGGGCAGCACCGAGCTGTTGACAGCATCAACCTCGACATTGAGGCCGGAAAATTCGTGACCTTCCTGGGACCGTCCGGCTGTGGGAAGACCACGACCCTGCGTATGATCGCCGGATTTGAGGACGTTACGGAAGGCGAAATCACCCTGGACGGCCAGTCCCTGGTGTCTGTCCCGCCCGAAAAGCGCCCCATGTCGATGGTGTTCCAGTCCTACGCGCTCTTTCCACACCTGACGGTGAAAGACAACGTGGGATTCGGCCTGAACTACCAGAAGCTCCCCGCCGCAGAACGTGAGCAGCGGATCGCTGACGGTCTGGCGCTCATGGGGATCGAACAGTACGCTCACCGCTACCCGCATCAGCTGTCCGGAGGCCAGCAGCAGCGCGTTGCCCTGGCGCGAGCACTCGTCATGGAACCGAAGATCATCCTCTTCGACGAACCCCTCTCGAACCTGGATGCGCGCCTGCGTCTGCGCATGCGCAGCGAAATCCGTGCACTCCAACAGCGTCTGGGACTTACCGCGATCTTCGTGACCCACGACCAGTCCGAGGCTCTCACCATGTCCGACATGATCGTGGTGATGAGCGCGGGCACCATCGAGCAGGTCGGGGAGCCGCGTGAAATCTACCATCGCCCGGTGAATCGCTTCGTGGCCTCCTTCATGGGAACTGCATCCTTCGTGGCCGGCACGGTTAGTGAGGTACGAGGCGACCGCTACCTGGTGGCCACCCCGCTGGGTGATCTGGACACCGCGGGAGTCCCCGGACTTGGTGTTGGCGATCACGTGGAGTTGGTCGTCCGAGCAGAAAACACCGAGGTCGGCCTGGATGCACCCGGGAACGAGCAGGCAGGGGAGGGCAGCGACGTGGCTCTGGAAGCCACAGTGCGCTCCGCAGCCTTCGACGGCTCGGTCAACACCTACGTCCTGGACACCGCGGCGGGCACCCTCGAAGGCCGTTCTCACGGCATGAATGAACTTCATACTGCCGGAGAGAAGGTCACCTGTGTGATCTCGCGCGAGTCCCTGTGGGTGATTCCCGCGGATTCCTCGGAGAAATAAAGGTCGGAACCATGCGACGCTTTTTTGATCGTGAGGATACGCGGTGGCGCCGAGGAAATGGTGCGCTCCACTTCTACCTCGCGCCCCCCGAGGATTCCCCCCTGTGGGACTTGGTGCGCGAGGCGGAAAAACCCCTGTCAGCGCTCCCACAGATCGGTATCCAACCGCCGGAGTGCATCCACGTGACGGTGCAACGCCTCGATCTGTATCGAGACGAGATCAGTGACGCCCAATGGGAGAAACTGCGCTCGCAGATGGATCGTCGCATGGCGCAGATCGACCCCTTCACGTTGACCTTCGCTCCGCCGGCCGTCCAGGAACGGGCAGTGGAAGTGATTTCCCCAGAGAACCCCTCATTTACGAGGCTGATCGACGCCGTGCGTGACAGCATCGTTGACGCGGGACTGGGGGAGGCGCTCACGGATCCGCCGTTTGGCCCCCATTTCAGCCTGGCCTATGCGGTTGCGGGGACGAGTAGCGAAGAGGATCGGGCGCTTGCTGATGCTCTTCATGCTCTGAAAACCGACAATTCGATGGAGTGCTCACAGATCGCTCTTGTCGAAGTCGATCAAGACCAAGAGGCCGGTATTTTTTCCTTCCGTCCTCTGTATACTTGGACGGTCGGAACCCCGCGCTGACGTCGGGGAATACCCACCACTCACTGAAAGACGGATGTTCGAGGATGCCCAGAAAGAAACGAGCCAGCATCATTGATGTGGCTCAAGCAGCGGGAGTGTCGCAGGCGACTGCCAGCCGCGCACTTTCTGGGCATCCCGCCGTCAGTTCCCAAGCGCGCGTCGCTGTGCGCCAAGCTGCCGCCCGCCTCGGATATGTGCGAAACCTCGGTGCTGCTGGGATCGCCAGTTCCACCACCACCACTGTCGGCCTTTTGGTGCGCAACGTTGGACACAGCTTCTATGGGAAAGTTGCAGAAGAACTCCAAGCCCACACCGACGAACTCGGGTTAGAACTGCTGATTACCGCCGGAGGTGACAGCGAAGAAGGCCAGATGCAGGCCATTAACAACCTCGTGGGACACGGGGTGGGCGTGGTTATCGTTGCTTCTGGTCGAGTATCGAACGAGGCCATGCAGTATGCGGCTTCCTTCGTCCCGCTCATTACTATCGGCTGTGGGGAAACCCGCCCTGAATTTGATTCCGTGCGCATCGATCCCGCGTATGAAGCGATGCTGGCGCAAAAAGTTGTGGCCTATGGACACCGGAAAGTTGCTGTCACCGCCACCAGCCACCCCCTCGCGGCCACCCTGCATGCCCGTACCGCAACCTTCATTACCCAGCTGGTTGTCGACGGCGTCCAGCCACATATCGTGACGTCGCACAGCGACTACGGTGAGGATCTTTTCGACGGCATTGACCAGGCGATTGATGCCGGGTGTACTGCGGTCATTACGGGAAGTGATCTGATTGCGGTGAAAATTTTGGAACACTTGGCGTCGCGAGGGATTGCCTGCCCGGAGCAGATGTCGGTGACGGGCTTTGACGCGACCGGTCCGTATTCTTCACCGCTTTTGAACCTGACGACGGTTGCGCAACCGGTGCGTGAATTGGCGAGGCAGACCGCGCTGCTCGCGCAGGAACGCCTAGCCGGTTCCGAGGCGCGCAACGCCTCGATCCTGGTGCCCGGAGACTTCATTGAAGGAGGAACTCTGGGGCGCCTTCCTGAGGTCAAATAGGGATCTTTTCTCGTGAAAACGGACTGTGGGGGGAGGGGATCTATAGCTTTCTCCTCCACCCACAGACGTCGCTAGCGAACAATCACTCGATCAATACCAGGAGCCCATGGGGTGTTCCCTGAGATGGTCACAGTATTTGTACCGGAGTGGAGTTCGACTGGGATATCAACGGTTCGGACGATTTCCCATCCGCTGGGCTGCCCGTCATTTCCTTTTCCGGAACGTGGAGGTGTCACCACAATATTGCGGTCGTTGACGCGTAGCAGGAAAGAGCGAGGATCTTCAGAGAGGTATCCGACTGACAGTGTGTAAATTCCTGCCCGGTCTACCGAGATATTCGGAAAAGTGATTGCGCCGTTACTTCCCAGATTTCCTACTTTGCGACAGCCTGAACAGCCGGGGCACGGGGAGATCGATGCCTGCCCGGACGTATGAGACAACTCGGCTTCAAATAACGTTCCCGTGTGATCTTCGCAGGGGAGAGGAGTGCGGGAAATATGAATGCTGATACCGCCATGACGAAGCATGCGCAGATCAAGTGAGTCCCGTGAGGTTACTCGCTGGATGTTTGATCATCCAGCGGATTTTTGTATATAGGAAGGGAACTTGAACACGCGCAGGTGATGATAAGAAGTCATCTTAGGCAGTAGCGTGTTTGGATAGAGCCGAGGGGAGCCGGATTCGATCCGGCTCCCCTCCAACTTCAGGCTAAGCGATGCTTAGTGCACGTCGAGTGCTTCCTCAGCCGCTGCCTCGTCAGTGGCAGGAGCACTATCTGTGCGCGAAACCATGCCGCTTGTCCAACGGTACAGCGCGAAGATTGAACCGAAGAAGAAGAGCGCACCGATGATGGTCGCTGGCGTTGCGAAGGAATCGCCCAGAACGGCAAGCGGTTCTTCGCTTCCTGTGGCGCCAACAATGCCTGCGTAGATCACGCCAAAGAGGCTTTCGCCGACGATCAGACCGGTCGCCAAGAGCGTACCCATTCGACGTGCGCGCTCGGGATCCTTGCGCTTTGCGGACCAACGGTCGTAGAAGAAACCGATGACGCCGCCAACGGGGATCATAATCGTCAAAGAAGCGGGGAGGTACATGCCCATGCCGACCGCGAGAGGCGGAAGAGCAAAGCGGCCCTTCGAGCTCAGCTTGAGAAGCTCATCGACGATGATGATACCCACGCCGATGATTGCACCCAGACCCAAGAGACTCCAGTCTTGAGTGCCGCCCACAACTCCTTGAGCCAGCGAAGAAATCAGAGAGGCCTGCGGGGCTGCAAGTGCATCTTGACCTGCTCCAGGAGCTCCCTGGAAACCGAAAGCGTTCTGCATGAGGTTCAAGACCGGAGGAATGATGAGAGCACCGAAAACAACACCGATGACCAGCGCGACCTGCTGCTTCCAGGGAGTTGCACCCACGAGCTGACCAGTCTTGAGGTCTTGCAAATTATCGTTCGAAATCGTTGCGATACAGAAGACAATCGCGGCGGTAAAGAGGGTGTAGGCGATGAGGGCAGTGGTTTCCGCGCCGGAAGAACCGTGTCCGTGAACGGCAACGATTGCCAGAGCGGTCAAGACTACGACCAAAATACCCACGCCTGAAACGGGACTATTTGACGAGCCGATGAGGCCGGCCATGTAACCGCAAACTGCGGCGACCAAGAGTCCTGCGAGCAGAGTGAAGATCACAGAAACAGCGATGAGCATCGCTGTATTGTGAGCAATCTCGGTGCCGTGGGTGAAGATCCACAGCAAACCGCCCACGGGAATCATCGACAGAACAATCACCAGCGCGACGATCGTAATCGGAATATCGCGTTCAGTCTGGTCGAGTTCGCCGCCCGCGTGACGGGTGCGAGAAGAACGCATGGCATCACGGATTCCCTTGATGATGGGGGAGATGATCTTGACAAGAGTCCAGATTGCCGCGACGGCCATGACGCCGGCGCCGATGTAACGCACCTGGCTAGAAAAGACCGTGTCGACAATGTCAGACAGTGGTGAACCGTCAAGCTGCCCGACACTGAAGTAAGGAATCAAGATGAAGAAACTGACGAACATGCCGATGAGCATGGCAATGCCGACAGTCAATCCCACCAGGTGACCGACGCCGATCAGCGCCAGCGAGAGCGAGGTGCCAATCGATGTTGCACCTGCACCTACACGGAAGGTTGCTGACAGCGACGAGGCCGCAACCTTCATGTAGGACAGCAAGGACATTGCGGCAGAGCAGATTGCCCCCCAAATAATTGCGCGCAAACCAAGGCTGTTGTCGGCTGACTTCTCGTGGGAGTCGCCAACCTTGAGGATTTCTGCTCCGGCAACACCTTCGGGGTAGGGAAGGTCCGAACCCGTAACCAACGCGCGGCGCAAGGGGATCGAGTACATAACACCCAAGATGCCGCCGACCGCGCAGACGGCCATTGTCGTCCAGTAGGGGAATCCGCTCCACCAGCCGACAATCACCAGACCGGGGAGGATGAAGATTACTGCGGAAAGCGTTCCGGCAGCGGAAGCAATTGTTTGGACAATGTTGTTTTCTTGGATAGTGTGATCCGAGAAAAATCGTAGAATTGCCATGGAAATGACGGCTGCCGGGATGGAGGTCGCGAAAGTCAATCCAACTTTCAATCCCAGGTAGACGTTCGCGGCGGTGAAAACCAAAGTAATAATTCCACCGATGACAATTCCTCGGAAGGTCAATTCCTTAAGTGACGAGCGTGAGCTCGTTGCGGGCGTAGACACGTGAATCCTTTCCGTGTGCTGACGCATCGGCCGCACCCTGCGGTCATATGTGTCGGTCCTTGTAGTGATTGACAGTCTAAGCGCCTTATGAAAATCCCGTTCAATGTATGGTCGCAATTTGGGAAAATCTGCTGACCAGAGTCGAAAATGAAGTGAAGAACACAGAAAAATAATGACAGCGCAGCAAAAAACATATTCACGTGCCGCGGTTTCAACTTCCCTGGCATTCGTCGGCATTCTCGCCATGAGTTTAACTATGCGCTCTGGGGCGACCTCGACCGGGCCGCTTCTGTCTACGATCTCTCAGGCCTATTCGGCTCGAGAGGGGGCCCTTGGAGTCCTCTCTGCTCTTCCCTGCCTTGTCTTTGCTGGTGTTGGACTTCTCGCTGTTCCCCTCTCAAAGCGTTGGGGGATGAGCGCTGTGCTGACTACGGGCACTGCACTCAGTGGCCTCGGCTTGCTTGTGCGTCCCTGGGCGGGCAACTTTACGCTCTTTTGTCTTCTGAGCGTCGTTGCACTCATCGGCCCAGCCCTTGCGAACGTCCTTGTCCCTGCCTGGATTAAATTCCACGAGGCCGGACGGCGAACGCTGCTCGTCACCACATACGGAACGGTCTTGCTGATCGGAGGAGCGGCAGGTTCTGCGTTCGCCGTGCCGCTTTCTGGTCATGATGGCCAGCTCTGGCGGTCTTCACTGGCGAGTTGGGCGATTTTTGCTGTTATCGCAGGGGCAATTTGGATCAAGATCAGCGGTCTTGTTCGTCGAGATTCTCCCGATGGAGGCACCCGAAGCGCGGAAACTTCCTCCTCTAATGCGACCAAGCGGCGCCCGATCTATCACTCGAGGACTGCAATTGCCTTGGTCCTCGGATTCGGACTTCAAGCATTGAACGCTTATGTTCAATTTGCATTTCTCCCGCAAATTTTGATGAATGCCGGCTACTCTGCTGGATTTGCGTCCATCATGACAGCTCTTGTGAATTTGTGGGCAGTCCTTGGTGGCCTGGTCATTCCCTTCATGATTGACCACATGGGGACGCATATCCCATGGCTTTCCATTATTTTCGGTCTGCTGACATTCGTCGGCTGGATCGGTTTGGTGCTGGTGCCCGGGTCTTTCGCATTTCTCTGGGTGTCCTTGTTGGCAATCGGGGGATTCACCTTTCCCCTCATCATCGCCCTCATTCCTGCCCGGTCTCGCGACGCAGCTGTGACGGCCGAACTTTCAGCCTTGGTGCAACCCATTGGCTACGTGATTGCTGCCCTTGGCCCTATCGGTTTCGGTATTCTCCTCCAATCCCTCGGAAGTGAGACTATTCCTTTGGTGGCGATGGCGCTCACGGGCCTACTCATGGGAGTGACGACCTACGTCGGATCTGGAACGGGAATAATCGATGATGAACTTGCCGTAGTCGGCGAGTAGATTCACTTCACGAAGAAAGAGTGGGCGTCGTCGTCGCCTGTGAATACAAAAATTGGGGGCTGCCGAAGTGGCAGCCCCCAATCGATGAATCCTGTGATCAGGCGTCAGCCGCCTGAGCGCCGAGCATGCGCTCGGTGGTTGAAATCTGCTCGCGCAGGAGTCGAATCAAGGCCGCGGACGCATCCTGGTGCGACTGAATCCAACGCGTTCCCTGCGCAACCAGATCAAGGCCTTCCACGTAGCCGGCGAGGGCCTTGGGGAACATCAAAGTGACGATGTCCTCTGCAATGTGGAAGGTGTGATCTCTCCAGATCTGTTGGAGGGAGTCGAAGTAATCGGCGACGACCGGGACGTACATCTCGGGAGTTGTACGAGCCTGTGCCCAGAAACCGGAAACCATCGCCCAGCGAGTATCGTTCGGGATCGAGGTATCACGAAGAACCGCGTCCCAGACCTGCTGCTTCACAGCAATGTCGGCAACTGCAGCGCGGGCAGCAGCCGCCTTCTGATGTCCGGTCATCGTGTCATCTTCGGCCTCAAGAGCCGCGATCTCAGCTTCGCCAGCAACCCCGCCGCGGACAAGTGCCGTGAGCAGTGTCCAACGCAGGTCGACGTCGAGGTCGAGTCCCATGAGGGTTTCGGTGCCCTCGTACAGACCACGCACCGCCTCGAAGTGCTCGGGGAGAATTGCGCAGTGTGCGAGCTCGCGGACGAAGAGCTGCTGTTCGTCGGAGTGAGCGCTAGCAGTGCGAGCCATGATGAGTAGCGCCGAGGCAACACGCTCTTGCAGTGCACGACGACGCGCAGGTGCAACATAGGTTTCAAGCGCCTGCTCGAGGTGGCGCAAGTACAGTCGCAGCATGGTTGCGTTGCGCTCTGCGGGTAGTGCGCTGAGCAGAAGCAGCAGGTAGTCGCGCGCGGGCATTTCGCCATCGCGGGTCATATCCCACGCGGAAGCCAAGATCACGCCTCGGGTCAAAGAATCCTCAAAGCGAGCGATGTTGCGGATCGCAAAGTCCAAGGACTGCGGATCCAAGCGAACCTTCGCGTATGCCAAGTCCTGATCGTTAATCAGAATGAGGTCGGGGCGTGCGATGCCAGTTGCCTCGGAGACAACGGTGGAGGAACCATCGACGTCAAGCTCTTGGCTGAAGACGCGTTCGATAGATCCATCCTCTGCCTGGCTGTAACCCGAAACAATGAGGCGGTGGGGACGCAGTGACGACCCTTCGGAGAAGGGCTCCTGAATGACCTTGAGCTGGGTGATCGCACCGTTGTCATAGACGTCAATCTGCGGGCGCAGCAGGGTGATTCCGGCTTCTTCAAGCCAGACGCGCGACCACTGCTTGAGATCGCGGCCCGATGCCTTTTCTAGCTCGCCCAAGAGGTCTGCCAGTGTTGCGTTCGAGTAGGAGTGCTTCGTCAGGTACTCGTGCAGACCAGCAAAGAAGTGTTCGCGGCCGACGTAAGTGACCAGCTGACGCAGGACCGAGGCGCCCTTCGCGTAGGTGATTCCATCGAAGTTCACTTCGACGTCGGCGAGATCGCGGATTTCAGCGGTGATCGGGTGAGTGGTCGGAAGCTGATCTTGGTTCATGCCCCAGTCCTTGCGGAGCATGAATCCAGTCCAGCCTTCGGTGTATTCGGTGGCCTCTGCAAGAGCCAAGTGGCTCATGAACTCAGCGAAAGACTCGTTGAGCCACAGGTCATTCCACCACTTCATGGTGACCAAGTCACCGAACCACATGTGAGCGAGCTCGTGGAGAATCGTATTCGCGCGAGCTTCGAGGTCAGCGGTCGTGGGACGAGTGCGGAAAATGTATTGATCGCGGAAAGTCACGCAGCCCGCGTTTTCCATTGCGCCCGCGTTGTACTCGGGAACGAAAATCTGGTCGTAGGTCTTGAAGGGGTAAGGAATCCCGTAAGCGTCCTCGAAGAAAGTGAATCCCGCACGCGTGATATCCAAGATCCGATCGGAATCCAGAGAATCAAGCAATGATGCGCGGCACCAAACACCCAGAGGAATCGTGCGACCATCGCTGGAAACCAGTGAGTCGGTCACGCCCTGGTAGGGACCGGCGATAATCGCGGTGATGTAGGTCGAGATGCGTTCGGTCTCTTCGAAACGGTAGGTCCACGAAGACTCGTTCATCTCAGGTTCGGGAGTCGCCGAGTTCGAGAAGACCTTCCATCCGGCGGGCACCGTTACCGTGAAGGTGAAGGTCGCCTTCAGATCGGGCTGTTCGAATGTCGTGAACACGCGACGAGCATCCGGAACTTCGAACTGGGAGTAGCAGTAGGCCTGCGAGTCAGCGGGGTCGACGAAGCGGTGGAGGCCCTCACCGGTGTGCATGTACTGGCAGTCAGCCTCGACCGTCAGGGTATTGTGTGCAGCGAGTTGCGGAAGGGCAATGCGGTGATCTTGGTGGATGAGCGGATCCAGGTGCTCACCGTTGAGGACAATCGAGTGAACATTGTTCGACACCAAGTCCGCGAAGGTTGTTTCTCCTTCGGTCGCGCTGAATGTCACGGTTGTGCGCGAAAAGAAGTCCTTGTCTCCGCGCGTGAGGTCGAGTTCGACGTCATAGTGATCTACGCAGATCACGTCTGCGCGCTGGATGGCTTCCTCGCGCGTCAGGTTCAGGCCAGGCATTGCTCACCTTCCGATTGTGTTGACGATCAGGACGCGCGGATGCGCGTAAACGTCTTAATTTTTACATGTTTGCCCTTGTGGCGCGAACCTTGCCGCGCCACAAGGGCAATTGTTGTATCGAATTGAAACCTTGGTTGTCCTGGCTACCAGATATGGACGCGCTCTTCGGGGGCGATCCACAGATCATCACCGGGGGCTACATCGTAGGCCTCGGAGAAGGGGTCCATATTCGCAACGATCTGATTGCAGCGGAATTCTGCGGGGGAGTGAGGATCGATACTCAGGAGCTGTTTGGCGTACTCGCGGCGGATCGCCGTCCTCCATCCGCGAGCCCACGCGGTGAAGAAACGCTGAGCTGCGCTTTGCCCGTCGATTTCAGGGGCAGATTGCGGGGTGAGTCCCTTCTGCGCAAGTCGAGCAACATAGGCCTGCCATGCAATGGAAAGCCCGGCCAAATCGCCGATGTTCTCTCCCAGAGTGAGTGCTCCATTGACATGGAGCGGGGGTTCTTCCCCTTGGAGATCCCGTGGGGTAAGCGCGTCGTACTGATCAACGAGGCGCTTGGTGCGTTCCTCGAAACGTTCCCGATCTTCATCGGTCCACCAATTCTCCAAGTTGCCTTCCGCATCAAAGCGTGAACCTTGATCGTCAAAACCGTGTCCGATTTCGTGTCCGATCACTGCGCCGATAGCGCCGAAGTTTGAGGCATCATCAGCATCTGGATCGAAGAATGGTGCTTGCAAGATCGCAGCGGGGAAGACGATTTCGTTCATCGTCGGGTCGTAGTAGGCATTGACGGTCTGAGGCGTCATGTGCCACTCGCTTCGATCGACGGGACCGCCGAGTTTATCCCAGCGACGTTGAACGTGGAAGCGCGTTGCTGCCTCGACGGTATCAACCAAGGAGTCTGAATCGAAGTGCAAGGATGAATAGTCAAGCCATTGGTCGGGGTAGCCGATCTTGGGAGTAAAGGTACCGAGCTTCTTTAATGCTTGAGTGCGGGTTTCTTCGCCCATCCACTCGCAGTGGGTGAGCGCCTGCTCATAGGCGTCGAGAAGGCTGCGGACGAGGCCATCCATGATTTCTTTGTTGGCGGGCGGGAAATGGCGGGACACCCAAATTTCACCCATGGCCTCGCCAAGGAGAGAAGAGACCAAGGAAAGGCCGCGCTTCCATCGAGGGCGCAGCTCCTGGGTTCCTGAAAGAGTTCGTCCGTGGAACTCGAAGGAGGCATTGACGAAGTCTTCGGAGAGTAAGGATGCGTACTCGTCGATGAGGGAGTGTTCCATCCACATCTTGAGGACTTCAAGATCGGCGTTTTCCCACAGCTGCGTTGCGCCCTCGAAAAACTCCGGATGCGACACGTTGAGTGTCTCAATCTTTTCCACGGGAAGCTTTGCGGCCTTCGCCCACAGGTTCCAAGGGAACGAAGGGTAGTTTTGGCGCAACTCATCCCAGGTCATGGGGTGGTCGGCTAAGAGCGGATCGCGGTTTGTCACGGCGTCGCGGTGGAAGGAAGCAACGTGTGTTTCGAACTCGCGAACCGCTTTCGCGTGAGAAACGGCGTCTTCTTCATTGGACCCGACCAGAGTAAAAAGCTTGGCGACGTAGGCTTCCCACGCTTCGAGAACTTCGCGATGCTGTTCCTCGCGGTAGTAGGCCTCGTCGGGAAGAGAAAGACCGCCCTGGTACAAGTCGAGCATGTGCTGGCTGGAATTGTGCGCATCGGTGCCGACGTAACTTCCAAAGAGGCCAGAGATCCCCTCGTAGCGGAAGGTTCCCATCAGTGTGGCAAGATCATCGCGACTCGATACTGCGCGAAGGCGTGTGAGCTTGTCGGCAATGGGGGAGAATCCTGCTTGGTTGGCAGCGTCTTCATCCATAAATATTCCGTATAGATGGGCGATAAGTTCCCCGTTATGCCCGGGAACTTTCCCGGCAGCTGCATCTTCTGCAATTGCTTTTTCCCACAGCTCGGATTGATCAAGGAGCTCATGGAAGGTGCCGTGTATGGGGCGATCGGCCGGAATTTCGTGGGTCGCGAGCCACTCGCCATTGGTGTAGCGGTAGAAATCGTCTTGTGGACGGTAAATCTGCTCTTCAGTCATAAAGACACTGTACGTTGCCGCTAGTATGCGGCGCACACCCGATTTCTTAGGAAGACCTAAGTTTGCTGTGAATGATTACAGGCTTTAATGAGTAATGTGCACATATGTGCAACATGCCTTGGGAAGATGTGCAGAGGTCCTAAAAGGGTCATGATTAATAAGGAAACAATCAGAAACTCTCTAAGGAACAACGTAACACTATGAGGACGATGGAGACTGATGTCGTAGTCATCGGTGGTGGCTCGACCGGTGCCGGCGTTGTCCGCGATGTCGCAATGCGCGGATTCCGTGCCATTCTTCTTGACCGGGCCGATATGGCTCAAGGAACTTCTGGGCGCTACCACGGATTGCTCCACTCAGGCGCGCGTTACATTGCGTCCGACCCTGAATCGGCAACCGAATGTGCGGAAGAAAATGCAATCGTCTCCCGCATCAATGCTGATGCCGTGGAGAAGACCGGCGGTCTCTTCGTAACAACCTCTTTTGACGATGAAGACTACGCCGATCAATTCATCGCTCGCGCGAGAGCCGCTCACGTTCCTGCAGAAGAGATTTCTCCCGCTGAGGCTCTTCGTCGCGAGCCTCGACTTGATCCGGGACTCAAGCGCGCATTTGCAGTACAAGACGGAACCGTCGACGGCTGGCGTATGGTCTGGGGTGCGGCGCGCTCGGCCATTGCCTATGGAGCGGAGATCCTCACCTACACTCGTGCAACCGGAATTCAACGCAGCCAAGACCGTATCGAAGCGGTCTTCGCACGCGATGAACGATTAGGCGAGGACATCCGGATTGACTGTTCCTTTGTCTTGAACTGTGGCGGTCCCTGGGCCGGACAAATCGCGGCGCTTGCGGACTGCCATGGAGTGGAAGTCGTTCCTGGTGCGGGAATCATGATCGCCATGAATCATCGTCTTTCACAGAACGTCATTAACCGCTGCATTTGGCCCGCTGACGGTGACATCTTGGTTCCCGTCCACCCCGTTTGCATTATCGGAACGACCGACTTGCGTGCGGAAGACCCCGACAAGTTGCCGATTCTTTCTGACCAAGTCCAGCAGATGCTTGACGCGGGAGAAACCCTGATTCCTGGCTTCCGAAAGTCTCGTGCCCTCCATGCGTGGGCGGGCGCTCGTCCGCTCATCAAAGACACTCGCGTCTCCGAATCAGATACCCGTCACATGGCCCGAGGAATGCACATCGTTGACCACATGAGTCGCGATGGTGTTGATGGTATCTTGACCATTGCCGGCGGTAAGCTCACGACCTACCGCCTGATGGCAGAACGCATCGTCAACATCATGTGTCAGCAGATGGGGGAGGAACGGCCCTGCCGTACCGCCGACGAAGTCGTTCCCGAGGCAGAAGGACACTCGAACTACTACATCGGCCACCGCCTCGACGATGTTGAACACCATGGCGAGTCGCCCTCCAGCCAAGAGATCATCTGCGAATGCGAACTTGTCACCCGTGAAATGCTCGAACGCACAATGGACGTTCTTCCCGGCGGGCAACTCGATGACGTGCGCCGTCAAGTTCGCCTTGGAATGGGTCCCTGTCAGGGCGGTTTTTGCTCCCAGCGCAGTGCGGGAATTGCACATGAACGCGGTGACATCGACGCGCCTCGGACAAATGAACTGCTTCGCCTCTTCCTCAAGAACCGCTGGATCGGACTGTGGCCCATTCTCTTCGGCAAACAAGCCCGTCAGGCTGCTCTGGACAACTGGATCCACGAAGGAACCCTAGACGTCGAGCACCTGCCCACCGCTCCCGACGCTATTCCGCATGAATGCGCGTACTGGGACGCTGTCGAAAGTGGGGAAGAAGCCCTGGAAGATGGAGAAGAACAGGAAGGACTCACCCATGCGTGACGCAGTCGTTATCGGAGCGGGCCTTGCCGGTCTTGCTGCCAGCATCCGACTGGCGCAGCGCGGGGCTCAGGTCACTCTTGTCACCAAGGGAATCGGTGGCCTCCAACTGGGGCAAGGGACAATCGACGCTTTGGGCTACGCCCCGGAACTCGTTGAGCGCCCGCTAGAGGCAATCACACAGCTCGCCGCCGATCACCCCACTCACCCCTACGCGCGCCTCGGGGCATCAAGCGTTGCGCAATCGCTTGAGTGGATTCGTGAGCTTCTTGGACCCGAGCGCCTCCTTGGCTCGGCCGATACGAATGTTCGTATACCAACGGCGCTTGGCGCACTGCGTCCGACCGCCTTGTACCAGCCTTCGATGCAAGCCGGTATCCCCGTCGGGCAAAGCTATGTGATCGTTGGTTTCAAGCGCCTGAAGGACTTCTACCCCTCCCTTGCCGCCGAGAACATGCGTCTCCAAAAAGACGCCAACGGGCAAGCGATTGTGGCGCGTTCAGCCTATGTTGATCTCGATATTCGCGGGCAAGAACGCGACACGACCGGTACGAACTTTGCGCGCGCACTGGACCATAAGGAGACCCGCGAACGCCTTGTCGCACTTCTGAAAGAAGTTGTGCGACCCGGTGAAACCGTTGGCCTTCCTGCCGTTCTTGGTCTGAATGATCCGGGCGCTTGGCTCGACATCCAAGAAATGCTCGGCCAGCCCGTCTTCGAAATTGTTCTTCAGCCACCGTCGGTACCGGGTATGCGCCTGAACCAAGAACTCACCGAGATTGCGAAAGCAAGCTGCCGTGTGATGCTGGGATCTTCCCTGGTTTCCTACGAGGTTGAAGACCAGCAGGTGCAATCCGTGACCATCTCGACCGCTGGGCATGCCCGTACAATCCCGACCAAGTCCGTGATCCTCGCCGCGGGAGGGTTCGAATCGGGAGCGCTCGAGATTGATTCTTACGGTCACGTGAGGGACACGGTTATGGGGCTTCCGCTAACAGGTGTTGATACGAGTCTGCTTAATGGTGACTTCTGGGGCAGTGAACAGCCTCTCTTCAAGGTTGGCTTTGAGGTCGACGACAAGATGCGCGTGTGCACTCCGGGAGCAGGTCCCGTCTACTCCAACGTTTATGCGGCTGGGGGGAATCTGGCTGGTTCAACGCGTTGGAAGGAAAAGTCGGGCGATGGTATCGCTCTGGCAAGTGCGCTGCGCGCAGCCGATTCGATTGTGGAGGTTCTTCAATGAGTCTGGAAATTGTACCCGGCATCGAAGAAGCCGATGTTTTGGGGCTTGAAGGTGATGACTTCGGTCTTCGTGCTTCCCTTGACGCCTGCGTGAAGTGCACGATCTGTGAAACGCAATGCCCCGTCATGCGCGTGACTGATCTTTTCGCTGGCCCGAAGTACTCTGGTCCACAAGCAGAACGCTACCGTCAAGAAGGCCAGTTCGTTGATCATTCGATCGACTACTGCTCCTCGTGTGGTACATGCTCTTTGGTGTGTCCTCAGGGCGTGAAGGTCACCGAAATGATTCACCACGCGCGAACCGACATGAAGAAGAAGCAGGGAATCCCGCTTCGCGATCAGCTCATTGGACGCACGGGCCTGATTGGAAGCGTCATGACGCCCTTCGCTCCCATCGCCAACTGGGCGCTGGATGTTAAGCCGATTCGCGTTGCTATGGAAAAGATCATTGGCGTTCACCGCAATGCCCCCATGCCTCGCGCCTATGGTCGCACCTTCGAAAGCTGGTTCAAGAAGCACACTCCGCTTCCCAACTCTGGTACGAAGGGACAAGTGATCTTCTTCCACGGTTGCGCAGGACAGTACTTTGAGGTTGAGACCTCAATCCACTCCGTGCTGGTACTTGAGCACTTGGGCTACGAAGTCCTTGTTCCACCGCATGGATGCTGTGGTTTGGCTCTGCAGTCAAACGGTCTTTACGACGAATCGCGTAAGTATGTCTCGCGTCTGACCCATGACCTGCGGAAGGCGAATCGGGACGCGCCGATTATCTCCTCTTCTGGTTCGTGTGGTGGAATGCTTCGCCATGAGGCTCACGACATCTTGGAAATGGATACCCCTGAACTTGAAGATGTCGCCTCACGCACGTGGGACATTTGTGAGTTCCTCATCGACCTCTACGATCGCGGCGAGCTCGACATGAATATGGAACGCATCGACGTGACCATTCCCTACCACGCGCCCTGCCAGCTCAAATCGCAAGGTTTGGGTATGCCTGCTGTAGAACTCATGAGTTTGATCCCCGGGGTGACAGTGAAGGAATCCCAGCAGCCCTGCTGCGGTATCGCCGGAACCTACGGAATGAAGAAAGAAAAGTATGCGATCGCCCAAGCGGTGGGAGCTCCGGTTTTCGACTTCGTTAAGCAGGTTAATGTTGAACTCGCGGCCTGCGACACCGAGACCTGTCGCTGGCAGATTCGCACGGCAACCGGTGCGAATGTTGTTCACCCGATCTGGCTGATTCACAAGGCCTACGGTCTACCCGAAGGCTGAGATGAAAGAGAATATCCCCGGATGCGCAGATGACGATGCGCGCCCGGGGATATTACTGTTGCACCATGAACATCTCTCGTCGCGTCGTTGTCACCGGAGCCTCCAGCGGAATCGGACAAGCCACCGCCCGTCTTTTGGCAATGCGGGGGTGGAACGTCGTTGCTGTGGCCCGGCGCCGCGAACGCCTCGCGGCCCTCGCTGACGAGATTGGCTGTGAGTATTGGGCGGCGGACCTCACCGACCACGCACAGGTGGAGGAAATGGCCGCGCATGTCCTAGAAGGCGGCCCCATCGATGCGCTGGTGAACAATGCGGGTGGAGCCATCGGCGTTGATCGGGTTGCGGATGCAGATCCTGCCAGGTGGAGTGAAATGTTTGAGCGCAATGTCCTCACGGCCTTGCACTGCACGCGCGCATTTCTCTCCTCGATGCGTGAGCGGGGAGGCGACCTCGTCTTCCTGACGTCAACAGCCGCCCACGACACATACCCGGGAGGTGGCGGCTACGTTGCCGCCAAGCACGCCGAGCGCATCATTGCCAATACCTTACGTCAGGAGCTGGTGGGTGAGCCCGTGCGAGTTATCGAGATCGCGCCCGGCATGGTGCAAACTGAAGAGTTTTCTCTCAATCGCTTGGGCTCTCAGGAAGCCGCGGACCGGGTGTATGAGGGGGTTGCCGAGCCCCTCGTCGCCGAGGATATCGCCGAGGCGATTGTGTGGACCTTGGAGCGGCCGCGTCACGTCAACATCGATTCGATGATCGTGCGCCCGGTTGCGCAGGCGACAAATACTCTTGTGGCCAGAACTGCGCCCGAGGTTTAGAACAGACGCGCCGGTAGCGATTGTTCCCCCTGGCTTCTCGTTATGCGCGTAGCGTGGCGAAGGCACTCACGCTTGCAACTCCGATCAGGAGAACAATGAATGCCCATGCGAGTGCGGTAGAACTTACCCGACGGGTAAGCCTTGCCCCGAGGATACCTCCGCACATCGAGGCCGCAGCGAAGCAGGCGACCATCACCCCGGCCTCGGCACTGATATCCAAAGTTCCACCCAGCGCACGCGAAGCCAAGCCGAAAAGCGCTGTAATGAGCATGATCAACAGAGATGTCGCTGATGCTTTCTTCATCGGGTAACACAGAACAAGGTGAAGCGCAGGAACGATAGCGAAACCTCCACCCACGCCAAAGAAACCGGTGAGAAAACCGGTTACGCTGGCTAAAAGAACGACTAAGACTGCCTTCTTCAGTGTCGAAGCAAGCGTGCGTGGGGAATTCCCAGGCGCGGCCTCGTCAATCGATGAAAGGGACGTATCAGCGCGTGCACGCAACTGTCTATGCACCATAAAAATCGCAACAAATGCCAAAAGAACGCAAAACTCCAGCATGAGCGTTCGCGCTGATACCAGGGGATTGAGCGCGGAGCCTCCCCAGGTACCGACGATCCCAGCGAAGGCGAAAAGGCTTCCTTGCTTCCAATCAACGTGACCACTGGAAGCGCGAGTAATAAGAGAAACACAAGCAGTCGCACCCACGATGATCAGGGATAAAGTCGCAGCTTGATGGGGGTTTTGACCCAGGAGATATACCAAGACGGGGACCGATAAAATACCGCCACCCGCGCCGAGCGCTCCGACAACGATGCCGATCAACACGCCAATGAGCGTGGCTTCAATGAGCACGATGTTCCTCCTTGGGTGGGATATGGACTCCCAATGACTGAGCGACCAGGGGATTCATAATTTCTTGAGCGCCTCGTCCACGTGAAATCAAGAAAGCCATTGCGCGAAGTGCGGGCAGCGCATGCGCGTAAAAGCTCTTATAGCCCTGACACAGATAGTTGTGGTCGGGGCCATTGTCTTGGGAAATAAAACGATCCTTGGGGCAGCCTCCCCAGCACAAACGCAGGAACGGGCAATTCCAACACTCGGCATCGAGGTCCTGCTTCTTCGTCCCGAAATCGCGCATCGTAGGGGAAGACGCAAGAGCGGCGAAATCCTGTGAATCGATATTTCCGACCAGCCAATCCGGTTCAACCCAGTGATCGCAGGCGTAGACATCGCCGTTAAATTCCATCGCCATATTCGCCCCGCATGAGGGGGCATGAACGCATACACTCGCGGAACCAAAAAGCGCAGAGAGCGAAGAATCAAAATCTTGAACAAAGACCGAGCCGACGTCACGAAGAATCCACTCATCGAAAATATCGGACAGGAAGCGACCGTACGACGATGGGGTGGTCGATCGTGAGGTCACGCAGTCTCCGTCTTGGCGATACAGGAGCGCCGAGCTTCCGCTTCGCCACCCGAGTTCGGCCTGGCGCAGATGTTCGCGGGGAACGCGCTCGACGATGGGGATAAATTGCATGTACCGCGCCCCGAGTTCATCGCGGAAATAGCGGTAGACCTCAAGGCCGTGGTCTTCGTTAGCAGCGTGGACCGTGCACAAGATGTTGGTGTCGACTTCGGCGTTGCGAAGCTGCTCCCACCCGCGGATCACCATCGAGTGAGTTCCGTGCCCGCCACGGTTGAGACGGTAGGCGTCATGGAGTTCTTTCGGGCCATCGATCGAGATTCCGACCAGCACGTCATTGTCTTTGAAGAAATGCGCCCACTGCTCGGTAATCAAGGTGCCGTTGGTTTGGACAGCGTGATGGACCACTTGTGCGGGGCGTCGATACTTCTCGCATAGTTCAATGAGGCGTTCGAAGAAGGGGAGTCCTCGCAAGGTTGGCTCGCCGCCCTGCCAGAGCATCGTGACATCCCCATCGGGGCTTGCCGCTAGGAAGTTCTTGACGTAGGTCTCAAGGGTTTCTTCGCTCATCGACTGGCGTTTTTGGTCGTAGAGGAGTTCTTTCGACAGGAAAAAACAGTACTGACAGTCCAGATTGCAGGCGGCGCCCGTTGGCTTTGCGACAACCGAGAAGGGGATAGGGCGAGCGGGGGAGAGCGTCATCGGGTTCCCTCGTGTTCCTTCTTGATTGACGAGGCCGTAGTTGTCGCCGCATAGGCAGCTGCTTGCGCGGCGGCAAGGGGGCCAAGTTCAGCGCGAACGACGTCGATATTCCATTTCATTGCGGGGATTAATTCTCTTTCGAGGCCGTGGGCAAGCATATCGGAGACCTGGGGGATCGCCTCGGGAAGTTCCCCAGCCACGATGATCGCACGGGGATTGATGAGAAGAGCAGCGTTTGCGCAGCAAGCGCCGACGGCATCCATCGCATGTTCGAGGATTGACAGAGTTCTGGAATCTCGATTGCTGACTTTCATTGCCAATTCGCTCAAAGAGGAGACATCGCATTGAGCGCAGAGTGCGGGAATGGATGCAAGGGTTTCTAGGCACCCCTCTTTTCCGCATGCGCATGGGGTATGAACGTCGGGAACGCGCATATGTCCCAGTTCCCCTGTGAACCCGAGATCTCCGCCAGAGAGGTGGTATGAAACCACCAAGCTGGCGCCGATGCCGTTGGAGAGTCGAACGTAGAGGATTGATGGGTACCCCTGTCCTGCTCCCCATAATGCCTCGCTCAGGGCACAAAGGCGCGCAGTTGTATCGATGAGAATGCTTCCCTTCCAACGACGCGAAATGATACCGGTGACGCTCTCGCGGCTGGGGTAGGGGGAATGCGGCGAGTGAGAAACATTTGAGCCCATGGGCACGGGGAGACCAACACCAATGGTGTGTACATAGTCGGTAATGACGCCGCGGGTGCGTGCACGCTCAAGGAGTAGCGCCCCTGTGGCGTCGAGCGCCTCAAGATAGTTGATGGGATGCGAGGCGGGTATTGATTGGGCGATCAGGACATCGCCGCCGCGGTTGAGTAGAACTCCAGCGAAAGACGCTCGGCTAATGACAATGCCGAGCGAGTATGCACATGAACGTGCTGATGTGAAGAGAGTTGAAGGGCGGCCTGCTCCAGTCTTTTCTTCTCCTTTGAGGGAAATAACAGCGTGTGCATCGATAAGCTTTGTGATCGCACGCCCCAGCGTTGTTCTCGAAACCCCAAGGGCCTCGCATAGTTCTGCACGTGACGCGGGGGGATTTTCGCCGAGATAACTGGTGATCTGATCTTCCAAAGAGGGCACGGCGGCGTGAAGATCGTAGTCCATGTCCTCTCCTTTGATGCAGTGTGGTGTGGGCCTCCCGCACGCCCCGGAAGGCCCACACCGAAGGTGTGTTACTTACCCATGACCTCGTCAAGATCGCTTCGGGCGGTGTTGACCAGCGGAATATCGAAGTCCGTCATGGCCGCCATCCACTTTGCGAAGGAGTGATCCCCGCGCTCGCGGAGTTGGAGGTATAGGTTCGTTGCGAGTTCACGGCGAATGTCGTCGTAGACAGGCACCGTGTATACATTGTTCATCTCTGCGGGATCAACTCTCAAATCGTAGAGCTCATTGATGGACTCCGGTGAGATGACGAGTTTGAATTCCTTGGTGCGTAGCATTCGCTGTTGCAGCGGGAAGTGATGTCCGTGGAATTCGCAGACGATGTCTTCACGCCAGCCGGGCACGTCTTCACCTCGCGTCAGGTCAACGATCGAGCGTCCGTCTTCGACCAGGGCTGGATCGAGGCCAGCGATATCGAGTACGGTTGCGGGAAGATCGATCAAAGACACGAAGGCGTCCGATTGGCCGACCGCAGAAACCCCGGGGATGTGTGCGATGAAGGGGACGTTGTAAATATCGTCGTACATCATCGGGCCCTTATCGTTGAGCCGGTGGGAGCCGGTGAATTCACCGTGGTCAGCGCAGAAGAAGACTGCGGTGTCATCGAGAATTCCCAGTTCGCGTGCCACATCCATGATTCGACCGATTTCGAAGTCAATCATGGCGACGTATCCCCAGTAGACAGCGATGAGCTTCTTCCACTGATCGTTGTCGAAGGACGATGTCGACCAGTAGGTTGCGTAGTTCTGCTGGATCTGCGGTTTACCGATGAGCGAGTCACCGAAGTTTTCGGGCAAGGTGACATCGTTTGGATCGATCAAATCGAACCATTCATCGGGGAGGAAGTAGGGAAGGTGTGGGCCAAAGAAGTGAACGTCCAGGCTGAAGGGTTGTCCGTTTTCCTTCCAATCGGCCGCATATTCGCGTAGCTTCTCAATGGCGCGATCGGCCAAGAAACGCTCGAAGGTTGCTTCTTCTGGTTGATCGAGGCGTGCTGCGATGATGTGTCCATCGCGGCCCCCCGGGAGCTTTCCTCGCCAGAAGTCGTGTGCCCGAACTGGCGGAAGGCCATGTTCGTTGAGCCACGCGACGTACTTTTCGTTTGCGACGGGGTTTTCTGCACCCCAGTAGGTATCGTCGTCGGCGCCGAATTTGTCGGGGAGGTTCGCTCCGCAGTGATACTTTCCAACGATGCCTACGTTGTAGCCCGCATCGCGAAGTGCCTGAGTGTAGGTCCAGGTCCCAAGGGGAATCATCGTCTGGTAGGCGATATTCCATTCAGGATTGGCCAGAACCAGGTGCTTTCCGGGGCGCTTTCCTGTCAGAAGTGATGCGCGTGCGGGTGTGCAGATCGCGGTGGGAGTGAAGCAGTTGGTGAAGGCGAAACCGTTGCGTCCCATTTCGTCAATGACGGGAGTTTGGGCGTGTGGGTTGCCCAGGCAGCCGATCGTATCCGTGCGATGCTGGTCAGTCATGATCACCAGGACATTGCGGACATTGTCCGGGATGTCACTGGAGCGTTCGTATGTGTCAGACATGATGATCCTTTCACTTCTCGGAAGCAGCGAGTTTGTCCATGTCTTCGAGTTCAGTACCGGTGGTTTCCTTCAGGTACTTTGCGGTGAAGATGACTGCCAGGACACCGAATGCGCAGTAGATCCAGTAGGTGCCTGCCGGCGACCACGAAATCAGGAAGGGGAAGAGCAAAACGACAAGGAAGTTGACGAAGAAGTCTGCTCCCGAGGCCATGGACATTGCGCCACCGCGAATCGAGTTGGGGAACATTTCGCCCATGACGATCGAGAAGATCGGTCCCCACGAGGAAGTGAAGCCCAGCAGGAAGGTGCACAGTGCTGCGACTGCGAGGAATGCCAAGACCGGGTTGTCTGCAACGTCGGGCTTCCCATCGACAACGGGTGCCAGCGTGAAGACAGTCGCAACAACGCCCAGGGAGACAAAGATCAGCGTACCTCCGTAGATGAGCATCCTCTTACGTCCCACGTGGTCGACAAGGAGAATGCCGGAGACAACACCGACGATCTTGAATCCTGTGATGAGCAGGGTTTGCTGCAGTGCCATTGATTCGTTGAATCCAACTGCCGCGAAGAGCGAGTTCGAGTAGAAGAAGACGCCGTTGATACCGGTGAGCTGCTGGAATGCGGCGATCATCATGCCAACAAGAACCAGTCCGCGCCACTTCGAGGAGAAGATTTCACCAATGCTGAGCTTGCGTCCGCCAGTTTCTGCCATTGAAGCGGAAATTGCTTTGACGCGTGCTGCGGGGTCGTCTTCACCGCTGACCTTTGCGAGGACAGCTTCAGCTTCCTTGGTTTTCCCGACCGACACCAGGTAACGAGGCGACTCGGGGATTTGGGCGGTAAAGATCACGAAGAGGAGAGCGGGAATGATGAGGCATGCGAAAAGAACTTGCCAGGTCTGCAGTCCCCAGAAGGCGGGCTTCGCAGCGCCGCCGGTCAGGCGTACGACACCCATATTGATGAGGCCGGCGAAGAAAAGACCGAGGATGATGGCCAGCTGACGGAAGCCGATCAGGCGGCCTCGGATGTCAGCAGGTGCAATTTCTGCGACGTATCCGGGCGCAACGGTGGTTGCTGCGCCAAAGCCAATGCCGCCGACAATGCGGGTGAGGAGGAGGAAGGGGTATCCGAAGCTTCCCAGAATTGGTGAGAGCGGACCAAGGAGTGCTTCAAAGAGGAGGAAGGGGCCAACCCACATCAGGGTTGTTTTACGTCCGATCTTGTCAGAGATACGTCCTGCTCCAAGTGCGCCGATGAGGCCGCCGATTACGCCCGCTGCGCCGGCAACGCCTTGGAGGAATGGACCGAGGTGGAAGGTGGTGCCGACCGCTTTAATTGCGGCGTTGAGGACCATTCCTTCGAATCCGTAGAAGAATGGGCCCAAAGTAGCAATGAGTGCCAGGAAAGTGGCGTATTTCCGCGCCCGGCGCTGGGTTTCGGTCAGTGGAGCTGCCGTACGTGAGGTTGACATGAGGTCCGTCCTAAAGGGGAGAGGAATGAACTCATCGGATTGATCCGTGATGCCTCATCTTTGAGGCACTTACACGCTATCCCTGAGTGAATTTTGGGCGTTGGCGTGGACAAAATTATTTTTGTGATGCGCGTCATATTGGTTGCTTTTCTCTTCACAGGAAAACCTTAGGTGCGACATAAAACAGGCATAGAGGTGGTCCGTAGCTTGATGACCAAGACGACAGGGCAGACGCCCCAGAGGAAAGGAACGCACATGAGTGCAGAAGATATGAACAAGGACCACCTGGACGAGACCCGAGTCATCGACGCTCAAGCTCATGACTCGCAGGAGCAGGATGCGCATGCTGACAAGACGACCTACGTGAATGTTGCCTACCAGAAGGAAGACGGAACCTACGAAGGTGCTTGGCTTCCCGCTGATGAGGTTGTTCCTCACGAGGCCGCGGCAAAGCCCTCGTGGAAGAAGAAGGCTGTAGCCGCCGGTGCCGCAGCGGCTTTCTTGGTTGCAGGTTTTGGCGCAGGTTGGGCAACGAGCTCGGTTGCATCTCCCGCTCCGACGCAGCAATCGCAGGCCGCACCCGGACAGCCCGGTCAGGGTGGTCCGGGAGGGCAGCAAGGCCAGGGCGGTCCCGGTGGACAGGGTATGCCTGGCGGTCAGGGTGGCCCTGGCGGGCAAAATGGCCAGCAAGGCCAGGGTGGCCCCGGCGGACAAGGTATGCCAGGCGGTCAGCAGGGCCAGGGTGGTCCAGGAGGTCAGGGTATGCCTGGCGGTCAGGGTGGCCCCGGCGCTCAGCAGGGCCAGGGTGGTCCGGGAGCTCAGAACGGCTCCTCCAAGAAGGGGTCTGAGGACTCAACTGCAAAGAAGAAGGCAGCAGAGAAGTCCTCTCAAAACTCTGACTCCCAGAATTCTGATTCCTCGTCTAAGTAATGAGGAACTCCGGGTAGGGGTGCTCGTCGCCGCAATGGCGTCTGGGCGCCCCTACTTCTTTTCGTAGACAAAGGGGGTATCGGGCGGATTAGTCGGCGTGATACTCGCCGCTTTCAGATAGAGAGCTTTTGAGTTGCGGACTTCTAAAGTTCCTTGGATGCGAACCCATTGATCAGCCTGCGGCGCGAATGAGGTTGTGTTATTCACGGCAAAACCCAAGGCGTAAGCATCGGCTGCGCAGCACCACATGGTCATCCGGGATAAGCCGAAGCTGTCATCTGGACCAAATGGCGGCATCCCTGCCTCGGAGGAGGCTTTGTCTTTGGGTAAAACGAAGCCAGATACCTCGATTGTTTTGCCATCCCACTGATCGGGGTGAGTCACCATATCGATGACGCTGTCGTAGTAATTGTTCGTGTCGATCACGCGGTCGGCGTGGAACTGTGCTGCGGAAGAAACATCTGAAGATGAAGGGATGGGCGTCGGTGAAATAGCACTCGCTGAGCTCGTTGACCCAAGGAAACTAGAGGGGGCCAGAGAAAAAGGCAGGGACCAGGCAAGGACTGGAATGAGAAGATATACCGCATTCGCGCGTGTTCGGTGAGTATGTTTTTCCTGCCTACGTGCAAAAAGGTCGACAACGGCCCACACAATGAAGACGACACACAAGAAAATGATCAGCGGAAGGAAACGAGGCGGGAAGAAATAGACCCAACGCCTCGAAAAGAAGAGGAAGCCTAAGCTCACTGCAGTGAGCACAAATACCAAAGCGCGTGCCCTCACAATGTGCCTCCCAAACCCCACCAGGTCAAGACAAGCCCTGCCAGCGCAACAACTGTGGTGATGGTTGCGCAGATGCGAAGAGTAAAGCGCGTCGAGAAAACAGCTGACAACATGAAGACGTTCTTCACATCAAGCATGGGACCCATGAGCATGAAGGTCATGAGCGCTCCTGGGGGAAGCAGACTTGTCATGCTCCGCGCGACGATCGCATCTGATGATGAGCACTGAGAGAGAATGAAAGCCATCAACATTGCGACGGCAATGGACACATATGAGGAAGTATGTCCCGTCATAAACCCAGTAGGGAGAAGCCCCTGGATGGCGCTGGAGAGTGCGGCTCCAATCAACATATAGGGCACGACGCGTAGGAAGGCCGAGGCCGACGCGGAAGAAAATGAAGAAAAGCCTCCTTGCGTAGCGTGCGCCGCATGAGCGCCGCATCCATGTGAACAATCACAGGAGTCATCCGACTCGCTCTGGCGCAAAACCGCCGTCAGAGACGGCATGCGGATGCTGAGCAAAAGAGCAATTGTCATGGTGCAGACGATGGCAGCGGCCAATCGTAGCGACACTGCTTTCAGTGACGGGCCAAAGGCATACCACGTTGAAAACAGGACAAGTGGGTTGATGGATGGCGCCGCAAAAAGAATGATGAAAACAGTGCGCGGGGGAATGCCTCGTCGGAGCAGCGTGCGTACAAGAGGAACGGTTGAACAATCGCAGACGGGAAGAAGCGCGGAATAGAAGAAAGCAACGATACAACCCGCAATGCGGCCTCGTGGGAAGAGGCGCGCAAGTTGGCGAGGGGAAAGAAACACCTCGATCGCAGCAGCAATCAGAGAACTGATGGCCAAGAAAGGTAAAGACTGAAGGGTGATCCCCGAAAAGATCGCAATCATGCGGGAAATCGGGATTCCTGCTGCGGTCAATGCCTCTTGAAAGCGGTAGACGCACACCAAAGCAAGGCACACAACCGCTGTGACGGCCGTCGAAGGTCGGGAAATGTCCATGTGCCTTCTTCCTTGTTGCGTGGCAGGGCGTACACCCTTAACTCTATCGCGATGCTGATCTCATTTTTGTGCTTGTGGCGAGATAGAAGTGCCTTGGGAGCGCGCTTTGCGTAGACTAGGACAGGCGTTGATCCGGCTACGTCTGTAGGAATCACCGGGGAGCATTCGGAAGAACGGGCGAAAGCCCCAGTAGAACCGAACGGGTAAGCCCGTCACAGCTGTTAATGAGCGGCTACGCAGCGCGTAGCAAGCGGGGTGGTACCGCGGGAATCGGCAACGCTGATCCTCGTCCCTGTGGACCTGCGACACAAGGACGAAACATGACGAAGCACGGCTTCTACCCGCGCCATCGCGATGAGCAAGTGGATCCAAGCCCGTCCTTCCCTCAGATGGAAGGACAGACCCTGGCTTTCTGGGCCGCTGATGACACCTTCCGTAAATCCATTACCCGCCGTCCCGCCGGTAAGGGCGGTCAGAACGAATTCGTGTTCTACGACGGCCCGCCTTTTGCAAACGGCCTCCCGCACTACGGTCACCTTCTGACCGGCTACATCAAGGACGTTGTCGGTCGCTATCAGACCATGCTTGGACACCACGTTGAGCGCCGTTTCGGTTGGGATACCCACGGTCTGCCCGCAGAGCTTGAAGCGCAGCGTCAGCTGGGAATCGAAGACGTCACCGAGATCACGCGTCCCGGCGGAATCGGTATCGAGGCCTTCAACGAGGCCTGCCGCTCCTCCGTGCTTCGCTACACCAAGGAATGGGAAGAGTACGTTACCCGTCAGGCCCGGTGGGTCGATTTTGATAACGACTACAAGACCTTGGATATGTCCTACA
This sequence comes from uncultured Actinomyces sp., assembly GCA_938014245.1. Lineage (GTDB taxonomy): Bacteria > Actinomycetota > Actinomycetes > Actinomycetales > Actinomycetaceae > Pauljensenia. Next base: position 133,602 of record CALLSD010000061.1, read on the forward strand.
CGGAATCGGTTTTGTGGGCATTCAAGCAGCTCTACGACAAGGGCCTTGCCTACCAGGGCTACCGCGTTCTGCCGTACTGCTGGCATGACCGCACTCCCTTGAGCAACCATGAGCTCAAGATGGACGACGATGTGTATCAGGATCGCACTGATAACACTGTGACTGTCGGCCTGCGCTTGGAAAAGAAGCTGCGCGAAGATTCTGAGCGTCCCGAATTGGCACTGATCTGGACGACTACGCCGTGGACTCTTCCTTCGAACTCGGCCATCGCTGTCGGTCCGCAGATCGACTACGTCCTGGTTCAGGTTGCTGCTGATCATGCGGGCAACTTGGCAGGGGAGCGAGTGCTGATTGCGGCGGACCTGGTTTCCGCTTACGCCAAGGAACTGGGCGAAGACCCGCAGGTTGTGGCCTCATACAAGGGTTCGGAGCTGGTGGGGCTTCACTACCACCCGATCTACGATTTCTTTGATACTCCGGAAAACCGTGCAGAAGGCGCAGCGCCCGGCCCCAACGGCTGGTCGATCATCGCTGCCGACTACGTGACGACGACGGATGGTACCGGCCTCGTTCACCAAGCTCCCGCATTCGGTGAAGACGATATGTGGACCTGCATGGAATACGGAATCGGTGTGGTCCTGCCCGTCGATGAAGGCGGCGTTTTGACTTCTGAGGTTCCTGACTACAAGGGCTTGCAGATCTTCGATGCAAACCGCTATGTGGTTGCCGACCTGCGTGACCAGAGCGGCCCGATCGCGCGTCGCGCGCCCGAAATCCGCGCTGTGCTGGTTCGCGAAAAGTCCTACGTGCACTCCTACCCGCACTGCTGGCGCTGCCGCAAGCCTCTCATGTACAAGGCCGTGTCCTCGTGGTTCGTGCGCGTGACCGAGATCCGTGACCGCATGGTCGAACTCAACCAAGAGATCACGTGGACCCCTGCGCACATCAAGGATGGTATCTTCGGCAAGTGGCTGGAGGGCGCTCGCGACTGGTCGATTTCGCGTAACCGCTTCTGGGGTGCGCCGATCCCTGTGTGGGTATCGGACGATCCGGCCTACCCGCGTACCGATGTTTACGGCTCGGTTGCAGAGCTGGAAGCCGATTTTGGCGTGAAGGTCACGGACTTCCACCGTCCCTTCATTGATTCGCTCACGCGCCCGAACCCGGATGATCCGACGGGCAAGTCGACCATGCGCCGTATTTCCGACGTCTTCGACTGCTGGTTTGAGTCGGGATCCATGCCCTTCGCGCAGGTGCACTACCCGTTCGAGAACCAGGAGTGGTTCGAAAACCACTACCCGGGCGACTTCATTGTCGAGTACATCGGTCAGACGCGCGGCTGGTTCTACACCCTGCACGTCCTTGCGACCGCGCTCTTTGATCGCCCGGCGTTCCGCTCGTGCGTCTCCCACGGCATCGTTCTTGGTGACGACGGCCTGAAGATGAGCAAGTCCTTGCGTAACTACCCGGACGTGGCCGAGGTCTTCAACAAGTATGGTTCCGATGCCATGCGTTGGTTCCTCATGTCCAGCCCGGTCGTGCGCGGCGGAAACCTCATGGTCAAGGAAGAGTCGATTCGCGATACAGTTCGACAGGTGCTCCTGCCCATTTGGAACACCTATTACTTCTTTACCCTGTACGCCGGCGCGTGCAATGGGGGAGCGGGCTACGAGGCCAAGCGCCTTGACCTCTCAGATCAATCGGTTGTCGATGGCTTGCCTCAGATGGACCGCTACCTGCTTGCTCACACGCGTTCTTTGGCTGAGGACGCTCGCGGCGCATTGGACGCCTATGACGTTGCTGGTGCCTGCGACGCGATCCGCGACTACCTGGATGTTCTGACGAACTGGTACGTGCGTACTCAGCGCCAGCGTTTCTGGGATGAGGACAACGCTGCATTCGATGCTCTTTACACCGCTTTGGTGACCCTCATGGAGCTGGCAGCCCCCTTGCTGCCGCTGCTTTCCGAGGAGATCTGGCGCGGTCTGACGGGCGGGGAATCCGTGCACTTGGTCGACTTCCCCGTGATTTCCGAGGCCGTGGCTGACTCTGCGCTTGTCGAGGCCATGGACGAGGTTCGTTCCGTCGTCTCCGCTGCTCACGCCCTGCGTAAGACCCACCAGCTGCGCGTGCGTCAGCCCTTGGCGTCCCTGCAGGTTGTCTCAGAGCATTACAAGGAGCTGGAGCCCTTCGCGGATCTTATTGCCTCTGAGGTTAACGTCAAGTCAGTGGTGTTTGCTTCTCCGGAGACGTCGGGCCTGAGCGTGCGCACTGAGCTTTCGCTCAACCCGCGTGCTTTCGATCCCTCGGTTCGCAAGTTGACCAGCCAGCTGTTCAAGGCTCAGAAGTCCGGTGAGTGGGAGGTTGTGGACGGCGAGTGCCGCTTCGCTTCCGTTGATTTGGATGGGAAGCCGCTGGTGTTGACCGGTGACATGTTCTCCGTCTCCACTTCTGTGGACGCCGCCGAGGGCCAGGTTGCAGATGTTCTGCCCTCGGGCACCTTCGTGGTGCTCGATACGGAGCTGACCCCTGAGCTTGAGGCCGAGGGCTACGCTCGCGACGTCGTTCGCGCCGTCCAGGATGAGCGTAAGAATGCCGGCCTGCACATTGCGGACCGCATCGACCTGACGCTGACGGTTCCGGCTGAGCATGTGAGCGATGTCGAGACTTGGAAGGACATGATTGCTTCCGAAACTCTGGCATTGTCCCTGACGGTCGAGGCAGGGGAGAAGCTCGCTGTGAGCGTCTCCAAGCACTGAGTCTGAGCGCTTTCAATCGGTCAAATCCGCGGGGTGGGCCACACAGATGTGTGGCCCACCCCCCTTTGCGCATCATTGCGGTGTGCTTTATCCAACCGCGTCGACAGCTTCTTTCGCTGTCTTTAGGCCGACGCCGGTGCGGTCTCGGTAGGCCTTGACGGCTTCAAGCTTGCGTCCATCGAGCACCAGTGCGCGTTCAGATGGAGTCAGTGCAAGGTCGATGGCTTCTCCGGAGGCTTTTAAGAGCCGTTCGAGGTGTGCAACTCGCTCCTTCAAGCGTTCATTTTCTTCGCGCAGCTCTTCGAACTCGCGTGCATCCCCAATCCAGATACTCATGTGTGCCCTCCTTTGGGCTGTGTCTTTGTGATACGGGTGATTCTATCAAGGAGCTTATCCGCGAGGAAGACATTATTGTGTGCCAGATAACAGAGTTATAACGTTTTATGAAAACGTTTTAACTCATCTCGGTGCACGCGCTACAGTATCGACATGGCCTCACGGGTCCGACTTGTCGACGTTGCACGAAACGCTGGAGTTTCACCGACTACCGCTTCACTGATCCTCAGCGGTAGTCGCGCTGATGCGTTCGCTTCCGCGACCCAGAAGAAGGTTCACGACGCCGCCCGAAGCCTTGGCTACACTCGTTCAATCCTTGGCTCTTCCCTGAAATCCGGTGCCACGCGTACAATCTGCTTTTTCTACACCCCTCCCATGGACCGCTTCGTCGAGCGATTCCAACTGCACGCGAGCGCGCGCCTCGAAGAAGAAAACCTCCACCTAGTGTCGATCCCCGTGCGCATCGGCGAAGAACAACAGATCGTCAACGCCCTGTCGTGCGGCCTCTACGACAGTGCCTGCCTCGCCTGCAATCCCACCAGTGCCGAGGCCCTCATGGACTTACTCCCCACGCCGCCTATTCCCACCATGATCTTTGGCACCCTCCCGCCAAACCCCTCCTACATCGGGGTGACCATTGACGAAACCGCGGGGATTACGCAGGCTCTCAGTGGCCTCGTCAATGGGGGAGCGAAGAAGATCGCCTATCTCACCCAGCGCCGTAGCGCCGAAGAACTTGAAAACGAACCGCGCTGGCACGCGTACACGAAATTCCTCAGCGATTCATACCTGGATGCCCCCGAAGTTTTGGCGTACACAGAGGGGAGCATCCCCTCCGCTTTCCAGTGCGCCACCACGATTTTCACCGGTCGAGATCCCCTTCCCGATGCGGTGTATTGCGATTCTGACCGAGTTGCCATTGGCGCAGTCCTTGCAGCAACTCAATGCGGAATCGCAATCCCCGATGACCTCCAAATCATCGGCACAGGCGCCTCCGTCGATGGCGGCGACCTTCACCCCGCACTGTCCACAATCGGCCTCGACAACCGAGACCTGGATAGCGCGGTCACTCTACTGTCCACACTCAGCGGTGAAGAACCGGAGTCGACAACGCTGACCCTTCGGTGGCATTACATGCCCCGAGGGACGACGCACTAAACGAGAAAGAACATAAGGAGCGCAACGATGCGACACAGCTCTTCTAAGCGGCTCAGCCGCACTCTGTCGGTATGCGCGGCTTTTGCCATGGCCGCTTCTCTTGCCGCGTGTTCAACGCCTGGTGGAGTTGGACAACAGTCCTCTGACTCCTCGAGTGAATCCTCGCAGTCGCTGGGAATCCAGGGCGATCGCACCGGTAAGGAAATCCTGATCTACATGTCGGCTGGCCGCGATTACAAGGCCTACACCGACACCTTCGCGGCCTTCGAGAAGGAACACAACGTCAAGATCAACGTCCAGTACTACCAGTGGGGCGACCTGCAGCAAAAGCTGACCGCTGACTTCCTCTCCGGCCAGACCCCTGACCTCGTCGAAGAAAACGGCGGCTGGTGGTCTACTCGCTGGGGCGCAGACGGCAACATCATGTCCCTGGATCCCTTCCTCCAGAAGGAATCCGGATTCCTCGATGACTTCGTCGAATCTGGCCTTGCAAACCGTCAAGCCGACGGCAAGACCTACGGCATTCCTCTCCACGTGACGATGGGCGGCCTCGTCTTCGGTAACAAGGAAATGATGGACAAGGCCGGCGTGACCATGCCCAAGACCTGGGATGAACTACGCGAAGCCTCCAAGAAGATCCAGGAATCCGGCGTTGAGTACGGTCTGGCACTCAACAACGACGCCTCCTACACCGTTCCATTCCTCATGCAGGCCGGGGTCACCTTCACCAAGGATGGCAACGAGCCCATGACTCCCGCAGCCAAGGCAACCGAAGCCATGCAGTTCCAGTACGACCTGATCTACAAGGACAAGCTGGCCCCGGTTCCTGTTGCCTCGAATGACTACGCCGCACCGCGTAAGGTTTTCACCTCCAAGCGAGCAGGCTTCATCCTCACCGGTCCCTGGGATATCTCAGCAGTTCGCAAGGAAGATCCGAACTTCCCGCTGACCGTTGGTGAACCTCTCAAGGGCGATGTCCAGAAGACCTACCTGGCTGGCTCGGGCATGATGATCCCCTCGAAGTCGCAGAACGCAGAGCTTTCGTGGCAGCTCATCAAGGAGATGACCAGCCTGAAGGTCCAAGAAGCCGTCACCGCTGAGACCGGAATGGCAATGTCGCGTAAGTCCTGGGCGAACTCTGACGTTGTGAAGAACGACCCGATTCTCTCCGTCGTCGCTAAGTCGCGTGAATTTGCCGCGACCCCCGACAAGGCATTCTGGGGTAACGAAAATGCTGCAAAGATCTCGGACGCCCGCAAGGTGATGTACGAAGAGATCATCCTCAATGGAAAGGACCCGGCTGCTCAGGTCCAGACCTACGAGACCACGGTTGCAGGACTCCTGAAGCAGTAACTCATGTCCGTCTCGTCTCGGAGCCGGGGGCGTCGGGGAGGGATGCGCGCACGCCAAGCACGTACCGCGTATCTCTTCCTGACCCCCGCGGTCATCTACTTCGTTCTCTTTATGTTCTGGCCGCTGATCCAGGAATTTCAGCTGTCCTTCACGCGCGGCTTTACAACGCTGCGCCCCGTGGGATGGAAGAACTATTCCTCGATCATCCGTGACCCCGAAGTGCAGCACGCCTTCGGAATCACCCTGATCTACGCGGCCTCCGCACTGATTTTGGGTGCCTGCGTGGGCTTGCTCCTGGCTCTCATTCTCAACCAGAAATTCCGTGGGCGCACCCTTGCGCGCACGATGATCCTGACCCCCTACATGACCTCGGTGGCCATCGTTGGCTTGATGTGGCGCAATATTTTGGACCCGACGACGGGTATCTTGAACTCGGTGCTCTCCAGCCTGCACCTTCCCACCCAGCAGTGGCTGACCACCGCGCCCTTGGCAACCCTTGTCGGGATTACGGTGTGGCAAGAAGCCGGCTACTTCATGCTGCTTTTCTTGGCTGGCTTGCAGGGCATCGATCCTCAGATTTACGAGGCCGCGCGCCTCGATGGTGCATCCCCCTGGAAGCGCTTCTGGTCCTTGACCCTTCCGCTCCTTGCCCCGACGACGCTGTTCGTCGGTCTGGTCGGAATGATTTCAACCCTCCAGCAATTCGGCCTCCCGTACTTGGTGACTAATGGTGGACCCGGAAACGCCACGAGCTTGTACGTCTACCAGGTCTACCGTGAGACCTTCCAGAGTGGAAACCTGGGCTACGCCTCTGCCATGAGCTTCGCTTTCTTGGCAGTCATTATGGTTTTGTCCTTGATCCAGATTCGGACGGGACGAAGGAAAGAGGCACTATGATGTGCGTACCTACCCCGCCCCCGGCCTCGGCAGTCATCAAAAAGAAGAAGAGCATCGCTGAGGATGAACTCTTCCCCGGGGCGCGTCTGATTTCGCTGATCTTCATTTGGATTGCCGCAGCGATCGCTGTTGCCCCGCTGCTGTACATGATCTCCTTGGCTTTCCAATCCGACGCGGAAGTTTCCGGCGGATCAGCGGTGTTGATCCCTGCGAAATGGCAATGGGAGAACATCGGGAGGCTCTTTGCAGCCGCGCCTTTTGGCCGTTTCCTCTTCAACTCGATCTTGGTCGCCGGACTGATCACCTGCTCGCACATCGTTTTCGCCCCGCTGGTCGGATACGTTTTCGCGAAGTTTGATTTCCCGGGCAAACAGGTCTTCTTCATTGCGATCTTGTCGACCATGATGATCCCGCTCTTCGTGCGTATGATCCCGCTGTATGTGTGGTTCTCGCAGATCGGATGGCTTGATACCTATCAGGGCCTGGTCATGCCATTCCTCATGAGCGCTTTCTCGATCTTCCTCATGCGCCAGTTCATTGCGGGCGTGCCCGACTCTTTGATTGAGGCCGCTCGCGTCGACGGGGCCAATGAGCTGCGGATCTATCGCTCGATTGTTCTCCCGCAGTGCAAACCCGCACTGACGGTCCTGGGATTGTTCACCTTCGTTTTCCAGATGAATGAATTCCTGTGGCCTTTGATTGCGACCAGCTCGCTGGAGATGCGAACAATTACTATTGGACTATCAATCTTTAAGAGTGAATCTTTCACCGCTTGGAACCTGACGGCAATGGGATCCCTCATGCTGTTTATCCCCGTGTGCTTGCTCTTCGTCCTCACGCAGAAGCACATCGTTCAGGGCATCGCGATGACGGGTATCAAGTAGGAGTAACCGTGAGTGAGAACCATCCGAATATCGTCCTCATCGCCGTTGACCAATGGAGGGGGGATTGCCTGTCGATTCTCGGACACCCCGACGTGCGCACCCCCTATCTTGATCAGCTAGCTGGGGGAGGAGCTCAGATGACGCAGGCCTATGCGGCTTGCCCCACCTGTGTTCCTTCTCGGATGGGACTCATGACCGGAACCGCCCCAACCACGCACCGCCGAATCGGCTATCAGGACGGAATTACCTTCGATATGCCGGTTACGCTCCCCGGGGCACTTCGCGATGCCGGGTACCAGACCCAGGCAATCGGCAAGATGCACTACTGGCCAGAGCGCGGTCGCATTGGCTTTGATGATGTGATTTTGCACGATGGCTATCTTCACTACTCGCGTCACCGCGAGCGCGATTCGCGTATGTACGACGACTACCTGACGTGGCTGCGCGAGCAAGAGGGTGCGGGTGCTGCGGAGGACTACATCGATAATGGCCTCGAATGTAATTCGATGGTTGCGCGTCCCTGGGATAAGGCGGAAAAACTGCACCCCACGAATTGGGTCGTCACCGAGGCAACGCAGTGGCTCTACCGGCGCGACCCCACCTGTCCATTCTTCCTCTACCTGTCCTTCCATCGTCCGCACGCTCCGCTTGACCCGCCTCAGTGGGCCTTCGATAGCTATGACCAGGACGAACTTACTCTTCCGGGCGAGGACAATTGGTCGGATGAGTTGATGAGTGAGGAAAGACGAGATTGGGATCCGACCGCCCTCGCTGCCCACTATCGTGAGCGGGACGTGAGGCTCGCGCGCGCCGGCTACTACGGGCACATGACGCACATTGATTCTCAGATTTCCAGGTTTATCCAGACGCTAGGGGAGTTCGGCCTTGCTGAGAATACGGTGATCGCTTTTATTTCTGACCATGGGGATATGATGGGCGATCACGGTTTGTGGCGAAAAGGTTACCCTTACGAGGCCTCCTCACACGTTCCCTTTATTTTGTACGGTGCGGGGATTACGCCCGGAGCGCGCGTGGACAGCGTGGTTGAGATCCGTGACGTGATGCCGACCCTGCTCGACGTTGCCGGCGTGGAGATTCCTGAGGAAGTTGAGGGGCGCTCAGTCCTCCCCTTGATTGCCGAGGCCGATGGTGAAGTTCCGTGGAGAGAGTACCTTCACGGGGAGCATTACTTATTCGATCAATCGATTCAGTGGATTCGTTTCGGATCTTATAAGTACGTGTGGTTCTCCGGTTGGGGAGTCGAACAGCTCTTTAACATCGATGAAGACCCCGAGGAATTGGTCGATCTGTGCAAACTTTCCGCTGATGCGCGAAGCGCTGAAGATACTGAGGCACTTACTCGCGGAAGAAACTACCTGATCGCCGAACTCGAAGGACGCGAAGAAGGATATGTGTCTAAGGGACATTTAGTTTCCGGACGCGAGGCCGTGAAGGTTCTGATGCATTCCTATCCGCTTCGCGAAGAAGCACGTTAGGACTACAACCAACCCGCTGCCCGCGCCAAGGATGCGGCCTCTGCGCGGGTACGTGCCTCCATCTTGAGCATCGCTGAGGAGACATGGTTACGCACGGTTCCTTGACTCAGTCCCAGCGCGTGGGCGATGTCGGAGATCGTACCGCCGCGCTCAACTTCGCGTAGAACGTCTGCCTCACGCGGGGTGAGTGATGATGAACCGCTTGAGAGTGCCTCCACTGCAAGACTCTGGTCAATCGCACGACCGCCTGCTGCGACTGTGCGTACGCCCTCGGCCAAAGCTTCGACAGGTGCGTTCTTCACCATGAAGCCCGTTGCCCCCGCATCGAGGGCACGTTGCAAGTAACCCGGCCGGCCGAATGTCGTCACGATCAGTACACGTACCTGGGGGAAACGGGCGCGAATTGCTTCAGTTGTCGTAATGCCGTCCATATGAGGCATTTCGATGTCGATAATTGCGACATCAACGGCAGAGACTGGGCGTGCGGAACTCGTTGGTATTGCGTCGAGCGGAGCGTTTTGCCTTGTCAAGCGGGTGAGTTCCTCAAGAACTTGCACCCCATCGGCGGCCTGTGCAACTACCTCAATGTCATGCTCCAAGTTGAGCAGCCCCGCCAAAGCTCCGCGAATCATCGCCTGATCGTCGGCCACGAGCACACGAATTGTCACGCCACCTCCTCCGTAGACATCTGGGCTACTAGGTTAGCGCAGTTGGGGGCGCTATTCCTTGCGCTGGTTGAGCGCATCTGGAAATGGGCTCTCTTCGTTGAGTGGTGCCGCGGGAAAAGTGAGGGAAATCGTCCAGGTGTTTCCCGATGCGCCCCAGGCCAAACTGCCCTCGTCACCAACGAGCTCGGATAGCCCAACGAGGCCTGATCCCGATCCCGCCGTCGAGGCCGCGTAGGAGGCGGAATACCCGTCGTTTGAGACGACCACTCCGGTGGGAGACATGCGAATGCGCACCCTCGAGGGGCGTGCATGCAGGAGCGCGTTCGTGACCCCCTCGCGGATCACGTGGGCGGCCGCGGCCGAAC
>CALLSD010000062.1 GCA_938014245.1 uncultured Actinomyces sp.
GATCGATGAGCCGACACCGCCGATCACCTGCCAGGGCTTGAAGCGGCCCCAGCGCGTGGTCGTGTTGTCAACCAGGTTCCCCAGGAGCGGGTCGATGAAGATCTCAGCGATGCGGATGATGAAGACGAGGGCCGTAATGATGGCGAGCATCGCCTCCGCTTCAGAGTCCTCATAGTCGCGGAACAGGGTCTGCGCCGCGTAGTACGTAACAAAGAATGTCGACAGCGCGTTGTAGTACGCAGCCTGTCCCAGATTGCCGATCGCGTAGCAGATGCGCGATACCCAGCTCTTGTGTACACCCCGTTCGTGCGACATGATCCCTCTCCTTCGAAGCAACTCTTGCCTTGACACACCTAAGTTAACGTATTTACCCGACCAATGCAATGGAATTCTTAATTACACGCCCCCGCGCGGTTACCTTATTGCATATAGAAGAGAAAGGGGGTTACCCTAGCGTCAGAGCAAGTTTGCTCCACCGCAATGTCGCACGTTCAGAGGTCACCATGTCCCACACCGCTCTCACCCACGCTCCTGATCATAACTGGCTGCACGATTCGCAGGCATTCGCTTTCAATCGACTAAGCGCCCGCTCTACACACCGCTCCACCGCGCCCAGTCAGAGCCTAGACGGCACCTGGGAGGTGGCTCTCACCTCAGGAACGGCGATCTCCCTGAACTCCCCCACCGATGCTTTTTACCAGGGCGATATTCATTCCATTCTCGTCCCCTCCACACTCGAGACTCAGGGGCTGTGGCCGCCGGCCTACGTCAACATCCAGATGCCATGGGACGGGCATCAGGACCCTCAGGCCCCGGCCGCACCCCGCGACTGCCGCGTCGCCGTCTACCGCCGTTCCTTCGCCCTTGACGAGGCTGTAGCACAGACACTGAAGGCGCGTGGCAGCGTAAGAGTGCGCTTCAATGGCTTCGCAACCGCCCTCTACATCTGGGTGGACGGTGCCTTTGTCGGATACTGCGAGGATGGCTACACGGCCAGCGAATTCGACATCACGGAGGCGCTGGATGACCACAAGGAGAAACATGACATCGTCGTCGTATGCTACGAGCACTCCAGTGCCTCGTGGCTCGAGGGCCAGGACTCCTGGCGCTTCCACGGCCTCTTCCGCTCCGTGACCCTCGTAGCATTGCCCGCAGCCCACGTGGAAAACCTCGAGGCTGACGCAGACTACGATGCGGCAACCGGAGAGGGCATGCTCACCATCGCGGTTCACGTCGAGAGCACTCTCGAGGCCACGATGATCACCGCAGAGCTGAGTGCCCCGGACGGACAGGTTGTCTGGCGCCACGATGGTCTCGCGAGCACCGAGCGCCTTGACCTGGATGCGAGGCTGGCGAACGTGCTCCCATGGAGCGCGGAGTCTCCGTCCCTCTACACGCTGACGCTGACCCTCGCGGATAAACAAGGCATCGTGGAGCGAGTGAATCAACGTGTAGGCTTCCGACGTTTCGAGATTGCCGACTCTGTGTTCTTGCTCAACGGAAAGCGACTGATCTTCCGAGGCGTAAACCGCCACGAGTTCGACGCTCGCACGGGCAGGACGATGACGCTGGATACCATGATTACGGACGTTAAGCTGTGCAAGCAGCTCAACATCAACGCGATCCGTACCAGCCACTACCCCAACGACACGCGTTTCCTGGATCTGTGCGACGAGTACGGTCTTTACGTCATCGATGAGACGAATCTGGAGACGCACGGCTCGTGGTGCACGCCCGGCGATATCCCAACCCCCGCTACGACAATCCCGGGTTCGAAGATGGAGTGGGAGGGAGCCTGCGTGGATCGCTTGGAGTCGATGGTGCGCCAGGACTTCAACCACCCGTCCGTGCTGATCTGGTCACTGGGCAACGAGTCCTTCGGCGGCGAGGTCTTTCGTTCTATGTACCGCCGGGCACGCGAGCTCAATCCTGCGCGCCCGGTCCACTACGAGGGCGTGACCTGGGATCGCGAGTTCGACGATGTCTCGGACATTGAGTCTCGCATGTACGCGCTGCCCGACGCGATCGAGGACTATCTGCGGGATAACCCCACGAAGCCCTACCTTTCATGCGAGTACATGCACTCGATGGGTAACTCGGTGGGTGGCCTGCAGCTGTACACAGCTCTGGAGCGCTACCCCGCCTACGGCGGTGGCTTCATCTGGGACCTGGTCGATCAGGCACTCTACCACGAGGATACAGCCAGCTCGGGAGGCGAATTCCTGGCCTACGGCGGCGACTTCGAGGATCGCCCCTGCGACTGGGAGTTCTCCTGCGACGGCATTCTCTTCGCGGACCGAGCTCCAAAGCCCCAGACGCAGGCTGTCAAGGCGCTCTACGCTCCGGTGACGCTGGTCCCGACCGATGCGGGCGTGGAGGTCGCCGCGGTAAACCTGCCCGCTCCCTTGACGGATCTGAGCATCCGCGCCCGCGTGCTCGCAGACGGCGAGGTCGCATGGGAGACAACGTACCCGACCGCGACTGCTTATGGCGAGTGCACTGAAGTCCCAGTTAACTGGCCGCGCGAGCTACTGGCCGACACGCAGCACGAGATCGTCCTGGAGGGGGCACTCCTCGTCTCCTCCGATACTCCCTGGTGCAATGCCGGGCACATCGTCTCCGTCGGGCAGACCGTCTACTCGCGCCCCGAACTGACGGACAGTGCGCCCAAGGGCGGAGCCTCCTTCACGGTGGGGCGTTGGAACATCGGCATGCGCGAGGGGGACAACGAGGCCTTGCTATCTCGAACGGCGGGCGGCATCGTCCAGTGGAAGCACGGGGAGACTGCCACGGTGCTGCACCCGCCGCGCCTAACCACCTTCCGTCCGCTTACGGACAACGACCGGGGGTGCGGTCACGGATTCGATCGCGCGTGCTGGACAACGGCGGGCGCCTACGCGCGCTGCGTGGCCACCAGCGTCGAAGAAGGTCACGGCAACGTTGTCGTAACCTACGAGTACAAGCTCGCGGGAGTGAATGAGGTGATCGTTCCGGTCCGCTACGAGCTGCGCAGCGACGGTACGATCCGCTTGACCGCAACCTACCCGGGCACGCAGGGCCTCCCGACGATGCCCTGCTTCGGCATAGAGTGGGCTCTCCCGGCGACGATCGATCACCTGCGCTTCTACGGTCTCGGCCCCGTCGAGGCCTACGCAGACCGCTTGGATGGGGCGACGCTGGGCGTGTGGGAGACCAGCGCTGCGAAGGGCATCGCACCCTACGCAGTGCCCCAGGAGTGCGGCTACCACCCGGGAGTCCGCTGGTGTGAGGCGAGCGACGCCGATGGCCACGGCCTGCGCGTCGAAGCATGCGGCGACCTTGGCGTATCGCTCCTGCCCTATTCTTCAGCCCAGATCGAGCAGGCCGCCCACTGGTGGGAGCTGCCCGCACCCGACTCTCGCTCGGCGACCTACCTGCGCCTACTCAGCGCGCAGATGGGCGTGGGCGGCGACAACTCCTGGGGTTCCCCGGTCCATGATGAGTTCCACGTCGACGCGAGTGGCAAGCAGGTGCTCGACGTGAGACTGTCCCTCATCTGAGGCAAACGGGTCAGGAATCAGTCCCCTCCTGCGCGGGCACAAAGCTCTGGCGCGCGACCAGGCGCGTCGACAGCAGGATGTGGTGCTTATGCTGAAAACGACCAACGATTGAGTCGGACAGGAGCATGAGAGCGGTCTCGGCAAGCTCGGAGATCTCGATCGCATACGAGCTCAGCGGCGGAGCCGTGTACTCACATATTTCTAGGTTGTCGATGGAAAGGACGGCCACGCGGTCGGGCACGCGGACCTTGCGAGCGAACAGAGTCTGAAGAACTCCAACCGCGAGGCTATCGGCAGCAACGAGGATTGCGTCGGGCAGCTCGTCACCAACGGCGTCGAGGAGTTCTTCGGCCTGCCGGCGGCCGTTCTCCACGGTGAAAGCTCCGCTCGCGCGGACGAGTCCCTCGGCATCCATGTGCAGCAACCGCGTCCACTCGTCGAAAGCCACGGTGCGGGGATCCTGGGCGAACACGTGCGAGCCCATCATATGTCCGTCGCCACCGATAAAGGCGATGCGGCTACGGCCCTGCTCGCGGAGCGCGTAGATCGCGTCAATAACAGTCTGTTGCAGGTCGGGTCGCAGGGAGTGGAAGAGTGCAGGCGCAGGGTTGATATCAATGAAGACTCCGTGAGGCAGCACCTCATGCAGGGCGGCGAGATCGCCGCGCTGCATCGGTGCGGGGCCCAAGGAAACGAAACCGGCAAACTCCTCGCCTGCCTCGATCAGCGCCTGCACGTCGGGAAAGAATGTCAAGCTCATCATGTTCTCGGCGGCTCGCTCGCGCAGAGCCTCACGCACGTCGGAGAAATAAGCATCCTGCGGCCCATGCGAAGCATCAAAATTCTCTAGCACGGCGACGGTCAGGGGAATGCCGGCGCGGGAGGTGCGCAATGCATAGCCGAGCTCGTTGGCGACCTGGATAATTCGGTGGCGTGTCGATTCCTTCGCAGCGAAGCTCAGATCGCCCGACAGGACACGAGACACGGTCGCCTTGGAGTATCCCGTCGCTTTTGCGATATCACCTAAATTAACCATCACATCCCGTCCCGAAACGCCTCACGGTCGCTCGTGACAGTCTAGCCGACGCGAGTGGTGCCGAGCTGCAAAAACGCCGCGCACCCTGCCCACCACGCTCGCATGAATCCGGGTGACCGCCGCTCATTCCTGCGCAGCGGCCCCGGTCGGAACTCATACACATTTTCGTATGCGATTCCCCAAAACCGCTCACAAGCATGATTCGTCAAGACCGCGGAATATCGACGATCTAATATTGAATTCTAAAAGCATTGTGAGGGAATCGTGCGCAAAATTGAGACAGCAAAGCTCAGAGGTGCAAACCTTCGTCGTATTCAGCTTTGATATCCTCGTGGTGACGAATCACTTCACGCACCATGAAGTTCAAGAATTTCTCGGCAAAATCAGGATCCAAACCAGACTCTGTAGCCAGCGAGCGAAGGCGCGCAATCTGCACGCTTTCACGAGCAGGATCCGCAGGGGGAAGCTCATGGACAGCCTTGATAAGTCCGACCTTCTGAGTGCAGCGGAAACGCTCGGCAAGGATGTGAATGAGGGCAGCATCAATATTGTCGATTGTTTTGCGCGCCTCGATCAGTTCTTGAGGCAAAGAGGTATCCGGCATGATTCCCCCTAAGCGCTCTGGACGCTTGCGGGATCGACCTCGTACAACTCGGCGCTCCCCTGTCCAAGCACAGCCTCGCGAGTAACCACGACACGGGAGACGTCATCACGCGAGGGAAGGTCAAACATCAAGTCCGACAAAGTTGCTTCCATAACGGAAGAAAGGCCTCGTGCCCCCGTCTTACGCTTGTTCGCCAGCTCCGCGATGGCAAGCAAGGCCTCGTGAGTGAACTCCAAGGAAATGCCATCAAGCTCAAAGAGGTGCTGATACTGAGCAACCAAGCAATTCGTGGGCTCGGTCAATACTCGAACCAGATCTTCCTCAGAAAGTTCTTTAGTCGAGGTCAGCACGGGAAGACGACCAATAAACTCCGGAATCATACCGAATTTGTGAAGGTCTTCTGCGGTGACAGATTCATAAAGGTCACCCATCTCAGCAGAAGACTTCAATTCCGAACCGAAACCGGTGGAACGCTGGCCCAGACGAGCCTTGACGATTTCTTCAATTCCCGCGAATGCGCCGGCAGCGATGAAGAGAATTCCCGAGGTGTCGATCTCAAGGAACTGCTGATGCGGGTGCTTGCGGCCACCCTGCGGGGGCACCGAGGCCACCGTTCCTTCGATAATCTTCAGGAGAGCCTGCTGCACGCCTTCACCTGAAACATCGCGAGTAATCGACGCGTTTTCGCCCTTGCGGCCAATCTTGTCAATTTCGTCGACGTAGATGATTCCGCGCTCGGCCTTCTTGATGTCTCCGCCGGCTTCTTGGATCAAGCGGAGCAAGATGTTCTCAACGTCTTCACCCACGTAGCCGGCCTCGGTCAATGCTGTCGCATCCACGATGGCGAAGGGAACATCCAAAAGTCGAGCCAAGCAGCGCGCCAAGTGGGTTTTACCGGTTCCCGTGGGGCCCAGGAGCAAGATATTCGACTTAGTGCCGTACATATCTTCCTCGTTGCCCGCTTCGCGCGAACGTACACGCTTGTAGTGGTTGTAGACGGCGACAGAAAGCGCACGCTTGGCGCGGTCCTGGCCGATCACCCAAGAATCGAGGAATTCGAAGATTTCACGAGGCTTCGGGAGAGGAAGACCCGAGGGCGCGCTCTGCGGTTCAGTGTCTTCGGCAATGATTTCGTTGCACAGGTCGACACACTCGTTGCAAATGTAAACGCCGGATCCCCCAATGAGCTTGCGGACCTGCTTCTGGCTCTTTCCGCAGAAGGAGCACTTGAGGGCCTCAGCTCCGTCGGTCAATCGACTCACGTATGCCTCCTGAAAAACTTCACCCGAATCGGGTCTTTTACTGAAATCCAGCCTAATTCACCCGGTGCTCTACAGCGAATTGACGCGCGGGATGCACAGTGTAAGACCGGTCATTCAATAGGAACGGGAGAGAGCGCCAAAACGCTCTCCCCCGCACTTCCTTAACAGCGACTCAGTAAAGTCACGCAGTTGTTCACTAGCTGTGAGCCTTACGAGAAGCCAAAACCTGGTCAATCAGACCGTATTCTTCAGCCTGAGCGGCGGTGAGGATCTTATCGCGCTCGATATCGCGGCGAACCTCTTCGACCGGCTTGCCTGAGTGAGCCGAAAGCGTCTCTTCGAGCCACAGACGCATGCGGTCGATCTCGTCGGCAATGATCTGGATATCCGAGGCCTGGCCTTGCATTCCCTCCATCGCGGGCTGGTGGATGAGGACTCGAGCGTTCGGCAGTGCCAAACGCTTTCCGGGAGAGCCAGCGGCCAGCAGAACGGCGGCAGCTGAAGCAGCCTGTCCCAAGCAGACAGTCTGGACCTGGGGCTTGATGTACTGCATGGTGTCGTAGATCGCCGTCATTGCAGTAAAGGAACCACCGGGCGAGTTGATGTACATAGTGATCAGCGAATCCGGATCCTGCGACTCAAGGACGAGGAGCTGAGCCATGATGTCGTCGGCGCTTGCGTCGTCAACTTGCACGCCCAAGAAGACAATGCGGTCTTCAAAGAGCTTTGCGTAGGGATCTTGACGCTTGAAGCCATAGGCAGTGCGCTCTTCAAAGTTCGGAAGAACGTAGCGCGCCTGGGGCATTTGACGGGCAACTGCGTCGAAATAGGGCTGAGTGCTCATCAGTTTTCTCCTCCACGGTTGCCGATTTCCTGCGGGCTATCAATCACGCGGTCCACGAAGCCGTATTCCAAAGCCTCTTGTGCGGTGAACCAGTGATCGCGATCGCCATCGGCCTCGACCTGTTCGACCGACTTGCCGGTACGCGATGCGGTGATCTGTGCCAGTTCCTTCTTCATGCCCAAGATCAGATCCGCATTAATGCGGATATCTGTGGCACTGCCTCCTGCACCACCCAGGGGCTGGTGCAACAGAACGCGGGTGTGAGGAGTGATGTAACGCTTTCCGGGAGCGCCGGCGGTAAGCAGGAACTGTCCCATCGATGCAGCAAGGCCCATACCAACGGTCACGACGTCGGGCTTGACGTACTGCATGGTGTCATAGATGGCCATGCCCGCGGTCACAGATCCACCCGGAGAGTTGATGTACAGGTAGATATCACGATCGGGGTCTTCAGCAGCCAGCAAGAGGAGCTGTGCGCAGATCGCGTTTGCGTTGTCATCTCGCACTTCGCCGCCAAGCCAAATGATGCGCTCTTTGAGCAGGCGCTGGTAGACCGAATCTCCCAGTCCCATGGGCGTTTCATTTCCGCCCGAGGCTTGAATAGCCATTCACGCTCTCCTTCAATTTCAGGGTCCGGTTCCCGTTATGGAACCTCACTGAATCCAAACTTATCGGTTCTGACACCAGTTGGCGCTCTAAACTAGCGCTTTTCGCTCACGGCGCATGGAAAGACCACGGCGATCTCGCGCAGATATGACGTGTGGGCCGAAACCCTCAGGTTCCGACCCACAGCAAGTCATGAGCTTTACACAGCGGAAAGCTCAGTGGCGCTTAAACCAGCGACTCACTTTTCGTCTGCGAGTTCTTCGCCGGCCTTCTCGACCTCGGCGACAGTCTCGGCTGCCGCTTCTTCAGCAGCAGCTTCATCCTCAAGGCCGAGGAATTCGCTCAGGTCAACGGGGTTGCCCTCGGTGTCCTTCACGGTTACCTCACGCAGAACCTCGATGAGAGCCTTTGCACGGCCCAGATCGGCGACCACTGCGGAGATCTGCTGCGGATCCGAGAAGAGGCGGTTGATGTCCATGCCGTAGTTCTGGGACATCTGGATGGCGTAGTCGAAGAGTTCCTGCTGGCCAACCTGAACTTCGTTCTTCTTGGCGAGTTCTTCGGCGAGGATCTCGGTGCGGTATTCCTTCTCGATGGCCGCGCGAACTTCCTTCTTTTCCTTCGCGGAAGCGTCTGCGCCCAGTCGGTGGTTGAGCTCGAGCTCGATCACGGACTCGGGGAGGAGGATTTCGGTGCGCGAAAGCAGCTCGTCAACGAGGCGATCGCGTGCCTGCAGTGCCTGCTGCGAAGTCTTGGTCTGTGCGGCCTGCTTCTTGAGGTCTTCCATGAGCTCATCGATGGTATCGAATTCGGAAACCATCTGCGCGAAATCGTCGTCGGCCTCGGGAAGCTCACGCTCCTTGACGGACTTGACGGTGATGGTCACCTCGGCCTCTTCACCTTCGTGCTCACCGCCCTTGAGGGTGGAGGTGAAGGTGACAACGTCGCCCGCGTGGGTCTTGCGCAGCGCGGTGTCCTGGCCGTCGAGCATGGTGCCCGAACCGATTTCGTAGGAAACGTCAGAGACGGAGTCAACCTCTTCACCGTTGATGGTGGCAACCAGGTCAATGGTGGTGAAGTCGCCGGTCTTTGCCTGGCGCTTGATGGGCTTGAGGGAAGCAAAACGACCACGCAGAGCGTCAAGCTCAGCCTGAACGTCTTCATCGGTGACCTCAACGGAGTCAACTTCGATGACGGTGTCCTTGCCGTACTCGGGTAGTTCGAAGGAAGGAACGACGTCAACCTCAGCGGTGAAAACGACCTGGCCGGTCAGTTCGCCACTGGTCGAGGGGATCTCGGTGACCTCGACATCGGGCTGGGACATGGGGCGCAGTTCGTGCTCGGACACGGCAGCGGAGTACTGGCCGGGAAGAACCTCATTGACGACCTGCTCGATGACGGCTGCACGGCCGAAACGCTGGTCGATGATGCGAGCGGGAACGTGACCCTTACGGAAGCCGGGGATGGACACCTGATTGGCGATGCTCTTGTACGCCTTGTCCATTTCTGACTTCAGTTCCTCAACGGGGATTTCAACAGTCAGACGAACCTTGGTGGGCTCGAGGGTCTCTACAGTGCTCTTCACGTGGATTCTCCAGGTCTTTTCTTGGGACGCCAAAACGGCGTATTTCAACTGAACTAGTCTACGACAGCACCCGCCAAAGCTGCTAGCTGGCTGTGGGCTTCACATTTTTCGCCCGCGAGAAGCTGGCCAATTGACGAGGCCGTGGCCGGGCTGGCAATAAAAAGTCGGGGTGACAGGATTTGAACCTGCGACCCTCTGCTCCCAAAGCAGATGCGCTACCAAGCTGCGCTACACCCCGTGAGACTGTCGTCTGCGGATCCCATAATACGGGACTTCACCCTAAATTTCGCAATCGCACAAACAATCAGGTAATATCGATCCGCACGCGGATGTAGTTCAATGGTAGAACCTCAGCCTTCCAAGCTGATGGTGCGGGTTCGATTCCCGTCATCCGCTCTGAAAAAGGAGCCCCGGTTTTCCGGGGCTCCTTTCGCATACTTACTAGAACATTCCTCAGCGCAACTGGCCTAGAACGTCGAAGTATCGATGACGAAGCGATAGCGCACTTTCGAGGCCACAACTTTGTCGTAGGCCTCGGTAATGGAATCACCATCGATGATCTCAATGACGGGACGCACGCCGTGCTGGGCGCAGAACTCCAGCATTTCCTGAGTCTCTGCAATTCCTCCGATAAGAGATCCGGTCACAATCTTGCTGCCGTTAATCACAGCTCGCATGGGGATGACCATGGGATTGTCGGGCAGGCCAACATCCACAAAGACACCGAAGGGTTTCAGTGCTCGCACAAGGCCCGGGTAATCCAGATCGTCCGCACTCACCGTGCAGACAATCAGATCGAAAGTTGAGGCCAAGGACTCGATTGTCCCCTCTTCTGAAGTCGCGTAGAAGGCGGTGGCACCAAACTTACGCGCGTCCGCTTCTTTAGAACGTCCGTGAGAAATCACAGAAACTTCCGCGCCCATCGCAGCCGCGATCTGAACACCCATATGTCCGAGGCCACCCATGCCAACGATGGCGACCTTCTTTCCCGGTCCGGCCCCCCATCGGCGCAGCGGCGAATACATGGTGATTCCTGCGCACATCAAAGGAGCTGCATCACTGAGCTCCATTTCGTCGGGAACATGGCAGCCAAAATCTGCACGTACCGTCATTGCCTGGGCATAGCCTCCAGCGGTCGGCTTCCCATCAGGACCCGCACGGAAAGTCCAGTAGGCATGAGGATTATTGCAGAACTGTTCATGCCCGTCGGTGCAGTACTCGCACTGCCTGCACGAGCCCTGCAAACAACCGACGCCGATCCTGTCCCCTACCTTGAAATTCGTGACTCCTTCGCCGACCTTGGTCACCACGCCGGCGATCTCATGTCCACCCACGAAGGGGTACGGGATAGGCCCCCATTCGCTGCGTGCAGTGTGGATATCTGAGTGGCAGATTCCGGCATATTTAATGTCGAAGAGCACTTCTCCGGGACCGGGCTCACGGATATCAATGATGGTTGGGTGAAAAATCGAACGAGGGTCATCGCAGGCATATGCGCGAACCTTGGGCATCGTGAACTCCTTCGTCGACGCTACGTGTGCCAACTGCGCATCAACGCATTGCCGAAACTTTAGCACCGTAACATGAGAAAAGTCCCGAAACCAAAGGTTTCGGGACTTTTCTATCCGGGTGGCTGACGGGACTCGAACCCGCGACGTCCTGGACCACAACCAGGTGCTCTACCAACTGAACTACAGCCACCATTGAGCGCTGCGAAAAACGCAACGGGGAAACTCTAACATCAGTGCACGCAAAGTGAGAAATCAGAAACGATAAGCGTGGCACTTACCACGAAGTTCACTCCCTCAATACGTAAAACCGGCTCCCCCATTGCAAAGGCAGGAGAGCCGGAATTCACGTTGAACGCGTCCTTACCGCGCTCTCACTCACCAGAAGGCGCGAGTCGAAATCGCGTCGGCGAAGTTATCCAGAGCGTCAGGCGTGGCAGAAAGGTACAGATCAGCATCGGTCGCTGAAACTTCCATGACTCGGAAGGAGCCTTCGCCGTCGGGGACCAAGTCCACGCGGTTGTACAGAAGAAGCTCGTCGCGTCCTAGGCGTGCACGCATGTACTTGTGTAGAACTTGACGAATCTGCTCGCCCCATTGCCATGACTCAGCATCTGCGGGGCGCGCGGTAACCACGGCCTCGTGCATAGAAGGATCCGTGACGGAGGAAGGATGGAGAACCGCACGCTTTTCGACCGCGTGCGAAAGCAAGCCGTTGAAGAACACCAGGGAAATTTCGCCGTGCACGTCGATGTCCTCCAAGTAACGCTGGAGCATGACGGAGCGCCCCTCGTTCAAGAGGTCAATCGTCTGCGCCAAAGCAGCCTGACGCTGGAGAGTATCAATCGCTGTGTAGCGACCGATATCGCGAACACCAGAAGACACAGCAGGCTTGACAACGAAGTCACCAAGAGCAGGGAAACGTGAGTGCACCTGATGCTTGGAGAATCCATGCGAAGGCTCAAGCCACGTCGTCGGAATGACGGGGAGGCCGAGTTCTTCCATGTCCTTCAAGTAGTGCTTATCGGTGTTCCACTCGACAATATCGGCGTTGTTGAGCAGGCGCGGAACCGACTGCGCCCACGTAATAAACTCCTGGCGCTGCGTCGCATAGTCAGAAACCGAACGAAGGACGCACAATCCAGCTTTTTCCCAATCAACGGTGGGGTCATTCCACACCGCGATCTGGGGATCCATTCCGCGGTCAGCTAATGCGTCGGGAAGCCCACCTTCATCGGAGAAGAGTCCCGGCATGCTCGCGGAAGTAACAAGGGTGACCTTGGGTGTTTTCGTCATGAAGATATCCTACCTTAGTCCCAGGGGACGACTCAGAGCCTCTTCAAGCAGCGAGGTCACCAGTTCCGTGTAGCTCATCCCAGCCTCGGCCCACACTCGCGGGTACAGGGACAAGCGAGTGAATCCAGGCATGGTATTCACTTCGTTGACGATGATTTCGTGAGTTGAATCGTCGTAGAAGAAGTCGACGCGCGCCAACCCCTCACATTCCAAGGCCTCGAAAGCCTTCAGGGCAATGCTCTGGATCCTCTGCGCGTCCTCGGCGAGAATGTCAGCCGGACACATCAAGGAGATCGCATCGGTGTCGACGTACTTGAGTGCGTAGTCGTAGAACTCCCCTTCGGGAACCCCAATCTCACCCAAGGGCGCAGCCATTGCCTCGCCACCGGCGGGCACGCGTACACCGCACTCAATCTCGCGACCATGAGCCATGGCCTCGACAATGATGCGCGGGTCGTTCGCGGCTGCTTCCTTAATCGCAAGGTCCAGCTGATCGGGCGAATCAACGCGAGAAATACCCACTGAGGAGCCTGCACGCGTGGGCTTAACAAAGACGGGGTATCCCAGAGCATCAATGCGCGAACGCACGTCCTGCGGATCCTTCGACCACTGTTTTTCGGTGACCAATTCCCAACGACCAACCGAAATCCCGGCCTCGGCAAGGACAGTCTTGGTCAGGTGCTTATCCATCGAGGCAGAACTTGAAGTTACGCCACAACCAACGTAGCGCACATCGGACATCTCGAAGAGGCCCTGGATTGTTCCGTCTTCGCCGTAAGGACCATGCAAGAGAGGCAGAACGACATCGATCACACCCAAATCTTCAACTCCAACAATTTGGGCATTGTGATCTTCAGGAGACCTGTCATACGTGGTTTCAACAAGGCGGGCAAGGCCGGGAAGCAGGCTCACGCGGCTCAATCCCGGCACAATCGTCGTATCCGAGGCCGTGCGAAGATCCACCAACTCCGGCTTATCATCCACGCGCACCCACTGCCCATCGCGCGTAATTCCAACGGCAAGGACATCAAAGCGCTCACGGTCAAGAGCATGAAGAACACCGGCAGCCGTCGCACAAGAGACCAAGTGTTCGCTGGAGCGTCCACCAAAAACAACGAGGACGCGAGGACGTTTGACTTCACTCATGGGGTCAAGATTACCGCGAGAATCGACCTTGCCCGCACTGTGCGCGCCTTCAGACCAGCTCAATTTTCCACCCATCCATCTTTCGTGGACGCGAGAGCAACATGTTCCCCATGTCGTTAATTCCCGCGCGCCCCTCAACAACTTCAACAACTGCGGTCGTAATCGGCATGTCTACGCCAATCGATTGGGCAAGCTGCAGAATTGGAATCGCCGAGGCCACGCCTTCCACGACACCCGCAGAAGCAGCAAGAGCATCCTCAACACTCATGCCCGTCCCAACTCGATGTCCGAAAGCAAAATTTCTGGACAGCGTGGTCGAACAGGTTGCGATTAAGTCGCCAATTCCTGCGAGCCCCGCAAAGGTTGCCGGATCTGCGCCCAAGGCAGTGCCCAGACGCGTCATTTCTGCGAGGCCACGCGTCATCAAGGTCGAGCGGGTGTTAATTCCTAAACCAAGCCCCTCCGCCGCACCAATCGCGACGGCGATAACGTTCTTCGTCGCGCCGGCAATTTCTGTGCCAATCACATCCGAGGACAGATAGGGGCGGAAATAAGAGTTGTGGCAGACTCCCGCAATTTCCTTGGCTAATTCAAGGTTGCTCGAGGCGACAACGGTTGCTGTCGGTTGGTGCACCGCAATTTCACGCGAGAGGTTAGGCCCGGAAAGAACCGCGATCCGATCGTGTCCCACACCAGAAGCTTCACTCAACACCTCATCCACGCGCTTGAGCGAGCCCAGCTCAAGGCCCTTGGCCAGTGAGAGTAGCGCAGTTTCATTTCCGAGGCTGGGGCGCGCTGCCTCGAGAGTCGCGCGTACCGCTTTGACGGGGATTGCAACGATGAGAAGATCCGCGCCATCAACGGCCTGGCGAAGATCACAGGTCGCGCTAATCGACTCGGAGAGAACCAGGTCGGGAACATAGCGAGGATTTTCATGCGAGTTGATCGCGGAGACGATCTCTGGATTGCGTCCCCACATAGTGACAGCGTGTCCAGCATCTGCAAGAACCTGGGCAAAAGTGGTTCCCCACGCGCCCGTGCCCAGCACGCTCATTCGTGTCATCATTGTCATTCCTCTCCCATCCGCCTCAACCCTACTAGGATAAAGACACGCGACGTGCCCAAGGAGGAGCTCATGTCTAAACGCGCAGCCCTATCTGCCCTCGTTCTTGTGACGACAGCTGTATTGTGCGGGTGCTCCCCTACCCCATCGCAAAGCGACGCTTCAAGCGCGCCCACGGCCTCGGCAAGCAGCCAATCCCCGTCGCTTGCCCCTAGTACCAGCGCAAGTACATCGGTGACTCCCAGTACGTGGGAGAGCATTGAACCCCGTTTCCCACAGCAATCCCTTGGCAAAGAAGACGCCAACCACGCACCGGTCTTCCACGACATGCGCGTAGGAGACCACGACGGTTTTTACCGCGTTGTCGTTGAGTTCACTGGAAGCGATGACGTGGGATGGCTCGGAGGGTGGACGACCTCCCCGCTCACCCAGGGCAAGGGAGATCCCATCGATTTGGGAACGCCCGTGTATCTTGATCTCAATCTTCAAGGCGGGGCTATGCCCGTGAGCGAGGAACTAGCAGCCAACTATTACAAAGGCCCCAAAACCCTTGATATCGGGCCGATACGCGTACTCGAGAATGGAACTTTCGAGGCCGATACTCACATCGTCATCGGAATGGACCGAAAGCGTGAGGTCACCTTGAGTGCGCTCAGCAGTCCCTCACGAGTCGTCATCGACATCGCGAAGTAACACAAGGACTTCGGCGCTAGTAGTCGACGCGTTCCTTGAGCTTGCGATCCCACACGCCTGTGGGGGCTTCTTCCCCGCGAAGGGCGGCAACTTCCTCGATCATCACGCGCTGAATTCGTTTGGTTGCTTCTTCGACGGCCTCGTGGTCGGCTGAGCCAGATTCGCGGCACAGATCCTGAAGGGGAATCGGATCACCGATACGCACCGAGACTCGCCTGCGTGGACGGAAGTCAATGAGTGCAGAACCCGAGCGCATGATCTTCTGTTCTCCCCAGTGAATAAAGGGGATCACCGCCGCGCCGGTGTCCAAGGCAAGTCGCGCAGCGCCCGTCTTGATCCGCATCGGCCACAAATCGGGGTCCAAAGTCAGCGTGCCTTCCGGATAAATGGCCACGCATTCGCCCTCGCGAAGGGCCTGAGCTGCCGAAGCAAGAATGGCACCCGGGTCCTTGGCGCGTCGGTTTACCGGCAGAAGCTTCATCTGGCGCATCGCACCGCCTAGGAGTGGCACTTTGAAAAGCTCAGACTTCGCCATGATTCGAACGGGAATATCGGCTTTCATCATGACCCACAGCAGGCAAACCGGATCGATGTTTGACAGGTGGTTGCACACCAGTAGAAAACCGCCCTCGCGCGGAAGCTTATCGAGGCCTTCCACGTCGATTTTTGTCCACGGAACCATGAAGGTACGGAAGACGCCTCGCGCGAAACGGTAGAAACCTGTGAGCCGGTGAGTCATGTGTGTAGTCTAACGAAGCGGGCACGCGGGTAAAAACGCTGCTCCCCACCCGGCACGTGTTTTTCTATGCGAAAACGCGAAAAACCCCAGGTTGAACCGAAATCTCAACGGATCCGTGCGCAACCTGATCGCCGTCTCCCATCGCAATCAGTCCGGCGCTATCAAGGATTTTGACTTGGCTGACCGTCTCCACATGCACAATCGGGTCATCGACGCGCCGGGTTGCAAGTACCCGCGCCAAAACGCGGATCGCTTGGTGTTTTGGTACCGGGTCAACGGTGAGAAGCTCAAGCTTGCCGTCACTCGGATTGGACGTGGGAACGATGTTGATTCCACCGCCAAACCATCCCGAGTTTGAGACGGAGACCAACCACCCGCGGATACGCCGCACCTGGCCATCAACCTCGATTTCCATGGTCCGAGGCTTGAACTTGGCCAGCGCGCATACCGCTCCCCACGCGTATGCGAGCGTCCCGGAACTGAAAGGCGACTCGTTCCCAATCTGATTGGCAAGTGCATCAAGACCAAAAGAAACTAAGCCAAGAACCTGCGATGCCTCACCGGAGCGCGCGCCCTGTGCGTCTAAATTCTGCGCTTCGCCTGCATGAGCAAGCGGCGCGACCCTCATAGCATCCACATCGCGAAAACGCCCAATGGTGCCCGCCTGCGGCGAAACGATCTCCGAGGCCTGGGGAAGCTTGCGGATATGCGCCAGCGCATCCGTCCCAATCCCTAGACAGCGGCACAAGTCATTGCCCCGCCCGCCAGGAAGAGGGATCACCGTCCCGCCTCGTTTCCCAACCTCAGAGGCGATGTGAGCGATATACCCATCGCCGCCAAACACCCCAACCCACTGGTGCGTCGACGCGGCAGCAAGCTGGCCCGGATCGTCCTCACGATGAGTAACAACCACCTCGACTTCCCATCCGCGTTCGCGCAGGAGCGCCGCAGCTTGGGGTGCGAGACGCAGCGCTCGGCCTCGGCCAGAAAGAGCAGAGACGAAGAGCTGTAAGGAGGGCGCTGAAGGGTCCACGAAAGGCACTTGGGGAAAGCTCAGCGGTCGGCGTATTCGACGCGCGCGTCCAGCTCGCGCAGTTTACGGATGAAATGCTCGTATCCGCGCGAAATCACATCGATTCCCGAAACGGTTGAGGTTCCCGAGGCGGCCAGTGCGGCAATCAGGTGCGAGAAGCCACCGCGAAGGTCAGGAACAACGATGTCTGCAGCGTGAAGAGGAGTCGGCCCCGAGATAACAGCTGAGTGATAGTAGTTCTTCTGGCCAAAACGACACGGTGTTCCACCCAAGCACTCACGGTAAACCTGAATATTTGCACCCATTTGGCGCAGCGCAGAGGTAAAACCGAAGCGGTTTTCGTACACGGTTTCGTGGACGATGGACAAGCCTTCGGCCTGAGTGAGAGCAACGACGAGGGGCTGCTGCCAGTCCGTCATGAAACCGGGGTGAACGGCGGTTTCCAAAGCGATGGAATGCAATTCACCGCCGGGATGATAGAAGCGAATACCTTCTGAATCGATGTCGAAAGCGCCGCCAACCTTACGGAAGGTGTTGAGGAAAGTCGTCATATCCGGCTGGTGTGCGCCTCGGACGTAAATGTCACCGTGAGTGGCCAGGGCCGCCGCTCCCCAGGAAGCGGCCTCGATGCGGTCAGGAAGAGCGGTGTGACGGTATCCGCTGAGGGTTTGCACGCCTTCGATACGGATGGTGCGGTCAGTATCGACGGAAATGATGGCGCCCATCTTCTGAAGAACATTGATGAGGTCCATAATTTCGGGCTCGATTGCCGCGCCCTTCAAGGTTGTGATGCCGTCGTTGCGCACTGCCGTGAGCAGGGTTTGTTCGGTCGCGCCAACGGAGGGGAAGGGAAGCTCAATGATTGCGCCGTGAAGCCCGGAGGACGGGCGCTTGATGTGAACACCATCGGGCTGTTTTTCAACGATCGCGCCGAATTTACGCAAGGTCTCCAAGTGGAAGTCGATGGGACGACCACCGATCGCGCATCCTCCCAGTTCCGGAATGAATGCTTCGCCGAGTTGGTGGAGAAGAGGCCCGCAGAAGAGGATCGGAATACGCGAAGCTCCCGCAAGAGTGTCAATGTCAGAACGCGAGGCCACGCGAACATTCGCGGGATCCATGCGCAATTCGCCGCGCTCTTGGTCGTAATCAACCTTGACCCCGTGCAGGGACAAGAGGTCAGAGACCACGTCAACGTCACGAATCAGAGGGACGTTGTAGAGCTCTGAGGGTGTGTCGGCCAGCAGCGATGCAACCATCGCTTTGGGAACAAAGTTCTTTGCTCCGCGCACGGTAATGGTGCCCTGAAGCGGGTGGCCACCTTCAACTCGCAGAATCGAGGACATCTTGCTGGTCTCCTAGCTGTCGACTTTCTGTGACCACTTTAGAGCAGCTCGCCCTCATCTGCGTGCGCTTCGGGCAGCTTTTGCGGGTGGCGAACTACTCAGACTCGACGGGACGTGCGGAAACAACCAGTTGCAGGGGAAGAGTCTTTGCAGGAAGTGTCTTCGGTTTGAAGGACGGCCTGCGCTCTTCGTAGGCGGTAATTTCTGCCTCGTGACGCAAGGTCAAGGCGATATCGTCCAAACCTTCCATCAGCGTCCAGCGCACGTAGTCATCGATTTCAAAAGTACAGGTGAAATCACCGAGGCGCGCGGTCTTATCTTCCAAAGAAACCGTGATTTGTGCGCCTGGATCAGCTTCGAGCAGTTCCCAGAGCTTTTCACAGTCGTCCTGGCTGATGATCCCAGTAACGAGGCCCTGCTTGCCCGCGTTTCCGCGGAAAATATCGGCGAACTTGGGCGCGAGGACGACCTTAAAGCCGTAGTCGCGAAGTGCCCACACCGCATGCTCGCGCGATGAACCGGTTCCGAAATCAGGCCCAGCAACCAAGACCGATCCTTGGTTGTAGGGTTCACGATTCAAAATGAAGTCAGGCTCGCGGCGCCATGCGTAAAACAGCGCGTCATCGAAGCCGGTCTTTGTAACGCGCTTCAAGAAGACGGCCGGAATGATCTGGTCGGTGTCGACATTTGAGCGGCGGAGCGGGACGCCAATACCCGTGTGCGAAATGAACTTTTCCATGAGTTTTCCTTCGGTGTGTATCAGCGCTGAGCCGGCTCATCCAGGTCGGCGGGCGAGGACAGTGTTCCACGAATTGCGGTTGCCGCTGCGACCAGTGGGGAAACCAAGTGGGTGCGCGAAAGCTTTCCTTGGCGGCCTTCAAAGTTACGATTCGAGGTCGAGGCGGAGCGTTCTTGAGGTGCCAGTTGGTCGGGATTCATCCCCAGGCACATTGAACAACCGGCATTGCGCCACTCCGCGCCGAAATTCGTGAAGACCTTATCCAGGCCCTCGGCCTCAGCTTGAAGACGAACACGCGCCGAACCGGGAACAACCAGCATACGCAGTCCCGGGGCTTTTTCGTGGCCACGAATGATTTCCGCTGCGGCACGCAGGTCTTCAATGCGGCCGTTCGTGCATGAACCCAGGAAGACGGTGTCTACCTTGATATCGCGCATCGGAGTGCCGGCCTCGAGGCCCATGTAGTCCAGAGCCTTCTTCGCGGCCGCGCGCAAGGTCTCATCGCTAAAGTCTTCGGGGTTGGGAACTTGACCAGACAGAGGAACGCCCTGCCCGGGGTTGGTTCCCCAGGTTACGAAGGGTTCGAGGTCTTCGGCATTCAAGATGACCTCGGCGTCGAAAACCGCATCTTCATCTGAGTGGAGTGTCTTCCAGTATTCGACGGCGCGATCCCAGTCTTCACCTTGAGGGGCGTGGGGACGTCCCTTG
The DNA here is from genome assembly GCA_938014245.1 of uncultured Actinomyces sp. GTDB lineage: Bacteria > Actinomycetota > Actinomycetes > Actinomycetales > Actinomycetaceae > Pauljensenia. The sequence continues at coordinate 19,748 of CALLSD010000062.1, forward strand.
AGGTAGGCGAAGGTCGTCTCATCGGGGGCGACCATTCCAGCGCGAGCACCGGCCTCGATGGACATATTGCACACGGTCATGCGGCCTTCCATCGAAAGCTCGCGAATTGCCTGACCGCGATACTCAAGGACATATCCCTGTCCCCCACCGGTTCCGATCTTCGAGATCACGGCCAAGATGATGTCTTTTGCAGTCGCACCCTTGGGCAGAGAACCGTTCACGGTAATAGCCATGGTCTTGAAAGGAGCCATGGGAAGTGTCTGGGTAGCAAGGACGTGCTCGACCTGACTGGTTCCAATTCCCATTGCCAGAGCGCCAAAAGCACCGTGCGTCGAGGTGTGAGAGTCACCGCAGACGATAGTCATGCCGGGTTGAGTCAGTCCAAGCTGAGGACCAACGACGTGGACGATTCCCTGATCGGCGTCCCCCAGGGAGTGCAAACGGATACCAAATTCCTTCGCATTTTTGCGCAGAGTATCGATCTGCGTGCGGCTGGTGATATCTGCGATCGGCAGATCAATATCGACGGTGGGGGTGTTGTGATCTTCGGTTGCGATCGTGAGATCGGGGCGACGCACCTTGCGTCCGGCCATGCGCAAACCATCAAAAGCCTGGGGGCTGGTCACTTCATGAACCAGATGCAAGTCGATGTAGAGCAGGTCCGGGGCGCCATCTTCCCCATGTACAACTACGTGATCAGCCCAGACCTTCTCGGCCAGCGTTCCACTCATTTCCCGCTCCTTCTTCGACTTCTTTCTTCCCATGATTGACACTTACGGTGGAGTTGGACTTGATATCTCATTTAATGAGATGTGAAAATAACATCATGGAGGACTCAGAAGCCTTTGGAAGTGGAGTTGGCGTTCTAGATAAAGCCGCGTTGGTTTTGAGCGCCCTCGAAGCAGGTCCGGCCCCCCTTGCACAGTTGGTCGCAACGACGGGTCTTGCACGCCCAACAGCACACCGCCTGGCCGTCGCATTGGAGTATCACCGCTTCGTTGCACGCGACATGCAAGGACGTTTCGTTTTGGGGCCGCGTCTCCAAGAACTCGCCTCTTCTGCCGGCGAGGACCGTCTGCTTGCTGCCGCAATGCCCGTTCTGATCGCATTGCGCAATCACACCAAGGAATCGACCCAGCTTTTCCGTCGTCAAGGCGACTTCCGCGTGTGCGTTGCCGCCTCTGAACGTGAAATGGGGCTTCGCGATTCCATTCCCGTTGGCGCAACCCTCACTATGAAGGCAGGTTCTGCCGCGCAGGTTCTTCTTGCGTGGGAAGAACCCGACCGCTTGCACCGCGGTCTGTATGGCGCGACTTTCAACGCGACGATGCTCGCGCAAGTTCGTCGCCGAGGCTGGGCACAGTCGGTCGCAGAACGCGAGCCTGGCGTCGCATCGGTTTCTGCCCCCGTTCGAGGCCCCTCCGGCCGAGTTCTGGCCGCGATCTCAATTTCTGGCCCCGTCGAGCGCATGGGACGTCAACCGGGACGCCAGCACGGCCCCTCCGCGGTCGCTGCAGCCAATAGGCTCTCGGATTTCCTCCGCTCCGCAGAAGGAATGGAAGACTAAGACACCGCTGCCATCGCGCGCCGGTAATACTCCTCCGTTGAGTCAATAACCTTCTCCCACGAGAAGGGGAAACTCGCGCTCATATTGTGCGCACGAATGTCGCCGAGGCACTCAGGACGCTCAAGTACGCCCACGAGCGTTTCAATCATGTCCTCGTCACTGTCAAGACTCCACCCATTCACGCCGTTCTCAACCACCTCGGCAAGCCCAGATTGTGAACGCGTCATCACTGCAAGTCCAGAGGCGAGGGCTTCGCGTCCCGCAATCGAAGCAGATTCTTTGATCGAGGGGGCAAGGAAAATATCCGCTCGCGAATACAGGTCCTGTAGTTGAGCGGCGCTCATACGTCCCGGAAGAAGAACCCACTCCCCGAGGTCATACTTGTCCACCTTGCGCACAGCAGAATTGAAAAGTGGTCCCTCGCCCGCGATGACCGCACGCAGAGGGAAAGAGGAAGCGTCGCCTCGGCGATAATAGGAATTCCAACGGCGAGAGGTCTCCGCAAGGATATCGATGAGCGCGTCCACGCGCTTTCGAGGCGCAAATCGGGTTGCCGTAACAGCAAGGATTCCCTCGTGCGCAAGAGGTGGACGCTGCCATGGAGTTAGATCAACGCCGTTATGCAAAGTACCGATCTGAACGCCCTCCCCCATGACCGCTCGAATCTGATCATTGACAAGCTGTGAAACACCCGTCCAGATGATCGGAGCCCTATTAAGGCCCGTTCTGCGTGCGATGGCAGTGAAGCTCGGAATTGTCAGGCGTGGATCCCACAGCGAGTGCACGGTGACGACCTGAGGGATCCCAGAGTTTTTGAGGCGCAGCAAGAGGGATTGGACGACCGGCGTGAGTTCACCCATGTGGTAGTGGACGACATCGGGGCGAAAACGCGTGATGAAGTCACGGAAGCGCCGGGGCGCCTTCGGATCGACGGGTGCGTCAAATGGATTCGACCATGTCGAGCGCAGAACCGTATAGGGGCAAGGCTCGACCTGCTCACCTTCAGGCGTGCAGGTGAGAACAACGATTTCGTGGCCTCGGGAGTGGAGGTGGTCAGCAAGGGCACCTACCTGCGTTTCAATCCCGCCCATGGTGGGACGGAAAGTATCGGAGACCAAAATAATGCGCATGGTGTCATTCTTGCATGCTTGACGGGCAGCGCTTGGGTGGCGATCTTTGGATAACAAAAAAGCAGGGCCGAAGCCCTGCGAAGAGTTGTACCCCCAACCGGATTTGAACCGGTGTTAACGCCGTGAGAGGGCGTCGTCCTAGGCCGCTAGACGATGGGGGCCTTCTCGCAAATTCCTTTGCGATGGCTGGGGTACCAGGACTCGAACCTAGACTAAATGAACCAGAATCACTCGTGCTGCCAATTACACCATACCCCATGGCGCAATCCGTTCGGTCAGACCGAAGCGGCGACAAGAGAAAAGAATAGCGAACTGCGCTCTACTTGCCAAATCGCAGGAACGTGGCACTGATCATAGTGCGACATATATGAAGAACCGCAGGAAGTGAGTCCCCCACCGGAGCCCTTAGGCTCCAGCTCCATCCCACTTCCTGCGGCCGATTATGGTGCTAACGCTCGGCGTCAGCCATCTCAGGTGGCGACCAGTTTAGCCCAGTCGGTTGCGCAATGAATGCAGACGATTGAGCACGCTCTCACGACCCAAGATTTCCATGGATTCAAACAGCGGCGGGGACACCTGGCGTCCCGTCACTGCCACGCGAATCGGACCAAAAGCAATACGCGGCTTGATATCCATGCCTTCAACGATGAGCTCGCGCAACGCGTGCTCAAGAGCCTCGGTTGTGAAGGGGCCGTCGTAGTTTTCAATGAAGTGGATCGTCGCGTCCAGAACCTCAGGAGCGTTTTCCTTGAGCTTCGATACGGACTTCTCATCCAGCTCAAGCGCGTCATCCTCCGTGAAGAGGAAGCCCAGCATTCCAGGAGCCTCACCGAGCAACTGAATGCGGGTCTGGATGAGCGGAGAGGCGTGCTGCATGATCTTCTGTTCGTCAGCGGTCAGCTCGTCGAAGGAATCAGCCGACACCAAACCGTCGCGGTGAAGGAAGGGGACGATGCGGCCTCGGAAATCATCCGGCTCAAGCAGGCGGATATGCTCAGCATTGATCGCAATGCACTTCTTGGGGTCGAAACGTGCGGGGTTCGGGTTCACGTCGGAAATATCGAAGGCCGCGGCCATCTCTTCCATCGAGAAGACATCGTTATCGGGGCTGATCGACCATCCCAGCAGTGCGAGGTAGTTGTTCAGACCCTCGGGGATCATTCCAGCTTCGCGATGCAGGAGCAGGTTCGATTCGGGGTCGCGCTTGGAGAGCTTCTTGTTGCCTTCGCCCATCACGTAGGGCAGGTGGCCGAAGCGAGGCATGAACTTGGCAATACCCAGCTCTTCCAGCGCTCGGTAGAGGACGATCTGACGAGGCGTCGAAGAGAGCAGGTCTTCACCACGCAGAACGTGCGTGATTTCCATGAGCGCGTCATCAACAGGGTTGACCAGCGTGTACAGCGGGTGACCATTGGCGCGGACAATGACGTAGTCCGGAACCGAACCGGGCTTGAAGGTGATCTCGCCGCGAATCAGGTCGGTGAAGGTAATGTCTTCATCGGGCATACGCAGGCGCAGAACCGGCTTGCGTCCCTCGGCGCGGTAGGCGGCAATCTGTTCTTCGGTCAGATCGCGATCAAAGCCGTCGTAGCCAAGCTTGGGATCCTCACCCTTTGCGATGTGGCGAGCTTCGACCTCTTCTGGAGTCGAGTAGGATTCGTAGGCATAGCCGGCTTCGAGGAGCTTTGCGGCAACATCGCGGTAGATGTCCATGCGCTCGCTTTGGCGGTACGGCGGGTGCGGGCCTCCCTTACCGACACCTTCATCCCAATCCAGGCCCAGCCAACGCAGCGAATCAAGAATCTGATCGAAAGATTCTTGGGAATCGCGAGCAGCATCGGTGTCTTCAATACGGAAGACGAAGGTGCCGCCGGTATGGCGCGCGTATGCCCAGTTGAAGAGGCAGGTGCGGACCATTCCCACGTGGGGGGTTCCAGTTGGCGAAGGGCAGAATCGGACGCGAACATCGGCGCCACTTGCGGTAGTCACACTCATAATTTCTAAGTTTAGCTCCCAGAATTTGCCCCCGTGCACATTCTTCCGACCGGCGAGGCTGGTGGCGGGATAGGTGCATCACTTTCCTTTGAGCGCCAAGGCGAATTCCGAATAGGAATCTAAAGCCATACAATGGGAGCCAGCTCACATTCCCGGCCTCGTCTGGAGGCCTCCCTCGAACGATCGTGAAAGAAGCTATCGCATGGAATTTCGTAGCGCTGAAGAGCTGTGCCGCATCGGCTCATTGAAGTGGACGGGCATTAAGCCTGCCGATGGCAGCGATGTTTTGGGCGCATGGGTTGCTGAAATGGATTTCGGTACCGCTCCTTGCGTTGAGAAGGTCATGGTTTCCGCGATTCAGGACGGGCTTTTGGGCTACAACCCGACATGGCTCGCCCCCGCAGTTTCCGAGGCGACCGCCGCTTTCCAGAAGAAGCGTTTTGGTTGGGATCTGGATCCGAAAGCGGTGCGGGTCGCTCCTGCGGTTCTTCCAGCCTTGGAGGCGATGATTCAGTACTTGGTTCGCCCAGGATCCCCGGTCATTGTCCCGACTCCCGCTTACATGCCTTTCTTGACGATCCCACCTGCGCTGGGCCACTCCGTCATTGAAGTTCCTTCCCTCCATGGCGATGCCTACCCCGGCGGGTGGACGCTGGATCTTGATGGAATTAAGGCGGGCCTCGAGGCCGGCGCTGGCTTGGTCATCTTGTGCAACCCGTGGAACCCGGTAGGGCGCGTCCTCACCGAGGTAGAAATGCGAGCTTTGCAAGAGCTCGTGTCGCGCTACGACGCACTGGTCTTTTCTGACGAGATCCACTCCCCCTTGGTTTTGGGTGGTCGCGATTTTGTTTCTTATGCGCGGATGGGCGCAGAGTTTGCTTCCCATACAATTACCGCAACCGCGGCGACAAAAGGCTGGAACATTGCGGGCTTGCCCAATGCGCAGGTCATCATTCCAGATGAGGGACTTCGCGAGCGCTGGGACGGCATCTGTCAAGAGAAACTCCCCCATTCAATGTCGACGATTGGTGCCTTGGGTTCGATCGAGGCCTACACGAACGGCGACGAGTGGCAGCGCGAAATTTTCGAGGTCATCGAAGGCAATATCCGCACCGTTACTGAGGCGTTGGCACCCACCGAGATTGACTTCCGTCCCCCGCAGGCGACCTATCTGACGTGGTGGGGTTTCGAGGCCTACCCGCAGTTCGGGGACTCCCCCGCGAGTGTGTTGCTTGAGCGCGCGCATATTGCGGTTAATGCTGGGATCGCACTGGGCGCGGATTACTCAAAGTGGGCACGAATGAACCTCGCGTGCCCGCCGAAGGTGGCCGAAGAGATGCTTTCGCGGGTTGTGGACGTTCTTTAGTCCTTCACTCCGCAGCCAGAGCGGCCTCGATTCCGGCAACGACCGTTGTGGATGCCTTTCGCGCGGCATCCACAACGTCCTGCGGGTCGGTTTCTACCTGAGCGAAAGACAAGTCTGAGACAACAGACATGCCTGCGACACGGACTCCAAGTGCGTGGGCGGTTATTGCCTCAAGAACGGTCGACATCCCAACACAGTCAGCGCCTAATTGCGCTAAGGCTCGGCTTTCTGCACCCGTTTGATACTCAGGCCCGCGCAGGAAGGCGTAAGTTCCCTCTCGACGGCAATGTTCACGCATCCTCTTGCTCATTTGACGGTCCCAAACCTGTGAGATATCGACAAACAGGGGGCCGTCAAACGGCGAGGAACCACTGAGATTCATGTGATCTGTAATGACCATGACATCACCCAGATCCCAGTCACGCAGGCATCCATTTGCATTGGTCACAATTGCACGTTGAATACCGGCGCACGCAGCCGCACGGATCAGTGCGGTGACAGCAAGAGGCCCGTGTCCCTCATACAGATGAGTTCGTCCACTTGCGACCACAACGGGGCCGCATTCGCGCATGTAGACACGAAGTTCATTGAGGTGTCCATCCGCAACCGGGGCGCTCACACCGGGAAGTGAGCCCAAAGGCTTCGAGGCCGATGGCTCTCCCCACTGGTCGTTAAGCGCGTCTGCTAAGCCCGATCCTAAAACGACCAATGCGAAGGGCACTCCCCCGCAAAGGGAACGAATCTGCTCCGCGGCGGCAGTGGCCTCGGGATCGAAAAGAACAGAAGAGAAACGGGGATCAGCTGTCAAAGCACACCTTCCTCAACGTTTAGCCGAGTGTGTGGGAAGGGGTGGCTTCCTGCGCACGAACGCGGCGCGCACTGGTCAGCCAATATCCCAAGAATCCCACGAGAAGGGCAAGAAGGATTCCGATGTTGGAACCAGCCCAATCTCCCTCTCGGCCTCCGAGTGGGCCAAGGAGATAGCCCTGCCACGCTAGCCACGAGGCATTCGCATTGACGACGAAGCCCCAGCCAACGAAGGAACCCACAGCCAGTGTGACGATTGCTCCCCAGTTAACGGAACCATAGCGTCCCGTTGATGTGAAGAGTGAGGGCTCGTCGTAGTCCTGGTGACGGAGTGCAATATCAGCAAGCATGACGCCACCCCAGGTCGCAATAACAACGCCAAGGGTTGTCAGGAAGGCGGTGAAAGGAGTGAGGAAAGAATCGGCGAAGAAAACAACGACGATCGTTCCGATGGTCATGATGGTGCCGTCGATTGCGGTGGCTACGGGGCGGGTCACCGGGACGCCAGTTGCCAACAACGAGAGCCCAGAAGAATAGATATCCATAACGATTCCACCGACAAGGCCAAGGATTGCAACGATCGCGAAGGGAATCAGGAACCAGGTCGGAAGAATTGTTGTCAGCGCGCCGATCGGGTCGTTGCCGATGGCTTCAGAGAGGGTGTCATAGTTGGAACCGACCAGCAGCACACCGAAGATCACCAAGATGATGACGGGCAGTGCGGCACCTGCGGTCGTCCAGCCGACGACGCCGGCGGTTGAGGCCTTGCGAGGAAGGTAGCGCGAATAGTCCGCTGCTGCGTTAATCCATCCAAAGCCAAAACCAACCATGAGCATGCACATCGCCCCCAGGAGCATTGCGAAGGGAGCCGCGGGACGTGCGGAAAGGACCGAGAAGTTGATTGTCGAGGCCGAGAGCAGGAGGTAGACGATCGTGAGGATTGCCGTCGCCCAGGTGATCCACGTTTGGACCTTCATGATCGCTTCAAACCCGAGGATGCCCGCTCCTGCTGCAAGGACAACCACGACGACCAAGGCGATGATCTGCGCAAGCAGGTGGTTGCTGAAACCAAGCGCCCCCATGACGGTCGCAGTTGCCTGAACCGCCATGATGGCCAGGAAGGTCTCCCACCCAACAGTGAGGATCCACGAGATTGCTGCAGAGATACGGTTTCCGTTATATCCGAATGCCGCGCGAGAGAGCACTAGGGTTGGTGCAGATCCTCGCTTGCCGGCGATAGCGATCAGGCCACACAGAAGGAATGAGAGTGCAACGCCAACAACGCTCACAAGGATCGCCTGCGTGAGCGAAAGGCCAAAGCCGAGCACCCACGAACCCCAGGAAATACCGAGGACAGAGATATTAGCGGCAAACCACGGCATAAATAAAGACGATGGTGTGCCTTTTCTTTCGGATTCGGGGATCACATCTAGGCCGGCCATCTCGATGTTTAGACCAGACGAAACCTGAGTGGTCTCACTCATGAACAATGCTCCTCTGCATTCGTGTTACCGCAGTTCATGTGGCTCTCAATCCACACTATGAACTATAGGGAAAGCAAGCAGACGAAGGGCAGATGCTCACGAAACTGATTCGAGGGATTGCCCACACCTTCACAGGAAGAGATGCTGCGTTGGCGTGAGAGAAACGCTCGCTAAAATCCAACAGGAACCTCCACGCTGAAAAAACTATCCCCCCAAAAAAGTCCTACTCCTCCTCAGGCGTCCACTCACGATCAACCCACTGACTCAAGAGCGGACCAGCATCCGGGCGTAGGTAGCACTCCAACACATCCAAAGGTGAATACTCAACAACAAAAGACAGGCATGAGAGCAACCAACTCTGATACGTTCTACACGAATAGAAAACTCCACTCTCAGAACGAATACCTAAATAACCAGGTCGCCTCCCATCCCCAACTGGCACTAGAGACCAACCTCCGCGTATCTTCAAATCATGAGCCAAACAAACAGGCTGAAACCCCAAACTTTCACGAAGAGAATTCCCATAGTTCAAAGCTAAACAATGCTCCATCACACGCAAACTACTCGACTGAAAAACCGGAGCACCTCGCTGATTACGCTCATACATATAAAACGAATAGATTCCGTTGCGAAGATCAGCAGCTTCAGGTTCGTCAGGTGGCCCAGGAGGACTAAAAACAAGGAAACCCTCTTTTTCCAAGTTACCGGTCGCCTTAAAACCCCAAGTAGCATGAATCACTTGACCAAGACGCTCACTAAAATCCAACAGGCACCTCCACGCTTAGAAAACTATCCCCTCAACAAGAAGTCCTATTCATCCTCCTCAGGCTTCCACTCACGATCAACCCACTGACTCAGGAGCGGACCAGCATCAGGTCGCAAATAGCACTCCAACACGTCTAGAGGCGGATACTCAACAACATAAGAAAGGGCAGCTAGCAAATATTGATCGTGGGTTCGACAGGGATAATATGCACTGCTGTTATTCTGAACACCCCAATAGTCATGCCGTAGACGCAGATCGCGCCTAACTAAAATCCATCCTTCTCTTACGGACACAAAGCCGTACAAAGACAGTGGCAAATAACCTAGTTTTTTGCGAATAGGGTTCCCATAGTTCTGCACAAGGCAGTGCTCCATCACATGCAAACTACTCGACTGAAAAACCGGTGCGCCGATATTCCCGCGCTCATACCGGTAATACGCGAACAAACCTTCCTTGCGATGCACTACCTCCGGTTCAGAAACCGTGTCCGTGGGAAAGAACTCCAAATAACCATCCTTCCCCAGATCACCCACCACGTCATATCCCCAGACCTCATGCATCACCTGACCAAGACGCTCACTAAAACCCAACAGGCACCTCCGCCCCTTTTAGAACGCCAGCTTCAATCAGTTCTGATATTTTCATGGGTCGTCCGGTTTGATCAAGGACTCGCAGCTGGCGTACCCCACCGCACTCGCTTTCCCATGGTGCAGCAATCCCGTGCTCAATCTGCCAGCCCTCAGGCATATGACCGGTAAACACATACTGATAGTAGGGTTCATACACTGAGCAGGTGCAAGCCCAAGCTGCAACCGCACCCCCCACAATGTCAAGATTCAAGAGAAAGTCCAGAAGCCCTTCACAAGAGGAAAAGCGGCCGGGTGAACTCAACATGTCCACCCGGCTGCCTCGGCCTCGAAAATCAAGCAACTAACTGCGACGAACCCAATTCCGCAGAATCCCACCATCTTCAGACATATAAGCATCCAGCAACGATTGGGAATCAACAGACGCAATATGCGCAAACGCAGTGAGTTCTCGGTGGGTGGGGAACATTGTGCGGACGGTCAAAGGCAGGACTTTTCCATCCAGCTCTAGCCCTCCAACCCACGGAAAGAACTGCGAATACACATAAGGATGAGCAACGGGATCAGAATCAACCTGCGGAATGATGATCGGATCCCAACCTAGATAACTACGTGCGAACTCGCCCACGTGGATAATCGCGCCCTTCGCCGTCCAATCCTCGAAGGGCGAAGCAACGAAAGTCGAGCGATCCTCCCAACGCTCACTGGGACCATACTTGTACAGCAAAGTGCCCTGATCATCGTGTTCGGTCCACAAATTATGCCAGTAAATACCGCTATCCCACGTCAGTGCAATACCAGTGCCGCGATTCATCCAGAAAGCGCCAGAGGATTTAGCGAATTCAATCAGTTGACTGGTAGTACTCATGACAGAGACCGTCCCTTCAAGATACCCAGTTCAACGCACTCAGCGACCGTGAGAAGCTCGCCACCGTAGATAAAACGTACCTCCCGCGCGCCGCCTTTCGCACCGAAGTTCGGCGCAGTCAGGCCGGTCACGATCAACGCATATACGGGAAGCTTCGCAATCGTGTACGCGTAGTACGGTGAGTGGACATCGGTAATTGCCAGGCAGCGCTGCTGGAAAGAATAGGGCTTACCATTCGGGTCGACCTGCCACACGCGCGAAAGATAGGGGTAGCCGATCATATCGACCATGTCGCCGTACTTAGAGGTGTAGGCCTCCAAGCTGGTGAACTGCTCAATGCTGGAACGCAGCAGTGAAGAACTTACCTCTTCACTGTCCATCAACCAACGCCAAGGACCCTGCGGTTCCTTAGGCTCTGGTGTCGTTGAATCCATGTATTTCACCTTTCCGCGAGCTATTCCCCATCATATGCCACGAAACATGTCATCCTGCGGGCTTCGAAAGCCACTGCGATAAAAGCGGCGCAGCATCCTCACGCAAGTAACACTCCAACACGTCGAGCGGCGAATACTCAACCACGTGAGAAAGACCTGCAAGCAGGCGAAAATCGCTCGTTTCGCACGGATAGAAGTTCCCGTCGTCTGAGCGAATCCCCAGGTAATCATGTCGAAGCGAAGAACCCGTGTGAAGCATTGTCCACCCCGAACGGATCGAAGCAGTGTCTCCCAGTGTCAATTTGGGAAAACCGTATCGACTGCGCAGAGGATTTCCATAGTACTGAAGTAGACAGTGGTCGAAAACGTTCCGATTAGTCGTCTGGAACAGGGCAGCACCTCTGGAGCTACGCTCGCAGTAGTAGAAGGAATAGACACCCTCTTGGTTCTCGGCCTCTTCGTGGGGAGCAGCAAAAACGCCAGCATTGAAGACGACCCGACCGTCAGCGGCGAAGCTCCCCGTGACCTTCATACCCCAGGCATCATAAAGCACCTCAGTGAGGCGATCAGCAAAGTCCATTAGGCACCTCCTCAGGAATCTTTGTCTTCACCGAAACGTAGCGTCTTTTGAATCCGCTCAAACCCGACAAAGCTGCCATGCTTTTACGCTACATCCACAGAGCGACTCTCTACCAAATTTCAACAGATTTGACGTCACAATGTGGTCATCAAAAACCTTGGGGTGGCCGTGTTAAGCGGCCACCCCAAAGAAAACTACGAGTAGAAATAATTGCTACATCGCCAGGTTTGTCAGCGTTCCAATGCCCTCGATCTCGACTTCAACGCGTTCACCGGAATTCAGGCGACCTCCGGCAGGAGTGCCCGTTAGGATCACGTCACCGGGCAGTAGAGTGAAAATTCCCGACACATAGGACACGATCTGAGCGATTGAATATCCCATTTGCGAGGTGCTTCCACTCCCCCGTTCTTCCCCGTTAATGCGCAGCGTGATCTGGGCATTATCAGGGTCGAAAGAAGAACCGACCGTGATCCATGGACCAAGCGGGCACGCGGTATCCCAGCTCTTAGCGCGACCAAGCGCGCCGCCGTCCTCGCGTGCAGCATCCGCCGCGGTCAGGTCGTTCGCACAGGTATAGCCCAGCACCACCGAGGGCGCATCCTCAACGCTCACATCCTTGGCCAAGGTATTAATGACCACCGCAAGCTCGGCCTCGTAAAAGACTTCTTGTCCCCAGGAAGGAAAGACGATCGGGTCATCCGGACCGATCACCGTAGTGTTCGGCTTCAAGAAAACGCTGGGACGCGCAGGGGGATCGCTCGGGGCTGCACCGGGAGCAGGGTAGTTCCCGCCCAGGCCAATAACCTTGGAACGAGGAATGACAGGTGAGAGAAGTCGTACTTCGTCCAGCTCGAAAATCTGGCCCGAGGGTTCGACGGGTGAAAAGAGCGGGTCACCCTTCAAGCCAACGATTCGAGTCGATTCATCCTCTAAAGCTCCGTAGTAAATCGAGCTTCCTTGAGAAAAACGAGCGATACGCATGACGACCTCCTTTGTGTCGCAAGTAGCCTATCGCGAAGTAGGCTCCCCATCCCACACATCGCCGGGAAGGTCGCCAGGAAGGAGCGGATTGTCTTTCGCAACGAACACCGGATCAGCAATGCCACTCTTGCGCTGGGACTCATAATCGCGCAGCGCACCCAATCCCCAGGGGGCAAGGACAATCAAGGCAACCAGGTTCGTCACGGTCATGATGGCCATTGCAATATCAACCGCGTTCCAGACCAGATCAAGGGTGGTCAGCGCACCGATGACGACCGAGGCCACGGAAATGATGCGTACCGCCCAGGTTGCAGCCTTGGACTTGACAACGAAAGACAGGTTGATCTCGGAGTAGACGTAAGCCGCAATGACGGAGGAGTAGGCAAGAACGAAGATCAGGATCGACATGGGCATGATGGTCCACTGTCCCAGTTGATCGGCAACCGCAAGGGTTGTCAGGTTCGCCGGATTTGCCTCGGGGTTGGACCAAACCTTCTCGCCGGCAATCAAGATGACGAAAGCAGTTGCAGTACACACGATGATCGTGTCAACGAAAACGCCCAGAGACTGGATGAGACCTTGGCGAACGGGGTGCGATACGGTCGCGGTTGCCGCAGCGTTGGGCGCGGTACCCTGACCGGCCTCGTTCGAGAAGAGGCCGCGCTTCGTACCGTTGATGACCGCGGCGAGGATTCCACCACCCAAGCCCGCAAGGGTCGGTTGCGGAGCGAAAGCCGCAGCGAAGATCTGACCGATGACAGCGCCGAACTTAGGCAGGTTCATTACGCAAATCACCGCAACCATGATGACGTAGACGGTGGCCATAATCGGCGCCATCCACTCGGTCACGCGAGCGACGGTCTTAATTCCGCCGAAGATCACCATTGCGGAGAACACAAAGAGAAGCGCAGCGATGACCAGGTGTGCGCTGGACAGGCCTCCCAATCCCGCGATCGGTTCACGGGCCGAGGGGCTCAAAGCGGAGAGGAGGGTCGAAGCAATGGCGTTGGATTGCACAGAAGTGATGACGAATGCGCAGGTCACAACGGTGATGATGGCGAAAATGCTGGCCAGAGTCTTGTTCTTCATCCCGAGGGCAATGTAGTACGCGGGACCGCCGCGGAAGGTTCCGTCAGCGGAGCGAACCTTGAAGACCTGGGCAAGCGTGGCCTCGAAAAAGGCGGTCGCCATACCGACGATGGCAACGACCCACATCCAGAAGATTGCACCCGGGCCACCCACGAGAAGAGCAACGGCCACGCCGAAAACGTTACCGACACCCACGCGCGCAGCTAGCGAGATCGTGAAGGCTTGGAAGGAAGAAATTCCACCCTTTGCGCCGCCTCGGGAGCCGGAGATCGATCGGATCATCTCGGGGAATTGGCGAATTTGCATGAACCGCGAGCGCAAAGTCAAGTACAGACCGGTTCCGATGAGGATCCACACTGTGATGTGCAGGGTGATCCAGTCAGCAATGTTTTGGATGGACTGTGCGAGGTTCGCCATTCGTTTCTCCAATACGTACGAGGCCGTGGTGCGCGGGCGCGCCAGTGCGCGGTGGCCGAGCGGGTGGTGTGTGCCCAGCAGTTTACAGGTCTTTACGCATTTTCTTTGAACGCGGCCGAAAACTGGACGCAAATGAGGGGACGTCTGGGAAGATAGAAACATGAGCGCGCCACTAAATGAACTCCTCGATGATCTGGAAGATCGCGGTGTATTGACCGACGACGATGCCCTGTATGAGGCATTTTCATCCTGGGCATCATCAACGGGGCGTCCGCTCTACCGTCACCAAGATGAGTCTTTAATCGAGATTTTGTCGGGAAACCACGTCATTGCGGCAACGCCCACGGGCTCTGGCAAGTCAATGATTGCTTTGGCTGCACATTTTGTGTCGACGGCTCATGGTGGGCGCTCGTACTACACGGCGCCCCTGAAGGCGCTGGTGTCAGAGAAGTTCTTTGATTTAGTGGCGCTTTTTGGCGCTGAAAACGTCGGAATGGTGACGGGCGACGTGTCTTTGAATGCGGACGCTCCGATTATTTGCTGTACTGCGGAAATCCTGGCGAATCAGTCTTTGCGCGAGGGATCGACTTTAGACGCGGACATGATTGTCATGGACGAGTTCCATTTCTATGCCGATCCCCAGCGAGGCTGGGCTTGGCAGGTTCCGCTCCTTGAACTCACGCGTCCACAGTTCATTGCAATGAGCGCGACGCTTGGGGATACGACTGTTTTCCGCAAGCAATGGACGGAGCGAACGGGACGGCCGACGGTAGAAATCACCGATGCACAGCGTCCTGTTCCCTTGGAATACGACTATGTTGTTGACACCCTTCAGGACACGGTCGAGCGTCTGCTTTCAGAGGGACGTCACCCGATCTACATCGTTCATTTTTCCCAAAAAGATGCAGTTGATACGGCCTCTGCTCTGAGTGATCGCAAGCTCATTTCTCCTGAAATTCGTTCGCAGATTTCGCGTGAGATTTCCTCTGTGTCCTTTACAAAGGGTTTTGGGCAGACTCTGCGTGGCCTTCTTACTCACGGGATTGGGGTTCACCACGCGGGAATGCTGCCTAGGTATCGCCGACTTGTCGAGCGCTTGACCCAGCAGGGTTTGCTCCCGGTTATCTGCGGAACTGACACTCTTGGAGTCGGTATCAATGTCCCTATTCGCACAGTTTTGCTCACTTCCTTGGTGAAGTTTGATGGAAGCAAGATGCGGCACCTGCGTTCGCGTGAATTCCACCAGATTGCAGGACGCGCGGGGCGTGCGGGTTTTGACACCGTTGGTTTTGTCCGAGTTCTGGCCCCCGAGCACGAAGTGGAAACGGCCCGCGAGCGCGCCCGTTTAACGGCTGCTCAGGAGGCCGCTCGCGATGAACGCGAGGCGAAGAAGGCAAAGAAGAAGGCGTCCAAGAAGCGCAGTGGCCCCAAGGAAGGCCAGATCACTTGGTCGCGTTCGACTTTTGAGCGCCTGCGCGATGCTGCCCCTGAAGCATTGCAGTCTCACTTCGAGATGACTCACGCGACGGTTCTGAACGTGTTGGGCGGAGCAGCCGATGCTGGGCGAGATCCTGCAGAGCATCTCGTCGATTTGGCATTGCACAACGATGACCCGCCGCTCCCTGCGAACCCTCATATTCGTCATCTTGCAGATATTTATACTTCTCTTCTCCAAGCCGGGGTTGTCGAGCATCTCTCCAGTGCCCGGGCTCAGGAGTTGGGTGTCTCTAGGTTGCAGTTGGTTGCGGATTTGCCGGATGATTTTGCGCTCAATCAGCCGCTTTCTCCCTTCGCTTTGGCTGCTTTCGAGCTTCTTGATCCGGATTCGCTGACCTTTGCCCTTGACGTGATTTCCATTGTCGAGGCCGTGCTTGAGGATCCCCGGCCCCTGCTGTATGCGCAAGAAAACCAGGCGAAAGCTGCGGCCGTTGCGTCCATGAAGGCGCAGGGGATGGAGTATGACGAGCGCATGGCTGCCCTAGAGGAGATCTCGTGGCCTAAGCCTTTGGAAGAGCTCCTCTCCCCCGCTTTTAGTGTCTATGCGCGTTCAAACCCGTGGGTGGGAGATCTTGAACTCTCTCCCAAGTCGGTCATCCGCGAAATGATTGAAAACGCCATGACCTTTACCGAGCTCATTTCCCGTTACGACGTGGGGCGCTCAGAGGGCGTCATTTTGCGCTATCTCAGTGATGCCTATCGAATGATGCGTCAAGTGATCCCGGAAGAAATCATGACCGAGGAACTTGAAGCCATGATTTCGTGGTTGGCTGATCTGATCCGCAGCGTTGATTCTTCTCTTCTGGACGAGTGGGAAGCAATGATGAACGGGGAGGAATTGACCGAGGCCGAAGGGGTTTCTTCTACCGTTGGAGCTGAGCGCGCATTTGGAGCCGATGAGTCCGGAGTTATTGCTTTCACGGCAAATCGTCATGCTTTCCGCAATGCCGTACGTCGGGCGCTCTTTAATTTTGTTGAGTTGATGAGTCGTGATGATGTCGATGGGCTTGAGCGAGCAAGCGCGCAGGCCGCAGATAGTGATGGGCTCTTTGCTGAGGCTGCGCCGTGGACCGGCGATGATTGGGATCATGCCTTGGAACGCTACTGGGCAGAACATGACTGGATCGATATCAATCAGGGCGCGCGTTCCCAAGCGCTTTGTGCCTTGGAAGAACAGATCAGCGGCGAAGACATCTTGGCCTTGATGCCCTTCTCCGCCAGGGATAACGCCAATCAGCGCAATCGTTTCGAGGTCCTCGCGCGGGCCGTCGATGAGGCTCCCACCGGTTCGGTCTGGTTGGCGACTCAGACCATCACGGATCCGGAAGGCAATATGGACTGGCGTATTGCCGCCCTCGTGGACTTGGCTGCCTCTGACAAGGAAAAGCTGGCGGTTCTGACCGTGCTCACGGTCGACGCGCGGTAGGGGCCTACTTCAAGGATTGTGGGATCTTGCGCGGGGATAAGTCATTATCGACAGCCTTGACTACTTCAATAGTCGGTAGCAAGCTCTACCCCACAGGACGCTCGCCAATCTCCTGCTGAAGACGTAAAAGGTACCCGTCGGGGTCCTGAACCAAGAACTGGCGTACGCCGATCTCAATGTCGCCTGCCCGATACCACTTCTCTTCGGGCTCAACAAAGATTGGCCACCCTGCCTTCTTGATACGCCGCAATGCGGCATCCAAGTTCTCGACCTGCACCTCGAAGTTGATCCCGCGGCCAAGCGGTGGCTCAAGGGCACCGGTCGCCCACGTCCTCCCCTGGTTGATCTGGTCGAGCATCAGGTGCGCATTACCCAAGACGAGGTATCCAAACCCCTCTTCGGGCCTCTCATAGCGGAGGGAAAAACCGACCAGATTGCACCAGAAATGCCGGGAGGCCTCGTAATCGGTGACGGAAAGTTCAGGAACAAGCCCGGGTTCGCAGGTCATTTCTGCACTCTATCAGACAGCTCGGATGCAGAAGTTGAACTCGGTCACGACTGTCGGACAATTTCAATTCCCACGGTTTGCAAGGCGGTTAGGAAGCCCCCGTTTACGCGCCCGCTTCAAATCCTTCTTGAACTGACTTGTCATCACAAGGGACCGTCGCCCTTGTTGAGAGTCACTCATCATCGACATCAGCGAACGCCTGCGATGCCGACATATAGCGACTAGCAGCGACACGTCCGGCAGCAATTTCACGAGCTTCACGCATAGCAGCTTCAGTTTCAGCATTGAAACGAGGGGGGCGCAGTTCGAAGGGCAAACCACCTTCCATGATCGACTTGTGCAGAAACACGTTTACAGCGTCAGTGAGGTTCATCCCAAACTGGGCATACACCCGTTCAGCCTCTTCTTTCACGCTTGGGTCCACACGCATGTTGAGTGTTGCAGTCTTCATGACTCACCCCTTCGACAAACAGATGTACAACAGAAATCTTA
This sequence comes from uncultured Actinomyces sp., assembly GCA_938014245.1. Taxonomy (GTDB): domain Bacteria; phylum Actinomycetota; class Actinomycetes; order Actinomycetales; family Actinomycetaceae; genus Pauljensenia. Next base: position 37,742 of record CALLSD010000062.1, read on the forward strand.
CAATGCCAACACAATGTACGTCATGTGACATATATCTTCCCTTATTCAAGGGTAAGCGTGTCATACACTTTTCCGAGTTCGATCGCATCAGTCAGAGAGCGCAATGAAAATGCAAAAGTGCGCCACTCCGGACGATTAGGCCTGCGCTGCAAGATCGACGACCTCGGCACCAACAATTTCTGCTAGGTCAAGCGGACTCAGCTCCACACTCACTCCCCTGCGGCCTCCCGATACCAGCATCGTTTCATGATCCAAACATGAGGAATCAATGAAGATTCGATGTTTTGTCGTTTGCCCCAAAGGACTAATCCCGCCAACGACATAGCCCGTACGGCGCTGCGCAACGGCAGGATCAGCCATAGCCGCGTTCTTCGCTCCGGCGGCTTTGGCAATGAGCTTCATTGACAGGTGCGCAAGCGCCGGAACACAACCCACGACATACTCCCCCGTCGGCTCAAGCTTGACCATCAAGGTCTTGAAAGCAATTGCTGGGTCGATCCCCAATTTCTCAACAGTTTCCTCACCGTAGGCACGCGCGGAAGGATCATGCTCGTACTCGTGAACAACGAAAGGAACCCCGGCCTCGTTCAATTCCTCAATTGCGTGAGTGGGGCCTGAAGCGTGATCTTTGGAGTGTTTACGAGCCATACCCCCAGTGTAAGTCCCAAGGAAACAGTCTTTTGGTTTCAGCAAAAATAGAAAGCGGCCGGGCTGATGGAAATCAGCCCGGCCCTGAGTTTCACCACAAATAGCGGAGCGGCACTTTAGACGAAGGTCGCCTGCGGATCATCGATCACCATCTTGCCGAAGGGGAAGCAGGTGATCGGGATGAGCTTCAGATTGGCAATCGCCAAGGGAATACCGATGATGGTGATGGCCTGGAAGAAAGCCGTGATGACATGTCCGATTGCCAGCCAGATACCGGCAATGAAAAACCAGATCAGATTCATCAGCGCCGAACCAGCACCAGCTCCAGGCATCGGGACAACTCGTTTACCGAAGGGCCAGATAATGTAGCTCGCGATTCGGAATGATGCAATACCTGCCGGGATTGTCACGATGAAAATACACGCGAGCAATCCGAAAAAGATGTAGTCCAAGAACAGTACGAAACCGCCGAAAACCAGCCAAATAATATTGAGCCAGAAGCGCATTTCATTCCTTCCACCAAGTTGTACTGCATCAAGTCTCGCACAGCAGTCCCTCAATTCACGCTCGCTTTTCCCCTGATTCTCCCCTGATTTCCCCCTGAGTCGTGTGGCTACACTGATGCCATGACTATTCCTTCAGCGATTGCCGAGGCCATTGACCGCATCGACCGCGCACGCCAGGCCGCCGGTCGCAGCGATCGCGTGGCCTTAGAACTCGCGGTAAAAACTCGCACCCCCGAGGAATGTCGCGAGGCCGCCCAAGCCTTGAGCGATCTGGGACAACCGATCCTCTTGGGGCATAACCGCGTCCAGGAAGCCACGGCAACAGTTGAAGCAATTAGACAGGTACCGGGAGCACAGATCCACTTAATCGGCCCGCTCCAATCGAACAAGATCAATCAGGCGCTCTCCTGTGTCGACGCGATTGAATCGATTGATTCTGCCGCACTCGTCCAGAAAATCGATTCACGCCTCGACCGAGAACTCCCCGTCTTTATCGAAGTTAACGTCTCTGGCGAAGACACAAAACACGGCTGCAGCCCCACCGATGTCCCTGCTCTTATCGAGGCCGTCTCCTCCTCGGCGCACCTGAGCCTCGCAGGCTTCATGACCGTCGGTCTCAACTCCTCTGCCGAGACAGATGTGCGCCGCGGATACGCCCAGCTGCGCCAGCTACGTGACCGCAGCGCCAAAGAGCTTAACCTCCCCGCAGACGCCCTTGAGCTGTCGATGGGGATGAGTAATGACCTCGAATGGGCGATTGCAGAAGGGGCAACAATCGTTCGAGTGGGAACCGCAGTTTTTGGGGCCCGGCGCTTAGCTGCGCGGGGATAGCGCCTTCCCAGCGATCCAATCGATCCCAACGATCGCGCCAAGGAATACCAGCGCCCCGCACAAGATCGCGACGATATTGATGCACACCTGCTGGTAGCCCAAGACCGTCACATTGACGAAATCGTAAGGGTACTGGTGGACGAAGGCACCACGAACCAGCGTGTAGACGATCCACGCAATCGGAATGAGCAGAGCCTTAAGGACGACTCCACCGCTGACTCCTCCACGCGGCCCACATGCCAATGCAACCACGATCATCAGGAGTGGAACAACGACGTGCTGGAGCGGGTTTGTCAGGACAGACCAGCCGCTCAAAACCTCAGTTGGACGGATCAAGAAGTGATAAACAATGGCCGTCACCGTGATCATCATGAGCGCACATAAATGCAACGCGCGTCCCCACGAGCCAATCTCACTGCCTCGAAGTGCGATGAGCGTTGCGACAATGGCAACCAGAATATTCGACCACTCCGTGAAGTAAGACAGGCATTCGATCATTCTCTGGCCGAACCCGGCCCAGCCAAAGGGAGCTCCACCGAACATCCCAGGCCGGGCCACGGCCTCGCGAGAATACCCGTCGATAGCGGTAATGACCAAGGTGAGGACCACACCAAGCCACGCGGCGATTGCCACAAGCGCATAGCCCCAACGGCCAGCGGTCGCCAGAGTCATCTGCTTTCCTCTCACTGGTCCTATGCCCAGTCGGGAAGAATACGCACGCCGCCCTTATCGGCAGACGCTGCAAGCATTCCGTAGACCTTCAAGGCATCAGAGACGTGACGCGAACGAGGCTTGGAAGGCTTCCACGGGGTGGCGCCCATCTCCGCGCGGCGGCGCTCAAGTTCCTCATCGCTGACATTCACACGAAGCAGACGCTTGTTGACGTCGATCTCGATCTCATCGCCCGTGCGGACCAAGCCGATCGCACCGCCAGCAGCGGCCTCGGGAGAGATGTGACCAATCGAGATACCGGAGGTGCCGCCAGAGAAACGGCCATCGGTGATCAGCGCACACTTCTTACCCAAGCCCAGTCCTTTGAGGTACGAGGTCGGGTAGAGCATTTCCTGCATGCCCGGGCCACCCTTGGGGCCTTCGTAGGTGATGACGACGACGTCGCCTTCCTGAACCTTCTTGCTCAGAATCGATTCAACGGCCTCTTCTTGAGACTCCACAACGAATGCACGGCCGACGAAGTGGAAGAGCGACTCATCAATACCTGCGCTCTTAATAACCGCGCCATTCTCGGCGATGTTGCCATAAAGGACCGCAAGCCCACCGTCCTTTGTGTATGCGTGCTCAACATCGCGGATGCAGCCATTCTCGGAATCCGTTTCCAAGGACTCGAAGAGGTTCGCTGTCGAGAAAGCGTGGGTCGTGCGCACGCCACCGGGCGCTGCAAGGTAGCGATGCTTGGCCTCGTCAGTGGCGCTGCCACTGCGAATATCCCACGCACCCAGCCACTCCTCCAAGGAAGGAGCATGGACGGAGTGCACATCACGGTTCAGCAGGCCCGCGCGGTTAAGCTCGCCAAGCAGGGCGGGGATTCCACCAGCGCGGTGCACGTGCTCAATGTGGTAGGTCGTCGAGTTCGGGGCCACCTTGCACAGGCAAGGGACGCGGCGCGAAATCGCATCGATATCGTCCAAGGTGAAATCAACCCCGGCCTCGTGAGCGATCGCAAGAATGTGAAGAACAGTATTCGTGGAGCCGCCCATGGCAACGTCCAAGCTCATCGCGTTCTCGAAAGCGTGCTTGGTAGCGATCGAGCGCGGCAGAACCGAATCATCATCATTGTCGTAGTACGCGCGGCACATATCAACGATGCGGTGTCCAGCTTCCAAGAAGAGCTTCTTGCGCTCAACCTGCGTAGCCAAAGTCGTGCCGTTACCGGGCAGCGCAAGGCCGATAGCCTCGTTCAAGCAGTTCATGGAGTTCGCGGTGAACATGCCCGCACACGATCCACAGGTCGGGCAGGCATTGGCCTCAACCTGGGCAAGCTGGGTATCCGAAACCGAATCATCCACGGCCATGACCATTGCATCGATCAGGTCGAGACGGTGCTCCACAACGCCTTCAATGGAGGCACCAGACTCCATCGGGCCACCGGAGACGAAGATCGTCGGGATATTCAAGCGCATGGCAGCGATGAGCATACCGGGAGTGATCTTGTCGCAGTTCGAGATGCACACCAAGGCGTCCGCGCGGTGAGCGTTGACCATGTACTCCACCGAGTCCGCAATCACCTCGCGCGAAGGCAGCGAGTAGAGCATGCCGTCGTGGCCCATAGCAATGCCATCATCAACGGCGATGGTATTGAATTCCTTCGCGACGCCGCCCGCCTCGCGGATTGCGCCGGCGACAAGCTCGCCCATGTCCTTGAGGTGGACGTGGCCGGGAACGAACTGGGTGAAAGAGTTCGCGATCGCGATGATCGGCTTGCCGAAATCTCCGTCTCCCATGCCGGTTGCGCGCCAGAGCGCACGTGCTCCGGCCATGTTGCGGCCTTGAGTTGATGTTGCTGAACGCAAGGGCTTACTCATCGTTTACTCCCCCAATGACACTTTTGTAACTGTTTCAACCCTAGTTCCGCACGGGGGCTAGTTCTCACCCAGATCAGGAAATGGACGAGGCCTTGCGTACACTTTTCGCCACGTGGCGCGGTTTTGCGGCGCTTACTAAGGCTTTGCGAGCTGTCCACTTTTTGACCGCCCACACGGCCAGAGCGATGCCAGCCAGGGCAAAAACGATAAGTTGGTATCGCGAAATCCATTCTTCGACAAGCGCCCAATTCGCGCCAAGCGCATATCCAGCACCGATAAGGATCGAATTCCACACCGCAGAACCAATTGCCGTGTACACGGTGAAGGGCAGCAGTTTCATTCGTTCAATACCGGCCGGAATCGAAATCAAAGAGCGCACGACGGGGACGATGCGTCCCAGGAGAACTGCAAGCGGGCCTCGGCGCACAAACCATGCTTCCGCGCGCTTGATGTCGGACTCCTTAACAAAAGGAATTTTCGCGGCCAGGGAGTAGAAGCGCGCCCGGCCAAACCATGCACCCAAGGCATACAGGGCGAGCGCACCAGCCACCGATCCGAGCGTCGCCCACACGATTGCGCTGATCAACCCCATACTTCCCGAGGCCGCAGCAAAGCCTGCGGAAGGCAGGATCACTTCGCTGGGGATGGGCGGGAAAAGGTTCTCCGCAGCAACAGCAATACCTACGCCGGGTGCACCAAGGGCGCCAACAAGTGAAACAACGGCTTGGACAATAGGTTCAAGAAGATTACTCATGCCTGTAGCATCACGGCGCAAGGCATGGAAGAGTTTTGCTCACCCTTTGTGTGGGCTGTGAAAGCCAATCACGGGGCGGAGCACTGAACGAGCTCGCCCTCGCCCGCGATACGCAAGTGGTGTTCCGCGGCAGAGATGAAGACGGCCTCGCCTTGCCCCAGCGTGCACTCCCCCGCTTCGGTCGACAAACTCAAGCGACCACGGGTAACGAGAGCGATGCGCGGCCCCTCACCCGGGACACGCAAAGCGGTGAGTTCAGGGGTGCAGGTCGTCACGGTGAGTTCGAATTCTTGCGCGGGAGCGAGGAAGCGATCCGAGTGTGGGCTGGGGTGCTCGGGAGCGAGGCGAATCGGCGGGAGCGCCGAAAATTCAGCGATTTCCACCAATTGCGCGCTATCGACGTGCTTGTGGGTGAGACCCGCGCGAATAACGTTATCCGAGGCCGCCATGACCTCAACGCCCAGGCCTCGCTGGTAGGCGTGAATTTGGCGCGGCGGAATGTAGGCCGCTTCGCCCGCACGCAAAGACACAGGATTCATGAGGAACGCCAGGATGATTCCCGCGTCACCGCCGTGCGCGGCCTCGAGCTCACACACCAGTTGGTCCGCACGAAGCGAAGGCGATTCTCCCGCTTCGAGGCGGCTCCGGCAGGCGGCGACAAACTCTTCCACCAGCGGCGGCGTCACTGGTGAATCGATATCGAAGACCCACGAGGCCAAGGAACGCAAGCCCCCGCGAACCGTGGAGAGGTTCAGGCGACGGCGGAGCAATTCGGCCAGCTCCCCATCCAGCCCTTCGAGGAGTCGCCGCGCCTTTCGAGGCACTCTAAAGCCAATGAGCGCGTCGAAATCGGTCAAGGCGTAGAGCATCTCGGGCTTGTGGTTCATGTCCCGGTAGGAGCGGTTCGGAGCCGTACGCTCGATTCCGAGGACTTCTTCGCGCAGGTAGCCTTCACGCGCGATTTCCTTGGTGGGATGAACCTGAAGAGAGAGTGTCTCATCGGGTGCGATGACCTTCATGAGGAAGGGCAGGTTGGTTCCGAAGGCGTAGAGGATGCCCGAGCCAAGGGCTTTCTTCGGGTCCTGCGCAATGAGGTCACCCAGGGTTCGCCCATCGTTGATGAGTGTTGGACCATCTGGGTGATTGCCAAACCAGAGCTCCGAAACAGGCCTGGGACCGGGGGTTTCACCCAAGAATTCAGCGATTGCGCTCTGTGAGCCCCAATCGTCAAACTTGCGCCAGCCCTGCAGCTGTTCCATCTGGTCTCCTCAGCCTTCCATGACACCGAGGTCCGTGCGTCGTTGGAGAACAACGAGTGGACGACGTTTTTCCGAAACGCTCGGTATGTGTGAAAAGTTTAGCGTGTCCGCTCTTCGCGTTCAGCGAGAGCGCGTAACGCTCCACCCGATTCGTAGAGTTCATCCCAGGTTCCGCTCTCCACAATGCGGCCCGAATCCATGACGATGATGCTGTCGGCATCGCGAATGGTGTCCAGGCGGTGTGCGACGACGATCAGGGTCTTATCGCTGGTGCGACGGCGAATCCCAGCCAGCACGCGCACTTCGGTTTCGCGATCAACTTGGGAGGTCGCCTCGTCAAGGATCATGATGGGGGTTTCGCGCAGGAGCGCGCGGGCAAGGGCCAGACGCTGGCGCTGACCGCCGGAGATGCGCTCGCCCATTTCGCCGACTTTAGTGTCGATTCCTTCGCTTTCCGAGGCGATCCACTCGCTGAGGTCAACCGCCTCCAGTGCGTCGTTCAGTTCAGCATCGCTTGCGTCGGGACGTGCAAGCAGAAGGTTTGCACGGATTGAATCGTTGAAGACGTGCGCGCGCTGCGGGGCCAGGGTGACAACAGAACGAATGTGATCTTGAGTGTCCTCACGCAGGTCCACTCCCCCGATGCTGATCGATCCAGAGTCCGGATCCCACACGCGGGCGAGCAGAGCAGCAAGTGTCGACTTACCCGAGCCCGATGCGCCGACGATTGCAGTTGTTGAGCCGGCAGGAATAGTGACGGTCACGTCGTGGAGGACTTGGGGGCGATGGTTCTCGTATCCTTCTGAGTCATCTTGAAGGCCTGAAGCTATAGCAACCTGCGGGTAGGTAAAGTCCACGCCCGTAATCTGAAGATCGCCGCTGCCAGCGATGGGGCGAGGGGCTTCCGGATCGGGAACCAGTGGTTCGCGATCGGTCACCGCGAAGATTCGCGCCGCCGAGGCGTAGGCCTGATCCAGATCCGCGGTGAGATCCTCAACCGCCAAAACCGGTGCAAAAGAGGCCAGTGCAACGCCCAAGGACATGGTGACCTGCGCGATGCTCAGTTTGCCCGAGGGGTAAGCCGAGCAGGCGACAAGGAGCTGAGCGACGACAGCCAGGGGAAGCAGCGCTTGATTAAAGCCTCGTCGAACGGCAATCCAGAAAGAGGTCTTGTACTGAGCTTGGAAAATGTATTCTTCCAGCTCGTCAGCCATTTCCTTCATGCGATGTTCCTGCGCACCGAAAGCAATGACTTCGCGCACGCCTTGAACCGAGTCGGTGACGTGGTGCGAAAGCCTGCCACGTGTTGCGCGAAGTACTTGCGCAGCTTCGTCGGTGGTCTTACCACCGAGGGTCGGAACACAAATCCCTGCCAGGACAAGGAAAGGTGCCAGAACAAAAGCATTGAGCGGCGAGATTGCCACGCCCATCCACACGACAGTCCCGATGGGAACGATCACGGCCGTTGCCAGGGGCACCAGGGTGTGTGCGAAGAAAACCTCAACGCGATCGACGTCTTTCGTGACTCGCGACAAAAGGTCACCGGTATCTGCACCCTCGGTCATCGCCGGGGCCTGAGGTTCCAGCGAATCAAAGAAGTAGTTGCGCAGGAGGGCCAAAGAACGGAAAGCAACGTAGTGTCCCGCGTATTGCTCAAGGTAGCGGAACAATGCCTTGAGCAGGGACATGATCACCAGCGCCCACACTACCCATGACAGGGTGACCGAGGCCGGATCCGAGGCATACGAACCCAATGCCCATGTTCCCACTGCAAAGAGCGCGATCCCCAAAACCAGCGCAACGATACGCGCAAGGAGAGAGAAAACAAGCGGGAAAAGGACGGGACGAGCGACGCGAATGAGGCGGCGCGAGAGGTCCATGCGCGTGAAGTTCTGGGGGTTCATCGAAGTTCCCCCTCCTTCAGTTCAACCTGGCGGTCTGCGTGGGCAATCGTTGCTCCTCGGTGAGAGATTGTGATGGTCGTACGCCCCCGTGCAACGGTATCGATGGCGTTAAGAATCTGTCTTTCACTTTCCAAATCGACGTGTGCAGTGGGTTCATCAAGCAGAAGGATTGGGGCATCTTTGATAAACGCCCTGGCAAGTGCGACGCGCTGTGCTTCACCGCCTGAGAGCGCCAATCCCTTATCGCCGACGCGGGTATCCAAGCCCTCGGGAAGCCTCGCCATAAGATCGTCGAGGCCGACGGTACGCAATGCCGTGAGGATCTCCTCATCGCTCGCTGCAGGGTTGGCGATCAAGATGTTCGCGCGCAAAGTGTCAGAGAAAAGGTAGGTGGTTTGTTCAACGACGGCGATTTGCGAACGAACCCATTGCAGAGGCACCTGGGAGATATCAACGCCATTAATGAAGATGGATCCCTCGCTGGGACGGTGGTGCGCCTGGATCAGGCTTGAAAGCGTTGACTTTCCAGCGCCCGAGGTACCCGTGATCGCAATGTGTTCACCGGGGGCGACGCAAAGGGAAGCATTTTCAAGAATCGGGAGGTCGGCCTCGTAACCAAAAGAAACGCTGTCGATGCGTACTTCTCCGGGTGCGGGAACGACTGCGGGAGAAAGAGCACCGTGTTCTGCGGGGTCGACGACCTCTGGGGTCTCGCTGGTGAAGCGTTTGATTTCGCGGGTCGCAGCGATACCGCCCATGCCGATGTAGAAGAACTGACCGATACGGTCCAGGGGGTCGAGCATGATCGAGGAGAGCAGGACAAGCGTGACGGCTTGACCGATTGTGAACCAACCATCGCTCAGACGCCAGTAGGCAAGTGCGGTCGCACCGGTAATCATTCCCAGCGAGAAAACACCGTCAACCACCAGCAGGACCATCTGGTTTCCGGCAAGGTAGCGCATGACTTTCCGGCGAACATTTTCTGCGGCCTGTGCAAGGGTGCGGCCCACGCGCTTTCCAGCTCCGATGTAGGACAGCGTTGAAAGCCCCTGGATCGCGTCTAGTTCTTGAGCAGCAAGCGCGCGAGAGGACGCACGATAGCGGGTGGAAACCGGGCGAAATGCCCTTTGGAAAGCACCGACAGTAAGGGGAACAACGGGAATGGAGATTGCCAAGACCGCGGCCGATACCCAGTCGAAAGTAAATACGACTGCAACGACCATGATCGGCGTGATCAGTGAGGCCAGCATGGGTGCAATGAAGGTGCCCCGATAGTTCGAGCTACGTTCCACTCCGTCGGTCGCAGTGTTGACGATGCGACCCGAACGTTCCTTCGTGCGCTCGCTGACACCCAAGCGGAAAACCTGGGCGACCATGGCGTGACGTAGACGTGGTTCTTCTGCGCGCAGGCGTGTACCTCCCGAGAAGGAAGCGCTAAACGCCATCATTCCTGCTGCTAAGGCTAAGAGTGAAAGGTATCCCAGTGACGGGAGACTGATATTGCCGCTGATGAGAGCATCAATGACTAAACCGAGCTCGATGTAGAGAATGATCAGGAACATCGCAGGCAGCAGATTTTTGATGATCTCGATGACGTTCGCCATCCGCTGTTTCAGGAAAGGCTGCGGTAGTGCGCTTGGCGAGGCGTTGAGCTCCGGTCCCATCGATTCGCTCTCCTCATCTGGCTTTATAACATCATTCATTATGACTCTACTTAGGACTACCTTAGCTTCTTAATGACAGAAAGTCATATAGAAGGTTGGAGCAAGTAAAGAGGGTGCATAAAGGGGCGTTCGGATTACTCCGAACGCCCCTTTATTAAGGTTTACAACGCAAACTCGCGGGCACGCCCACGCTTAAGTGCGCGGGAAGGCGGCCACGGCCTCGTCAATCAGGTCAGGCCAGACGGTACATCCAGCCGAAGGGATCCTCCGCGCGACCCATCTGGATATCCGTGATGTCCTTCCAGATCTGGTGGGTGACGGGACCCGCGGGAAGCTCGACGTCAAAATCGTCCGAGGCGAGGCGAGCAATCGGCGTCACGACTGCAGCGGTACCACAGGCGAAGATCTCAGCGACCGAGCCATTCTTAATGCCCTCGACCAGGTCAGCAAGAGCGATAGATTCCTCGGTTACCGGCACACCACGCGAACGCAGCAGTCGGCAGATCGCGCTACGGGTGCCACCCTCGAGGATCACGCCGGTGAGCTTGGGGGTACGCACGCTTCCATCGGCCATGACGACGAACATATTCATTCCGCCGAGCTCTTCGAGGTACTTGTGCTCGTAGGTATCCAGGTAGCAGACCTGCTTGAAACCGCGCTCTGCGGCCAGGTTCTGCGGGAGCAGCGAGGCCGCGTAGTTACCGCCAGCCTTTGCCGAACCGGTTCCACCAGGGCCGGCGCGGTGGTAGTGCTTTTCAACCCAAATGGACACGCCAGTCTGAGTGCCCGACTTGAAGTAGGGACCAACCGGGGAGCCGATGACGTAGAAGTCAACCTGGTGAGCGGAGCGCACACCAAGGAAGGGCTCGGACGCGAAGGTGAAGGGACGCAGGTAGAGAGAGGATCCTTCAGCACCCGGAACCCACTTTTCGTCCGCACGCACGTAGTTGACGAGCGCGCCCACGAAGTCCTCGCGGTCCAGTTGAGGCATGGCGAGACGCCAATTCGAGTGGTTCATACGCGCGGCATTGAAGCCGGGACGGAAGGTCCAAATGCTGCCGTCGGAGTGACGGTAGGCCTTGATACCTTCGAAGGCCGACTGGCCGTAGTGAAGGACAGCTGCAGCAGGAGACAGATCAAGAGGACCGAAGGGAATGACCTCACGCTGGCCCCATCCGGTTTCAGGCGTCCAGCGCATGTGTGCCATGTGATCGGTGAAAACTGTTCCGAAGTTCAGTTCCTCCATGGCCTTTTCGTAATCCGCCTGCGGGGTCGGATTCGGGTTCTGGGTCAGCGGGAAACGACCAGCCAGTTCATCTGCCGAAGGCAGAGGCTCCTCCCCCAATCGCTCCAATTCGGTGGGAGTGTGCTGCGTTTCTGTCATCGTGTCCTCCTCAAAAGCTGAAGTGCTTTCAGAATATTCCCCTTGCGGGGGTCAAGCATAAGGTGGTCCGCCATCTGACCCGTTGGGGCGGTGCGCGCGACTCTCGGCTCCCACTCCCCCGGGCACGGCCTCGTCAGCGGCGAATCAGCGCGACCAGGTCGTTGCCGATCTGCTCGGTCGTACGTACCAAAGGATCACCAGCGGAGTTAGCGGCCGCACGGTTGCGCATGTCTTCTTCAATCGCGTCCATGATCGCGCGCGACTGATCGGCATAGCCGAGGTGATTGAGCATGAGCGCAACAGAGGCAATGGTTGCGGTCGGGTCCGCCTTGCCCTGGCCCGCAATGTCGGGCGCCGAGCCGTGGACGGGCTCGAACATTGAGGGGTGCGCGCCTTCGGGGTTGATATTCCCCGAGGCCGAAAGGCCAACGCCGCCAGTGACGGCTCCCGCCTCATCGGTCAAGATGTCGCCGAAGAGATTGTCAGTAACGATGACATCGAAACGGCCTGGATCAGTCACCATGTAGATCGTTGCGGCATCAATGTGACAGTAGTCGACGCGGACCTGCGGGTATTCGCGGCCCACTTCCTCGACAATCCGGCTCCACAGCCCCCCGGCGAAGACCAAAACGTTGTGCTTATGGACCAGTGTGAGGTGGTGAGCCGGACGGGCTGCTGCCTGTTCGAATGCGTAGCGCACCAGGCGCTCAACGCCAAAGGCCGTATTGACGGAGATCTCCTGCGCGACCTCGTGAATCGTTCCCTTTCGCAGGGTTCCACCGTTTCCAGCGTAAAGGCTTTCAGTGCCCTCGCGCACGACGATGAAATCAATGTCTCCGGGGTTCGCCAGCGGGGTCGGGACGCCCGGATAGTAGTGCGAGGGGCGCAGATTGACATAGTGGTCCAGTGAGAAGCGGAGCTTGAGGAGCAGGCCGCGCTCAAGAACACCTGAGGGGACCGACGGATCGCCAATCGCGCCCAAGAGGATGGCATCGTGCTGGTCGATGACCTCGAGGTCCGTGTCGGTGAGGATCTCGCCAGTGCGGTGATAGCGGCGCGCGCCAAGATCGAATTCTGTGTACTGCAGTGTGACATCAAAGGGAATGACAGCTTCCAGAGCCTTGATGCCTTCGGGGACGATTTCCTGCCCGATGCCGTCACCGGGGATTACTGCGAGTTTCAGATTTGTCATGCTGCCATTGTTGCGCGGGGGCGGCAGGTCGGCAGAAGGTGTCCATATTTCGGGGTGGTTGTGGGGCGGTGCACGCGGGGGTGGCAGGCGGCCGCGGGGCAAAGCCAGCCTCGGCCTCGTGCACATGCCTCGTGTGCCCAGCGCCAAACCGGCCGCAGCCTAGTGCTCACTCCACGGGTCAACTCGCACGACAGAGTCATACCTCGGCTTAATCCCAAGCCCTACGAACCGAGCTGTGCGCGATCGACACAACGCGGAAGCATTGGCACCACTTGGCGGCATCGCATAGCCCAAAAACCGCGATTCCCGTCCTCCAAACAGTGTCAATCGCGCCAAACAGTGTCAATCCGATCGGACGACACCGGATTTCGCTATGAAAACCCGGCGCAAACCACGAAACAGCTCTAAACCGCCCCAACACCACCCGAAAGTCTCGCTTCGCACGCAACGAACATATCCACAGCGCAGGATTTCAACGATTCATCCACAGGTTTCGCTCGAAAAACACAAAGCCCTCTCCCCTACGCCCAGACTGTCACTATGACTATGCAACTGCCGCACGTGATGCTGAGCTATCGCGGGAGTTCTTCCACCAGCTCCCCTCTCAAGGGACAATTCCGCTTGTACCGCGGCGCTTACGTCCAGTTGCCTTTTGATCCGAGCAGTGCAAAACCGTGGGATATCTGGAAGTCAATTGCACTGGCACGCATTATTGCGTCAGTCCAGCAAGGAGATCCGACGCCGCTCGTCGTCGGCACCTCTGCTCTTCTCCTGCATGATGTCCAGGGCTGGATCGCGAACCCGAATGTCGAGTTATATCAGCCGCAGCGCCGGACAAGTCAGCTCATTCCGCCGTTTAGATGCGCGGCAAAGCCCGTGCCCGCGGTTCGGCGAGTCTATCGACGTGGCCCGCCGATTACCTCGGAACGCGCGCGGGTTTCAGGTTTGCTTACCGAGCACCCCTACGATGCGCTGATCCGCTGCGCGATGCACGATGACGCACTGCAGGCATTTGCACTGGGATGCAGCGCCCTCCACAAGTGGGCTGGATTCAGTAATTTTTCGCAAGATGCCTGCCGAGGCCGCGCGGAAGACATACGAAAAGCGATCCTTTCGCGTTTAGAACGCGCGAAGGGACGCCGCGGCTATGCCCGCGCGCAACGGATCCTGAGCGCAATCGACCCAGGGTGTAGCAACCCTGCCGAGGCCGCGCTTGCGTAGGTGGTTCGCGCACTGTGTCCCTACGACTTTTCGACGCAGTATGAGTTTTCTGCAGGCGGACGACCTCTCTTCGCTGATATCGCGATTCCGCGGCGCAAACTCATCATCGAGTTTGATGGGATCGAGAAACTGGGGTCAACACAAGGAGAATTCGACCGCGCAAAACGCTCGTGGGTTCAACGCGAGCAGGCACTACAAGACCAGGGCTGGTATTTCCTTCGAGTCAATTGGCAAGATTTCAATGATTGGAATGAGCTACGCAGACGAATTAGCTCTGCGATCGGGGTAGCCTCGAAGCCTATTCCCGCTCGTTACGCGCTGATGTGGGAGCCGCCAAGCGAACGGTGTGACGGAGAAGGACGGCGCTTTCGAGGCCACGAATGGCATGGGTCGGACGAAAGCTGGACTTAAAATTAGTTTTCCGCATGTGCGCCAAACCAGCACGAACTGAAGGCGGGAGTCAGTAGCATAATCCCATGTCGACAACCATTGATGTTTATCCGACAATAGATGCCCTGCCTCTTGTTGAGGAGATTCGTGGGCGCACACAGGAGCTATTTCAAACATTGTTGAACCGTCACGGTATCGGTTCAACAATCGAGGTTAAAGCTTTCTATCCCTCTTCAGCGGATATACCAATTAAGTACGTTGAAATCGACACGGTGTGGACACCAGATTTGTATCTGGGCTTCGAATATTCGATTGATGGGATCTGGGATTCGGATTCTTGGCCTAGTTGTTCTTTCGTCGAAGATGACGATCGAATTAGCGAAGAAGACTTGACTGACCCACCTGACTACAAACCGGAGCACCTTGGCTTGTGGTACATCGTTGAAGAATTCGAAGATATTGTTCCTCCAACTCGACTGGCAAAAATTCTGGCACAAGACCACTACTGGTCCGACGAACGTAACTTTGGTGGCCCTCCCGTTGCTTCAACCGGTTACGGTTTGGTTTGCGCAGCTCTGGCTGAAGCAACCGATGGAATCATCGCCTCATTTGACTGTGCATTCGACGAAAAGCACAACGGCGAAACCGCCGAGGAGTTTCTTGCCTGGTGGGGTGACAGGCAAATCGATTTCTATGGCGAGGATGCGTTCAGAAATCCGCGAGGGAAAAGATACCAACTAGTCATTGGGTAGAAAGCTCGTGCACGTGCCCCCAGATGCGGCCGGTGCGCAAGAATACTCATGGACAACCACCTGTGAACCGAACGACAGGTGGAAACGACCGCGACTCCCACGAATGCACCCTGATCACCAAAAACTTCCCAAATCCGGCCGGGCAGCGCCTCTTGACCCCCAAGAATCTACACGCGTAGAATCGTGACTATCGTCACCGGATGCACCGCCGGAACGCTCACCAACCAACCCACGCTGCAAGGAGGCAGCTAATGGCACAATCGAATGAGGAACTTCAGGCATCGGACCTGAATTTCCAGACCCCTGAGGGCCGCAAGAGCTTCTGGCTCAATATCTTCTCAGTCTGGCTGGGCACGACAATGGAATACGTCGACTTCGCCCTGTACGGACTCGCCGCCGGCCTCGTTTTCGGCGATGTCTTCTTCCCAGAACAGACCCCGATCATCGCTCTACTTTCATCCTTCGCAACCTACGCAGTCGGCTTCCTCGCTCGCCCGCTGGGCGCCATTATCTTGGGCCGCGTCGGCGACCGCCACGGACGCAAGGTCATCATGGTTATCACCGTTGGCCTCATGGGCATTTCGACCACTGCTCTGGGCTTGCTCCCCACATACCGCCAAGTCGGCTGGCTTGCGCCGGCATTGCTTGTATTCCTGCGCCTCTGCCAGGGATTTGGCGCAGGCGCTGAGCTCTCCGGTGGTGCAGTTATGCTCGCCGAGTTCTCTCCCGTCAAACACCGAGGCGTGGTCGCTTCACTCATCGGTGTCGGCTCCAACACGGGCACGCTGCTTGCTTCCTCAGTCTGGCTGCTGGTTTTGACCATGCCGAAAGAACAGCTCATGACATGGGGCTGGCGAGTCCCCTTCTTGATCTCGATCTTCATCGCTTTCTTCGCAATCTTCCTGCGTCGCTCCATGCAGGAAAGCCCCGTGTTCACCGCATTCAAAGAACGCAAGCAACGCGAACAAGAATCCGTCGTCGAGGCCGGTCTTGACGCCCACGAGGGCGGCTGGCGCGCATTCTTCGTCATGCTCGGCCTGCGCATCGGCGAAAACGGTCCTTCATACATCGCGCAGTCATTCCTTGTGGGATACGTCGTCAAGGCGCTGGCGATGGAGAAAGCCGTTCCGACGACCGCTGTTCTGGTCGCTTCTTTCCTGGGTTTCGCAATCATCCCCTTCTCCGGGTGGCTCTCAGACCGCTTCGGACGCCGCATTACGTACAGAATCTTCTGCGCGCTCCTCGTTCTCTATGCCTTCCCTGCCTTTGCTCTTCTGCAATCTAAGGACCCGTGGATTGTTGGTTGCGTTATTGTTGTCGGCATGGGACTGGGGTCGCTGGGTATCTTTGGTGTTCAAGCGGCCTACGGCGTCGAACTTTTCGGCGTCCAGCACCGGTACTCACGAATGGCTGTTGCCAAGGAGCTCGGGTCGATCCTCTCGGGCGGCACCGCTCCGATGGTCGCCTCGGCGCTCCTTGCAACCTTTAATTCGTGGATCCCGTTGGCAACCTACTTCGCGGTTACGGCCTTCATCGGTTTTGCAACCACTTTCGTTGCCCCCGAGACCCGCGGCCGCGACCTCACTCTCCTTGAGGACGCAATCTAATACCGCCTATAGGAGCGAATAGACATGGCGAAGCAGCCCACCCGCGACGACGTCGCACGACTTGCCGGCACCTCTACTGCCGTGGTCAGTTACGTCGTCAACGGTGGGCCTCGCAATGTCCGCCCTGAGACTCGAAAACGCGTTCTCGAGGCGATTGAGCACCTGGGCTATCGCCCCAACGCCTCGGCACAGTCTCTTTCACGAGGCCGCAGCGACCTTTTTGCGCTCCTCGTCCCTGACCTCGCAAACCCCTACCTCGCCGAGCTTGCCCAACGCCTCGAAGAAGAATTCTTCCGCAGGGACATGGTTTTGGTTGTCGGGGATTCCCATGATGACCAGGACCGCGAGTCGACGATTCTCGAGGCATTCCGCCGACAGCAGATCGCGGGGCTCGCCTGGTACGGCGTCACCCAACCGCTCCCTCTAGATCTTCTTGAGGACGCCTCGTTCCCGGTGGTTTTGCTCAACGAACCCGACGGACAACGCATGGGTAAGCAACCAAGGGTCACACGCCTCGTCGCTGACGAACAAGAGGCTGCGCGCGTGGTGACCGAGCACCTTTTGCAGCATGGAAGAACTCGCGTGGCAATGGTTGCTGGCCCTAAGGGGCGCCACAATGCCCGCGAGCGTATCCGAGGGTGGCGTTTGGCTTTGCGTCAGGCAGGGCTCGAAGAGAGCGCGGTTATTCACGGGCCGTTTACTCGCGCTGGTGGCGTTCAGGCAGCTCAGGCTTTGATCGATTCTGGTGCCGACGCGGTGGTTGTTTCAAACGAATTGCAGGCTACGGGCTTATTGCGCGAACTCCATCGCGCGGGGGTCGCCGTGCCTGAAGATATCGCGGTTGTTGTCCTCAATGGAACGGCATTGTCTGAATTCTTGTGGCCACCAGTAACCAGCGTGGACGTCCCGGTGAGCTCACAAGCCGAGGCAATCGCTGATTTTGTCACGGGAACGGACCGCGCGCGCGACCTGAGCGTGACTTCCCGCTTAACGAAGCGAGCAAGCTGCGGGTGCTCGTATTTTTCCAAGGATTAATGATGTCTCTTCCGATCATTGTCGACTGTGATCCCGGAAATGGAATCCCGGGCGCGAATGTTGATGACGCGCTAGCTCTTCTGTATGCCCTGCGCCATCCTGAGTTGGATTGCCGAGCCGTGTGGACGGTTTTCGGGAACACGCCTTCTGAGACTGGTGCGATGTGCGCCCACGAGATCGTTGATTGCGCGGCGTTTATCGGCCAGACTCCCCTGCATATTCAGCAGGGTTCAACCCATCCTTTGCTGGCCAGCACGCAACGTTGGGACCAGCAGCGGGAGGAATACGCCTCGAGCCTTGAGGGAGTAAGCGCGTGGGGAGGCGGGTGCATCGTCCCCGTTGCGGGTGATGGGAATACTTCCATCGACGAGGCCGTGGCTGAGAAGTTGTTCCGCGATGTTACAGATGCTGTATCAGCGGCAGTGGCGCCATCGACTGGCCAGAAGGTAACAATTGTTGCGATCGGCCCGCTGACAAATATCGCGCGTTTGTTGGTGGCGCACCCTGAGTGCAGCGAGCTGGTCGGGCAGATCGTGCTGATGGGCGGCTGCTTTGGTTTTGACGATCTTGTGGATACGAATTTTGCTGTCGATCCCGAGGCTACGCAGATTGTTTTCGATAGCGCGATCCCGTTAACTGTTGTTCCTTTGGATACGACTCGGACGACTCACATGTCGGAAGAGCGCTGGGATCGCATGTTGAACGCTTGTACGGATGAGGATTTGGCCGAGGCGCTTCAACAGTGGATTAATCCATGGCTCGCTTTTTCTCAGCAGACTCGCCCGGTTGATGGCATGTGGGTCCACGACTTGGTGACCCTGTTTGCGCTGACGAATCCTGAGTTGGTCTCGATTGAGGATGCGCATTGCGCGGTTAACGAGGCGGGGAAGCTGAAGCGTTGTTCTGACGGGCGTCTGGTACGTGTTGTGACCGCGGTGGATAACGAGGGTTTACTGGGTGCTTTGGAGCAAGTCATCGCCGACAAGAACTAGGTTCTTTGCTTCACCCGCGCCAAACTGCCCGCAGATGGGGGTGCTTCACAGTAAAGTGAAAGCATGCTTGACGATGCGGTTGCACAGAAATTGCGCGCGTTCTCTGAGGAACGCGATTGGGATCAATTCCATACACCCGAAAACTTGGCGAAATCAATTTCTATCGAGGCCGCGGAACTCTTGGAGTGCTTCCAGTGGTCGCCCGATGGGGATCTCCAGGCGGTCAAGGAAGAACTCGCCGATGTCCTGACCTACTGTTATTTCCTTGCAATGAAGGTCGGGCTTGAGCCCGATCAGATCGTGTTGGAGAAGCTTGCTGTGACGGCGCAGAAGTATCCGGTTGAAAAGTCTCGTGGGAGCAGCGTGAAGTATCACCAGCTGGATTGATCCGGCTGACAACAGCGATTGACACCTGCACAAATCCGCGCAACACCAATACAAAAACAGCGAAAAACAACACGCAAAAATTACATCTACGTAATTCAGATGCATTAATCTGGGAATACGCAGCACGCCTTCGGGGAAATCCCCAAGAACGCAGCCAGTGATCAGCGATGTTCACTCGGCACCTATCCGCCACAGAGAAGGGTATCTCCATGCACAGTGATCCCAATGCAGACCAGCTTGCATTTGAAGTTGATGGCGTTCCAACGCCCAACGGAAGCTCTACCCCTTCTGTATCTACGATCACTGAACCTTCGACTCCCCCGTCTTCTTCAGCCAAAGCACTGGATGCGCTCCTGAACGAGTACCGTGCGCGCGCGACAAGCGAACGCGAGAAGGGCACGCTCTTCGGCCGCATCGTGAAGAAGGTGGGCTCCTCCCTGTACTGGGACGACTGGTCCAAGGATATTGCAACGGTTGCTGGGCGTTACATCCGTTTAATTGAACAGTTGCTGGAAGACCCCGAGCGGCAAGATGCATTCCAGGAGTTCGTGGCGCGCTGCGCCAGACCTTGAATCCGTCGGTGGATAATGTCTCCGCGGTGGAGATGCTGGCCCAGCACATCCTGACGGCAAAGCCCTTTACGGTTGGCAATGGAACAGGAAAACAGACGAGCAAGAAGCGGAGGAGCAATGAAAAGAATTAGCTACAACCCGTTGTGGAAGAAGCTCGTCGACAAAAGCTGGCTGAAGCGCGATCTCCAGCAAAAAGCTGGCATCAGCACTGGAACCGTTACCAAGCTCGGACGGAACGAGAACGTCACCACCGCCGTTCTCGTCAAGATCGCCGAAGCACTGGACTGCGGACTGACCGACATCGCGGAGATCGTCGAAGTCATCGAGTCTGTGAAGGGAGATAACGATGTCAAAGCTCACTGAAGAGGACGTCAAACTCAGGTTCATTACACCTGCGATCACAGAGACGGCTGGTTGGCGTAAAGAGCAACTTCGTATGGAGCTTGTCATCGCTCCTGGCCAGGTCATCGTTCAAGGTACCAAGACCAAACGGGGCGAGATCAGCAAAGCGGATTACGTGCTGCTTGGTTCGGAGTCGCGTAAGCCGCTTGCGGTTGTTGAAGCCAAGGACATGGAGCACACTGTTCGTGCAGGTCTGCAGCAGGCACTAGGTTATGCCGCGAAGCTTGACGCCCCGTTCGCCTACTCGTCAAACGGCAAGGGCTTCATCGAGCACGACTTCTTCACCGGCGTTGAGCGAGAGATCGGCTTGGATGAGTTCCCTACCGAGGATGAGTTGTGGCAACGCTATCTGGTTGGCAAAGGACTTGACGCTCAGGGTGCCGCACTGATTGCTGAGCCATATCATGTTGACCCGTTCAAACCGCAAGAAGCTCGCTATTACCAGCAAGTAGCGGTAGACCGCACGCTGGAAGCAATCGCACACGGCGACCGCCGTCTACTCCTGGTGATGGCCACCGGCACCGGCAAGACATTCACGGCCTTTCAGATTATTTGGCGGCTCCTCAAAGCTGGAACAGTGAAACGGGTACTGTACCTTGCCGACCGCAACGTGCTGATCGATCAGACCATCACCGGCGACTTCGAGCCACTCTCTGGCCGCATCACCAAGGTCAAAGGCAAGCACTTGGATTCCTCTTACGAGGTTTACATGAGCCTGTATCAACAGCTCGCTGGTGAGGAGGGTGAAGAACCATTCCGGCAGTTCAAACCAGAGTTCTTTGACCTCGTCATCATTGATGAGTGTCACCGTGGATCAGCACGCGAAGAATCGCTGTGGCGACGTGTCCTCGACTATTTCTCTAGCGCCATCCACATTGGTATGACGGCAACACCGAAAGAAACCAAGGAAGTGTCGAACATCGACTACTTTGGTGAGCCCGTCTACACCTACAGTTTGAAACAGGGAATCGAGGATGGCTTCCTCGCTCCGTATAAGGTGATCCGTGTTGGCTTGGACGTCGACTTGGAGAACTGGCGACCGTTCGAGGGGCAAGTCGACGTTGATGGCAACGAAGTTGAGGATCGCGAGTACAATGTCAAGGATTACGACCGTAACCTCATCATTGATGAGCGCACCCAGATGGTCGCCAAGTACGTGACGTCCTGGCTGGAGAAGTACGGCACTGATTCGAAGACCATCGTCTTCTGCGTCGATATTGAGCACGCTGAACGAATGCGCCAAGCCCTAGCGAACGAGAACCTTGAACGGGTCATCGAGGACTACCGGTACGTCATGAAGATCACCGGAGATGATAAAGAAGGCAAGGGTCAGCTCGATAACTTCGCTGACGGCAACGAGCAGTACCCGACACTGGTGACCACATCGAAACTGCTCACCACAGGCGTCAACGTCAAAACGATCAAGCTCATCGTCTTGGAGTCCAACATTGGGTCGATGACGGAGTTCAAACAGATCGTCGGACGCGGCACCCGACTCGATCCTGAGCATGGCAAAGAGTTCTTCACGATCATGGACTTCCGTGGATCGACCCGACTCTTCGCCGACCCGGATTTCGACGGTAACCCAGCAGGCAGCATAGACATGCCTTTGCCCGAGCCTGGAGATGACGGCGAGATCCCCGAACCCGAATGGCCAGAAGACGACGAAACCGTGAAAGACCCCGGGTCTGAAGATGACATCGAGGACTTCGGCCCAGATGATGTGATCATCTGTGATCCGCCTTGGATCGACGACCCAGCCCCTGAAAAGCAAGGCAAGGTGCGAGTTCGCGGTGTCGAAGTCAAGCTGCTCAACGAGCGCGTCCAGTACGTCGATCCCGTCACCGGCAAACTCATGACCGAATCGATCCGCGACTTCTCGAAGCGGTCATTGCTGAACACGTACTCCAGCCTCGACTCGTTCCTTACCGCTTGGTCGCAGGCCGAGCGAAAGGACGAACTCATCGGCCAGCTCAGCAGCCGTGGCGTTTTCCTTGAGGCGATACGCGAAGAAGCTGACGGTAGGTTCTTCGACGTTGACGATTTCGACCTGATCCTCCACGTTGCCTTCGACAAGCCTCCACTGACCAAACAAGAGCGTATCGATCACGTCAAGAAGCGCGGTTACCTCCACAAATACTCAGACACGTGCCGCGAAGTGTTGGAAGCGCTCTTGGATAAGTACGCAGATATCGGTATATCTGAAATCGAAACAACCAGAATCCTCAGCATTGACCCATTCACCCAGTACGGGTCACCGCAGAAGATTGCCCGCCTCTTCGGAGGACGCGATGCCTACCTCCAGGCCGTTCGTGAACTCGAAGACGCCCTCTACGAAGCTGCATAAGGAGCACAAGTAGCTAATGAGCCTGAACTCGTTCATCTCAACCTCCCGCAAGATCATGCGCGGAGACGCCGGGGTCGACGGCGATGCCCAACGCATCGCCCAACTCACCTGGCTGTTGTTCCTCAAGGTCTACGACGCGAAAGAAGCCGACTGGGAGTTCCACAACCCCGCCTACCAGTCGATCATCCCCAAACATCTCCGCTGGCGATCTTGGGCACCCGACCGAAAAGACGGACGCTCCAAGACCGGTGAGGAACTGCTGACGTTTCTCAACACTGAACTCTTCCCAGTCCTCAAATCGCTGCCGATCACCGCATCGACGCCGCTCAGTCAATCCGTGGTTCGGGCAGTGTTCGAGGATTCGAACCAGTACATGAAGGACGGCATCCTCATCCGTCAACTCGTTAACCTGATCGACGAGATTGACTTCGAGGACTATACAGACCGGCATGCTTTCGGCGAGATCTACGAGACCTTGCTGAAAGAACTCCAAAGCGCGGGCAGCTCAGGTGAGTACTACACGCCGCGCGCGGTCACCGACTTCATGATCGAAATGATCAACCCCAGGCTCGGAGAGACCGTCGCGGACTTCGCAGCCGGAACAGCCGGGTTCCTCACCTCAACGCTCAAACACCTCGACGAACAGGTCGAAAGCGTCGAAGACCGCGAGGCATATCGCTCCAGCGTTTACGGCATTGAGAAGAAGCCAATGCCGTACCTACTTGGCGTGACCAACCTACTGTTACACGACGTCGACCAGCCCCAGTTCATTCACGGCAACTCACTCGAACGCAACGTGCGCGACTTCAAAGACAGCGAGAAGTTCGACGTCGTCACCATGAATCCGCCCTACGGCGGCACAGAGCAAGAATCGGTCAAAGCGAACTTCCCGCAAGCCTTCCGTTCCTCTGAAACCGCAGACCTATTCATCGCGCTCATCACCTACCGGCTCAAACGACACGGAAGAGCCGGGGTCGTACTGCCCGACGGGTTCCTCTTCGGCAACGACGGCGCAAAACTCGCACTGAAGGAACGGCTCCTCAAGGAGTTCAACCTCCACACCATCATCCGCCTGCCGGGCTCTGTGTTCTCGCCCTACACCTCCATTGCTACCAACCTGCTGTTCTTCGATAACACCGGCGCAACCAAAGAAACCTGGTACTACCGAGTAGACCTCCCCGAAGACTACAAAGCGTTCTCCAAGACCAGACCAATGCTGAGGGAACACCTGGCCGACGCCGCTGAGTGGTGGATGGATCGCCGAGAGATCGAAGACGCTGACGGCAACCCCAAAGCCCAGCGGTTCACCGCCGATCAACTTATCGAGGGCGGTTACAACCTTGATCTCTGCGGCTTCCCGCAACAAACAACCGTCGTGCTCAGCCCAGAAGAAACAATCGCTGATTACAAGACCAAACGAGCCGAACTCGACGCGCAAATCGACGCCAAAATCGCCCAAATTGAAGCGCTCCTGGCGGTGACCGAATGATAGCCGACCGCCTCCGCGCTGCCATCCTCCAAGCCGCCATCAGCGGCAAACTCACCGACCAACGACCAGAAGATGGTACCGCCACAGAACTCCTTGAACAGATTAAGGCAAAACGCGCCGCACTGGTCAAAGCGAAGAAACTCAAGAAGCAGAAGCCACTTCCACCCATCACGGATGAAGATCGGCCATTCCCGATACCTTCCAATTGGGTATGGGCGCGTTTCGGGGAGGCCGCGAGGTACGCACAACGAGGCAAGTCCCCAACGTATGCCGATGTCTCCCCGTATTTGGCGGTCTCTCAGAAGTGTGTGCGCTGGACAGGATTCGATCCTGCGCTGGCACGCCCGTATGCGCCCGAGGCGTTCGCGACGCTTCCACAGGATCGGATTCTGAGTGCGGGCGACATTCTTTGGAACTCGACAGGCACCGGCACAGTCGGTCGGTCAACCGTCCTGCCAGAGTCAGGTGACTTCGGAAAGATGGCTGCAGATTCGCACGTTACAGTCATACGAACCTTTCCAGAGGTGCTTCCCCGGTTCGTCGACATCTTCATCTCGTCGCCGCACATTCAGCAGAACATGGACGATCTGACGAGCGGAACCACCAAGCAGCAAGAACTTAATTTGGGCACCATCCTTGAGCTGCCTCTTCCCATCCCGCCTCTTCCAGAGCAGGAACGGATCGTCGCGAAACTTGATGAGGTTCTGCCGCTCATTGACCAACTTGCTGAACTTGAGAGAGAGAGAGAGCATCTAGACCGCGAGTTCGCCAAAGCAATCGAACGCGCGATCCTCCAAGCCGCCATCAGCGGCAAACTCACCAAGCAACTCCCCGAAGACGGCACCGCCGCAGAACTCCTCGAAACCATCAAAACCGAACGCCACCAACTCGAAAAGGAGGGCAAAATCAAAAAGCAGAAACCACTGTCGCCAGTGTACAAAGCAGACGAACCCTTCGAACTGCCAGGGACGTGGGCGTACCCCGCTTTGGGCGAGATTGTCACACTGATTCGTGGGATCACCTTCCCGGCGTCAGCGAAACACAAGGAATCGTTTACTGGGGCTGTCCGGTGTCTGACCACAGGGTCGGTGCAAAGTAGGTATTCAGACAGCGCTGATGTGTTCGTAGACGCCTCGTTCGTTAAGCGCTCCGATCAGTATCTATCTCGCGGCGATGCCATCTTGTCAACAGCAAACTCAACCGCGTTAGTAGGAAAATCGATCTACTGGGATGAGGCTCATGAGCGCACATTCGGCGGGTTCTTAACTGTTGCTCGTGCGATGGATAGCCGACCCGCTGCCACTCGATATCTTCATACAGTCCTACGAACGCTGTTTCTTGGCGGTGCATTCGCCGAGAAGTCGACTCAAACGACAAACATTGCAAACCTCAGTAATAAGATCCTCTATGGGGTTCGGATCCCTCTGCCGCCTGCGGCTGAGCAAGAACGCATTGTTGCGAAGCTTGACCGAGTACAGCCCCTGGTGCGAAGCATAGAGGAGCTGGTGTCGTGATCACTAAAGTTCATATCCCGGGCTTTCGTTGTTTCAAGGAGATTGTCCTCACACCAGCTGAGATGACGCGAAGTTCGGGTTTCGAAGATCAGACTGCACTGCCTGAGGCGGTATGGGTGGGCGTTGCGCAGATACTCTGCTCACCAGTGACTACTGGCAGGAGGCGAGAAGGCGATGGGTGACGAAAACCGATTGTTTCGACAATTCGAAGCGAATCTCCGCATGACTCCGGCGACAGTCAGCGCGGTGCGCAATCGATACCATGCCATCACGCGGCGCATCAATGTGGACTTCTGGGGAACGTCCTCAGACACAGATCACTCCTGGTACGCCGGGTCATATGATCGCGGTACAGCGATCTCGACGAGTGATATCGATATTCTCGTGGAGCTACCGCCCGGTGAATACAACAACGCTTGGACGCGATCCCTGTTTGGTGGGAACGGGCCATCCAAGCTACTCCAAAAGGTGAAACGAAGTCTCAGTGCGACCTATCCCCAAACCAAGCTGCGTGGGGACGGACAAGTCGTCGTCGCCGAGTTCACAGATGGAGTTCGATTCGAGATAGTCCCCGTGTTTCGGGCGGAAACGCCCGGCACGTACCGTTACCCAGACACGCATTACGGCGGCTCTTGGCCAACAATGAACCCGCGCCGTGAGCTGGAAGTGTTCAATGGCCTGAGCAAGGATCACCCAGGTGGCCTGAAGAAGTTCTGCCGGATGCTTAGAGCGTGGAACAAACAGGGGCAGTACTTCAGCGGGCAGGCACTGGACGCAATGGCGTTCGAATACTGGGAACAGAGCCTGTGGGCTGACAACCTGCCATACCTATATTTCGACTGGCACACCAGAGACTTCTTCGAATACTGGAAGAACGAGTTTGCCCGTGGTGGCGTTGTTGTAGCTCCGGGTACACGTCGACGAATTGACGCATTTGCTCCACCTCCTATGGTGGATCTTCTAGCGCTTTACGCGGACATTGCCAAGACTGCGATTGATGCGACGGACACATGCCAAGCAACAGAGTTTTGGAGGACTATCTTCGATGACCGATTCCCGAAGTCCTGAACGCGACAGACTGTATTCCCAGCTCGAGAACGAGTATGGGAATGTGGTCTACTCTCACGCCGCGCAGGAAGAACAGCGTACGAGGCTTGCGCGCTCGGAGCGGAGAATCAAGACTTTCCAAATCATTCTTTCTGCGGCTTCAACTGCTGGCATCGTTGGTATCTTTGTGACGCAGCAGCAATGGGCGACGGTAGCTACGGGACTACTCACTTTCACGCTCCTTACGCTTAACTCGTATAGCTTTCGGTTCGAACTGGGAACGCAAATAGCGAACCATCAGAAGGCTGCCGATCAACTTTGGTATCTCCAGCGGCAGTACTTGGCTTGTTTGACTGACTTCAACTCGATGAGTGATGAGGAAGTCCGCAAGGAAAGAGACAGGCTTGTAGAACAAACCAAATCGATCTATACATCCATTCCCAGGACAGATAACAAGAGCTTTAACATTGCGCGTGATCGACTCCAGAAGGAAGGACTGAGAGAGTTCAGTCGAGACGAACTAAACCTGTTACTGCCCGAAGGGCTGAGACTGTGACCTCGCGAAACCATTTGGCGCGACGAACACCTTTTGGCGGAATGCCCGTTGGCACTGGCTTCGTTGGTGCAGGCGATACCTTGGCGACGGACTGCTCAACGCTGAAGCATCGGAGGGGCGGCACAGTCTCTTGGCGGTCAACAACTCCCACGAGCGCTTTTGCCCCGAAACCGCGCGGTTCTCGCCGTATCTCCAGGATTCGGCCAACTGCCGTTGATACGCCCCCTTGTATTCAATCCGCTCGCTTGTGCGAGCCCTTCGCAGGGACGGGCACGTTCGTGGCGCGCCTGCTGCAGCTGGGGGTCATCCCGCCCGAGGCCCTGGAGCGCAAATACAAGAACGAGATCTTCGCAAACGAGTTCGTGCTGCTCTCCTACTACATCGCGTCGATCAACATCGAGCAGGTCTACCACCAGGTGCGCGCCGAGCAGGGCGTGGACGAAGGCTACGTCGAGTTCCCGGGCATGACACTTATGGACACCTTCCAGCTGCACGAGGGCGACAGCACGATCACCGAGGACTTCGCGGGCCTGGCCGCCAACAACGAGCGTGCGTAGGCGGAGAAGGACTCGGCGATCACGGTGATCGTCGTGAATCCGCCGTACTCGTCGGGTCAGAGCAGCGCGAACGACAACAACCAGAACCTGGCGTATCCGCGCCTGGACGAGCACATCGCGACCTTCCAAGAAATCGGAAATAAGGCATTGAAAGGCAAGGAATCGACGCCGGCGATCTTCCGTCAGTATTCAAACGGCCTCAAAACGAACCGCGACGCGTGGTGCTACAACTTCTCGCGAGAAGCGGTCGAATCGAACATGCGCCGCATGATCGACAACTACAATGCAGCAGTCGAGGCTGGAACCACCGCAGAAGCGATCAGCACAGATTCCACGCAAATTAACTGGAACCGTCAGTTGCTGTGCGATCTTGCAGCCCGCAAGCATCATCTGTTCGACGAGGGCGCACTCCGCTTGAGCGTTTACCGGCCGTTCTGTGCACAGAGCGTTTACTTTGCTCGGGAGATGAACGACATGATTTACCAGCTCCCGCAGATTTTCCCAAGACCTGTTCATCCAAACCTATCCTTTGTAGTCTCTCAAGGGGGCCTCACCAAAATAGGTCCACTCATGACGGATATACTTCCCGACCTTCACTTGGTAGGAGACTCGCAAACCTTCCCCCTCTACACTTGGGAACCCCTCTCCCCCGCCTCCGGGAGTGAGCCGGACCTGTTCGCCGACCTGGCGACCGCCTCGGAGAGCCGGGCGGATGGGGCGGCCACGGCCTCGTCCCTGGATTTCTCGCGGCCGATCGGCAACCAGATTCCGGTGATCTTGGACGGGTATCGCCGCGTCGATAACGTCACGGACGCGACGCTGGCCTCGTACCGGGAGCATTACGGGGATGCAGGTATCACGAAGGAGGATATTTTCTTCTACGTGTACGCACTGCTGCACCACCCGGAGTATCGGGAGCGCTACGAGGATGACTTGAAGAAGATGCTGCCGCATATTCCTCGCACGACGGGTTTCCACACGTATGCGAGCGTGGGCCGCGAGCTAGCGAACCTGCACGTGAACTACGAGCGGGTGGAGCCGCATCCGGCTGTGCACGAAGAAATCAGCCTTCATGCTCCCGAAGATCCCTGGGAACGCTACCGCATCGGTACGCGCAAAATGCGTTTCCCCAAGCAGGGACGTCGCGACACTGACTATACGCGCTTGGAATACAACGACTACGTGACTCTGACGGGAATTCCCGCGGAGGCACAGGGTTATTCGATCTCAGGCCGCAGCCCGCTCGAGTGGATCATCGACCGCTACCACGTGAAGACGGACAAAGCGTCAGGCATCGTCAACGACCCGAACGATTTCCTGCGCGAGCAGGGCCGCCCGGACGCGGTCATAGACCTGATCAAGCGCCTGGTGACGGTCTCGATGCGAACCCAGGAACTCCTGGCGACGCTGCCGGCGCTTGAGATTCCCGAACAGTAGAGCGCGAGTAATACCCACCGAAAAGCACTGTGCCCGAGAGCTGTCGATTAATCGTCAGTTCTCGGGCACACGTTCTATCAGGGACCACCCTCAGGAATTCGGGTCGGCGTCAATCGCTCCTTGAACGTCGTTGAACAGCAGGTTCGAGATCTCCACCTGCACGATCTCCACATTCGGCACGTCGTGCAGCAGCAGCGGATCATCCGCCGAGGTCTGCAAGGCCAAAGTTCCGCACCCAAACAGGCGATCATCCAGATCCTTCACCATCTGAATGTCCGAGATACGGCTGAGCGGCAGGTCGTGCCCCGCTCGCTGGAAAATACCCGAGCGCGTAATGATCCGTTTCGTCGTCACCGTGTAGGTCGCGGCCATCCATTTCGCCCACGGCACCACGAACAGCGGAATCGCGATAATGACAAAGACGATCCAAATCGCCGGCAGCGCCCACTTTCGCGAGTCCACGGGTACAAACACCGATCCAACAATCGCGGCAACAAGCAGCAGCACAACCGCCACGATCCTCCACAGCAGCACCTTGATGTGCGTGTGCATATGGCGGACGACAACTTCATCTTTGCTCAGGAGCTTTTTCGACAAACCCATACCCTCATTCTGCCAGACCGCGCCCCACCCTTCTAACAATTTCGACTCCCTTCGAGCCTGCTAGTCTGGAACAGTCGAGAGGAAACACATGAACATCCTGGTCACTATCCTTCTGGTTTGCGCCGCACTCATCGTTGTCATTGCCGGCCTCCACCTCTTCGTGACCGGACTCTTGGTCCGCAACCAAGCCGTACGCCCTCCCCTCGGCCTGTATCTGCGCGAGATCCCGGTTGGCTCGCACGCATGGAACGCCGGCCACCAAGCCGTCTGGGTCCTCCTCTTCATGGGCGGAGTCCTGGGCACCGCGCAAGGAATTGCGGTCATCGCAATGGCCTTCATGCACTCCTCCGGCTCGACCTCGACCAGCCTGATTTTCCTTGTAATGAGCGCGCTCACCGTCGGAGTCCTCGGCTGGAACGCGCGAGCAGGCGCCACCCAAGTTGCGCTTGCGACGATCGAAGAAGACCAATCCTCCACTGACGAGGCCTAGCGGCACCCCCAAACACACGAAGTCGATAAATGTCATGTCTTATAGCCTGTGTCTTTCACCGACTTCGTGTGGAGGATAAGGGAGAGTCCCTGGACACCCTGCGTCTTTTGACGACTTCGTGTGGAGGACGGGGGCCAAGCAAGACACCAGCGAACGCAAGAACTGCTCACATCCAGCTTTCTTTCAGCTATTTTCGTTGGAATGACCACATTTTCGCAAAACTGCATGGAACTGCAGGCTCGCTGCGTTACAGTGGAAACCTACCTCAAGGAAACCTGATTTTTCTCTGGAGTTTGCATGATTCTGTCATTTATTCGTCAGCGCACAGCGCTCGGCGTGGCCGCAGCGCTCATCACTGTCCCCCTCGCGGGCGCAGCACTGCTCGCTCCCACTCACGCAGCCTCGGCCGCTGATGGAAGCACGGCCTCGGCAATCACGCGCCCCGAAGTTTGCCAATCCCCCAACACCGTCATCAAGAGCGTCTTCTCCCCCGACGGCGACGTTGACAACTCGCTCACTATCAACCACAACCCGACCGCGACGACCGCAACCGACGAAGCGGACCGCTTCGGTGAAATTGAGATCGCACAGGGCTCGACACTGACGGTTTCTGGCGAGTTCTCCAAGTACACGACCTCGCGCCCTCTGGGTGGCACTTTCAACGTCAACACAACGATCATCGCTGCATCGCCCTCGGGGATTGGCGGCGACTTCGACCCCGACCTGATCGGCGTCATCAACACCTCAACCGACCCGATCTCGCAGGCAAACAACGGCGGCAAGCTCTCCTATGTTTTCAAGGCAACGAATCGCGCCGAGGTCGGTAAGACCTACATCGCCTACTTCCACCACACACTGATGGGTAACTCAGACTCCCCCATCAACACCGGCGGAAACACGAATCACCTGTTCTACACGGGCTTCCGCGTAAAGGTTGTTGCGCCGAAGAATTGCGCTCCCATCGTCTATGACGCAAACGGCGGCACCATCAAGGGCCAGCCGACCTACACCGACGCGGTGGCCTCGACCGGTACGTCAATTACGACGCGCACAAGCCTTATCACTGAAGAGCCCGTTCGCGATGGCTACACCTTCGTGAACTGGGCGAATAGCACGACGCTGCTCGGCACGACCTACACCTATACCTACAAGCCGGGCGCGAATGTCTCCGTGTGGACGACCGCTGCCACCACGAAGACCTGGGAGCAACTGCTCGAAACAAACACCTTCACAGCAGTGTGGGCACCGAAGTACTCTCTGCGCTACGACGCGAACGGTGGCTCGACCACGCCTCCAAGCGTTGAAGGCAACTTTGAGGTCGATCGCAAGACCGGCGACGTTACACAGCCTTCGGTCACGAAGACCGCTGCAGACGCAATCACTCGCGACGGATACACCTTCAAGGGATGGAAAGACCAAGCAAGTGGTGAGGACTTCACTCCCGGTGACGCGGTTGAACTGACCACCGCAAACCCGAACCGCGTGCTGGTTGCACAGTGGGAGCAAAACGCTGTTCCTACTCCCACCCCCACGACTCCGACGCCTTCGGCAACCACTCCGGCACCCGTTCCATCGGCAACCACTCCGCCACCTGTGCCTTCGGCCTCTACTCCCCCGGTTGCACCGACTGCTCCGACAACTCCGGCAACGCCTTCTACGCCTCAGCCTCCGGCTCCGCTCGGCCCCAACCAGCCTTCTAACCCCGGTCAGCCCGGCGGCAACCCAGCGCAGCCTGGCACAGACAACCCGGCACAGCCCGGTCAGCCTGCATCTGAGCAGGGCACCCAGGGTGGAAACGCTCCGCGAGCACTGGCACACACCGGCTGGTCACCCGTCGCTCTTGCTGCCTCGGCAGCCTTCTTGAGCATGGGAATCACGATCCTCATGGCAGCGCGTCGCCGCGGCGAAAACTGAAGCGCTGCGGTAATAGCACCAAGGGCCCGCTCAGCGGAATAAGCCTAAAGCTGCCAACATATTTCAATACAAATGGCGGGGGCCGGGGAGCATAATCGCGCTCCCCGGCCCCGGCCTCGTTAATCAGCAGACCAACCAGACGATCAGGTCAGATCCACGCTCCCGAACGAGCGAAGTAGTACCAAGTGCCGTCGATCTTCTGCCAGCCAGTACGCATTTGGCCATCGGTGCCGAAGTAGTACCAGGACAGGCCGATACGCTGCCATCCGGTCGCCATATGGCCATCCGTTCCAAAGCGATACCAGTGTCCGTCGAGGTTCTTCCACCCGGTCACCATGCGGCCGTCAAGGCCAAAGTTGTACCAGTGGCCATCAATCTGCGCCCACCAGGTCTTCATGACACCCGTGCTCGGATCGAAGTAGTACCAGCTGCCGTTCTCTTGGAGCCAGCCGTTTGTGCGGGCGCCGTACGAGCTGTAGTGGCTCCACTTCCCGTCCTGCTGTTCCCAACCGGTGACCATGATGCCATCAGCGTTGAAGCGGTACGTTACATCGCCAATGACAACGCTCTGCGAGGCCGCGAAGCTGCCGTCCTCGAGCTGCCACTTCCAGCCAGCACCGGTGTTCACCCAGTGTGCAGGGGTTGCAGAAGGCGTGGGATCGGGGGCCGGGGTCGGCTCGGGATCAGGGGTGGGCTGCGGAGCGGGCGTTGGATCGACTGAAGGCGTGGGAGCCGGAGTCGGGTCCACCGAGGGGGAGGGCGCCGGGCTCGGATCCACCGTCGGAGCCGGCGTGGGCTGCGGATCGACCGAAGGCGTAGGGGCCGGAGTCGGCGCAACATCCTCGCCCGGGTCCGTCAAACCCAGGTACGCAGCGTCAACGCGCATGAAGTCAATGTTCTTGTAGCCGCCGGTCTCATACAGCAGGCCCCAGGTTCCATCATTCAGCGCGTGCAGGGTCGAGTAGGCCATGTCCCCGCTCTCGAAGACCTTGCCCTCGTTCCAAGTGAAGCCATCGTCGTAGGACACGCGAATCGTTCCATTCGCGCGGGCACTCGACGAATCCGCATTCGAGAAGAGCAGCACGCGTGCACGCGCCGAACCCTGAGGCGCATTCGGGTATGCACGAATGATCGAAGCATTGTTGCGAGGATCCGTCAGGTCCCAATTGTGACGGAAAGGACCCCAAGTCTGGCCACCATCGTAGGAAATCGCCTCGAGGCGTTGGCCTGCGGTACCCTGCGTGCGAGAGTTGAGCAGCAGGCGCCCGTCAGAGAGTTCGACGACCTTGTTCTCATCCGCGCTACCTTCGCTGGGAGCGCCCGGCTTCCATGTTGCGCCGTGGTCATCGGAGTAGACAGAAACAGCCATGAGCGAGGTGCTGCCAGTATTTGCGACCGCGTACTGCTGAATTAAGCGACCAGCGTGTGCGCCATAGCGCAGCTGGATGCCTTCCCCCGAAGAGGCAAAGCGAGTGAACCACTGGTCTTCATTGCCCTGCGTCACCTGATTAGTAATCGTGCGAGGGTTCACCCAAGTCTGGCCATTGTCGTGCGATTCGACAACGTGAGCGTGGAGGATGTTTCGCGCGTTGGGATCGGTTCCCAGCTGCGATTGGAAGAGGCCCGCGTCAAAAGACTTCACCGAGAAGAGGAAGATCGTCCCGGTGGTGCGATCAACAACGAAAGAAGGATCAGAGAAACCGACCTTATTCGCACCGGGCGCCCCGGCCAGAGCAGTTTGAATCGGTGTCCACGACTTACCGCCGTCCTTCGAGATGCGGTAGACGATCGAGTTCGCTTGGGGCGCGTCCTGGCAGGTCTCGGGGCGTCCATCCCACGCGGCGATGATCCAGCCGTTGGTGGCCGTGGTCAGCGCGGGGATGCGATGGCACTTGAATCCATTCAGCCCGGGCGAGGCCAGGCGCGCGACCTCACCGATCGCGTAGTCCTTGGGGGTTTCCACCGGGTCAGGCTCTGCTGCACGCGAGCCGGGGAGCACGGTGACGGCCTCGGCAGTGGCGGTAATTCCGCCGGCGATGACGTCGTTTCCGTTGCGGTCACGGGTCGCCGCCCACGTCGAGGTCGGCGTGAAGGAGCCGGCGGTCAGGTCGGCCTCGGTGATCGTGTAGGTCGCGGACTTGCACTGCTTGGTCGTGTGCGCGGCGAGGTTGTGCCAGCGGCAGTTCGGCGCGCCGGTCGTCAGGACGCCCGCGAGGTTTGATTCCTTCGGGAATACGGTCAGAGCACTGTCAGTCTCGTTCGTGTAGGTGAAGGTGAAGGTGAGGACGTCCCCCACATATACCTTGTCCCCGAGGGTGTCTGTGCGCGTTGCGGTAACGGTGATCGACGCTGGGGTTGTTTCGCTTGCCGAGGCCGTGGCCGCGTCGCCGGGTTGGGTGTCACTTTCGGGGGTTGCCAGTGCCGGCAGAGAGAACGACGCACACAGGAGTGCAGCGCCTGAGACGGCTGCCAGGGTCCGCCCATATCGACGGAGGGTCATCTTTGGTCCTTCTGAATGAATGATATGGATGCGAGACTGAAAAGCGACGCGTGAGTCAGGTCTCAGTCATCACGTAAGTCATCTTACAAATTTACGGGACCTTCAGACAGTTTCATCAGGATATTATTCGCTGCCTTTCAGCATATTTACACCGATTTTATTGACGTGCGTGCGAGTAAGTGTCGTGCTGTACGTGTGTAGCTGGCTTTGACACAGGAAAGGTTCAATAGGCACACGTTGTTCGTAACTAGACCGAGGTTTTCTTCGTTTCCTCAGCCAAACAGGGAGCGTTTGTCACACGAAGTCAACAAAAGACACAGGCTGTCCAGCGACTATCCCCCACCCTCCACACAAAGTCAACAAAAGACACAGGCTATGAGGCATGACATTTACCGACTTCGTGTGTCTTTTTCTGGTGGGGCCAGGTCGGCGGGCGGCAGACGGCGAGGACGGCGGGCGGAGACAGGACAGCGAAGCCCGCGCGCGATCACAAAAAACGCTGTGGGCCGGCGCGAATGCGCCGGCCCACAGCCGTTTGGTCAAAACACCAGTCTTAACCCGAACTCAGCTCAGCTCAGCTCAAGTAGCCGACCGAACCACACATGAGGACAACTCAGCGAGCTGCGCTGCCTTCGGTGTAGTCCTCATCAGCCTGGGTCCAGCCGAAAGCCTTACGCAGCTTCTGGCCGGTGGCCTCGATCGGGTGAGACTCTTCCTCAGCACGCAGGGCCTTGAACTCGAGAGCACCATTGTCCTGGTCCTCGATGAAGCGGCGAGCGAAGGTGCCATCCTGAATATCAGAAAGGATGTCCTTCATTGCCTGCTTGGAGGACTCGCCAATGACGCGCGGGCCGGAGATGTAGTCGCCGTACTCAGCGGTGTCAGAGCAAGACCAACGCTGCTTGGTGATGCCGCCCTCGTTGATCAGGTCAACGATCTGCTTCATCTCGTGGCAGACCTCGAAGTAGGCGATCTCGGGCTGGTAGCCAGCGGCAACCAGGGTCTCGAAACCGGCCTGGATCAGGTGAGAGACGCCGCCGCACAGAACGGCCTGCTCGCCGAAGAGGTCGGTTTCGGTCTCTTCAGTGAAGGTCGTCTTGATGACGCCCGCACGGGTGCCACCGATTGCCTTTGCGTAGGACAGAACCAGGTCCCAAGCCTGACCGGAAGCGTCAACCTCAACGGCGACAACGTCCGGGGTGCCCTTGCCCTGGGTGTAGGTCTCGCGGACCTTGTGGCCCGGACCCTTGGGGGCGACCATGATGACATCGTGACCGGTGGGGACCTCGATGTAGCCGTAGCGAATATTGAAGCCGTGCGCGAAGAGGAGGGCCGCGCCTTCCTTCAGGTTCGGGGCGATCTGCTCGGCGTAAACGAAACGCTGCACCTGGTCGGGCAGGAGGATAGAGACAACGTCGCCCTCAGCCACGGCCTCGGGAACATCCTTCACCTCGAGGCCGGCTGCCTCAGCCTTGGCCCACGAGGAGGAACCGGGACGCAGGCCAACGACCACGTCAACGCCGGAATCCTTCAGGTTCAGTGCGTGCGCATGTCCCTGCGAACCGTAACCGATAACGGCCACCTTCTTGGACTGGATCAGCGACAGGTCTGCGCCGTCGTCGTAGATGATCTCTGCCATTCTTATTTCTCCTTTAGTTGATCCGTAATCGATTGCTCACCGCGACCGATCGCGACAGCACCCGATTGGACGAGTTCGATGACGCCGTAGGGTTCCATGGCCCGCAGCAGCGCCTCCAGCTTGGGTAGTGAACCGATCGACTCAATGACGACCGACTCAGGTTGAACGTCGACAACGTGGGCGCGGAACAAGTCCACGACCTGCAAAACGCCCGTGCGACGAGATTCGTCAGCGCGAACCTTCATCATGAGCAGACGACGTTCGACGGATTCCTCGGGGTGGAGCTCAACAATCTTGAGCACATTGATGAGCTTATTGAGTTGACGCTTCACCTGCTCGATGGGAGCAGAATCGGCCTCGACAATAATCGTCATGCGTGAGATGCCGGGTTGCTCGGTCTCCCCCACTGCGAGGGATTTAATGTTGAACGAGCGGCGTGCAAACAAGCCGGAGACTCGGGTCAAAACACCGGGCTTGTTTTCCACCAGGACAGCCAGCGTGTGCATCATCAGTCTTCCACCTCCCAGTCGGGCGCGATATCGCGGGCGTAGCGAATGTCGTCATTGGGTACTCCGGCTGCGACCATCGGCCACACCATCGCGTCTTTCGAAACCCTAAAGTCCAAGAGGACCGGGCGATCATTAATCGACATCGCCCACTTAATCGCGTCCTCGACGTCCTCGGCGCGACGCACGGTGCGCGCCTCCAAGCCATAGGCCTTAGCGAGCATCTCAAAGTTGGGGATCTGCTCACCCTCGGTCGGGTTCAGCGTTGTATTTGAGTAGCGCTCCCCATAGAACAGTGTCTGCCACTGACGCACCATTCCCAGCACCGAGTTATTGATCAGCGCGACCTTGATCGGGATGCGGTTGATCGAGCAGGTTGCCAGTTCTTGGTTCGTCATCTGGAAGGAACCATCACCGTCAACGGCCCACACGACCTTGTCCGGTGCACCCACTTGCGCGCCCATGGCTGCGGGGATGCAGTACCCCATGGTTCCCAGACCACACGAGGAAATGAAGTGCGAGGGCTCTTCGAATTCGATGAACTGTGCCGCCCACATCTGGTGCTGTCCCACGCCCGTGACGTAGATGGCCTCGGGGCCAGCGATCGAGGACAGCTTCGAGATCACTTCTTGGGGAGCCATGAAACCGTCAGTGGGTTCGGTCCATCCAAGCGGGTAGGTCTCGCGCAGGCGGTTCAGGTAACGCCACCATCCCGAAAGGTCGGGCTTGCCGAGGCGTTCGTAGGCCTCGGGAAGAGCGGCGTTCAGTGCGGCCAAGGCGGGCTTGAGGTCCGCGATCACTGCGACGTCGGCGTAGCGGTTCTTTGACATCTCCGCGGCGTCGATGTCGACGTGGACAATGCGGGCACGAGGCGCGAAAGAATCCAACTTCCCGGTGACGCGGTCATCGAAGCGAGCGCCCAGTGCGACAACGAGATCCGCGCGCTGGAGAGCTCCCACCGCGGGAACGGTGCCGTGCATGCCGGGCATCTTCAGGTTGTGAGGATCCGAATCGGGGAAGGCACCGCGAGCGGGAAGAGTCGTCACGACAGCCGCGTCGGATAGTGCCACCAGTTCGCGCAGTTCCTTTTCGGCGCGCGCTCGGACGAGGCCGCCGCCGACGTAGAACACGGGAGCCTGCGCGCGTGCGATCTCCTCTGCGGCTCGCTCGATCTGGCGCGGAACGGGCTCGAAAGCGGGCTGATAGCCGGGAAGATCCATGGGCGCAGGCCAGATGTATTCGAATTCTTCGACCTGTGCGGATCGAGTGATGTCCACCAGGACGGGACCCGGGCGGCCAGTCTTGGCGATGTGGAAGGCTTCGGTGAGGCGCGCGGGGATTTCACGCGGGTCCGTCACCAAGAAGGAGTGCTTGGCTAGGGGCATTGAGGCGCCCACGACGTCGGCTTCCTGGAAGGCATCGGTGCCGATCAGGGAGGCGCCGACCTGGCCTGAGATGACGACGACTGGGACGGAATCGATGTTTGCGTCCGCAATCGCAGTCAGAGTGTTTGTTGCTCCCGGCCCCGAGGTCACGATCGCGACGCCGACCTTGCCGCTGGCCAGGGCGTATCCTTGCGCCGCATGGCCTGCGCCCTGTTCGTGGCGCACGAGGATGTGGTGGAGCGATGAGCTCATCAAAGGATCGTAGGTGGGCAGGATCGCGCCACCGGGCATGCCGAAAACGTCAGTCACGCCCAATGCTTCAAGAGTGGTCACAATGGCTTGCGCGCCGGTCATCACCCGACGTGTTTCTTCAGTCATTATCAGCCTTCCAGTCGGTCTACGCTTCCGCTTCAAAGGACATGAGCCCTTTGGGGAATCATGGGGTGTCATGCATGAAAAAATCCCCTTCACAGGTGCGGTCGCGGCGCAAACTCAGGTGTTTGCGAACGCGTAGCGCATATGCGCGGGGATTGAGGCGTGCGTTCCATCCGACAATTCACACGGCAGGAATCGCACGCCTGGGTACGATGACCGAGACGAGAATTCCCGAAATGCGAAGCTTCATCACGCTTCTACCGTAGAGCCTCTTGCCGCCATGGGCTTTTTAATCTCACACTCCGGAATATGTGGGACCTTGGCCTCAAAATCGAAAATTTGTCAGACAGCAATTGAGTCCCTTTCGACACAATCTGCATAATTCTGCGCTTTATCCATTTGGCCCCTCTCCTGAGTCAGACGATACTGAGAAGCGGATACAGATAATCCTGATCACCAGACAATGGAGCCATCACAGTGGAGATCTTATTTACGAAGCTCGCTGATCAGCCTGTCCTATTCCTGTTCCTCCTTATCGGCATCGGAATGGCCTTCGGCCACGTGAAGATCAAGGGAATCGGACTGGGCGCGGCGGCCGTCCTCTTCTTTGCAATCATCTTGTCCGCCTGGGCCGAAACCTACGGCATCCACCTGCGTGTCACCCGCGAATTGGGCACTCTCGGTTTGGCGCTTTTCACCTTCGCAATCGGTATGAATTCGGGCGCCTCGTTCTTCCACAACCTCAAGAGCGCGGTCGGCCCGATCCTCACGATGGTCGCCCTCTACGCCATCGCCGCAGCTACCGGTGAATTCATTGGCCGTATGTGGGGAATGGACCCCGCACTCATCGCCGGCACCTTCGCCGGTTCAGTGACCAACACTCCGGCTCTGTCCGCCGCTGGCCAGGCCTCGGGGAAGTTGGACTTGGCGACCGTCGGTTACTCGATTGCCTACCTCTTCGGCGTCATCGGAATGCTCATCGCCTCGGCCGCCGCCCTGTCCTACGGCAAGCGCGACAAGGATGCCCCCTCTCCCCTGTCGAACCGCACGATCCGCGTCGAGCGCGACGATCACCCCTGCTTGGGCGATATTTATACGACTCTGGGTTCCAAGATCACCTTCTCGCGCCTGCGCCGAGGCGAAACCGGCCCGATCATGCGTCCGTCGATGACCGATACCGTGGATAAGGGCGACCTGGTCACCGTCGTCGGCCCGCGCGAGCTCGTCGCCCGCGTCGCAACCGAATTGGGCCACCCCTCCTCGCATTCCCTCATCGAGGACCGCACCTACTTGGATTTCCGTCGCGTCACGATTTCCAACCCGAAGCTCGCGGGCCATACCGTGGAAGAGCTGGACCTTGCGGGCAAGTTCTCCGCAACCGTTTCCCGCGTTCGCCGAGGCGACGTCGACATGATCGCCGAACCCGGCCTTGTCCTTCAGCAGGGTGACCGCGTCCGCGTAGTCGCACCGACCTCGAAGATGCGGGAGATTACGAAGTTCTTCGGCGACTCCGCACGAGGCCTGTCTGACCTCAACCCGATCAGCTTGGGTGTTGGCATGGCGCTGGGAATTTTGATTGGTGAGATTCCGATCTTTACGCCGACTGGAGCCTACTTCTCCATTGGTTCAGCCGCCGGCACGTTGATTGTTGGCCTGATCTTTGGCCGTTTGGGTCGCATCGGCCCTATCGTCACTGCGATGCCTTTCACGGCCGGTCAGGTCTTGGCAGAGTTCGGCCTTCTGGTCTTCCTCGCACAAGCGGGCGCTAACGCAGGTGGACAGATTGAAAAGGCTTTCACCTCCGGCACCTGGCTGCAGATCCTCTTGCTGGGCATCATCATGACCTCGATCATGGCTATTGGCCTCTACGTCGTCATGCGTTGGGCTTTCAAGATGGGTGGAACGAAGCTCGCGGGTCTTCTGGCTGGCGCTCAGACGCAGCCTGCAGTCCTGGCTTTCGCAAACTCTCGTACGAATATGGATCCTCGCGTCTCCTTGGGTTACGCCTTGGTCTACCCGGTTGCCATGATCGGCAAGATCCTCGTCGCTCAGATCATGGGTGGTATGTAATCACTCTGAGTGCTCATAGCTTGTGGGCCCCGCACCACCAGGTGCGGGGCCCACAAGCTTTCACTCAACTCAGACCTCAGTCACGCGGCTTTTCGCGCATTTCCCAGGTCTCGATGATGTCGCCTTCTTGGATATCCTTATAGCCCAAGGTGATACCACATTCGTAGCCCTCGCGGACTTCAGTGACATCGTCCTTCTCGCGGCGAAGCGATGCGATTTCCAGGTTCTCTGCAACGACGACGCCATCGCGAACCAGGCGAGCCTTGGTTCCACGCTTGATGGTGCCCGAGCGGACAATCGAACCAGCGATGTTGCCGAACTTGCCAGAACGGAAGACCTGACGGATCTCCGCGCTGCCCAATGCGACCTCTTCGTAGATCGGCTTGAGCATGCCCTTCATCGCGGCCTCGACATCGTCGATCGCCGAGTAGATGACGTTGTAGTACTTGATCTCGACGCCCTCGGCATCGGCAAGTTCCTGAACGCGCTCTGCCGGGCGGACATTGAAGCCAATGATGACTGCGTTGTCCACGGTCGCCAGGTTGACGTCGTTCTGGGTAATTGCACCGACACCGCGGTGGATGATACGCAGAGCAACTTCTTCGCCCACGTCGATGCGCAGCAGCGAATCTTCCAGAGCTTCAACAGCACCGGAAACGTCACCCTTAATGACCAGGTTGAGGGTATCAACCTCGCCTTCCTTGAGGACCTTATCGAAGTCTTCAAGGGAGACGCGCTTGCGGCGCTTGGCCAGCATGGCCTGACGTTCAGCAGCTTCACGCTTGTCAGCGATCTGGCGAGCGGTACGGTCATCGGAAGCAACCAGGAAGGAGTCACCTGCACGCGGGACCGAGGTCAGGCCCAGCACTGCAACCGGCGTCGAAGGTCCAGCCTCGGAAACATCGTTACCGCTGTCGTCGAACATCGCACGAACGCGGCCGTGCGAGGAACCGACAACCAGGGAATCGCCGACGCGCAGGGTACCGCGCTGGACCAGCATGGTTGCCACCGCGCCGCGTCCCTTATCAAGGTTCGCTTCAATGGCCACACCGCGTGCGTCCGTATCCGGGTTCGCTTCCAGGGTCAGCGCCGCATCAGCGGTCAGCAGCACGGCCTCGAGAAGCTCGTGTATACCCTTGCGCTGCTTGGCCGAGATGTCGACGAACATAACGTCGCCGCCGTACTCTTCGGCAACGAGGCCGTACTCGGTGAGCTGTGCACGGATCTTCTCCGGGTTCGCCTCTTCCTTATCAACCTTGTTAACGGCAACAACGATCGGCACGCCGGCTGCCTGCGCGTGGTTGATTGCTTCAACGGTCTGAGGCATGACACCGTCATCAGCTGCGACCACGAGGATCGCAATGTCGGTAACCTGCGCACCACGGGCACGCATAGCGGTGAAGGCCTCGTGACCGGGGGTATCGATGAAGGTGATCGGGCGGCGCGTGCCGTCCTCTGCGGTGACCTTCACCTGATAGGCGCCGATGTGCTGGGTAATGCCACCGTGCTCGGAATCGACGACGTCGGTGTGACGGATAGCGTCGAGGAGCTTGGTCTTACCGTGGTCGACGTGGCCCATGACCGTGACGACCGGGGGACGCGGTTGCATGTTCTCTGCATCGTCCAGTTCTTCGGCTTCGAGGTCGATGTCGAAGGACTCGAGCAGTTCGCGATCTTCGTCTTCAGGAGAGACAACCTTGACGTCGTAGCCGAGCTCTGCGCCCAGTGCCTCGAAAGTGTCTTGATCCAGCGACTGCGTGGCCGTTGCCATCTCTCCGAGGTGGAAGAGGACGGTGACCAGCGCTGCGGGATTGACGTTGATCTTCTCAGCGAAGTCAGCAAGGGAGGCACCCTGGCGGATACGGATCTGTTGTCCATCGCCGCGAGGAATCGACACGCCACCAATGACGGGTGCGTTCTGCTGTTCGAACTCTTGACGCTTTGCGCGCTTCGACTTGCGTCCGCGCGAGCTCTTGCCGCCACCGCGACCGAATGCGCCCGGTGTTGCGCCGCGGCCGCCACCGCGACCACCACGCGGCGGAGCGAAACCGCCACCGGCATTTGCTCCGGGAGCACCCTGGGCGCCACCGCCACCAGCAGGACGGGTACCGCGGCCGCGACCGCCGCGAGGACGATCAGAAGAAGGTGCAGGACCGCCCGAGCGAGCGAAGTTTGCCTGTCCGGGCATCATTCCCGGGTTTGGACGCGGACCGCCACCAGAAGGTGCGCCACCACGAGGCGGACGAGGACCTCCAGAACGTCCACCCTGTGCGCCTGCAGGACGCGGGGGACGTTCGCCGCCCTGTGCGCCGCCGCGAGCGGGACGCGCTCCCCCACGGCCACCCTGGCTACCGCCGGGACGAGGCATGCCCTGGCTGGATGCATAGGGGTTGTTTCCGGGGCGGGGGCCACCGGGGCGAGGCGCTCCAGGACGAGGTGCACCCGGCTTGGGGGAAGCGCCACCAGCGGGACGGGGTGCGCGAGGCGCACCCGGCTTGGGAGCTGCACCCGGCTTGGGGGCAGCTGCGTGAGTATCGCTTGCAGGACGAGCAGCTGGCTTGGGGGCGCGAGTTTCCTTCGCGCTTTCAGCTGCTTCACCCTTCGGGGCCTCAGCCTTAGGTGCGCGAGGCGCAGGCTTGCGCGACGCGGGCTTGGGGGCCTCGGGAGTGGGGGTTTCGTCCTTCACTGAAGCCTGAGCGGACTCTGCCGGCTTCTCAGCGCTGGCCTTCGCGCGAGGCTTCGGGGCAGCGGGCTTCTTGGACGTGCTCTTGGCGGCATCACCCGATGCGGCTGATCCGGAGAGCTTTTCAAAATGTTCACGCGCGTCACGCGCGACAGGGGGTTCAAGTGCGGAGGACGAAGCCTTGACGTATTCGCCCTTGTCTCGTAGGTAGGCCAGCAATTCCTTGCTGGGGATTCCGAGCTCTTTCGCGAGCTCGTGGACACGCAGTTTTGCCACTTTTCTCCTTGTTCGGGAACGTCCCCGAAACGGAGACGTATCACTGATATTGCAGGCAGCTCATCGCTGGGTACTCATCGGGTGCCCATGGGCTTTCAACCCGCTTTCGCTACTCGTTGTCCGGCGCCCTGTGCGCCGCTGACAGAATGGCCTCCCCCAAGGCCTTCCACTGCTGATCGGTCATGTCGACCGTTCGTCGCAGCGAACGCCCCATCGCCCGCCTGGTGCGGGCAAGGTCTAGGCAGCGAGCTTCGGGATGAAACCACGCTCCCCGACCGGGAAGTTGACGACGGGCATCAACGTGGAGATGTCCGTCGGTAGAGGCAACGACACGGATCAACTCCGAACGTTGCGCGCGTATTCCACAACCCACACAGGTGCGAAGCATAGAAGTGGATTG
Organism: uncultured Actinomyces sp.; assembly: GCA_938014245.1. Lineage (GTDB taxonomy): Bacteria > Actinomycetota > Actinomycetes > Actinomycetales > Actinomycetaceae > Pauljensenia. The sequence goes on from CALLSD010000062.1 coordinate 81,570, forward strand.
AGACACGCCTTCAAGCTTAGCTGAGTCAGTCCTCATCCAAGTCATCGGATTGTGAGCGACTGATCACGTCATCCGGTGTGGATGAACGCGATGCCAGTGCTTCTTCACCGTTTTCGGTGTCCGAGTGAATATCGATGTGGAAGTCCGTCAGGCGTGCTGCGAGGCGTGCGTTCTGGCCTTCCTTACCGATAGCCAGCGAAAGCTGGAAGTCAGGGACAATCGCAGTGGCAGTGCGCTGTTCAACAGAGTGAACAACCACGCGGGACACGCGAGCCGGAGACAGAGAGTTAGCAACGAAACGCGCCGGATCCTCTGACCAATCGACGATATCGATCTTTTCCCCGCCCAGTTCGTTCATAACTGCACGCACACGCGAACCCATGGGGCCGATGCAGGCGCCCTTGGCGTTGACACCCTCACGGGTCGCCAAAACAGCGATCTTCGAGCGGTGTCCAGCTTCGCGGGCGATTGCCTTAATGCGGACCAAGCCCTCTTGGATTTCGGGAACCTCGCGCTCAAACAGTCCCTTGACGAGGCCGGGGTGGGTGCGCGACAAGGTAATGCGAGCACCGCGGTCAGTGCGTTCGACGGAAACGATGAGCGCACGCAGGCGGGTGCCGTGGGAGTAGTCCTCGCCGGGAACCTTTTCGGAATCGGGAAGAACGGCCTCGAAATCATCAGCCAGCTTCACGATGGTCATACGCGAGTCACGGGACTGCTGAACGACACCGGTAACGATCTGGCCAGTCTTGCCGGCAAAGTCACCCAATACACGCTGATCGTCGGCGTCACGCAGGCGCTGCATAATGACCGAACGCGCTGTGGATTGGGCGATGCGGCCAAAGTTCTTCGGGGTGTCGTCAAATTCTCCGATGGGGTTGCCATCGTCGTCTTCTTCGGTGGCCATCACGGTGACGCGGCCGGTGCGCTTATCAATTTCGATGCGAGCCTTTGAAATCGCACCGGGGATGTTGTGGTAGGCCTTGAGTAGCGCTTCTTCGATGGCGTCAACCAGGGTATCGAGCGATACCCCCTTCTCGTGTTCGACCATCCGCAGGGCGGTCATATCGATTTCCATAGCGTCCCTCATTCCCACGAGCCGAAGTCGACGCGCGAACGCGCCTTCTTGATCTCGTCATATGCAATTGTGTGGCTTTCAGCGCCGGTATCTACAGTAGCGCTTTTCTCGTCTGCCTGGCTGACTCGTCCCACGACCTTGTCACCGTTGCGCAACTTCACGCTAACAAGTCCGCCGATCTGACGCATCCAGTGTTCAGGCTTCTTCAGCTCTCGTTCAAGACCGGGAGTGGATACTTCCAGCATGTAAGCGTCCGAGATCGGGTCGGCTGAATCCATGGCTTTGGAGATTGCCCGCGAGATTTCGGCAAGAGCATCGGAAGATAGACGCTCCGCACCAAGGGGTTCTTCAACAGTGATGCGACACACCAAGTCCCCGTTTTGTTTGAGGATCGTTACCGCGTCAAGCTGCGCCCCCGCTTGGGTGACGATACCTTCGACCAGCGCACGGACCTGTTCTTCAATCTGTGTGGGTGCCACCTTCACTCCTTCACGCGACACGGTATTCTAGGCAATCGTACTCGTCTTTTGACCATGGGATGATGTTGTTGTGAAACACCCGAAACTCTTCACTGCGTGTATTGCTGTCCTCAGCATGTCCTTGGGGGCATGCGGAATCCACCTGGAATCTTCCGCCACCCATTTGCCCGCATTGACCGGTTTCGCCCTTTCCCGTGATGCTTCGGCAAGGACCGAGGCCGCCGCGGCCCAGCGCGCGCATTCCCTCGCTGCACTCGCAAGCGAGTGTTCCTCCTGCGCGTCTTCTCTCGAGGCCCTTGCGCAGAGTTCGCAGCAACGCTTGGATTTCCTCGGTGGAGTGTGGGACCCCTGGAAGAATCAGGAGAACACTGCCAATCTTCCCCAGCCTGAAGAGGTTGCCGAAGCCCCTTACAGGATCGAAGAATTCATTTCGTGGCTGGTGATCTCGGCTCGCCGGGACCTGCGTGCAGCCAGCAACCCCACGACTTCCTCTCCTGAGCAATCGCGCCAACTGAGCGCAGTCGCGCTGGGACGCTACGCCTCGGCAGTGCAATTGGCCCAGGCATACGCAATCGACATCGATGCGGGCGATCAGGGCGTTGATGCTCTCGCCCAGCGATTCACCCAAGCCACAGGCGCCACCCCCAATTGGCTCGTCCGCCAGGGCGCTTCCTCCGACCTGACGCTTCCCTTGGCCTCGCAAACAACCTCTGCTTTTTCATCTTCCGACGAGGCCGCCGCTTCTACCGCGAGCTGGGACTGCATCGCACAGACTCTGCCCAAGTCTGCGGTCCACACCGCCGACTTCTACGAGGCCGAGACCATTGAGAACGCTCTCCTTGATCGCGCCTCGCGTTCTTTGGAACGCGGGAGCAAGGATTCGCGCCAATTGCGCTGTTCTCTTGCAAACACCTCGCCTTCTGATCTTGCCCAGGCCAGCCTTCGCGCCGATGTCAACCTGCTCCAGTCCGACTCGCAAGATGTTCGTCTTTTCGGCGTTCAAGCCGCCGTCGACGATCTTCGTCTCTGGGCTGGTGCTCCGACCGTTACTTTTCCGGCGGTGGTGACACTTCAATGAGCTCGGGACTTGCCGATTATCGTGATCTGCTCCCCCGCGGGGATGCGGATGCGCTCCATATTGAGCTCGATAACGGGGCGATCCTCGTTGCGGGACGCTATGCCTTGATCATGATCCGTGAAGGTGAAGTCGCTGATTCGGCGATGTGGTACGAGGTTCAGAGTGCTCGCTGGGAGGGCGAGAAACAGGAGTTGAGCGTGAACTGGGTTGATCCGGCACGTTCTCCTCTAGTTGTTCATTCTTCGCATTCTCCCATGCGTCCTTTTATGGAAGACATCAGCGAGAAGGTCAATCGTACTCAGGTTCTGGTTCGCAGCGTGAAAGCTCCAAATGGTGCGGTGATTACCGCGCAGATTCGCAAGCGCGAAGATGGAAAGTTGTTTTCTGTTCTTGCAGCACGCGGAAGGCTGGATGACGAGGCGATGGAGCTTGCACATTCCCTTGAAAAACAGCTGCGTGAAAGCGTCGGTTTGGAGTAGCCCGAGGGCTATTGTGCGCGCTCGGTGAAGCGCTGGCGCACTTCTTCGAGGCGCATGAGCTCTCGGAATGCTTGGGTGTATTGGGGATCATCTTCGCTCAGGCGTTGAAGGTTCGCATTCGCATCCGCTAGGCGTCTTGTGACGTCGAGGCGGACCATTGCACCCATCGCTCCCCTGCAGTACGCGCGAAGTTGGTCCTCGCGGTCTTGAGGGAGCGGCGCAACTGCTAATTCCACCAACACGGCTGCGACCTCGGGAATCATGAGCGCGCGAACATCATCGACGAAGGCACGTGTTGCCGCCTGGACTGCCTTGGCGCCCTTCCCGAAGTGTTCTTCTGCTTGGCGAAGAACCTTCACGAAAGCATCCAATCCCCCTGCCGCGCGGATCGCATCGTGAACCGCACGATAGGAGGGGACAGAAAATGCCTCTCCCCCGAGTTCTTCAAAGCCCGAACCCACCACATACATGGGGTATTGAATGAGTGCTTCAAGGGCTTGGCGCTCGATTCGAGAAACCGGGTCCTCGGGGCCTCGCCTCACGGGAGCCGGCTGCGGAGTTTCCGCGGGCGCTCCCCTTCCCCCGTACGAGGCCGGGCGCGAGTGTGCGCTTGAGCGAACCGCACGCGAGACCTCGGAAATATCCATGCCGATCCACCCCGCGAGCGAACGCGTGTACTCGCGTTGGAGCGCGTGGTCGCGGATGCGAGCAACTACGGGAGCCGCCGCACGTAGGGCTTTCACGCGCCCTTCTGCGGTTCGCAAATCGAGCTGGCGCAAAACCGAACGGATAACGAACTCAAAAAGCGGCGTCCGAGAGTTCACCAACTCCACAACGGCGCGCTCTCCTTGAGCCATACGGAGCTCGCAGGGGTCCATGCCATTGGGTTCCACCGCGACGAAGGTCTGGGCCGCGAAGTTCTGGTCCATTTCAAAAGCACGAAGCGCGGCTTTTTGTCCTGCCGCGTCGCCATCGAAAGTGAAGATCACTTCTCCGCCGTGGGTTTTCCCATTGCTCAGGACAACTCCAGCGGCGCTGTCCGCACTATCTCCCAACAGGCGTCGGACGATTTTTACGTGGTCTTCACCGAAAGCGGTACCGCAGCTTGCGACCGCATATCCCACACCGGCGGCGTGGGCAGCCATGACGTCCGTGTAGCCTTCGACGATAACGACCTTGCGGTTTCGTGTAATTTCTTTCTTCGCAAGATCGAGGCCATAGAGGACTTGAGACTTGTGATAGATCGGGGTTTCCGGGGTGTTGAGGTACTTCGGAGAATCCTTGTCCTCATCGTTCAAACGCCTAGCGCCAAAGCCGATCGTCGCACCCGTAATGTCACGGATTGGCCACATAAGTCTGCCGCGGAAACGATCATAGAGTCCGCGGTTTCCGCGAGTTGCAAGGCCTGCAATCTCGATTTCTTGATCGGTGAAGCCCTTGGACCGCAGGTGACGGGTGAGCGCATCCCATGAGCTGGGTGAATAGCCGATTCCGAAGTGGCGACAGGTCGCTTCATCGAAGCCTCTCTGACCGAGGAAACGACGTCCTTCGTGGGCTTCTGGGGAAGAGAGCTGCGCCTGGTAGAACTCTTCCGCAACGCGGTGTGCGTCAAGGAGACGCTGACGGCGACCGGGTTCTTCGCGGCGAAGGGTTCCGCTGCCCGCGGCCTCGTAACGCAAAGTAATTCCGGCCTTAAGCGCAAGGGCTTCCACGGCCTCGGTGAAGGAAAGAGAATCGACTTTTTGTACGAAACTGATGACGTCCCCACCTTCACCGCAGCCAAAGCAGTGCCAAAAACCTTGGGAGGGGCGGACGTGGAACGAGGGCGTGCGCTCGTCGTGGAAAGGGCACAATCCTTTCAAAGAATCGACACCTGCTGGACGCAGGGCAACTCGCTCGCCGACGATTTCTTCAATGCGCGAAGCATCACGTACGGCGGCGATGTCTTCTTTGAGAATCAGGCCGGCCATGAGTTCAGTTTAGCGAGTGGACACTTTTCTAGCAGAAAGATGTGGATGACGTCGGCCACCCGATCCGCTTTCTCACAACTGCGAGGAGAGCATGCCGCACATGCGTGCGTGCCAGCGCGATGCGGAGATATCGGTCAACGAGGCGACTTGGTCGATGACGACACGTAGGCGCTGTCCCTCGTCCGTGGTTGAGCGCCATTGAGCGGCGAAAGGCGGCTCGAGATATTCGGGACCGGCGTTGACAAGAGCATCAACCAGGTCGTTGAGGAGCGTGCGCTGCTGGTAGTAAACGGGTTCGCTTTCGCGCGGACTCATGACGTAGTGGACCGCCATGCCCTTGAGGACTTGGATCTCCGCGCGAGTATTGGTCGGGACGACGAGCTCGGCGAGGTAGCGCCCCAGGGGCCGGTCTCCTGCGACCTCGCGGGTCGCCGAAACCGTTGCGTTGGAGAAACGGCCAATCAGCTCGCTAGTCAAGTCCTTCAGCGCAGCCAAATCAGCGTAGGAGCCACTGAAAGACGCCATCCATTCGGGCATGGTCACTAAACGCTCGAAAGCGCGGTAGAGATCGTCTTCGCAAATCGATGTGCCATACCACTTCATGGTGGATTCAATGACCCCTTGGGTATGGGAATCGCTGCGTAGGCGTTCAAGGTCCATCTTCCCCGTTGCAACAGCGTCTTCCATGTCATGAACCGAGTACGCAATGTCGTCAGAGAGATCCATGATTTGAGCTTCGAGGCAGCGCTTGCCCGCTGGGATTCCTTGACGCATCCAGTTAAAAGTCGGGCGGTCGTCCTCGTAGACGGAGAATTTACGTTGAGACTTCACCGGGTCTGGGCCTTCACCCCGCGCCCACGGGTATTTGCAGATCGCATCCAAAGTTGCACGCGTAAGGTTCAGGCCCGCCGGGCCATCTTGGCCAATAACTTTGGGTTCCAGACGCGCGACGATTCGCAAGGTCTGCGCGTTTCCTTCAAAGCCGCCGATCTCGCGTGCCAACTCGTTGAGTGCGAGCTCCCCGTTGTGGCCGAAGGGCGGGTGGCCCAAATCGTGGGAAAGACAGGCTGCGTCCACAACATCGGGGTCTGCGCCCAGTTCTTTGCCTAGTTCGCGCCCGACCTGGGCAACTTCGAGCGAGTGAGTAAGGCGAGTTCGGACAAAATCGTCCGATGTGGGCCCCAGAACCTGTGTTTTCTCCCCTAAACGTCGCAGCGCCGAAGAGTGAAGTACTCGCGCACGGTCGCGTTCGAAATCTGTCCGAGATCTGGATTTGGCAGTCTCTGGTACAAAACGCTCGCAATCGCTGGGCACATAGGCAGGGGAAGTGTTCACGTGATAAGCCTAACTGCTTGCAGAGCGCTTTCATTGCATAAGATGGTGTTGTGCAATCAACGAACGGGACTCAGGTGGTGACTACCCTCGTCCATGCTGCCCGGAAAGGCACTCATCCGTGGTGGCATTCGCCGGCGATTTGCCGCATCCCCCGTCGCGTCGACCATGATCTTGCTCGCCAGCTCAGCGAAGAGGCAATCCGCTTTGCTCGCGTGGGCGTTGATGCTCTCTTGCTTTCTCCGATCCCCCAGATGATCTGGGGCGTCAATCCAGAACTTGTTTCTCTGGTCAAGCGTTTCCACAGGGTCGGTGTCAAGATCATCGTTCATCTTCCTGGTTCAGCTGATTGGAATACCTACGATTTCAACGGTCCTTACTCCGCCGATGAGACGGTGACAACTCTGCTTGGCCGCGTGCGAGCATGCGTAGATGCAGGCGTCGACGGGATCGACTTTGGGACTCTGCCGTTCATTCACTATGGGCCGGATTCAGTTGAACGCCGAGAGTTCATGCATCTCTTGCGCGTGGTCATGGCCGAGGTAGCTAACACTGATACCTTGCCTATTCTGACTTCAAGTTTGCCCCACATGGACGACTCGGATTTGCAAGAGATTCTTCAAGAATCCTGGTTCCATCACCTGCGTAATGACACTCTCCTTGACATCGAGTGGAAGAACCCACAGCTGTGCGATGCTATCGCGAATTCTTTCGCCAACCGCGACCCTGTGGGGCACGTGGCCGCTTGGCCTGCGCTTCCCTACGATGACAGTGAGATTCATCGTGCACACACTCTTTTCGCCCTAGCCCTTCCGGGAGCTACTTATTTCGATTCGCCGTCAAAAGACACCATTTCCAGTTCCTTTGTATTGATGGTCCAGCAAGCTTTGCGTACGCGCGAAGAGCACGGAATGGGAACGGGCTCTCTTGCCCATGTACGAGGCCTGCCCTGGGCTGGTCCGGATTGCTTGGTTCACATGAGTGCTCAGGTTTTAGTTGTTTTCAACACATCAGATACCACCGTTGTTGTTCCTTCCGAACACCGTCCGTTGGTGTCAACGGGAGTTCTACCAACTTCCTTTGCGTCTGATACTCCACTAGCCCCTGGCCAGTGCGCCTGGTTTGAAACCGCACGCATTCACCCGCGCGCGTTTGCCACGGAATAAGCATTGGACTGCCCGTACACTTAAAACACTGTTCCATCACACCTGGAGACTACGTGGACTTCATTAAGCGACTTCTCGCGATTTTCATCCAGGCCGCAGGCCAGAGCGTCCAAGACGAAATGCGCTCATCGAAGCGCCGCTCACGCTCATCTTCTTCCCGCAGCGCAGGAACTCAGGCTCATTCACCCAAGGCTCGCACGGCCGCGGGAACAGAAAACAAGGTCTGGGACGTACGCACGCTCGGCTTGCCACCTTTCCAATACGCACCTAATCCCGATGGCGACGCGGATCCGGGCGAAGTCGTGTGGACTTGGGTCTCCTACGAAGATGACCCCAGCCAAGGCAAGGATCGTCCCGTCGTTGTCCTTGCGCGCGTGCCTGAAGGCCTTGTCGTCGCACAGCTCACTTCTAAGGATCACCGTAAGGACGCCGAGCAAGAGGCACATTGGGGACGCTATTGGTTCCCCATCGGCACCGGCGCGTGGGATTCGCAGGGACGTCCCAGTCAGGTGCGCTTGGACCGCCTTCTCATCGTCGACCCTGCAGATGTTCGCCGCGAAGGTGCAACCGTCGATCACTCAACCTATAACGCCGTGTGCGATGCCTTGCGCGCACACTGGAATGCCTAAGTTTTCTCCCCATAACACTGCGAGGACGAACCATGACTGATTCCGCTGAAATTGCTCGCCTGAAGGCCGAGGCCGCACAGGCCGCCGCCGAAGCCGCTGCCGCTAAGGCACAGGCTGCGCAGGCTGCACTCGATGCTGCTCTTGCCCAGCAGGCTGGTCAGGGCAACCAGAGCGAGGCCGCGCCCCAGCAGGCGACTCCCGCTGAAACTCCTGCAGCACCCGCGGAAACTGCACCCGCTACCCCGACCGAGGCCTCGGCAAGCGAAGGGGAACTGCAAGGATACGCGGAGCAGGTCCGCGCAGGGTATTCCTTCACCGCGCCTTCGATGCGACTGGGAGCTTTCTTGGATGGCGATACCCCGGTTCCGGGCGCGCCCGTGGGGATTCCGCTGGGCTTGATGAACCGTCACTGCCTGGTTGCGGGTGCAACAGGTACGGGTAAGACGCGTACCCTCCAGCTCATGGCAGAGCGCCTCTCCGAGGCCGGTGTCCCCGTTTTTGTCACCGATATCAAGGGAGACCTGACGGGTCTAGCACAGGCGGGTAGCTCTTCCGAAAAACTCCTTGCTCGTTGCGCAAGCATCGGACAGAACTGGGAAGGAAAGGCCTTCCCCACGGAACTGCTCACTCTGGGCGGACGCGGCGAAGGCGTTCCGATCCGTACAACTATCACCGAATTTGGCCCCCTTCTGCTCTCGCGCGTGCTGGGATTGAACGATACACAGTCCTCAGCGCTGCAGTTGATCTTCCACTGGGCGGATAGCCAGCAGCTCGCGCTGATTGACCTGAAGGACCTGCGCTCGGTCATTGACTACCTGACGAATAACGACGAAGGCAAGGAAGAACTCAAGGGAATCGGCGGGGTCTCCCCGGCGACCGCTGGCGTGATTTTGCGTGAACTGGCTGCTTTGGAGGCCTCGGGCGGCGATGTTTTCTTCGGTGAACCCGCCTTTGATATTTCCGACCTTATGCGCATGTCCACAGACGGTCGCGGCGTGATTTCCTCCCTTGAGCTGCCCGACTTGGGCAGCCAAGGCGCATTGTTCTCGACCTTCCTCATGTGGCTCTTGGCTGAGCTTTTCCAGACGCTGCCCGAGGTGGGCAATCCGGATAAGCCCAAGTTGGTCTTCTTCTTCGACGAGGCCCACCTGCTCTTCACCGACGCTTCCAAGCAGTTCCTCCAGGCGGTTGTGCAAACGGTTCGTCTGATCCGTTCCAAGGGCGTGGGCATTGTGTTTGTCACCCAGTCCCCCACCGATGTTCCCGATGAGGTCTTGGCTCAGCTCGGCTCGCGCGTTCAGCATGCACTGCGCGCACACACCCCGAATGATGCAGCGAACCTCAAGAAGGCAGTGTCTACTTTCCCCACCTCACCCCTGGATTTAGCTGAAGTCCTAACTTCTCTGGGCACCGGTCAGGCTGTTGTGACGGTTTTGGATGAGAAAGGCCGCCCGACCCCGGTCGCGCCCACCATGCTGGATGCGCCCGCCGCGGTCATGGGACCGGCCGAGGCCTCGGTCGTGTCCTCGATCGTCAGTTCGTCTCCCTTGCTCGCGCGCTACCGCGATGCCGTCGACAATGAGTCGGCGTTTGAGCTAATGGAAGCGCGACTTGCCGCAGCAGCTCAGGCCGCCGAACAGGCAGCCGCTGAAGCCCAGCGTGCGCTTGACGAGGCCAAGGCTCGTAAAGAAGCTGAAAAACAGGCGGCGAAGGAGGAAGCTGCGCGCCAGAAGGAACTCGAGCGCCTGCAGCGTGAGGTTGAAAAGGCTGAAGAGCGCCGTCAGCGCGAGTTGGAAAAGGAAGCCTTGCGTCGTCAGCGCGAGGCTGAGAAGGCCGAAGAGCGCCGTCAGCGGGCAACGCAACGCGTGATCGAGTCCACGGTGAAGACCGTGGGAACGACCGCTGCTCGTTCACTCACTCGTTCGATTCTGGGGACGCTTTTCAAATAAATTCAGAGATTTCGGGCATTTCTCGACACTTTATCGACGACCTGTCACAACCCCTGTCGGATATTTCACCTTACGACGCGAAAGGGAATGAAATCGACAAAAATGGAGTTGTCAGAAGTGATGGCAATGGTGCGTCCCTCATGGGCGCATCTATAGATAGGTTTTAGGAGAACAATATGACTCAAGCACACCCCGTTGTTGCAGCAGCTCTTCAGCAGGCTCTCGTTGATTTGACCGATCTGTCACTTCAGGGCAAGCAGGCTCACTGGAACATCGAAGGCCCCGGCTTCCGTTCGCTCCACCTGCACCTGGACGAGATCATCGACGAGGTTCGCCTTGCTGCTGATGATGTCGCCGAGCGCATGGCAGCAATTGAAGTTGCCCCTGATGGCCGCGCAGCGACCGTCGCAGCAACCTCGCTGGTTGACCCGATGGAGCCCGGCTTCCTGCCCACCGATAAGACCGCTCGTCAGTACGAGGAGCGCCTGCTGGGCGTTGCCGAGCGCATCAAGGCAACCCTGGATCCGGTGGACGAGCACGATCACCTGTCCAACGACCTGCTGACCGGCATTGCAACCGGCCTGGAGAAGCAGGCCTGGATGCTGCGCGCAGCAACCAAGGATCTCAACTGATTATTTGAGTTTCGCTTCAAGTGGGGGCACCTCTTCGGAGGCGCCCCCACTTTTGTCTCTTGAGGTCTATTCCCCTTGAGACACGAAAAAACTAAACTATCGAGTACCGTGATTCCCCGAGCTCAATGGAGGCTCGCCATGTCCACAATTCCTGCCACGAAATCAAAGACAACAACCCACATCGGGACTGCGATTTCCTTCGTCATTGCGGCCTCGCTCGTCATCTTTTCGTTGATCACCGGCACAGCGACCGTCATCTGGGTGTGTATGTTGGGCGTCCCGACACTTGCGTGGGCAATTTATCGGCGCTCATGGCTTGCAGCAGTGCTTGGGCTCATTGAAGTCTTCTGGATCTTCATTGTCCTTGCGCTGGGAAACCTGATCTACGGAAGCGCAATCTAGCCGCGGAGAGGCTCAGCTCCGCCCGAGCCTCTCCGCCAATTCCCGCGCACCCCACTGACCGGGCGCGCTCTCGCGGCCACTCACGGCCACGAAAGAAGCGACTCCCCCATCTTCAGGTTGAGTCGCACGCGTCTGGCGGCCAAATTCACCCATCGCTAAGACGATTGACGGGGCCGCCACGTACTCGGACGCCCACCTCTGCACCAATTCAACATTGAGTGCATCTCGCTCCGAATTGGCCAAAACCGCAAGCTTTGCAACGTCTGCACCCAAAGCTGCCATGGTTTCCAGAAGCTCTCGCATGATCTCCGATTCGGGAGTCACCTCGAAGTCATGGAAGGACATGATGACCTTCGCACCCGCGGCGTGTGCCTTCTCCGTCAATGCAGGCGCAGCCGGCGCCATTTCCACATCTACCGCATCCATTCCACACTCGGCCAGCAGCTCAACGATCTGGCCATAAACCGGCGTTGAAACTTCAGCATTCCCGCCTTGAGCAACTGTGCGAACAGTAGCTAAAACAGGAACATCCGAAGCCCCCAAGATCTCTGCCGCAGACCTTGAAATTTCTTCGCGGGCCTGGTCACTCAGTTCTTCACCTGAAAGCCCCCTAAGAACATCCAAGTAGTCCACACGCCACTCGAACATATCGTGCGGCTCCGATGCGGCGGCCCCGATCTGTTCAACGACTCCACGCGCGTCCCCCGCCATCAGAGGAACAATGAAAACCACCGGCTGCCCACCGCCCAGAAATACTCGGCCTCGTGGAGGAATAGCTCCCGCAGGATCAAGCAATCCCGCGCCCAGACCCGAAGGTGCTGCGCCGTAGGCCTCGCCCAAATCACTGCGTCCAATAACAACAGGTTCCATGACGTCCCCTCTACTAAGCAGCCCTTTAGTAGCCAACTTCTGCATGATGAATCGACGCCCGCTCGGCGTCCGTCAAATAACGGTGTTCCAACCAGCCGTCAGGCAGGTGCGGGGTCTTCTCTCCCCCAGCGCGCCCACGAGGCCCTCGCGCGGCCTCGGGAAAATCCTGGTCAAGGTCCAAATCGGCCAGGCGATCGCTCAGTTCATCAAGCGTAGAGACCATCCCCAGCGCGTGGCGCTGCGGCCCACCCACCTTGAAACCACGCAGGTACCAGCCGATGTGCTTACGCATTTCGCGCATCGCGCGGTCTTCGTCGCCTTCTTCTTCCACGCACCAACGAGCATGGGTTTCGATGATAGCGGCAACCTCGCGAAGTGAAGGTGCGGGGAAAGCCGGCCGCCCGTGGTAGGCGGCCACGATATCGCGGAAAATCCACGGTCGTCCCTGCGCACCTCGGCCAACAGAAATGCCATCGCATCCGGTCTGGTACGTCATCGCGATCGCATCCGCGGCCTCGAAAACGTCACCATTACCGAAGACCGGAATATCCAGGGCTTCCTTAACGCGCGCAATGTAATCCCAGTGCGCTTGGCCCGCGTAGTGCTGGGTTTGGGTGCGCGCGTGGATCGTCACGGCTGCCGCACCAAGTTCTTGGGCGATCTGCGCGGCCTCGAGGCCGGTCTCATGCCCGCTATCAATTCCCATGCGGATCTTCACCGTCACCGGGATCTCGCGGCCACGCGCATCCCCGCTCACGCGCGCCTGCGTGACAACGGCGCGTAGCAGGTCGGTATAGAGGTCCCGTTTCCACGGAAGCGCCGCTCCCCCGCCCTTGCGCGTCACTTTGGGCACCGGGCAGCCGAAGTTGAGGTCGATATGATCGGCGTACTCGCCTTCGATCATGATCTGGGTTGCGCGCGCCATAACCTGTGGGTTCACGCCGTAGAGCTGCACAGAGCGCACGCGTTCGGCAGGGTCAGGGCGAATCATCGCCATCGTGCGCGCGCTTCCCTCAACGAGGGCTCGCGAGGTCACCATCTCCATGACGTACAGGCCCGCCGGAGCATCGACGTGGGGCGTCAGTTGCTCTCCCGCGCCGCTTTCTTTCCCAACTTCCGAGGCCGCGGTCGGGCGAGCGCTTTCAGTAGTGCCGGGAAGAGCAGCCGGGCTGGGCGTGCCAGTCAGGGGCGAAGGCCCACCCAAGGCCTCTTCACCAAACATGCGACACAGGCGGCGGAAGGGGGCATCCGTCACTCCTGCCATCGGTGCCAAGACGACGGGAGTAAACAGCCGCAGTGGCCCAACCTGCAAGCAGGCTGGGCCACTAGCGTGAGACTGCGAGGTCACTCAGCAAACTCCCAAGCGCTCAATCAGGTAGGACTTGACCTGGTCGAGCGGGATACGGACCTGCTCCATCGAGTCACGCTCACGAATGGTGACGGCGTGATCCTCAACGGAATCGAAGTCGTAGGTGATGCAGTAGGGGGTGCCGATCTCATCCTGGCGACGGTAACGGCGGCCAACGGCACCGGCATCGTCGTACTCGATGTTCCACAGGTCGCGCAGTTCTTCTGCAAGGGCCTGCGCCGGTCCGGTCAGTTCTTCCTTGCGCGACAGGGGCAGGACAGCGACCTTGACGGGAGCCAGACGCGGGTCGAGCTTGAGGACAACGCGCTTATCAACGCCGCCCTTTGCGTTGGGGGCTTCATCCTCGTGGTAGGCCTCGATGAGGAAGGCCATGAGGGAGCGAGTCAGGCCGGCGGAAGGCTCGATGACGTAGGGGGTCCAGCGCTCGCCAGTCGCCTGGTCGAAGTAGTCGAGCTTGGCGCCACTGGCCTCAGCGTGAACACCGAGGTCGTAGTCGGTACGGTTGGCGATACCTTCGAGCTCACCCCATTCAGAGTTCTGGAAACCGAAGCGGTATTCTAGGTCAACAGTGCGCTTGGAGTAGTGCGAGAGCTTTTCCTTGGGGTGCTCGTATTCACGCAGGTTTTCGGGATCAATTCCTAGGCCGACGTACCATGCCTTGCGGTAGTCGATCCAGTACTGGTGCCATTCTTCATCAGTTCCCGGCTCGCAGAAGAACTCAAGTTCCATCTGCTCAAATTCGCGGGTACGGAAGATGAAGTTACCGGGGGTAATTTCATTGCGGAAAGACTTACCAATCTGGCCGATACCAAAAGGCGGCTTCTTACGTGCCGCGGTCATGACATTGGCGAAGTTGACGAAGATTCCCTGTGCGGTTTCGGGACGCAGGTAGTGAAGGCCCGCCTCGTCATCAACGGGACCAAGGAAGGTCTTAAGCAAGCCCGAGAATGCTTTGGGTTCGGTCCACTGACCACGAACACCACAGTTGGGGCAAACTACGTCTTCCAGCGACAGGGAGGATTCGTCAACGCCCTTCTTATCAGCCAGTTCTTCAATGAGCTGATCTTCGCGTTGACGCTTGTGGCAGTTCTGGCACTCGATGAGCGGGTCGGTGAAGGCCTTGACGTGTCCGGATGCAACCCACACCTCGCGGGGCAGGATTACCGAGGAGTCCAACCCGACGACGTCTGCGCGGCGGCGAACCATGTAGTTCCACCATTGGCGTTTGATGTTCTCTTTGAGTTCCACGCCCAGCGGGCCGTAGTCCCAGGCGGAGCGAGTACCGCCGTAAATTTCACCGCAGGGGAAGACAAAGCCGCGGCGCTTGGCAAGAGAGATAACGGAATCAAGACGAGAGGTGGATGGCTGTGCCACGAAAACTCCTTTATTAGGGCTCACCGCACCTGGCTGGCGCAGTGGTCTGTGCATATTTTAGCCGGTGGATGCTTGGGGGGCTTGAAGAGTGCCACGCGAGCCAGTAATTGCTGAAAAGTCAGCAGATTGCTTTGCATTATTCCCTTGTCATAGCATCAAGGCGTGCGCATGGTGATTTCGACCTTGGCCTACACGATCCCGCGCGAAATGGTCATCGTGTGGGTTCTTGCTTTTGCTCTGCGTCTTGTTTTCATGTTATTTGTCGCATTCAGTAAGTCGCGTTTAGCGCAGCGAGCCTGGCCATTTACGAAGGTCCACACATTAGATCCGGCAAATTTTTTGCGCCTGTGCGCGTGGGCTTTGTTTGCACTGCTTGCTGGAATGACAGTTTTTGCCCGGCAACACGGCTTTAGCACGGATATCGTTCTTGCCCTTGGCTGGCTCACAATCACTTCAGTCCTTCTTATTCCCCTGTGCCATCTCCCTCTGAATTTTCCGACGTGGCTGGATCCCCGGTGGCACGACAGTGTCCGCAAAGGCCTTGTTGACGAATTAGGAAATCTTCTTCCCCGCGGCGGCACAGTCCGTACCACTACAGAACTCACTTTGAGAGGTAGGCAAATAAGAGAGTTTTCGACTCGTATTGCCCTTCCTCTTGGCTGGCAGCGCGTTGAGGAAATGCCTTCTTATCTCACGCCTACTCCTTTGGCCCCCGTTGTTCTAGTCGCCCAAGGCCCCATGGATTACGAGAATCTGCGGCCATCAACGTTGTCCATCTGCGCGACTCCGGCCAGCAGCGAGCAACGTCTACCGCTGGGAACTTTAAGCGAGGCGATTGCGCGGCAGGTTCCGGGGTGGTTCACGCTTGACGAGATCACGCAGAGCAAGCCGAAAGCGTCCCTCATGTGCACGGGAACATACACTGATGAGGGCGTTTCCTTGACGGCTATTCAATGGTCATGGGTTGAAAAACTCGACTCGTCGACCTTCGTCAGGATCACCGCCACAGCAACAACAACGACGCGCATGTTTCCTGAGCATTTCAAGGATATGGGCAAGATGGTAACGAAGATCAGTGTGGCATTATGAGCACTTTTTTCTCCGCTCCCCTCAGCCTGCCAACCGCCTCGGTTCCCGCGTTCATTGCTCTCGCGGGCCCCGAAGAGTCCGCACGGGAAGGTTTGTCGACGGAAGCCCAGATTGGCCTCGACAAGATTTTCGAGGCCGATGGTGCTTTGAGCGGGCAAGCGCAGATGCTCCTTGCACCGATCCGCAAGGACAGTACTCCCCTCACGCAATTTGCGCTGTCACCGCGTTATGCCTCTTCCGGAGTTCGCAGGCAGTGTGCCTTTATAGCTCCGGGACAGTCGACCATTCTCAGTAGTTTGAAAGAACCTGAAACAACCCAGGTTTATCTTGCAGAGACGCACGATGTACCGCAGATCGTCGCAGAGTTTTCAACCTTTCCTTCCCTCAAGAATCGCTTCGATGGTCCCAAACGTGTGCCCATCGAGTTCATTGATGCGGCAAATTCCGGTGATGCCTTGGCCGCGCATGACATCCTCCTTGAAGAGTTACAGAAATCGAAGAAGAGGTCGTCTTTTACTCGCCTAGTCAGGGAAAAGAACTGGGAATATGCCGTGTGGACAAGCTGGATGCGAAGCCCGCAGGGCTATCATGTGCACCGCAGCTACACTGTTCTCTCTGTTCCCTGGGCGGCATACGTGGTGAGTGCGCGCACGCTTCCCGAGAGCTATCTGACGCAGCCCTCCAATGCGCCAGATTTTGCTCAAACTTCAGGCACGGTAGGAGACTTGGAGAAGTGCACGCGAACAGAGCTGTGGGCAAAGCTCGCACCTTTTGTCGTGCCCTAGGAAGTGTGGAGAGCAAATCATGAGATATCAGTTGTTGTATGCCATCGCGTGGACAGTGCTCCCCGCCGTGTTCTTGTTTTCCTGGTGGCTGGAAACATACAGCGATTCGCGCCTTGCTGAGATCATGCGCGGTTTTTTCGCCACTCGTTTCGCTCCCGCTAGGAAAATTGCCCGTCGCTTGATCTGGACCGTTGCGGCGCTTTGCGGCGGTATTTCGTTCTTGCTCCTGACTCTTTGGGGAGTGGGGCCTATTTCAGAGGTCCTATTCTGTGCGTGTTTAGCCCTGCTATTGGTCGGCGCTGGTTTTATGTTCCCTTTTCCCTTTTCGCTTCCACGGTGGATGGACGCGGATTGGCAATGGTATAAGCGCCACGATTTGGTTGACGAGAAGGGGAATATCACCAGCAAATACGGAAGAACTGCTCGGGAGGCACTGCGTTTTGCCTTAACTGAAGGGCGCGCTGTTATTGTGAGCGCACGCCTTCCTCTGTCTATGCAGTGGCGTGAGCTCCCTCGAGACACTCCGTCTCAGCTGCTTCCGCCTTCCCCGGCAACGCCTTTGTCTCCTCGATTGATCGTCGCCCAGGGCCCCTCAGATCCCCAGTCAGGTTTTCCCTCGTCCTTCACGGTTACTGCCTCCCTTGGAGATACCGATGCACTCCCCTCAGTCGGCGAGCTTTCTGCAGCTTTGAGCGCAAAACTCCCGGGCTGGAGCACTCTGGCAGAAGAAAACGTAGAACCTGGTCGTTATTCTCCCGCGGGAGAGTCTTCAGCGATCTTCGCTCAAGCTATTCGTTGCAAGGGCGTTTACTCCGATGCCGCAAACTCATACACGGTCATTCAATGGGTGTGGAGAATACCCATGACTGCGGATTCTTTCGTGGTGATTACGGCAACCGCAACCACGACCTCTTCTCTCTTTGCAACTGTCGCGGAAGACATTTCAAAGATGTTCACGAAGCTCAAGGTCGAACTCTAGTTTTCTCTCTCGAGGCCGCGCCCGTGGGCACTGGCACTAAGAGTGTGGGGAGCAACCCGAGTTGCTCCCCACACTCATTTGGCCAATGTGCCTTAGCCGATGCGACGGATGTGGCCGGATGCCGTCAGGGGCCAGCCCGCGACGACAACTGCTGCCGAAATAAGGCCGAGCAGCCAAAAGGCCGGATCCATCGGGGGCAGATAGCCTGACTTGTGGACAAGCGTGAGAATCACCCAAGTGATCGGCACGCCGATGCTACAGATACCCAGCGGGATTGCGAGCATGAGCGCGAAAGCCCTCTTCCAGGTCGAGCCGATGCAACGAGAAACTCCTCCGATGAAACGTCCGGCCCCATCGCAGACGACCCAAGCGAAAACAACAAATAACCACGTGTCGACGCCGAGCGGAAAGGATCCACGTCCCATGAAGAAGAGCAGGGGATGGATTGCGATAAGAAGCCACCAGATAAGAGACCCCAAGCCAATGATGACAATGGGATGCACGTAACTCGCTGCGGTGAGTGCGGTGCGCGAGCCACCGCTAAGAGCAGAAGCGCGCAAGTCGACGGTAGCGCTGACGATCCCGCAGATAAAGAGGAAAGTACCCGTGACAAAAGCGGAGTTTGTGGCGGACTGTTCAATGTTCTTGTTGATGTCGGAGACTGAGAGGTAGACGATGCCGTTGATCGCCAAGTTGGTGAGGAACTGGAGGCCCACAACCAGCAGGTAGAGCGCGACAGTGAATCGCGAGCGAACAAGCCCAATACGCAGGGGCGAGGGGGAGGATTTGATGAGGTCTGGGGTTGCGGTGTTCATTGGTCGTTCTCCTGGATGAGGTAGGCGAAGGCGTCCTGGAAAGAACAGGGTGAAGAGGTCAGTGAGTGGGATGCAATCTCATGGTCAGCGACACCACGGCCACGCAGGTCCACGATGACTTCTCGTGCGGACCCAAGCACGCGAGAAGTAATGACGGCGATATCGGAATGATCGGCCAGGAAGCGTTCCACGTCAGCGGCGTTACCGGTAATCGCACAGATACGCGAAGTGAACTCGTCAATGCTCTCATGGGCAAGCAGACGCCCATTTTTGAGGGCGACGACGTCTTCGGCAACGTTTTCGAGCTCGGAGACCATATGTGAGGACATGAGGAAGGAACGACGCGGGCGACGTCCCTCCATACTGTCAGAGGCCAGGGTGAGCAGTTCCTCGTAGAAGGCGTATCGCGTGGGAACGTCCATGGGAGCCTGAATCTCATCAAGGACGGTAATGGGCGCACCCGATGCCAGTGCCACAGCGCCGGCCAGGATGGCAGCCTGCCCCGAGGACATCTTGCGCAGCTTCTTGCGCCCCTTCAGCTGGAAGGAGAAACGTTGAACGTAGTGGTCGAAGAGTTTCTGATCCCAGGTTGGACGCAGCGCGGCGTAGGCGACCATGGCCGAAGCCGATGAATTATCAAAGTCCCTGTCGGAAGAGACCACGATCGAGTAACCGAGTAGGTCGTTAGAACTCACCTCCGTTCCGCATATGGACACATTTCCTGACGACGGCGGAAGCAGGCCACCAAGGATCTGCATAAGTGTCGTCTTGCCCGAACCGTTGGGGCCGACCAAGGCGGTGACGGTTGACTCTCCGAGAGTGAGGGAGACGTCACGCAGGGCTGGTGTTGCCTCACCCGGATAGGTGTGGCTGATGGAGTCGAGGGTAATCATGAGCGTTCCTTGGCAGTCGTGTCAGCGCTGTAGGCGCGGACGTGGTCGATGATGGCGTCGATATCGAGGCCCAGGGCCAGGCCCGCTTCGACGGCGGGGTTAAGAGTTTCCTCCACGTAGGTCGCAAGCCCATCGGTAACGAGCGCATTGCGGGCCCCCTCAGCAACGAACATGCCAATGCCGCGTCGCTTTTCGACGAGCCCTTCATCGACGAGGATCGCGAAGGCCTTGCCGACGGTTGCCGGGTTGATGCGGTAGGTCGCGGAGTATTCCGTGGTGGAGGTGAGCTGGTCCCCGGCGCGCAAGGCGCCGCGCAGGATCTGCGCGCGGATGTCGTCGGCGATCTGGACGTAGATGGGGATCCCCGAGACGAATGTGGGTGCCATGCGCAAGCCCTCCCTTCAGCTTCAGTGGTTCATTACATGACTAATGAACCACTGAACCTACCCTCCTGTCAAGTCCCCTATCAAAATCTCTTGCGAAGCACCGCCCTCCCCCCGCTTTCGCACACAAAAAGAACCCCGGCCTCGTCCCCACAATGAGGAACGAGGCCGGAGCTAGGTCAGCGAGAAGCGGGTGCTTAGCCCTTCACCGCACCGGAGGTCAGACCGGAAACGATGTACTTCTGCAGGTACTGGAAGAGCAAGATCACCGGAATTGCTGCAATGATCGAGCCTGCCGCGAAGACACCCCACGGGGCATTACGTTCGTCAGCTGCCCAGTTGTACATGCCCACGGCCAGCGTGTACTGATCGGGGGTTTGCATAACAACCTTGGCAATAACGAAATCACCGAAGCTGGAGATGAAGCTCAGCAGACTAACAACTGCCAGAACAGGAAGAACCAGCGGCATGATGATTGTCCAGAAAGTCTGAGCATGCGAAGCGCCATCGATCTCTGCGGCCTCATCAAGTTCGCGAGGAACGGAGTTGAAGAAACCGAAGAGCAGGAAGGTGTTCGAACCCAACGCGCCACCGAGGTAGACACAGATCAGGCCAAGCTTCGAGTTCAAGCCCAAAACCGGGAAGATATCCTTAATTCCCAGCAAGAGCAGGAAGAGAGCCACGAAAGCCAGCATCTGCGGGAACATCTGGACCAGAAGCAGGAAGGTCAGCGTCCCACGACGGCCCCGGAAGCGGAAACGACTGAAGGCGTAGGCAGCGGCCGCGCCCATAAGGACAGTTCCAATGGCGGTCACCGTCGAGACGACCAAAGAATTGAGAATCCACTTCCAGTACATGCTGTACTGGTCACTCCCCAACGCCTTGAAGTGATCAAGGGTCAGTCCATCAGAGAAGCTGATACCGGAGGTCAGTGTCGCATTCGGAATAAAGGACACCGAAAGCACGTAGAGCAGCGGGATGAGGCAGTAAATAATCACTGCGATACCCACAATGTGCCTCCAGCCGACTTCCTTCCACCAACGTGAGCCGCGGAGCGTTGTCAACTGTGCATTTTCTTTGCTTTGTGCGCTCATCACAGTTCCTCCAATGCCTTTGTCTGACGGAATCCAAGCCAGGCGATCACACCAACAACAGCGAAGATGAAGATCGACATTGCCGAGGCCAAACCATAGTTGTACTGGCCGCCCGCGAAGGCGATCTTGTAGACCATCGAAATCAAGATGTCAGTCTGACCCAAGGCGTAGGGCACACCTTCAAAGTCCGGCCCGCCCTTCGTCAGCATGTAAATCAACGAGAAGTTGTTGAAGTTAAACGCGAAAGACGCAATCAGCAGCGGGGTTGTGGATTGCAAAACCAGAGGCAGCTTGATCGACCAGATGGTTCGCAATCCAGACGCACCATCCATCTTTGCCGCTTCTTCAACATCTCCCGGGAGCGACTGAAGCGCACCCAAGCAGACGAGGAACATATAGGGGAAGCCGAGCCAGAGGTTCACACCGAGGATCGCGACCTTCGCCATAAGTCCATTGGTCAACCACGGAACCTGCGCCCCACCAAGCAACACGTTGTTAATGAAGCCGAATTCCTCGTTGAGCATGCCCTTCCACACCAGGGTCGCCAAGAAGCCAGGGAATGCGTAGGGAAGGATCATCAAGGACTGGTAGATCTTTCGGCCTCGGATTCGCTTGTCGGAGAAAATCAGCGCCAAGATAAGCCCAAAAGCGAATGTCGACAGGACAGATCCGATGGCAAAGACGAAAGACCACACGAGCGCATTCAGGAATGGCTTGACAATTCCAGAACCCGAAAACATCTGTGAGTAGTTGGAAGTACCCACAAAGACACGCCAACCGGTGGATAGCTGGTTACCCTGGCTATCTTCGAAAACACCCTTTTGGTTATTCGCCTTGTAGACGACACCGTTTTGCGTGTTCGTCAGTGTATCGGCAGCTTCGTCGTAGGTGAAGGTGGACTTGGCGAGGTAGCCGGAGGTTCCGTCCGTCGTGACATAGTAGCCATCGTCAAGGTTGGAACTCACGGGAACCGTCAGCTGAGAAACTTCCGTCTGGCGGCTGGCCAGATCACCAAGGTCAAGGATCTTGTAGCCCGAGACATCGGTAATTCCCATTGCCGTCACAGTTCCCTGGACGCTCTGGAGAGGCTTGGTTGCCGTACCAAGCTTCAGTTCACCGGTCGCGGGGTCTGCGACAACGAGGCCCAGTTCGCTTCCATCTTCAACGACAGCGGTCTGGACAGTTGGAGCTCCTTCAACACGCTGGCGGTTCGAGGCCAAAATAGCTTCGATTGCATCCGTCTTCGTCGAGTTGTGACCATCTCCGTAGTTGGTCAATGAAACATACCCGGTGTAGCCCATGACGAAGAGCTGGTAGATCAAGAGGAAGATCATGCCGGGGAGAAGATATTTAGCAGGGAGCGCTCTCTTCGAGAAATACACCCAGTTAATGACGATGAGCAAGAACGCCATCACACCGATGATGATCCAAGAATCGACGGCCCATGCCGCCATGATTCCGTAGATGCCCAGCGCATCAATGAGCATCATGATGATGAGTTTCGCAATAAAACCGGGCCGCATGACATCACGGGCATGCGAAGTACGGTCCTTCTGAACGGTACTCGAGGAAGAAGCTGCAGGCATTGTGGTCCTTCGTTACCTATAACAGCGATTAGGGAACCGTGAGCAAAAATGCTCAGGGATGGGTTTTGCGGGCACCCGGTTTGGGCGCCCGCAAAACCGGGAGACCTCACTACTTGTTCATTGTGGTCTTGATGTTGTTAACCATGGTCTCCCACGAGGAGGCGGGATCGGCACCATTTACAATGGCGACCTCAGTCTTGCCCCAGTAATCCCACACGGCTTTCATTTCGGGGATTGCCGGCATGGGCAGGCCCTTTCCGGCGATGGAAGCGAACTGCTTGAGGTTTTCGTCGGTGAGCGAGTCAGCAACTTCGATCATTGCCGGAACGCGTCCACCCAGCTGCTGCAGCTTGGACTGTGCTTCCTTGGTCTCCAGGTACTGGAAGAACTTGCTGACCAGAACCTGGTTCTGGGTCTTGGAGCTCTGGTAGAACGTCTGAACACCAACGAAGGGCTTGGCTTCCTTGCCGCCTGCGGAAGGAATCGGGAGGACGGAGACGTCGAGTCCGGCTTCCTTAGCAGCGGTGACATTCCAGGGGCCGGTCACCATGTAGGCTGCCTTACCCTTGAGGAAAGCATCCTTGGCAATGTCGGAGGTGATGTTCGGGTTGAGGGTCTTTGCTGCACCCTGCTCCTTGAGCCACTGGGTGAACTCGGATGCGCCGGCTCCACCCAGGGTCAGATCAGAGGTGTAGGAGCCGTCAGCGGACTGCTTGAAGACCTCGTTGCCGAAGGAGCTCTCGAAAGCGTAGAGGTGGTAGGGGTCACCGTCGGTGCCCATCTGAACAACGAAGGGGTACTCCGAACCGGCCTTCTTACCGGAGGCAACCATTTCATCAAAGGTCTTCGGGGAGTCGGAAGTGAGCTTGTTGTTACGAACCAGTGCAACAGACTCAACGGCGTAGGGAACGCCGTAGGTCTTGCCGTCGTAGGTCACGCCCTGGATTGCCGCCTCGGAGAACTTTGACTTTGCATCGCCCAAGTCAACGGGGGAAATAACGCCGTTCTTCACCAGCTGGCCGAGCCCGTCGTGGGCCGTAACCATGATGTCGGGGCCGTTTCCGGTCGGAACCTGGCTAATGAACTCTTGACCCATGTCGGTCTGAGACTTCTGAACAACCTGAACGTCCACCTTGGTGGCTGCAGTGAAGTCCTTGGCCAGCTCCTGGATCTGCGAGTAACGGGTGTCATCGGCCCACACCGTCAGCGAACCGACGGAAGAAGAAGCGCTTGCGGATGCCGACTGGCTGCCCGAAGAGTTCGAGCCTCCATTCGAGCACGCTGCAAGCGTTGCTGTAACTGCCAAAACTCCGCATACTGCTATGCCTCGTCGCATGTCAACTCCTGATCAATTGAGTATTGCTCGTACACAGTTGTACTTTGCACTTAAGACCACTCTAATCACAGAAAATCGTTTTCAGCAAGCGGTTTCAGGATTGTTAGAAAAATGATATCTTTGGGTCACATCCCGTCTATCATGCATGCCCATTCTGAAAGGCCCTTCGATGTCGAAGAACCGCACCCGCATGGCCGACATTGCCTCACATGCCGGTGTTTCTATCGCAACCGTCTCGCGCGTATTTAACGGAGTCGGACAGGTCTCGGACGACACTCGATACCGAGTTCTCACAGCAATCGACGAACTTGGCTACGAACGCCCCAGCATGCTTGCCGACGACAATCGCCTCATCATCGGAGTAATCGTCCCCGAACTAACAAATCCCATTTTTGCCACCTTCGCTCACACCCTCCACACGGAGGTCGACAGGGCGGGTGGCCAGGCATTTATCGCCTCACAAACTCCCGGCACCACCAGCGAAGAAGAACACACTCAAGCCTTTCTTGCGCGAGGAGTTTCAGGACTCATCTTTGTCTCTGGCCGCCACGCAGACCTGCAAGCAGACCTGAGTCGCTATACAAATCTCTCCCAGATTCATCTCCCCTTCGTCACCATTAACGGCGCTCGGAGCGAGGTCCAAGCGCCAGACTTTTCAACGGAAGACGCTCTGGGAATTCGCGCATCAATCCAACACCTCAAAGAACTAGGCCACCGCAAGATTGCAATGCTCGGCGGACGTCATCACGTCGTCCCAGCACTGCGCAAAGGCGAGGCCTTCCGCCAAGTCATGTCCCAAGAACTTGGGATCCCCAACCCTACGGTCGTGGAAACTTTCTACACTTACGAGGCCGCGGCCTCGGCAACCCACGCACTGATCGACGGCGGAATAACGGCGATCATTGCCGGATCAGATCTCCAGGCAATGGGTGCAATCAGGACCATTCAGTCGAGAGGACTGAGCGTTCCCGGAGACATTTCGGTAATCGGCTTTGACGACTCCTTTCTCATGCCCCATCTCTCCCCCGCTCTTACAACGGTCCGACAGCCGGTTGAAGCTATCTCACATTCGGCAGTCTCTTCACTCTTCGATGCGATCCACTCACAAAAACCGCAGCAACATCAGGATTTTGCGTTTACTCCTGACCTCGTCGTACGCGCTTCCACAGGGCGAGCGCGCTTTTGACAACCGTTATCAATACGCTTGATAATGATTATCATGAGTTTTTCGCGTTCACATACTGTTTTTGCCGTTACCGCCGCCGCAGCGCTTGCACTGAGCGCATGTTCTTCTTCGGCTTCCTCACCTTCCTCAAGCGCTTCAAGCTCCCAAGCTTCCGCTTCCCCCATGAAGGTCATGGCTAGCTTCTACCCCCTCCAGTACCTGACCGAGAAGATCGGCGGAG
Source organism: uncultured Actinomyces sp. (assembly GCA_938014245.1). Classification (GTDB taxonomy): domain Bacteria; phylum Actinomycetota; class Actinomycetes; order Actinomycetales; family Actinomycetaceae; genus Pauljensenia. Next base: position 106,743 of record CALLSD010000062.1, read on the forward strand.
ACCTGGTCAGCGTCGAGTCCCTCACCCCTCCGGGAGCAGAACCCCACGACCTCGAATTGTCGAACCAAAAGGTCCAGCAGCTTTCCCAGGCAGGAGCTGTCGTTTACCTCAAGGGTTTCCAATCCGCAGTCGACAAGGCCGTTGAACTCAACGCCCCCAAGACCGTCATCGATGTGTCGACCAGCGTTGACCTGGTTGACGCAGAAAAGCACGAAAGCGAACTAGATGTCGCTGACGACGGCGAAAAGACAGAAGAAGCTCACGAACATGAGCACGAGCACGGCTCAACCGATCCTCACTTCTGGCTCGATCCCACCCGCATGGCCAGCGCAGCGACTCAAATCGGCGACGCTCTTGCCCAAGCTGATCCGGCCAACGCCGAGACCTACAAGAAGAACGCTGCTTCCATGAAGTCTCAGATGGAAGCCCTGAGCAAGAAGCTTGTCGACGGCACTGCAAAGTGCCAGCACAAGGAATTCGTGACCTCTCATGAGGCCTTCGGATACCTCGCAGACCGCACCGGTCTCACCCAGCTGGGTCTGTCCGGCCTCGATCCCGATTCCACTCCCTCCCCCGCACGGCTCAAGCAGATTTCCGATGCGGTCAAGGCGAAGGGAATCACGACCATCTTCACCGAAGAGCTCCTCAGCCCCAAGGTTGCTGAAACCCTGGCAAAGGATCTGGGAATCACCACTGCAGTTCTCGACCCGATCGAATCTCAGGCCGATGATTCGAAGGACTACGAAGCAGTGATGAACGAGAACCTTGAAGCACTGCAAAAGGCTCTGAGCTGCGAGTAAACACCGCACCAGATTTAAACTGATATCTCGGCGTTGGGGCGGCATGATTCCACAGTGAACCATGCCGCCCCAACGACTACACTCGACACTAATGGGAACGACATTCAATATCTCTACTGACCCGGTGATCGCACTGGACCATGTCCACGTTGCTTGGGAACACGACCTCATTCTTCACGGCATCACCGCTTCAATCCCCCAAGGGCAATGCGTCGCCGTAACCGGCCCAAATGGCGCTGGAAAATCCACGCTGATGAAGGCGGTCCTTGGAACTGCACCAATCTCCTCGGGCGATATCACGCTCTTCGGAAATTCGATCCGCAAACGTTCCGCGATTCCATGGCAGCGGATCGGCTATGTTCCCCAGCGCGCATCCTCCGGTGGCGCAATCTCCTCCTCATGCATTGAAGTTGTTCTCTCCGGCCTCCTCGGCACCCGCAAGTGGTGGCACTCTCGCGGCGACCGCACCAAAGCACTCGACGCACTGCGCGCCGTCGGCCTCGCACATCGCGCGAAGGACCCACTCCACATTCTTTCCGGCGGGCAACAACAGCGCGTACTCATTGCGCGCGCACTGGTCCGCAAGCCAGAGCTCCTCATCATGGACGAACCCATGGCTGGGATCGACGCATCCTCACGCGCCAGACTGGCCGAAATCTGCCAAGCCGCAAAGGACGAGGGGGTCACAATCCTGCTGGTACTCCACGAGTTAGGCGAACTTGCCCCAGTCCTCGACCGTGAACTCCACATCCGATCTGGACACTTTACCTACGACGGCCCTGCCCGAAGCGACGCACGCGATCCACACGCCGAGCACTGCACGACGGCCGACCACCGCGAAACGGAGGGAAGCCGATGATCTTCGATATGCTCGCATCGCCCTTGATGCAACGATCCCTTCTTGCTGCACTCTTGGTCGGCTTATGCGCGCCGATCGTCGGGACCTACCTGGTGCACCGTCGCCTCGCGATGCTCGGTGACGGGATCGGCCACATCTCCTTGACGGGAGTCGCCTTGGGATGGCTTGCCGGGACCGCCGCAAATGTCACGCCGCATGATCAATGGGCAATCCCCGGGGCCCTAGTTGTGTCCTTACTTGGCGCGGTTACCATCGAGCTTGTCCGCCAGTCCGGGCGAACGTCCTCAGACGTCGCCCTTGCCATGCTCTTTTACGGCGGCATCGCCGGAGGCGTGCTGCTCATCGGGCTGGCTAACGGCACATCTTCCCAGCTGAACGCCTATCTTTTCGGTTCAATTTCAACTGTTTCAAGCAGTGACGTCTGGTCGATTTGTCTCCTGGCTCTTGTCATTGTCGTGATCGGTATCGGGCTGCTTCCCGCACTCTACTCGGTGACCAATGACGAGGAATTCGCTCGCTCGACCGGGCTTCCCGTGCGTGCACTCACCATGCTCATCGCGATTTTGTCAGCCCTCACAGTTGTTGTCGCGATGCGAATCGTTGGGTCACTCCTTGTCTCGGCTCTCATGGTCGTTCCCGTAGCGATCGCACAATTGGGGGCGCATTCCTTCCGCCGGACCATGGCGTATGCGATGGTCCTGGGCGCAGTGCTATGTCTGGGCGGTTTAACCCTGACCTACTACGTCGACCTCTCCCCCGGCGCAACAATTGTTGTTGGGGCGATTGCTCTCTATGCTGTTGGATACGGAATCCGAGGCCTACGCGACCACTTCCGCCGCAAGCAGAGGATGCGCGCACTATCCGCCCCCGCTGATCATCCCGAGGCCTCGCGCACGGACGAGGCCCACGCCACCACCGCGCGCGGCTAGGGAAACGAAAAAAGGAACATAGGCCTCGTCAATGAAAGGATCGCCATGCAGCGAATGACCAAGCAACGCCAGGCGGTTTTCGACAACCTCAGTGAGCACCGCGACTTCCGCAGCGCGCAGAAGGTCTTTGAGGACCTCACCTCGCGCGGGCACAAGATCGGCTTGGCGACGGTTTATCGCAACCTCCAGGCATTGGCTGAAGACCATCAAATTGACGTCCTGCGCTCCAGCGAGGGCGAGGCCCTGTATCGCAAGTGCGATACTCATACGCATCACCACCACCTGGTGTGCCGCAATTGCGGACGAGCCGAGGATTTGGGTGTTGAAGAACTTGAAAAGTGGGTTTCTACGGTTGCACAGACGCACGGTTACACCCAGATTGAGCACTCGATTGAGCTCTTCGGCCTGTGCGCCGACTGCACGCGAAAGGCAAACAATTGACACCCTCGTGGGCATCCTCGGGACTGCCGCTCTTTATCTTCCTGTTTTTCGTTGTTTTTCATCGCGCACAGCTGACCTATTGGCTGGGACGCGGCGCAGCAAAAGGGGCATTGGCCTCTGCGGGGAAGAACGGCCTGCGAGGAAAGATCGCTGCTTGGTTTGAGGGGCCCGTCCCGAAGTACGGCGCTCGGCTGCTCGAGCAGTGGGGAATCGTCATCATTCCCCTGTGCTTCCTCACTGTCGGCGTTCAGACTGCCGTCAATGCCGGCGCGGGCGTCGTGCGAATGTCGTGGAAGAAGTACACGCTCGCGATGATTCCGGGCTGTATCGCTTGGTCGATCATGTACGGTCTGGGCATGCTCGCCGTGTGGATGGCGGTCGTGCGCGCAGCAGCTGGTTCGGTGTGGGCTTGGCTTGGCCTGCTTGCAGTGGCTGCGGTTGTCGCAACGGTCGTTCTGGTCAAGCGACGCCGCGCGCGGAAGCGAGCAGAGCCTCGAGCACGGGTATGAGTGTCTGCACGAACATCTTCACACCGAATTGACACACGAAGTCGCGGAATAACACACGCCATCCGTGCCTTCCTCCGCCCCCTCCCCCAAAAAACACACGAAGTCGCCAAAAGACACAGGGCATAGCCTGTGACATTCACCGACTTCATGTGGACGACTTCATGTGGAGCTAGCGTGGAGCAAGCAGGAAGCCGAAGCACTACAAACCCCACCTTGACTTATTTGCCAGCCCCGCCAGCCGCAAGGTCCTGAACACCCCCCAGCTACGAGGCCCTAAGCGCCAGCCCCACCAGCCACGCGGTCCTGAGCACCGCCAAAGCGCCGCTCACGCCCGGCATATTCAAGAAGACAGTCCCATAGCGCCTCGCGATCAAAAGTCGGCCACGGCCTCGAGCTAAACATGAACTCCGCATAGGCCATCTGCCACAGCATATAGTTCGAGAGCCTCTGCTCCCCCGAGGTTCGAATCATCAAGTCAACGTCGGGCACATCAGGCAGATACAGGTGACGCGCAAAAGTCCGCTCGTTCACCCCGCGCGGCGACAAATGCCCCGCGGCAACGTCTTGCGCGATCGAGCGCGCAGCATCTGCTATTTCTGCGCGGCCCCCGTAATTCACGCACATCACCAAATCCAAAGTGGTGTTCTGACGCGTCTTTTCCTCCGCGCGCTCCAAAGCGTGAATGACCGATTTCCACAGTTTCGGCTCGCGCCCGCTCCAGCGCACGTGCACTCCCCACTCATTCAGCAACTCCGTGCGCCTAGCCAAGACATCACTGGCGTAGCTCATGATGAAGCGAACCTCTGCAGGCGAGCGCTTCCAGTTTTCCGTCGAGAAAGTGTAGACGGAAAGATAGCGCACTCCTGCGTCGATGGCCCCGGCAATCGTGTCGAGAAGCGCATACTCACCGGCTCGATGTCCCTCGGTGCGCGGAAGTCCCCGATCATTGGCCCAGCGCCCGTTCCCGTCCATGATGATGGCGACGTGACGGGGCACTTCCCCTGCCGCGAATTCGGGTGCTTGCCGAGGCCACTGCCCCGGTCCTGTGACCGGCTGACGTGGGTCCTTGGGCGCGCGATCCATGGGCGTCAGTTGCGCAAATTCAGGGCTCATCCGTGTGCGCTCCTTTCCAGGAGTTGCAGCGATTTTAAGCGTCGCTCGATATGCCATTGAGTGTAGCTAGAAACCAGTCCCATCATTTCCGAGCGCGCCCACGTCGGTGAGTTATCAGCGTCATGCCAATCACCGCTGAGAAGAGATCCCATGAGTTCCATTGAATCAGGAGCCGGAAGCGAGGCGCCGGGAGGACGGCAGTTTTCGCACACGGCGCCACCTTCGGTGATCGAGAAGGCAGCGTGCGGCCCTTCGGCTCCACACACTGCGCAGTCGAAACAGGAGGGGGCCCAGCCCGCAATCGCCAGGGCGCGAAGCATATACGAGGCCAAGATTAGGGCCGGGTCATGCCGGCGATGAGACAGTGCGTGGAGCGCTCCGACCAGCAGAAGATACTGCTGGTGGGTCCCGTCGTCGCCGTCGCTTGATAGTTTGTCTGCGGTTTCGACGATCACCGAGGCCCGTGAGTAGAGTTCGTAGTCAGAGGCGAGCATTTCCCCGTGGGAGGCAATCGTTTCAACCTGAATGATCGTGTCAAGGCTTCGACCGCGATGGAGCTGGATGTCAACGACAGAGAAAGGCTCGAGTCGTGCTCCGAACTTTGATGTCGTTCGACGCACGCCTTTGGCAACAGCCCGTACCTGACCGTGTTCAGAGGTCAGGAGCCAAATAATTCGATCGGCCTCGCCGAGTTTTTGCGTACGCAAAACCACGGCCTCGTCCCTGTAACTCCTGATCACCTTCTTATTTTCACATTCCCTGCCAGAGCAGGCCTGCCGCGACACAAAATTGCGCTTGGGGCCGAAGTGGCCCCAAGCGCAATATGCCTGCGTGACTTCAGATCCTGCCTCGCCCGAATAGATTCGGGTATGCAAAGGATCTAGATCGCGAACGCTTAGATATTTGCCTCGCGAACGCTCTTGTATGCCTCGAGATCGGTGTAGAGCTCATCTCGCAGCGGGTTCTTACGCCCACGAACAATCACATAGATCTGGTAGAGCGCAACAGCCACGTTAGCTGCGAGTGCGATCGCTGAAACGGTCATGAGGGCCGCGTCGTTGTGAGAAGCATTAACTGCAAACTTCGACGAGGTGACGAATGAGGGCACTGCCATGGTGAACATCATCCACAACGCAAGGGTGTGTGCGCGGTGCTGGAGCCATGCGCCTCGTTTAATGAAGAAGGCGGGGATGGTGCAGGAAATCAGCAGAGCCGCGCCAGCGTAGAAGGAGTGGTCTCCCACGCAGTTGTACACGTACGCAAAGTTCCACAGATCGTAGGCGATGATCCAGAACCACAGCATGTCAGGCCAGATCATGTCCTTTTCTTTATCACGAGAGATAAAGATTCCGAACCATCCACAGATCGTCAGGAGGTTGAGCAGACCGGCGATACCGTTCATGTAGTTCCAGGGACCGGAGACCATGAAGACTCCATCGACCATCTCACGCACACCCATGGCACCGACTTGGAAGTCACGGATGCAGGCCTCGGTGATGTTAATGGCCAAGATCGCCGGTGGGAAAGCGAGCGCCCAACGATTCGTCTGCAACTTGGGAATGTAGCGGATTGCCATGAAGCCCAGGCATCCTGCGAGGGCGGAGTAGACCTTGACCCAGTGGAACCAGGTTCCTGTCGAGGAATCAGGACCCGCTGTTGTGGGCCAGACAAAGATGGTCAAAACGATGGGAAGAACAATGAAGATTGCGATCCCCGCCCACTTCCAGCGTCGGGTGATCTCATTGCCAATGATCAAAGCGGCAAGTACCCCGAACCAGGCAAGCCAGGAGTACCAGGGAATTGACTCGAAGAGGAACATGTCTCCAACTCCTTTGTGAAACAAGATGATGCGCTCACTCTAAGAGGCACTTCTCGCGCGAGTCATTGGACACCGAATCGAAAGTGTCTAATACTCAAGAGAACGCGACATCCCACGTGTTCCCATTCAGACATCACACAGGACTATTGACCTAGGACATTCATGTCGACCAACGCAGAGTTAACCCGCGAGAGGCTCGGCAACGCCCTCAAAGAGGAGCTCAGAACCACACCGCTCACTAAGGTGACGGTTCGCCGCCTCACCGAAATAGCAGGGGTCACGCGTCAGGCTTTTTATTACCACTTCCCCGATGTCATGTCCTTGGCTACCTGGGTCTTCGAGCGCGATATCGTCACGCACATCATGGCTCATGCAACCTACCGGGAGTGGTCCGATGGATTCTGCGAACTCTTGGTGTACATGAGCGAGCACCGCGAGCAAACCTATGCCGTCGTTTCTTCCCTCAGCCGCAGTGAAATCGAGGAATTTTTCTACCGCGCTTTCCGGGAAATGATGCGGGCAATCATCAGTGAATTAGAAGGAAGCGCTCCTCTTGACCCAGCCCAGCGTGATTTCATCATCGATCACTTCACCTTGAGCGTCGTCGCGCATCTATTCCACTGGCTCAACCGGGACATGCAAGCAGATCCCTACATTTTGACCGAAAACATTGAGGTCATCATGCGCGGTTCGGTCGCGACGGCACTTGATCGTTACTCGACTGATGCCCCTCCCCCGCTCATCCGCCGCGAGGGCAAACGCTAGTTCCACGACCTATGATCAACATGAAGGTACCCACGATGGAGGTCATCATGTCCACTCATCCCCAAGACGTTTACAAGGACGCGGGAGAATGCGTTCTCTTCGTTTACTTGCGTTTTAATCGTCAGGATCAGGCCGCAGAGTTGGATGCCTTCCGCGATTTTGCTGACACCTCCCAGGCAATCAATCGGTCGATGAATATCCGCGCACAGGGCGACGATCTGCGAGTCTCCATCGGCGTGAGCCGCAATGGCTGGGATTATCTTTTCCCGGGTGCAGCCCGCCCGCAGGAACTTGAGGAGTTCAAGGGCCTCGTCAACGCAGAAACCCCTTCCATCGCTATGCCCGAAGGAATCGGCGCGGACGCTGACCTTTTCCTTCACATTCGCGCCAAGCGCGAGGCCGTTGTCTACGAAGTCGCCGAACAGTACCGTTTGGCTTTCAAGGCTTTTGCAAGGGTTGTGGATGAGACCCACGGTTTCCGTTACCTCGAGGGACGCGCAATCATCGGTTTCATTGATGGGACCGAGAACCCGACCGGGATCGATGCACCGATGTGGGCCGAAGTCGGCAGTGAAGACCCGCAGTTCGCAGGCGGTTCGTACGCCTTCGCGCAGAAGTGGATCCACGACATGGATGCGTGGCGTTCCCTTGGAACACACGAGCAAGAGCGGGCGATTGGTCGCGAGCAGTTCACCGATCTCGAGCTTGATGACGAGGCCAAAGCTCCCAATGCACACAACGTCACTTCAAAGTTCATCATCGATGGAGAAGAGAACAAGATCATTCGAATGAATGTTCCCTTCTCTGACCCGGCATCCGGGATCACTGGAACCTACTTCATCGGTTATGCGGGCCGCTGGAGCGTCACCAAAGGAATGCTCACCAACATGGTGTCGAAGAAGGACTACCTTCTCACCTTCTCGAAGGTACTTTTCGGCCAGGTTTTCTTTGTGCCGTCCCTGGACCTCCTTGGTGACATCGCCGATGGAGCTTTCCCCGCTGACGAGGCCAAGTAGCCTTTTCGCCTGAATCCTCCTTCGCGCACGCGATGAGAAGAGACGTTTGGGGGGCGGACATCACCTGATGCCCGCCCCCAAAAAACAGCTATTTACTGGTTGCGCAACGCGCGGTTTACCGCCGAAATCACAGCCTTATAGGATGCGCGAGTAATCGAAGAATCGATACCAACACCCCACACGATCTGTCCGTCAACAGCGGCTTCCACGTACGAAGCTGCCTTTGCGTCGCGACCTTGACTCATGGCGTGCTCGGAGTAGTCCAAGACGCGCACGTCCAAATCGAATTGATGCAGTGCTGAGACAAAAGCGTCAATCGGGCCAGTTCCGTTTGCATCGATTGCAGTGAGCACACCGTTGTCCGTGAGCTCTGCGTGCAATTCAACATGCTCGTCGTCGACCGTTCCCACCTGGGACTTGCGCAATTCGAAGCGCCCCCACGACTGAAGACCAGGAGCCGCACTTGTCGGCAAATACTCGTCTGCAAAGATCTTCCACAATGTTTCGGCGTTGATCTCTCCGCCGTAAGTGTCGGTGTGACGCTGGACGATTCTCGAGAATTCGACCTGCAGTCGGCGAGGCAATTCCAGGTTGTGTGCCCGCGACATGAGGTAGGCAACCCCGCCCTTACCGGACTGGGAATTCACGCGCACAACGGCCTCGTAAGAGCGCCCGACGTCGTGCGGGTCGATAGGAAGGTAGGGCAGCTCCCACACCACAGCGTTCTCGTCGCCTCCGGCAGCATCCACCTTGATCTTGCGGGCTGCGAAGCCCTTCTTGATTGCGTCTTGGTGAGATCCCGAGAAGCTCGTGTAAACAAGGTCGCCAACGTATGGCGCACGAGGCGATGCCTCCATCTGAGTGCAGTGCTCAACAGTGCGGCGGATCTCGTCGATGTCCGAGAAGTCGATACCCGGATCAATTCCTTGGCTAAAAAGATTCAGGCCCAAGGTCAGCAGGTCAACGTTACCGGTGCGCTCACCTTGTCCCAGAAGACAGCCTTCGATGCGGTCAGCGCCAGCAAGAAGTGCAAGTTCGGCACTGGCTACGCCGGTTCCACGGTCATTGTGCGGGTGAACAGACAGCGCAATGTGCTCGCGTCGAGAAAGGTTGCGAGACATGTACTCGATCTGGTCAGCGAAGACATTGGGGGTCGCGCGTTCAACGGTCGAGGGCAGGTTGAGGATGATCTCGCGACCTTCTTGTGGCTGCCAGATGTCCATAACGGCTTCGCACACTTCCAGTGCGAAATCACGCTCGGTATCAATAAAAACTTCGGGTGAATATTCGAAGCCAAAGATGGTCTCGTCACCCAGTTGGCGTTCGGCCTGTGCAATGACTTCACGCGTACCGAAGCGGGCGAGCTCAATGGTCTGCTCGCGGTCTGCGTGGAAGACAACCTCACGAAAAACCGGAGCGGTTGCGTTGTACAAGTGCACGGTCGCACGGGGGAAGCCAATCAGCGATTCGACGGTACGCTCAATAAGCTCGGGGCGCGACTGAGTAAGCACCGAAATGGTGACATCCTCGGGAAGAGCATCGTCTTCCAACAGAGAACGAACAAAATCGAAATCAGTCTGTGAAGCCGAGGGGAAGCCAATCTCGATTTCCTTGTAGCCCAAGCGAACAAGAAGATCGAACATCTTGCGCTTTCGCGCGGAATCCATGGGCTCAATCAGTGCCTGGTTTCCATCACGCAAATCCGTGGACATCCACCTGGGCGCGTGGGTAATGCGCTTGGAGGGCCACTGGCGATCGGGAAGATCCACCGGGTTGGTATCAAGGAAGGCGCGGTACTTGACCGTGGGCATTCCAGAACCGACAGGACGAGGAACCTTAGATGTTGTCTTCACATCTTCAGTCTATGAAGGCTCGTGGCACCGGGCACGACGAGTGCACATGGTGGACACGCTTTTTAGGCCTCGTTCGTTGCCTCTTCAAGGCGAGGAACTCCGGTCGGCGATTCCATGAGCCACGCACGGTCGGTCAGCATTCGCGAAATCGCCAGGCCAATACCGATCGCAACAATTGTGAAGAGAACGGTAGACAGCTGCTCGAGAGCTTCCATCGTCTGGCCATTGTTCAAGTACGTGAGCGAACGATACAGCGGAACACCGGGGATCATGATAACCACGGCAGGAACGGACAAGGTCACGCGCGAATAGCGCGTCTTCGCCGCAGCAGCAGCCGCCAAAAGTCCAGCACACAGGGCAGCAAGTCCCACTGCCGCGGGCACCGGCATTCCCAGTTCAACAGCCAAAGCGATACGGCCGGTGTTGATGACCGCGCCGATCAGAGCCGCAGCAGCGCAAACCTTAGGCGGGGAATTAAAGAGCATCGCGAAGCCAAAGGCTGCAACAAAACTGGTGAAGAAGCGCAGCGGGAAGTGGATATAAGCAGGAAGTGAAACAACGTATACGGGGGTGACTGACCAGTTGAAGACCTTGGAGATACTCCATACGGCAACACCAGCGGAGACAACCAGCATGGCAACGTAGACGATGCGCTGAATACCACCGGCAAAATCGTGACGCACCAAGTCAATAATCCCGGTAACCAGCGGGAAGCCTGGAACCAAGAAGAGGAGCGCTGAAATAAATCCCGCTTGGTGAGTGGGCTCAATCCCCATGTACTTTTGCGCCAAGTAGACGCACAGGATGTACGCGCTTGCAGCGACGCCTCCACACACCATCCACACACCGAAGTGGTTCATGTGGCGCTTGAGCATTTGACGTCGGAGGAACTGTCCAATGAAAGCTGCGATTGCGACAACCGAGCACTCCACCCATCCCCCAGCATTGAGGAATGCGAAGGCCGCACAGGCAAGTCCCGAAGCAAGAGCATTCGCGAGCCATCCGTACAGGGGCTTGACGCGTTCAATCTCGTCAAGAGCCTTATCGACGTCTTCGACAAGAACTTGTGTGCCTTCAATTGTTGCCAGATAGTTTGTGATGCGATCAATTCGATCAGCATTGACACCCAAGAGACGCTGCTCAGCAAGTTCGGTACGGAAAGTACCATTCGCATAGGCTGTTGCAACGACCTCAGTGAAGGTCACCTGAGCGTGGTGCTTTTCGATGCCAACCGCCTCGGCGCAGGTGCGCATCGAGGCCTTGACGCGGTAGGAACCAGCACCAGCAGCAAGAAGCATCTGTCCCAAGCGCAAAACGACTCGGGATTGGTAGGCCAGACGGTCATGCGCAGCCATGCGATGCACGGTCAGTGATGCGTCGTCCGGGTCAAAGGACGAAAGCTCAAAAGCGTTAGGGTTTTGGGGATTTTCGCTCACGGGATAAGCATGCCATGAAATACCCGTTCAGACTCAGGACCCTGGTCAGGGCACAGATGTTGAATCCCCCACTTTCACATCAAAAGTGGGGGAAACACTCAGAAACCAAGGCGTTGAAGCATCTTCGGATCCGACTGCCAATCCTTAGCGGTTCGCACGTGCAAATCAAGGTAGACCCGGCGCCCCAGATATTCTTCAATATGCGCTCGGGCCCGAGTGCCGATCTCCTTCAAACGCGCGCCCTTCTTACCGATAATGATGGCCTTTTGGGAATCGCGTTCGACATACACATTGACGTGAATATCCAACAAGGGCGGGCGGTCATCACCCTCACGCTTGGGGCGTTCAATGATCTCTTCGACTTGTACGGCCAGCGAGTGAGGAAGTTCGTCGCGCACGCCCTCCAGCGCGGCCTCGCGAATAAATTCTGCAATCATCGTTTCGCGTGACTCATCCGAAATATCGTCCTGCGGGTACAGGGGCGGAGAAAGAGGAACCGTCTGCGCCAAAACCTCACGAAGGCGGTCGATTCCCTTGTTCTCGAAGGAAGAAACGGGAACGATTGCGCTCCACTCCCCCAGTTTTTCAATCGCCATGAGGTGTTCCAAAACGCGTTCGCGAGGCGCGCTATCGCACTTAGTCGCGACCGCAATGATCGGCCTGTGAACGGAACGCAATTCACGCGCAATGAACTGGTCGCCCGGTCCGACGCGCTGGTTTGCAGGCAAGCAGAAGATGACGCAATCGACCTCAGCCAAAGCCTCTCGGACCATGTCATTCAAGCGCTTTCCCAAGAGGGTCCGCGGGCGGTGATATCCGGGAGTATCAACCAGGACCAGCTGGTAGTTGTCACCGTGAACAATGCCGCGAATATTGTGGCGAGTCGTCTCCGGACGTCCCGAGGTGATCGCAACCTTGTGTCCGACAAGCGCATTCGTCAGGGTTGATTTTCCGACGTTGGGACGCCCAACGATCGAGATGAAACCCGCACGGAAATCTTCGGGGAAGTCGGGAATGACAATATCGGCCGCCGCATTCGTTTCGGCACGCAGTTGACGCAGAGAATCAACACTGTCGGCCACGTCCTGCGCGATCTCATCGTCGGCCTCGTCGAGATCTGAACCGCCGAAGTCTACGCCCTCATACTCCGCATCGAGCGCTCCGGCCGCATCCACACCCTGGTCATCATCTTCCTCGGGGAAGTCCAAGGAGTCGATGTCCACCCCTTCAAAGGCGTTGGGACCGGCCATCAATTCGTCATCGCTGGGAAAATGCATTGCTACTCCTGGCTTTGGTTGGTGTCGTCGGAGGAAACTTCGGGGGCATATGAGCACACGATTGTGCCAACTTGGCGGCGGCGCCCGCGTGCTTCTTCGGCAACCATGTGCACGCCGAGCATATCGCCAGTCGCTCCGGGGAGGGGAACACGCCCGATCGCTTTGGCCAGCAGGCCGCCCACAGAGTCGACGTCTTCATCGTGCAATTCCACTCCCCACAGCTCACCGAGTTCCCAAATCGAGAACCTAGAGGGGACGCGCCACACGCCGGGGGAAATCTCTTCGGGTTCGATTGTGTTGCGATCGTGTTCGTCGGTGAGTTCGCCGACGACTTCCTCGATGATGTCTTCAAGTGTGACGAGGCCTGAAATCCCACCGTATTCATCAACGACCAGTGCCAAGTGGAAGTGCTCGGCTTGCATCTGGCGAAGCAGGTCATCGGCGGGTTTCATCTCGATGGTGAACTCGGCAGGACGCATCATTTGGTCCGCGCGCAGTTCGTGGTCACCTTCGTAGGTCTCTAGCCGCTGCACGACATCTTTGAAGAAGAGGATTCCGCGTACATCGTCGGTATCTGTCCCGGTAACGGGGATACGTGAGAAGCCCGATCGGACGAAGAGACGCAGGGCCTTGTGTGCGGGCGTGTCGAAAGAGATCGTCACCATTTCCGTGCGCGGAACCATGACTTCACGCACGAGGGTGTGTCCAAGTTCGAAGACCGAGCGCAACATCTGGCGGTCTTCTTCTTCAAAACCTTCGGTTTCGCCAACCTGGTCAACCATTTCGCGCAGTTCATCCGCCATTTCTGCGCGCATTTCAGCTTCGGTACGCTCCGGCTGGGGTAGGACCGCGCGGGCTTTGTGGGCAACAGGGGCAAAGAAGCGCGCAATTCCCACGAGGCGGGTGATGAGCGGGGTGAGTAGCAGTGCGGCACCCGTGGGGTTGCGCTGTGCCCAACGCGTTGCAATCACGCTATTGGCAAGGAATTGCGCGAGGGTGACGACCACAATCGTAACCAATCCAGCGAGCCACCAGTGATTGGCAAGATGCAGCGCGATCGTCGCCATCGAGACGGCGAAGACCACCTGCGTGAAAGTGCGAACGCCTCGAAGGACAAAAATAACCACGCGACGCTGGTCCACCAGCTCCATGAGAGCGCCCGCGTGTTTCCTCTCTTCTTGAATCAAGTCCTCGACAATGGCGCGAGTCAATTTCGAAAGCGAAAACTCGCTGGTCGCAAGGGCCATCGCAAAGAGAAGTGCAATCGCAGCGACGATACTCATCGCCGCGACGGGTACTGCCGCTTCGATCATCGCTGCGCCAAGAAGCTCAAAAGGAGCTGGCGTTGCAGGGCGAACATCTCTTCTTTTTCTTCGGGTTCAGCGTGATCGTATCCCATGAGGTGAAGCATCCCGTGGGTAGCGAGGAAGAGCATTTCCTCTGCGGTCGAGTGACCGGCCTCGCGGGCTTGCTTTTCGGCGACCTGCGGGCAGATGCAGATATCCCCCAGAGTTCCCGAGGCCGTGGGGTGTTCGGCGGTACCCGGGCGTAGTTCGTCCATCGGAAAGCTCATGACGTCGGTGGGGCCTTCAAGGTCCAGCCAGCGCACGTGAAGTTCTTCCATGGGTTCGGGGTCGATGAAGATGATGTTGAGTTCGACCTCGGTTGAGACGTGCATTGCGCTGAGCACGAAGTCAGCCAATTGCACGAACTCTGCAATGTCGATCTCATAGTCGGTTTCGTTGAGAACTTCAGTCATGACTTAATGTCCATTGTGTCGGGAACGGGAGTGAAGTGAGCGGTCTCGGCGCGCTTTCAGGCGTGCCAGTGACTCATCCCAGCGTTCGTATGCGTCAATGATCTCGCCAACAAGTCGATGGCGCACAACATCGGCGCTTGTCAGATGACAAAATTCTATGTCATCGATGCCGCCCAGAATATCTTCGATGACGAGCAGGCCACTGCTGCGCTCCCCCGCTAAGTCAATTTGGGAGGTATCACCGGTGACGACGACCTTGGAGTTGAAACCCAGACGGGTGAGGAACATTTTCATCTGTGCGAGCGTCGTGTTTTGCGCCTCGTCCAAGATGATGAATGAATCGTTTAAAGTCCTGCCACGCATATACGCCAAAGGAGCAACTTCAACAGCGCCGGAGGCCATGAGCTTGGGCAGAGCATCGGGATCCATCATGTCGCCCAAAGCATCGTAGAGGGGGCGCAGATAGGGATCGATCTTGTCCGTCAAAGTTCCCGGCAAGAAACCCAGATTCTCCCCCGCTTCGACTGCGGGACGCGTGAGAACGATACGACGAACCTGACCAGAGAGCAGAGCCGATACCGCCTGTGCCATTGCAAGATAGGTTTTTCCGGTACCGGCAGGGCCGAGGCCAAAGACCAGGGTCGAGCGTTCGATGGCGTCAACGTAGGCTTTTTGCCCCGCAGACTGCGGGCGTATCGAACGGCCCCGACTGCGAAGAATCTCCTGGGGACGCTCGGTCGACGAATGTGCCGAAGTGAGGAGTGCGATTGCCTGTTCGACTCCGTCGGCATCAAGAGAGTGTCCTTCTTTAGCAAGTTCAACCAGTTCGTCGACCAGTTGAACAGCCATATCGACAATGCCTTCGGGGCCAATCAACGACAGAGTGCGTCCCAGGAGAGAGAAGCGCACCTGCGGGAATCCTTTTTCGAGGGCGCGCAAGACGCGATCTGATGTGCCGAAAAGGACAACCGGGTCGACGCCCCTAGGAATTTCGATCCGTTTTGCCTCCATGTCACCACCGTCCAATTGCATCGCTGATCAGTGACAAGGCAACCGGGCCCGCGGTCGAAGCGCGCAAAACGGTCGTCCCCAATAGACGCACGCGCGCACCTGCAGCCTCGAAAAGAGAAAGCTCGTCTGGATCAACCCCGCCTTCGGGGCCAACGATCACGCTGATCCGAGGCGGAAGGCAAGTTCCCGGCACCAACTGCACAGGGGCCTCGTCAGTGGTCGGCAAAGACTTTTCTGCAGCAGCACGCAGCTCACGCAGGAGAATACTCAAAGGGGCCTGCGTACTCTCGTGGCAGACGATCACCCACGCGCCGGCTGCTGTTTCTTCGCCAATCCACTGAGCAAGTCTTTGGGAAGTGCAGGCATCTTCGAGGCGAGGAATGAAGGCACGACGAGACTGCTTCGCTGCCGCCCTTAAAGTCGACTCCCACTTCTTCATGCCCTTCGCGGCTTTTTCGCCCTTCCAGCGCACTTCACTGCGATTAGCCTGCCAAGGAATTACAGCGTCAACCCCGACTTCTGTCGCCATTTCAATGGCCATTTCATCCCGGCCACCCGTGGACAACGCCTGAACAAGGATCAAACGTACAGACGGGGGCGCCTCGTGGATGATCTCTTCAACGCGAAGAGTCAATGACTTTTTCGCTCGTTCAATCACGCTCCCGCGGACACGCAATCCGTCGCCGTCAACAACGTCGAGTATTTGCCCCACGTCCATGCGACGAACGGTTGCGGCGTGGAAGCCTTCATCCCCGTCAAGAGTGTAGGAATCCCCAAGAGTGCAGCCTTGGAGGGCGGCGGCCTCGGGAGCGATGAAAACGGGAAGGGTCATCGATGTGTTCCGATCACTGGCCTGTGAAGGTTTCACGAAGCTTATCGAAGAAGGAGGAACCCTGTTTTTCGGGACGGGCGCTTTCTTCTCCGCGCACAGCGGAAAGCTCTTCGAGGAGCTCGCGGGAACGGTCATCAAGCTTGCGCGGAATCTCGACATTGATGCCGATATGCAGGTCGCCGCGGCCGGGACGCTGCAGGTGTCCGACACCCAAGCCGGACAGACGCAGTTCGTCGCCGGGCTGAGTTCCAGGCTTGACCGTGATGGATTGTTTTCCATCCAAGGTATCGAGCTCGAAAGTACTTCCCAAAGCTGCTGCAGTCATGGGAATGGTGACGGTCATGTACAGATCATCGCCTTGACGCGAGAAGGTAGGGTGCCTCTTTTCGACGATATCGACATAGAGATCACCATTCGGGCCGCCGCCGGGGCCGACCTCACCTTGTCCGGCGAGGCGTAGGCGCATGCCATCTCCTGCACCTGCGGGGATGTCGATGGTCAGGCTTCGGCGAGTGCGCACGCGCCCTTGGCCCGCGCATTCGTGACACGGCTGTTCAATGACGGTTCCATATCCCTGGCAGGTGGGGCAAGGAACTTGGGTGCGCATGGTTCCCAGCATGGTCTGCTGGGTTTGAATCGAATAGCCTGCACCGCTACAGGTCCCACAGGTTGTCGGTTCGCTCCCGGGCTCGCACATCGATCCGTGGCAGACATCGCAGGCAACGTAGGTATTGAGCGAAATTTCGCGATGCGCACCGAAGGTTGCTTCCTCCAGGGTGATCTCAATGCGCGTGAGCTGTTCGCGGCCCTGGCGAGTGCGCGACTGAGGGCCAGCGCCCCCGCCGAATCCGCCACCGAAGGCTCCACCGAACATCGTTGAGAGGATGTCCCCGAAATCGAAGGAGTCACCAGCGTATCCGCCGCCTCGGGCAGCGTCTGCACCACCGATGTCGTACATGCGGCGCTTTTCCGGATCGGAAAGAGTTTCGTAGGCGACCGATAGCTCCTTGAAAGCTTCCTCGTCCCCGCCGTAGTCCGGGTGTAATTCGCGAGCCTTCTTGCGATAGGCTTTTTTGATTTCGCTTTGGTCGGCGTCGCGTGAGACCCCGAGGATTGCGTAGTAATCGTTCACGAATATCCTTCTGCGGCTGCGGTTAGTGTGTTGAGTTCAAGTACTTGGACAGATACGAGGCCACTGCGTGGACCGTGGACATTGTCGAGGCGTAGTCCATGCGGGTGGGCCCGAGGATTCCCACGTGGGCTGAGTTCCCCCCGGAAGCGTAAGTTCCTGAAACGAGGGAGGTCTCAACGAAAGCATCATGTCCGTTTTCAGAACCGATGGAGACGTGCACGTCGCCGTTTCCTTCGTCCATTTCGGCGAAGAGACGCAGGAGAACGACTTGTTCTTCGAGGGCGTCTAAAACCGGTGCAATGTCGCGGAAGTCAACACCGCTTCGAGCAAGGTTCGACATTCCCGCCATAGCGATTCGCGCGGAAGGCTCTCCCTGGAGGAGGCTGGCGACGATTTCGCTGATGTCTCCGGCGCACCCAGACAGTGCGGGCGGCAGACACTCAGCCATGGCCTCGTAATGGGCACGAACTTCTCCCGCGTCTTTGCCCTGGTAGGCGGCGTTGAGGACCGAGCGCAGCGTCAAGAGATCTTCTTGGGCGAGGTCTTGGGGCATCTCACGCAGGCGTTCAAAAACTTTGCCCTGTTCGGTGATGACAACGATGAGCAGGCGTGAGTCGCTCAGATCGACAAATTCGATGCGGCTCAGTGTTGAGCGAGCATTCACGGGGTATTCAATGAGGGCAACCTGGCGCGTGACCTGTGCAAGCAGGCGGACTGTGGCCATGACGACGTCATCGAGGTCTTCGGCGCGGGCTAAGAATTTCTCGACCGCCTGTCGTTCTGGGGCACTCATGGGCTTCAGTGTTGCCAATTGGTCGACGAAAACTCGGTAGCCCTTGTCGGTTGGCACGCGGCCAGCACTGGTGTGGGGCTGGTAGATGAGCCCCGCTTCTTCCAAGACAGCCATGTCGTTTCGGATGGTTGCCGAAGAGACCCCAAGATCTTGAGATTGCGCGATGGCTTTGGACCCCACGGGTTCACGCGTGTGGACATACTGGGACACGATGGCTCGTAGAACGTCTAGGCGACGGTCGTTCATTCATCCTCCCCTAATCTGGCACTCACGCTATTTGAGTGCCAGTTTACTCCGCAAATACCCAATTCGCCCTGTTATCAACAGTTTTCACCCGAGCCGAATGGGAAAGAGAGATCATTCCAAACCGGGCTGAGTGACGAAATCAATCAGTTCCTCAACGCGCCCCAGAAGGGCTGGCTCGAGGTCTTTATAGTTGCGAACCGTGGAGAGGATTCGTTTCCACCCCATCGCGATATCGGCCTGAGTCGCATGGGGCCAGCCCAAGTGTTCCAAAGTCCCGTGTTTAATATCCACTCCCCG
Organism: uncultured Actinomyces sp.; assembly: GCA_938014245.1. GTDB lineage: Bacteria > Actinomycetota > Actinomycetes > Actinomycetales > Actinomycetaceae > Pauljensenia. The sequence continues at coordinate 125,630 of CALLSD010000062.1, forward strand.
AGGAATTTCGGGCCACTTTTCAAGTCCCACACGCTGAGGCTTCACCGATTGCCAAATATCGACATAGGGGTGGCCGACAATGAGGACCGCATCCTTCCAGCGCGCACTCACGGCCTCGGCGATGCGGGATTCTTTGGATCCGGGGACCAAGTGATCCACAAGCACACCCGCTCGTACTTTCTCGGTGGGTCCAAAGACTTCGAGGATTTCCTCCAAGTGGTCAACGCCCTCAAGAAGCTGAACGGCAACTCCAACATCGGCAAGGTCTTCTCCCCACACGTGTTGGATGAGCTCGGCGTCGTGGCGTCCCTCGACCCAGATTCGAGACTTTCGCGCGACGCGCGCAACGCGGTTTTCAGCAGCAATCGATCCTGAGTTTGTGACCGCCCTGCCACCGGGAGTAGTCAAAGCGGGGGTCTGACGCGCGGGTGCAGCCTTGGGAGGGAGCGCAACAATGGGCTTCCCCTCAAGCCAAAACCCGCCGCCAAGGGGGAAAGAACGCTTGCGCCCGTGTCGATCCTCAAGTTCAACCAGGTGCACTCCCCCGGATTTTTCAACGCGGGTCACCGCACCAACCCATCCGCTGGAAATATCCTCAAGCACCATGCCGTACTCGATGGCAACTTCAACAGAGCGCGGCCTGCGCGCACCCGGCCCATCACGATGCGGGTCGAATTCGAAGATATTGGTCCCGTACATATCTGAAGTCACCGCTCCACACTATGAGGACGGGACGCTCTATTCCCAGATCAACACTCTTTCCCGTGTAAGTGTGCGGCTCGTAACTCAGTATCCAAGGAGCTCGCGCGTCACGTAGTCAGCTAAAAGCCTGCCCTGGAGAGTCAGAATCGCCCGCCCCTCCTTAGCCGCCTGCGCGTCGATCAGTCCTTTCGAGGCCAGGGGTCCAAGCGCGGCGTAAAAAGCCTCGCGGTCCCCTTCCCCCTCCTCGGGAGCTCGAACGCCTTCGCTGGTGCGCACAGCCAAGAGGATGCGTTCCATTTCTCGCGTCGGCGCGTCGAGGATTTCACCGGCGTGTGCGGGAGAAAGTCCCTCTCGCAGTCTTTGCGCATACGCCGAAGGGTGTTTGACGTTCCACCAGCGATAGCGGCCGATGTGAGAGTGCGCGCCCGGGCCGATCCCCCACCAGTCCCAGTCGCGCCAGTAGGCAAGATTGTGTTTCGAGGCGTGGCGCAGCTGGGTGGAAACAATTCCTTCTTCGCCCACCTCCCTGCGCGCGAAGTTTGAAATTTCGTACCAGCTGTAGCCGGCCTCGCCTAGGAGTCGATCCGCAATTTCGTATTTCGAGGCCTCGTCGTCTGGGTCGGGCATGGGAAGTTGCCCGCGAGCGACCTGCGCACCCATTTTGGTTCCTTCTTCGATGACAAGGGCGTAGGCACTGATGTGGTCCGGTTCCATTGCGATCGCTTCTTCAAGCGAGGTCTGCCAGTCCGTCAGGCTTTCTCCGGGGGCTCCGTAGATGAGGTCGACTGAGACGTCCATCCCGAGTCTGCGGGCCGCGCCAACCAAGCCGGGCAATTTCGCTGGATCATGGTGGCGATCAAGGACGCGCAAGACCTCGGGGACGGCCGATTGCATGCCGAAGGAAACGCGGGTAAAGCCAGCCTTGGTGAGGCGTTCAAGCGCGGCCTCGTCCACACTTTCGGGGTTCGCTTCTACGGTAATTTCCGCGCCGGGGGCGATCCCAAAGTTCTCGCGCACCCCCACAAGGAGACGTTCAAGGATGTCAGTGGATAAGAGCGTGGGGGTGCCGCCACCGAAGAAAATGCTCGAGGCGGGGCGCTTACGCATACCAGCATCGCTGAGGATCCCCGCTCCCATGCGCATTTCAGCAAGGGCGCTTCGGTCATAGCTCTCACGGTCAGCTCCGGGGCCAAAACCGACGGTGTAGGTATTGAAGTCACAGTAGCCGCAACGAATCTGGCAGAAAGGAACGTGCACATAGACGGCGAGGGTGCGCTTGGCATAAGGTTCGGCGAGTTCAGCTCGGAGACGACCACGATCGTCCCAAGCCTGGCCTTCTGGCTGGTGAGGACTCATTGAGGCTTGGGGGTTGAGGTCGAGCGGGCGACGATTTGGGAAATCACGACGAGGCTTCCTGTCAGGACTGTTAAAAGAATGAAGGGCCACAGCCAGTTAGCCGTCATGTCGTACATGCGCCCCAAAACCCACGGCCCCAAGGCACCAAAGCCATATCCAATACTTTGGACGAGTGCAGACAGCGTGCGGGTTTGAGCCATGTTGGTCGTGCGTTCAATGACCAGCGTAAAGGTAATTGAGAAAAATGCACCTTGACCCAGTCCCCCGCACGCACTCCACAAAGCCCAGCCTCCGGGAAGAAGGAGCATTCCAATTGGCATGAGGAGCCACGACAGAGAGACCAGCGTGAGGATTGTCGAGGTCTGAGCGCGGATCAATTTCTGGACGGCCATCATGCTCAGCGGCGCAGCAACACCCACGATGTGGTAGATCGATGCCGCAAAACCAGCATCGTTTGGACCCATCTCAAGCATGTCTGCAAGGATTTTCGGCAGCCATGCTGCGACGCCGAAGTAGCAGAAGGTATTGACAGCGAAGGCGAAAGCCATCAGCCATGCCATGGGCCAGCGATAGATTTCCGAGGCCTTGGCGGGGCCATCCGTTACAGCTGAGTCGTCCGTGTGGATCGTCCATCCGGCTCTTCGGGCGAAGAAAGGGCGGATTCCCGGGCGATTGAGTGGGTAGATTGCAAGGCAGGCCACGAGTGCGATCAGGGCTGGACCGACTCCCCATACTCCCGCTGCGCCTCTCCAGCCGACGTATGCGACCAACGGAAAGCTGAAGGCGGTCGAGGCTGCGATCATGAGGTCAATCATCGTGGAGTAAACCGCCGTCATAATTCCCGCGCGATGGCGAAAATCGCGACCAATGAGCATAGTGACGACCAGGTTGGAGCAGGTTGTTCCGATGCCAATGACACAGGTGCCAACAAATAGTGACCAGGCCATACCGAGCGAGCGGAGCACGGCACCGAGGATCACGATTGCCAGCCCCAGACAAACGGCGCGATTCAGTCGGATTTTTCGCAGGATGAGTGCGGTGAATGGGGTGAAGAAACCGAAACAGAATACGGGGATTGAGGTCACTAATCCGGCCTCGGCCGAGGAAAGTCCCAAGTCTCTTTGGATTTCCTCGATGATGGGAGGCAGTGCGGTGATGGTTCCTCTGAGGGATCCAGCTAGAAGCACGAATGCGGACAAAGTGATGAGGATCCACACGAACCTACGCTGAAAATATCGCGCGTAAGCTACCTGTTTCACTGTTCTTTCTTCCTTGATGAATGTGGGATGGATTACACAATGTTTCCATAAAACGCTCAAAAAGAACACTTCGTGTTTTGGCGCGAATACAGCTGTGCCCGTCTTCTCCTAAGCGAAGAAGACGGGCACACGTTGCGGACCGAGGCGGGGCTTTCTCGGTTCATCGAGAAAGCCCCGTCCCCGTGCGTTCTGCTAGCAGAACGCATCTCCACTCTTCGCAGATCCGCCTATCGCGAAGAGGAAGCCGGAGTTTCACGTTGGAGTGAAATCTCAATGCACAGCCAGCATATAGAAATTGTCAACCAGGTGAAATATGAACACCCTAAATGTCACCTGTATCTCTTTGTGAAGTGGGAAAACACAGCGAGGCTGACATTGGATATGGCTACACGCTTTCACGTGGAAGCCGGACTCCGATAACGTCATGTACACGACGCCCCGCATCGATCCCGCGCGTTTCAAAATGAGTAACGACACGTCCTTCATAGCGCGGCGCGAAACCACCGCGCTTTGGTTCGGGATCCTCGGGATCAGGCCTTTGTCCCACATAAGGATTCTCAAAGAGCGGGCAGCCTTCGATCACATCTCGCATTTGCCAGGCGTAATCATCCCAGTCGGTCGCAAGACGCCACACTCCCTCGTCGCGGAGCACTCGGGCAACTTGGAGCGCGAACTCATCGCTGACGAGTCGACGCTTGCGGTGGCGCGCTTTCCTCCACGGGTCAGGGAAGAAGGTCCAGACCTCGTCAAGGCAGGCATCGCCCAGCATGATCGGGAGCGCCTGCGCTACATCGGCCTCGAGCACTCGAATGTTATCAACGCCCGCATCCACTGCCTTGGAAATCAGCTTGGCAATCCCAGGCACCCACACCTCGAGCGCAAGGTAATCACGATCGGGGTTGGCCGCTGCCGCGGCTACGATCTGCTCGCCCGTCCCCGAACCAATCTCAAGGGTCAGCGGCGCCCGCCTGTCAAAGAGTTCCTCAGTGTCCAGATGGAAATCGTCTGCAACAGTCGTGTAGCCAACGCCTCGTCGAGGTTCAATGACATAGCGTTCGGCGTGCGCCTCCCACGTGCGCGCAAGGTTGACGGGGAGCTCACGGCTACGGCGCGTAAAGGACTTCGTCCGGCTCATGAAAACGGTCCCCTCTGGGACGTCTCCAGATCGGCGGCCATTGCGCGCATTAGCGCCAGCAGACTGAGCGACATCAGTAGCCTGTGCTGCTGCCCCGCCCGCGGCCTCGTTACCCTCTGCCACGGTCATTTCTTTCCGGTGGGAACGTCGGAGGTCAAGGCCGCGATGAAGGCTTCCTGCGGCACGTCCACGCGACCGATGGACTTCATGCGCTTCTTGCCTTCCTTCTGCTTCTCGAGCAGCTTGC
>CALLSD010000063.1 GCA_938014245.1 uncultured Actinomyces sp.
GCACCCTTATCCTTGCTGCATTCCTGCCCTGGGGAGGTTCGGATGATACCGTCACACGGAGGATCCGGGAACAGTCTACACGGAGCAGAGCTTTCGCGGCGACCCGTGGTAATGAATACAATCTTCCTCCCGCTTCCCCTAGCCCTCCAAGCCACATATTTGGCCAGCTCACCCACTCGATATAAACTTGAATCGAATGAGCGCATCCCCATCACCGCGTTTGAACATATAGGTAGAAAGCTGGTTGGAATTTCAATGCGAACCAAACTGACTTGTGCAGCGACAGCACTACTCTTCGTCGCAGCAGTACCCGTCTTTGCTCAGCAGTCGGCGCAGGCCGCCGAGGTCGCGGGCCCCGCCACCTGCTACATCGCAGACGAAAACGAAACCATTCTTGAGCCTCGTCAGGAGTACCAGCCCGCCCCTGGCGCTGCGACGCTCCCCTCAACACCCAGCCCCGTCGTCCCGGGGTCTTACACCTTGCAGACCTCCGCGCCTGCCGTGAACTTTGATCCAGACAATCCTGCCATGCACTTTGTCTGCGAGGTTCAGTACTCACACCTCGGACGGATTCGTCTGGTCGATCCCTCTGGTCAAGTTTTGGCTTCGACGGTCTATACCAATGACCAAACGGATCCTTCTCGCGCAGCGTCAACCGCTCTCCCCCAGCTTCCCGGCGGCTACGAAATCGTTCCTGGCCAGTCGGTCTTTGGCTTCAGCGAGGCCACGCAGACCGTGGACCCGAACAATCCGACTGACGCACGCGCAGTTGGTCGCGATACTGACATAGTGATCCGACAGATCGCAGCAACGCCGACTCCCGCGCCCTCCACCTCTCAGCCTCCGGCACCGACTCAGCCTGCAACGCCCACAACCGTTGCCCCGAGCCCTTCGACAACGGCTCCCACCACGCCTGCTCCTGACCAGCCGACGACTCAGTCGCCTAAGAAGCCTGCACTGGCAAAGACCGGTTTCGAATCAGGAATTTTGGCTGCGGCTGCTCTTGTAGCAACTGCTGGCGGCGCTGCCGTGACTGCTCGCAAGCGTCGCGCCTGATTTCCGAGGCGATATAGAGTTTCCGCCCGTCCGCACACTGCGGGCGGGCGGGGTCTTTCTCTTTCCAAATGCGCTCGTGCTCATTATGAGCATGCGAGTCGAGAGCGATCCGCTGATTCGAGACTATAACCCGCGCGGTAAAATTAAGAGTAGTTATCCCATCAGAGCGACTAGATAGGGTATACCTAATCTATGGAATCGCGTGACACCCCAACAAAGTTTGTTCTTGATGTGGTCGCGCTTTTGGAAGCGTTAGGCGACCGTGAGTATATTCCTGTCTTCTTAGAAATGCTCGATTGCGACGGCCCGGACGTAGAGGGCGCGGTCGCTGCGCTTGTCGAGCACAAGCAAGTTAACCAAGATTGGATTGAGCGGCTCGCTGCTTTTAATGACGAGTATGCCGGAGCTTTTGATTTTGAACTCAGAGAACTCCGCACGGGCTTCGCAGCGCAAAATGCCGATACTGCTGCATAGCTAACTGAAGCAACCCTAAACCCCGCCGCGACTTGCGAGTGGGGTTTTCTCATGCCTCCCGCACCTGCGCAGGAACGGGTTTTCTTATACCCGATCCGCATGGAAGGACACTAGATCTCTTCACCGCGGTATAGGCGCTCGCCCTATATTTTTCACACACTGTGTCCCTCTCGATCCCTGGAGGGAATTTCTGCAAGATAACCGAACCTCAAATTGATGGGGGCGTATTGGGGCCACTTTTTGCGCCCCCAAAGGTACCTATCGGTATATATCGGTTTCAATACACACAGCCCAAAAACGTTGCAAACAAAGGAAAAACCCCGGGATCCGTTGAGATCCCGGGGACGTACTGCGGAGGATGGGGGATTCGAACCCCCGAGGGCTTGCACCCAACACGCTTTCCAAG
>CALLSD010000064.1 GCA_938014245.1 uncultured Actinomyces sp.
GTAGCGGTGCATCGCGGGGTTGCGCGCGGCCTTGACGGCGGCCTCGACAATGTAATCGGGGGTGGCGAAATCAGGTTCGCCCGCACCGAAACCAACGACGGGGCGTCCCTGGGCCTTCAGTGCCTTGGCCTTAGCGTCGACGGCAAGGGTCGCTGAGGGAGTGATATTTGCGAAGCGCGTTGAGACGCGGGAGGCTGATTGAGTATCCACGCGAACATTGTGGCATGGATAGATCCATTTATTGGTGTGAGTCACAATTTGAGCGCTTATGAGGCGAACGCATCGCGGTGAGTTGGACAGGAGGCCTCATCTCCCCTAAACTCAACCGAGCAAGTCTTTTTCGGAAGAGTTGCAGTAGGGCAGTGGCGCAATTGGTAGCGCACCGGTCTCCAAAACCGGCGGTTGTGGGTTCGAGTCCCGCCTGCCCTGCCACTCAGGTGCATAACTATTGGAGGAACGATGAGCGAATCCCAGGCTCGCCGTGAAGAATCCCCGCGGGTGGATCGCACGAAGAAGCGTGCAACCCCCTCGCGCGATGGCGCACCTCAACCCAAGGAAAAGCGCCCGAATATTTTCAAGCGTATGGTGATCTTTGTCTCTCAGGTGATCTCTGAGATGAAGAAAGTCATTTATCCCAGCGGTTCTGAGACCTGGACGTACTTCCTGGTCGTCATTGTGTTTGTTGCCGCAATTATGGCTTTCACTGGCCTTCTTGATTTCTTATTCGGTAGACTGAACTCATTGGTATTTGGCTGAAACCGTTAACCCGCCCGCAGGAATGCAGGCGGGTTTCTTCTACGGCTCGGCCGCGAACACCGCGCGAGCGTTAAGCACAGGAGGAAAACCCGTGAGCCTAGACAATATCGAAGAGGCCCCGATCGACACCTTTGACGGTGGAATCGCGCCCGAAGCTGATCTGGAAACTGCCGCACAGCGCGAAGACGACGTGGCAGAACGCCTTGAAGATGCTCCCGTCGAGCGCGAGGAAGCACGTGAAGAAGGCGAAGCGGAAGCTGGCGTTGAAGAAGCAGCTGAGCAGGCGGCCTCGTCAGACGATGATCCGGTAGAAAAGCTGCGCCGCGAACTCTACATGTCTCCCGGCGACTGGTACGTCATTCACACCTACTCCGGTCACGAGCGCAAGGTAAAGGCAAACCTTGAGCAGCGTATTACCAACCAGAACATGGAAGACTCGATTTTCCAGGTCGAGGTTCCCGATGAGTACGTCATGGAGTACCGCGGAAATGCGAAGAAGCGCGTTCGTCGCGTGCGCATTCCCGGCTACGTCATCGTCTGCATGGACTTCAACGAAGACTCCTACCGTGTGGTGAAGGAAACCCCCGCAGTCACCGGCTTCGTGGGTGACCAGCACAACCCGGTCCCGCTTTCGATCGACGAGGTCGTTATGCTGCTGACCCCGAATGTTCTCGAGGCCGCGGCTGCCGAAGAGAAGAGCGCTCCCGCCCCCGTCCAGGAAGTTCAGACCCAGTTCGAGGTCGGCGAGGTTGTCACCGTTATCGACGGTGCATTCGCCACCATGAGCGCTGTGATTTCTGAGATCATGCCTGAAACCCAGCGTCTGAAGGTGCTCCTGACCATCTTCGAGCGTGAGACCCCCATGGAGCTGACCTTCGATCAGGTCGAGAAGATCGAAGAGTAAACGCCTCGTGGCGTGACCTCGAGCACCAAGACTTGGGGGAGCGCCGACATCGCGTTATGATGTAGATTCGTGCGTCTGGGTGGACTATGTCCGCAGGTTGCTCTTCCTGTGGGCGCCACGTGGATGCATGCCGCGGTAGTCTCCGCGGCCCAGTAAGAAATAGAAAGACCCGAAATATGGCACCGAAGAAGAAGAAGGTCACCGGCCTCATTAAGCTGCAGATCGCTGCAGGCGCCGCGACCCCTGCTCCGCCCGTTGGTCCCGCACTGGGCCAGCACGGCGTTAACATCGTCGAATTCACGAAGGCATACAACGCTGCAACTGAGTCGCAGCGCGGTTCGATCGTCCCGGTTGAAATCACCGTCTACGAAGATCGCTCCTTCACCTTCGTCCTCAAGACCCCTCCGGCCTCCGAGATGATCAAGAAGGCTGCAGGTGTTGCAAAGGGTTCGGGTACCCCGAACACCGCCAAGGTTGGATCGATCACCATGGACCAGGTGCGCGAAATCGCCCAGGCCAAGATGGTTGACCTCAACGCCAATGACATTGATGCCGCTTCCAAAATCGTCGCGGGCACCGCGCGTTCCATGGGCATCACTGTTCAGGACTGACCCTTTATTACCTCGTGGTAGGGCAGGCGCTGCCCGACACCCACACCTGCAAGGAGAAGAAGCAGAATGACGAAGCGCTCTAAGAGCTACCGCGCAGCGGCGGAGAAGATCCACGCTGGCGAACTGTACAGCCCCCTGGCCGCAATGCGTTTGGCCAAGGAAACCTCGGTCACCAAGTTCGATTCAACCGTCGAGGTTGTTATGCGACTGGGTGTTGATCCCCGCAAGGCGGATCAGATGGTCCGAGGCACCGTTTCCCTGCCGCACGGCACCGGTAAGACCGCTCGGGTCTTGGTCTTCGCCGTTGGCGAGCGCGCACAGGAAGCACTCGACGCTGGAGCCGACGAGGTCGGCGGCGACGAGCTCATCGAAAAGGTCGCAAAGGGCTACACCGACTTTGATGTCGCCGTTGCAACCCCGGACCTCATGGGCAAGGTCGGCCGTCTGGGCCGCGTCCTGGGTCCCCGTGGCCTCATGCCGAACCCCAAGACCGGCACCGTGACCATGGACGTCGCCAAGGCTGTCCGTGAGATCAAGGGTGGTCGTATCGAGTTCCGTGTCGACAAGCACGCAAACCTGGCTTTCATCGTCGGTAAGGCTTCCTTCACCGCCGAGCAGCTCGTTGAGAACTACGCAGTTGTTCTCGATGAGATCCTGCGTCTGAAGCCGGCTTCCGCAAAGGGCCGTTACATCATCAAGGCCACGGTCGCCACGACCATGGGCCCCGGTATCCCCTTGGATGCCACCAAGACTCGCGCCCTGACCTCCGAGGATGCTTCCTGAAGCATGAGAGGTTAACGGCAGATAGTCGTTTTCTAAGGCCCCCACGAGCAACGCTCGTGGGGGCCTTTGTGTTATTTCAATTGGACACAAGGTCTTACAAGCCTACATAAAGATAGGTTATCCTTAGCTTTATTCAATAAACCTCATTATCGTCAAAGGTCGCGATCATGTCTCAGGTTTCAAGCTCGGGCGTGACAAAGGCACGCTCGGCTGTCACCATCGGCGCATTTACCGCCGTCTATTTCATTCTCATGTGGTGCTCTGGAATGCTCGGCTTCTTCGGCCCAGCATTCATGTTCGTTGGCTGGATTGTTGGTCTCCTCCTGAACGGCCCGGTCGTTATGTTGATGATGGTGCGCTCGCGCATGTTTGGGACGGTCACGATCATGGCGGGCATAGTCGCCTTCCTCATGGTCGTGACAGGACATGCGTGGGTGACCGCACCGGTCGCTCTTGTCCTCGGTTTCCTAGCTGACCTCATCGCTCGCAGCGGTGGATATCTGAGTGCCCGTCGAAACATCGCAGCGTACATGCTGTTCTCCCTGTGGATGATCGGCCCGCTTGCTCCGATTTTCTTTGCTCCAGACTCCTACTACGCGGATGTCGCGTCCCAGATGGGCCAGGACTACGCGGACGGAATGCGTGCACTCTTTAGCCCCGCGGTCATCAGCGTGTGGGTCGTTGTTGCGATGATCGTTGCGTGCATCGGTGGACTCATCGGGCGCTTCCTGCTTCGCAAGCACTTCGCGAAGGCCGGCGTTGCCTGAGATCTCACCGGCCGAATCGGCTCCCGGTGAGTCGTCGAGCAGGCTGGACCCACGCACGAAGCTTTTAGCCCTTCTCGTGCTCAATGCGGTCGTGATGCGCGCGAGTCCCACGACAACCCTTGTTGCCGTTCAGCTCTTGGTAGTGGTTGCCCTCGCGTGGGAGGTGAGCGCTCGGTCCGCGCTGCACACGGGGTTCGGTTGCTTCATCTGTGACGTCGTCACCCTTGGTTCCCCTTTTCTCATCGCTTGGATGCAGTCGATTGGCTGGCCTCGGAGCATCGTTCTCATTATCGGAACGTGCAGCGCGATTATGTACTGGTTTGCTCGCTTTTTTGCCGGCTTTGGCCTCGCATTCTACGTGTATCGCACAACCAGGATCGGTCAGATGAAAGCCGCTTTGCGTGCCGTGCGCCTGCCGCGAGTCTTCGTTGACGCTCTGGTCGTCGCTTTCCGAGTGATCCCAACGGTAGCGGCTGAAGCGGTCGCTATCCGCGAGGCTATGGAGATGCGTGGCGTCGACCTCAGGGCGCGCGGGGTGCTGCGGCACCCGCTTGTGATCGCGGAGCGCTTCTTGGTCCCGCTGTTGTCGTCTATTGCGCGCGTCGCCGACGACCTGGCGGCCTCCAGTGTGGTCCGAGGCCTAGGCGGGGGCACGCGCCCGACCTCCCTGACGCTTCTGCGTGCAAGCGCTTGGGACGCGCTCGCCCTCGCGTGTGTAGCCCTTGTCCTCGTGCTTGAGTTCTTCTGCTACCTGGGAGTCCTCCCGTGATTGATGTTGAGTCCCTGGCCTTTTCCTATGTCAGCGAGCTGACGGGAGACCGTGTTGATGCTCTGCGTGGGGTCAAGCTGTCTGCCCATCCGGGTACCCTCACTCTCGTGTGTGGCTCCTCCGGCTGCGGTAAGTCGACGCTCATGCGTACGCTCACTGGCCTCGTCCCGCAGATGACTCCGGGGCAGCTAGAAGGCGCGGTGCGGATCGACGGGCGCGATCTGGCAGAGGTTCCCCTCACTGAGGTTGGTCATCTGTGTTCCTCTGTTTTTCAGAATCCACGCACTCAATTTTTCTGCGACACCGTTGCAGAAGAACTCGCATTCTGCGGTGAAAACTATGGCCGAGACCGTACGGATTTGATCGAGAGCAGTGAACGCGCCGCAAAGCTCATGGGGATCTACGCCCTCATGGATCGCAAGCTGTCAACGCTGTCTGGCGGACAGCTTCAGAAGGTAGCTCTTGCGTGCGCGCTGGCATCTGGTGCTCCGGTCCTCCTCGCCGATGAGCCGACATCAAACCTCGATCCCGCAGCAATTGCTGATGTGCGCGGGGCCCTTGCGACCCTGAAAGAACAGGGGATGACGATCGTTGTCGTCGAGCATCGCCTCCACTTCCTGAGGGGACTTGCCGACCAAGTTCTCCTCATGGAGGCTGGAGCGGTGACGAGGCGCTGGAGCGGCGAGGAGTTCTATTCCATGACGGATGAAGAACGCTGCTCTCTTGGCTTGCGTACCCTCGTTGATCCGGGTCCGCCCGAGGCCTGGGTGGCCTCGGGCGGGAGCGGGGAAGTAGCCGCGGGCGCTGAGGCTCCCCGACTATCGTGCCGCAACTTGAGCTTCTCCTATGGTCGTACTCCAGTTTTTCAGGGCTTTAATGCGGATTTTCATTCTGGAGAAATTACCTGCATCGCCGGGGCCAATGGCGTCGGCAAAACGACTCTTGTCCGCGTGCTGTGCGGACTGACAGCCCCGAACTCTGGTGAGATTTCCTTGGATGGCGTGACAAGCTCGCGCAGTCAGAGGCGCGCGGCGTGCGCACTCGTCATGCAAGACACCGGGCGTCAGCTCTTTTCCGACACACTCGCCGGTGAGCTGACCATTGGCGCTTCGGATGCCAGCGGGGAGGTCGGGGAGAAACTCTTGGCTGACTTTGACCTCGCGGACCTGGGTGATCGCCACCCCTTGAGCCTCTCGGGAGGACAAAAACAACGCCTTGTCATCGCTGCCGCACGCGCAGCACGGCGTCCCATCGTCATCCTCGACGAGCCAACCTCGGGAGTCGATGCCAGGCACCTTGATTCAATTACCGCAACCTTGCGGCGTATTGCTGACGAAGGTGCGGCCGTCATCGTTGTTACCCACGACGGCGAGTTTGCCTCGGCGTGTGCAGATCGACTGATCACGCTCAGGCCGATAGCTGAAACATGTGCCTGCGAAGGAGACCAATTATGACTGTCACTGATCAGGAGCTGGAAACTCGTATGGGGGAGCAAACCTCAGCTGCTAGCGACGTACAAATCGATGACCCGCGCGCTGCACACAGGGCTGGGCAAAAGGCGTTCAAGGAACTTACCGCACCGATCCGTGGATCCATGGCTCTTGCCCAGCTACTTGGCATCCTCTACGGCGCGCTTGCAGTCGCTCCCTACGCCATTCTCGTCCAGCTAGGCGAGGTGCTTCTTGCCGCAGCGCGCTCGGGGGTCTCTCCTGACCGAGGTGAGGTTATCAGCCTGCTTATGTGGCTTATCGGAGCATTTGGTGCGCGCTACGGAATCTACTTCCTTGCGCTGAGCGTCACCCACTTCGCGGATGTGCGCTTTGGACACATCGTGCGCATGCGCATGGTGAAAGTCCTTGCATCGGCGCCCCTCGCGTGGTTCACCTCGACGAACTCGGGGGCTGTGCGCAAGGCGATCCAGGACGACACTCACGATGTCCATACGGTCATAGCCCATGCGCCAGTTGAGTCTGCTGCTGCAGTCAGCGCGCCTCTCTCCTTGTTGATCTACTCGTTTATCATTGACTGGCGCCTCGGCCTGCTCTCAATCGCGACGTTACCGATCTATGCAATTATCAATGCGTGGATGATGCGGGACATGGGCGAGAAAACCGCCCAAATGGACCGGTACCTCACGCGTGTCTCAGCAACTATGGTTGAGTTTGTTTCCGGTATTAGCGTCGTAAAAGCATTTGGCACTGTCGGGCGCGCACATGAACGTTTCACCCGAGCCGCTGAGGATTTTGCGAGCTTCTATGTTGCCTGGTGTGGGCCATTGTTGAAGGGTTCGGCGCTCGGACAGGCTGCTGTGTCGCCCTCGATGATTCTATTGATATCGACAGCGGGAGGTTCGGCGCTGGCGGCTGCTGGCATCGTGAGCCCTGTCCAGGTCATCACCTGTGCGCTGATCGCCCTTGTCATTCCTGCCGCAATCGAGGTGCTTGGATCAACGGTTTGGTCCTATCAGATCGCTGGTGCAGCTGCGCTGCGCATTATCGACCTGCTTTCTGTTTCGCCGCTGCCGGTTGAAGGAAACGCGGAACCGAGCGGGGCTGAGGTCGAGATCGATGGCGTCTCCTTCTCTTACGGTTCGACGCTTGCTCTTCAAGACGTGAGTCTCACAGTCCCGCAAGGGACAGTGACCGCGCTCGTCGGTCCGTCCGGCTCTGGAAAATCCACCTTGGCGACCCTGGTCGCGCGTTTTGCTGACCCAGATCAAGGAAGTGTGCGCATCGGAGGCGTTGATGTGCGAGCCATTGCTCCCGACGTCCTCTACCGGCACGTGTCTTTTGTTCTCCAAGATCCTCAACTTCTTGACATATCTGTGCGCGAAAACATTGCGCTAGGCAGGCCAGATGCTAAGGAAGAGGCAATCTGGGCAGCTGCTACCGCTGCCCAGATTGACGACTATGTGCGTTCCCTTCCACGAGGCCTCGACTCTGTCATAGGAGAAGACGCCCATCCCTCGGGCGGGCAGGCCCAGCGCATTGCGATTGCGCGCGCACTGCTTGTCGATGCGCCCATCCTTGTACTCGACGAGGCCACCGCCTTCACAGACCCCGAAGCCGAGGCCGAGATCCAATCAGCTCTCACCCGCCTCGTTCAAGGAAAAACAGTTCTGGTGATCGCCCACCGGTCCGCGTCGATTATCGGTGTTGATCAGGTTGCCATCCTCGAGGCAGGTCGTCTCATCGCGCGGGGTACGCCCGAGGAACTCGCGGATCACCCGTATATGCGTGAGCTTTCTGCACCTGCGAAAGGACACTGACATGTTCGAGCTGATCTCCAGGCTGCGTGAGCCTCTCTCTTCTGAGGGGCGCACCGGATTCTCCCACGTGATGTACCTGTCCTGCATTGTCGGACTTGTTCGGGGTTTTTCCCTGATTTCATTCATTCCGGCGGCGATTGCGCTGACATCGGGACAAGCCGCGTGGGGTATGGGCTTACGCGGGTGGCTCATCGCGCTCGCCGTGTGTGCAGTGGCCTCGTTTATCTTGGAGTACTTTCTAGCCATCCGTTCCTACGTGGTGGCCTTCGATTTCCTTACGAATATGCATCGCGCGATCGGAGATAAGATCGCCTCTCTGCCTCTTGGTGCTTTCCGCGCGGACACGGCCGGGAAGACCTCGCGCCTTGTCTCTCGCGAACTCATGATGCTCGGCGAGATCTTTGCCCATATGTATTCGCCTTTGATTGCCGCGATCGTCACCTCGTTGACAATGCTGGTAGGGATTACGGTCTTTTCCCCAATGCTTGGTATCGCATGCCTAGCTGCGATCCCCATTGTTGGCGGGGGAGTGTGGGTTGCGCGTCGGTGCCTACTTTCAGGCTCTGCGTTAAAAGAACCTCCTGCCCAAGAGCTATCTCACCGCATTGTCGAATATGCGACGAAACAGGGAGCCTTGCGCGCTTGTGGGCGCTCCGCCTCCTATGAGCCGCTTCAGCAGGCTGAAAAATCCTATGGAGCGGCTGCTAGGCGTTCTCTAATTAGAGAGACGCTGGGACAAATCGCCAACGGCATGGCTGCACAGCTTGTTGTTGTTTCTCTGATTAGCGCGATCGGTGTGCTTGCTGTTTGGGGAAGCGTGAGTCCAATTGAGGCAGTCGTTGCAATCGGTTTGCTTCTGCGATTTACACAGATCCTCGTCGATATCGGCGCGCTTGCCTCTGCTTTTGAGACGCGTCGCCCGGTCCTTGATCTCGGTCATGAGATCCTCTCCGCGCCCGAACTCCCTACCGCCTCGGAAGATGGGCAGAATGACGACTTGGCTGCGTTGAGTGCGTCCGTGGCGCTTGAGGACGTTGTTTTCTCCTACGAGGCCGATCAACCCGTCTTACGAGGCGTGTCCTTCCGTGTTGAGCCGGGCACTATGACTGCGATTGTCGGTCCTTCAGGCTGCGGGAAGACGACGATTGCCCGTCTCATCGCGCGTTTCTATGACGTGGATAGTGGCGTTGTCAGTGTGGGGAATCGAGATGTTCGCAACTGGGATACTGGGAAACTCATGGCCCAGCTCTCTTTGGTTTTCCAAGACGTCTATTTGTTTGACGATACCCTCGAGGCGAATGTTCGTGTCGGTCGCTCCGATGCAAGTGCCGCCGAGCTGGATGAAGCCGCGCGCCTGAGCGGTGTCGACGAAATCGTCGCTCGCCTGCCACTCGGGTGGAAAACGCGTGTCGGCGAAGGGGGACGAGCCCTCTCCGGTGGTGAACGCCAACGTGTGTCCATCGCCCGAGCGCTCTTGAAGGATTCTCCCATTGTTCTTTTTGATGAGGCCACCAGCGCCCTTGATCCCGAGAATGAACACCGCGTGACTGCGGCTATGGATGCATTGCGTCGTAGCGCGACCCTCATCGTTATTGCCCACAAGCTTGATACGATCACGGCGGCTGACCAGATTGTCGTCCTCGATGAGAATGGGCGTGTTACGCAAATTGGTACTCATGAGCAGCTCTTCGCGGATGCTGAGGGGCAATACCGAGGATTCTGGGAGGCTCGCTCACGGGCTGCGGGATGGCGCCTCGTCTGAGGTAGGCGGTTGGTGCTCGTCCGCCTCGTCCATGAGGTGTGCTGATCCACATTTGCCAGGGTGGATTCATGTGCGCCGGCATGTTAGTCTATTCGTTGCCGAAGACCGTCGGTCATCCACCTCGGTGGATTCCAAGTGCGAAAGCATCCGACGCAGGTGAGTGACTTCTTTCGAAGTGGGTTTTATTGAGCCCGGCCGCTTTCCTGCGTGCCGGGCTTTTTTGTGCGTCCGGCGGCGAAGTTTTGAAAGGAGGACCATGGCGAAGTCCGACAAGGTGGCAGCAGTTGCCGAGCTCGTGGA
>CALLSD010000065.1 GCA_938014245.1 uncultured Actinomyces sp.
CTGAGATCGAAGAGGCCGGCGGCAAGGTCACCCTTAAGTGACTTTCCCCGTCTGATTCATTCAGACTTTCGCCCGTCATGGGCTGGGAAACCCCGTTCTGCTGCGGCAGGGCGGGGTTTCCGCTTTGCACGCGACGGTCTGTCCAAGCATCAACCTCGGCCGGGTGCGACGGCCCGCCCGCTCACCATCCGCAGCCGCGTGCGAGGATCCGCCGCAGCCGCGTGTGAGGAACTGCCCTGGCCGCGAGCGACGGCCCGCCCGCTCACCGTCCGCGCCGCGAGCTTTCGCTCGGCGCGTCGGTTCGAAGCCCGGCCAGGCCCTGCCGTCGCACCCGGCCACGCAACTTAGGCACGTGCGCATTCGACTTGAGCATGACGCGACGTGAGACTTCACAATGATTGATATGAGCGATGACAACAATCTCTACACCGTTGGTGAGGTCGCTGAGCGTTTCTCGTTGACGGTGCGAACGCTTCACCACTGGGAAGCACAGGGGCTCCTCGCTCCTGCCGAACGGAGCTGGTCAAATTACCGGCTCTACTCGGTCGAGGACTGTGCTCGGGTCCAAAGGATCATCATCTACCGAGCGACGGGGATGAAGCTGGGGGACATCAAGACACTCCTCGATTCTGGGGAATCGGGGGTCTCGCACTTGAGGCGACAACGAGCAAGCCTTATTGCTCATCGCCAGCAGACGGACAAAATGATCGAAGCAATCGATACCTTATTGGAGGATGCAATGAACGAAAAATCTCTCAGCGTGGAAGAGATCGGGGTAATCCTTGGGGATGCTGACTTTGCCGCGCATCAGGAGGAAGCTGAACAACTCTACGGTGAGCGTGATGACTGGCAGGAATCTCAGCGCCGCACTGCGTCGTGGAGCTCGGCGGACTGGCAGGGAAATGCTGACCGTTTTCAACAGGTCGAGAAGGACATGATCGCAGCCATTCGCAAGGGCGTTGCCCCCGATAGTGACGAGGCGGCAGCTCTTGTTGCCTCGCATCGGGAATTGCTCAGCGAGTTCTTCCCGGTGACCTCTGCGAAGCACTATGTAATTTCTCGCTCCTACATTCACGAAGAGCGTTTCCGCTCGCACTACGACTTGCAACTCGACGGTTTTGCTCAATGGCTCGCGTCTGCAATTGAGTGTGTGGCTCGTGATAGCGGTGTGGATACCGACAATCCCGAATGGGTGTGATTGGTGTGTGAGGCAGGCCATGAGTGAATGCCCTTTTCGGATTTGCTCTTGGCCCACTTCATCGGTACTATTTCTTCTTGTCGCTTTCCCGCGTAGCTCAACGGCAGAGCATCCGACTGTTAATCGGACGGTTACTGGTTCGAATCCAGTCGCGGGAGCTTCTCCCCGGTACTTGGTACCGGGATTTTTCTTTATCGGTGAACTCATGTCGCCCGTCTTGCACTCTGAGGCTGAGAGTGCCAGACTTGGAGTTAGCACTCGGGAGTGCCGAGTGATAAGCACTAAGGCCGGTGAGGCTCTGGAGGAACCTGAGTCGTCCGTCGCGGGCATCGGTCCAATCCGCATCGCGGAAGGATAGAAGAACATGACAAAGCTCATTCACTTCGATGAGGAGGCACGCCGCGGCATGGAGCGCGGTCTGAACCTCCTCGCCGACACCGTTAAGGTCACCCTGGGCCCCAAGGGCCGCAATGTCGTTCTCGACAAGAAGTGGGGCGCCCCCATCATCACCAAGGATGGCGTTTCCGTTGCTAAGGAAATCGACCTCGAAGATCCCTTCGAGCGCATCGGCGCCGAACTGGTGAAGGAAGTTGCGAAGAAGACTGATGACGTCGCAGGTGACGGCACCACCACCGCAACTGTCCTCGCTCAGGCTCTGGTTCGCGAAGGCCTGCGTAACGTTGCAGCCGGCTCGAACCCCATCGCCCTCAAGCGCGGCATTGACGCAGCTGTCGAGGCCATCGTCGCCCAGCTGCACAAGGACTCCAAGCCCGTTGAGACCACCGAGCAGATCGCAGCGACCGCATCGATCTCCGCAAACGATCCCGAAATCGGCAAGCTCATTGCTCAGGCATTCGAGAAGGTCGGCTCCGAAGGCGTCGTGACCGTTGAAGAGACCAACTCCTTCGACACCACTCTTGAGACCACCGAAGGCATGCGCTTCGAGCGCGGCTTCCTCTCCGCTTACTTCGTCAACGACGCAGAGCGCCAAGAGGCCGTCCTCGAGGATCCCTACGTCCTCCTGGTCGACACCAAGGTCACCAACGCCAAGGAACTGCTGCCCGTCCTCGAGAAGGTCATGCAGACCGGCAAGCCCCTCTTCATCATCGCTGAAGACGTCGAGGGCGAAGCGCTGGCAACCCTGGTTGTCAACAACATTCGTGGCACCTTCAAGTCGGTCGCCATCAAGGCCCCCGGCTTCGGTGACCGTCGCAAGGCAATCCTCAAGGATGTTGCAATCCTGACTGCAGGTGAAGTTGTCTCCGAGACGGTTGGCCTCTCCCTCGAGAACGCTACCCTCGAAGACCTCGGCCGCGCACGCAAGGTCATCGTCTCCAAGGACGAGACCACCATCGTTGACGGTCTTGGTGCAAAGGAAGACATCCAGGCTCGCATTCGCCAGCTGCGCAAGGAAATCGAAACCACCGACTCCGACTACGACCGCGAGAAGCTCCAGGAGCGCCTGGCAAAGCTCTCCGGTGGTGTTGCCGTCATCAAGTCCGGCGCTGCAACCGAGGTTGAGCTCAAGGAACGTAAGCACCGCATCGAAGATGCTATCCGTAACGCCCGCGCAGCCTCTGAAGAGGGCCTGGTCGCAGGTGGCGGTGTTGCACTGATCCAGGCTGCTTCCTCCGCTCTGGGTTCGCTGGACTTCTCCGGTGACGAAGCAACCGGTGTCAACATCGTTCGCGAAGCAATCTCCGCACCTCTCAAGCAGATCGCAGAGAACGCTGGCCTTGAAGGTGGCGTTGTCGCCGACCGCGTTGCTCAGATGGAGCCCGGATTTGGCCTGAACGCTGCAACCGGCGAGTACGGCGACCTCATGACCCAGGGCATCTCTGATCCGGTCAAGGTCACCCGCTCTGCTCTGCAGAACGCAGCCTCGATCGCCGGAATGTTCCTGACCACCGAAGCTGTCGTTGCTGACAAGCCTGAGCCTCCGGCACCGGCTGCAGCACCTGCTGACGGCGGAATGGGCGGAATGTACTGATCCGCTAAGGATTCAGACACCATTTCTGGTTAAGTCCCGTTGGGGGGCGCGCCACGCGGCGCGCCCCCCAACGGCTTTTAATGTGCAAAGAGCCCCATACTTTGCGCTTCGGCATCCGCATAGACTTGTGCGGCGTGCGAAAGCGAGGTTGATATTTGATCCAAGGACGTTTCGACCTGTGCTTGGGTGGTTTGCCATGACGAGACAGACTCCGAAAACTGCGCTGAGGCAGCTCCTTGCCACGAGTCTTTCAGGGCAAGGAGTTCATGCATCAAAGCAGAAACCTCCCCGCGAATACTGTCGCAGGTCACCTGGATACGAGAGGCACAGGATGCGACCTGGCCAGAGTCAACCGAATAGACGGTCATAATTCCTCCTAGCGTGAGAAAAATGGTCCTCACAGCCTAGGAAAGCTCAGTGCTCTGCCGCCGATCGTGTACCACAAACTGTGGAAAAAAGGATTAACTCGCGCACTGTGGACAAATACAAGGATTCAGAACCCTAAATCCAATTCGCTAGATACAGAACAAGAAAACGCTCAGGACAACGGCGGGGGCGCAGGAATATCGAGGTCCTCAATAGCGGATTCCAAAGAAGAAGTATCATCCTCGTCCGCTAAGCTCTTCTGAACCCTCTCAGAACCCGTTGATGCAGGCAACGACACCAAGGGCCGTTCCACTGTGGGAACCTCGGCAAGAGGCGTTGCGCTTGCTTCAGGGGCGTCATCTTGTGTGCTGCCGACGGCCGCGGAGCTGACAGCCGCATCGCCCGCAAGTGTGGTATCCGTCGGCGTAACGGCCGCAGGGAGAGTATCCGCAGGAGTATCACTCAGTGCAGAAACACCACCAAGCTCACCGCTCGGCTGCACCTGAGGATTTTCCTGCGAGGAGGCCTCGTCAGTGGAAAGATCCTCTGAGGTGAGCGCAATCTTTGACTCTGGTAACTCAACAACTGCGTAAGGCAAACTAGGAGCGGAAAGCCCCTCATCAACGCGGTCAAAAGGCTGAGTGTGGTTCTTGATATTGAGGTGGCGGCGCCTAATGATCATCGTCCCCGAGGCGGGAGTGTCAAGGGAAGTCTCCTGCGGGCCGTCCTCGACGTCGAAGTCGTCGTCGCTATCGGTGATCTCACCGGCGGCCTCGGCGTCCTTCAGGAGGCGCGTCAGCTTCGTGCTTTCAGCCTCAAGATTGGCGCGCGCCGTTTCTTCCCAGCCGATGGCCAAAGGGGAGTGGAAAATTTGCTCGCGCTTCAAGATCTTTCGAATTGCTAACCGGCGTGCGCGGAAGAACTCAAGATCACACAAGTCTGTACATTCTTGGCGCAAGGCCTCACGGAAACGCTTGAAATCTTGCGGGCTTGCGGCAAGCATTCCCAAATCCGCATCGATGAGGACTTGAGCGTCCATATCGGAAGGATCCGCGCGATGAGTGAAGAGAGCCATCATGAGCTCTTGGATACGCGAGATCACATCCTCGCTCACTCCCAGAGTTTCCATGCGTGAACGTGCGTGATACAGCGACGCAAACTCTTGCTCGTCGCCCGTTTCGCCGCGGCGGAAGATGTCAAAACTACGATTGAGCACTGCACCCTGGTACCACAAAGCAACTCGAAGTACGTCGGGATCGTGCGCGGTTGAAGCGATCTCGTCAATACGCGACAGGGTCTTCAGCAGGTGACGGGTGTTGTGAAGAAAACGTCCGCGGGCATTCCACCGAGAAATCAAGTCACGCGCTTCTGCCTCAAGAACAGGAATCGGGGCGCTCGCCCCGATCTCTTGCATCGCGTCCACAAAGGAACTAAAAAGCCACTGAGGTGCATCGGCACCCATGAGCGTTCACTCCTAGTCTGACAATGTTACTTTGCCATGCTAGCCACTTTCGTGGCACTTGGCACGGCCGTGATCTTAACGCGAGAAAACTCGCAGAGGCAACACAGCGCCCGCCCGGTTATCTCCCAGCGCGTTTATGCATCGGGCTGTGTGTTGATGCGGTCCTTGGACTGCACAATCGGCATGGTGATGCGGACGGTCAGCCCCCCGCCCGGCGTCTTGGCGAGTTCCGCGTGCCCGCCGTGGGCTGAGATGATCGACGAGACGATCGACAAACCAAGTCCCGAACCGCCGAGGGATCGCGCGCGTGAGTTCTCTGTGCGGTAGAAGCGCTGGAAGACTTTTTCGAAGTCTTCCTTAGCGATACCCGGACCGTGATCTCTGAACTCGATGAGAACGTTGGAGGGGCGCTGGGCGACGGCGATCTCAACCGGTGACGAACGAGGCGTGTAGCGCACGATGTTGCCGATGATGTTGGTCAGTACCTGCTGGAGTCGATCGCGATCGGCTTGAATCCACACGGATTGAGGGAGTTCTTGCGAGTCAAAGCTCTCAATTTCAACCTGACGGGTTGGGTCAAGAGCCGACAGATCGAAACGAGCATTGCGCAGCATAGCGATAACGTCGACGTCAACGATTTCTAGCGGGCGTCCCTCGTCGAGGCGCGCCAGAGTCAAGAGGTCTTCAACCAAAGAACTCATGCGCGTTGATTCAGAGCGGATACGTCCCATGACTTCGCCCGTGCGTTCACTTGGGACTCCACCCATCGAGTACAGCTCGCAGTAGCCGGAGATTGCGGCAAGAGGAGTGCGCAATTCATGCGAGGCATCGGAGACGAAGCGTCGGATCTTCCGCTCCGATTCTTCGCGCGCGGCGAAAGATTGCTCAAGCTGGGAGAGCATGGAGTTCAAGGACTTGGAGAGTGAGCCGACTTCGGTAGAAGGCGGCGCGAAAGGAACACGCTGGGTGAGGTCTCCCGCAGCGATCTCACCCGCTGTCGTCTCGATGCCACGCAGCGGAGAAAGCGCACGCCTCACGAGATAGGTTGCCAATCCCGTTCCGATAGCGATGATCGCAATTGCCGTTGTCGCGACGTATCCCGCCATGTTTTGGATGGTGAATTGGACGTCGTTGAGGGGCAGAGCGACGGTGAGGGTTCCCGATGGGGTGGTTTCACCCTTGCGCGTGATGGGGACAATGACGGCTCGCCACATCGAGCCTTTCTTCGTCGATTCGACGGTAATGGGGTCGGTCCATCCGCTAGCTGTATTCGCGCTTTCTCCGGGCTGGAGGAGCTCGGGGACTAGTGGCTTACCCGCGTGGTCGCGCGTCGAGGCCGAGAGTAAGGTGACATCCTCTTCCGTGTCCCGGTGGATGTTCAGGTAGTAGAGAGTCGGAAGACTGGGCTCTTTCGCGAGTTCCTGCGGTGTTTCGATGACTTTTGAAGACAGTGAAAGAACTGTTGACGAGAGTTCATCGTCAACCTGTGCAACCAAGTGACGTTGCAAAAGGCCGATCATGACCGTCGCAGAAAGGGAAAGACCAAGCGTTAAAAGAAGCGTGGTAAGCGCAACAATTCTGGCCGTCAACGAACGTGACGACCAGAATTTGTATACGACCCCGCGAGAATACATCTCTTAGTTTTCGTCTCGGAGGATGTATCCAACGCCTCGCTTGGTGTGAATCAGTTCGCCGCTTGCGCCTTCGACAGCAAGCTTGCGACGCAGGTAGGAAATGTAGGATTCGACGATCGCAACTTCGCCGTCCCAGTCGTATTCCCACACGTGATCGAGGATCTGCATCTTGGAAACGACGCGTCCCTGATTGATCATCAGGTAGCGCAAAAGCTTGAACTCGGTGGGGGAGAGGTCGATCGGCACGCCAGCGCGGGTCACTTCGTGGGCGTCCTCGTCGATGACGAGATCTGCGACGCGGAGCTTGCCATCGTCGCCACTTTCGCCGAGCGTGCGGCGCAGAATTGCGCGGATGCGTGCAACAACTTCTTCGAGGCCGAAGGGCTTGGTGACGTAGTCGTCGCCGCCAACCGTGAGGCCCTGGATCTTGTCACGCATATCGTCGCGAGCGGTCAGGAACAAAACGGGGATGGTGATTCCGGCATCGCGCAGGCGGCGGGTCACGGTGAAACCATCCATGTCGGGAAGCATGACGTCCAAGACGATCAGATCAGGGCGTTCTTCCTGTGCCTGGTGGTATGCCGAGGCACCGTCTTCTGCCGTGATGACATCGAATCCTGCGAATCGCAGTGATGAGGCCAGAAGATCTCGGATATTGGGTTCATCGTCAACGACGAGAAGTCGTGCTTCTCCATTGTTCTCAAATTCCGTCATAGTGAACATTTTGAGTGAATTTTCTGGACGAAGCCTGAATGTCCACTGTGTGAAATTTTATTTGTGAGATTGTCGGAGATGACGGAGTCTGCCCGTATCATTTTTATATGAGCAAAAACTCCTCCCGTGCCCTCTTCGAACCGCAGGGCGTGATCTTCAATCCCGTCAAGCGTGCGCTGGCAACTGTTCGTCGGATTTCCCTGACAGTTTTCTTCCTCATCATTGCGGCCCCCATTGTCGTCATGACGCAGATCTTGGAGGAATTCCCGCAGCCACTTCTTTATGCAGCACTTGTGTGTGTCGGCCTCCTCTGGCTCTATTTCCTATGGCTGATTGGACGCCAAGTTCGCAACCTCGCATGGGCACAGGGAGAGCATGACTTCCTCATCCGTCGAGGCGCGTTCTTCCGTTCAATGACGATTGTTCCCTACGGCCGCATCCAGTATGTCGATATCTCCGAGGGGCCGATTGCGCGTATGTTCGGAATTTCCTCGATCGTGATTCACACGGCATCGACCCAGACGTCAGCTCACCTCCACGGCATTCCCTCCGAACAAGCTGCCCAACTCCGCGACTACCTTGCGCAGCGCGGCAGCGCTGAGATGGCAGGGCTGTGATCATGAATTCTGCGCAGCGAACGTTTGCAGCAGACCAGGGAGTGGACCCCTCACTGTGGAGACGCGTCCACATCATCACCCCTCTCCTCGAGGTGTGGCAGATCATTGTTGCCATCATTGCTTTCGCTACCGTGCGAATCCTCAATGAACTCCAAGAAGCGATGAACGCCGGGCTTGGAAACGCCATTATGGACAGGCTTTTCCTTGTCGCGCTGGTGTCTGTTCTTGTCATCGCATTTCTTGTTCTCTACACCTTCCTTCAATGGCGAGTGACGGCCTACGCGCTCACGGATTCAGCTCTGTGGTTCCGCAAAGGCATCCTGAACCGGAATCAACGTCACGCGCGGCTTGACCGCATCCAAGCGGTGGACATTACCCAGCCGGTCCTTGCACGCCTTGTTGGATTGGGAAAACTCGATGTTGAGGTTGCTGGTGGCTCGGATTCAAATATCACGATCGGTTTCCTCAAGGTCTCTGAATTAGAAGCCTTGCGCGGTGAAATTCTTGCTCGCGCAGCAGGACTGAAGATGAGCGGACAGAGCCCAGCCCAGGCCTCGGCAATGGGAAGTCAAGGGTACGCAGCACCGTATGGAGCGCCCCAGGCTGCTTCCCCCTACGCTCCCACCCAGGCTCCTTACGGCGGCGCGCAGAGTACCCAGGCGCCCTACAGCCCTGTTCCGCAAGGTCAATACCCGCAAGCTCCGGCAATGCCCGCACAACCGGGCGCGATGCCTCAGCCGGCAAACTTCAGCTACACGGGTGAGGTCTTTGCGCCATCCACAATCCCAGTTGCGCCCGAACGGGAACTGTACCAAGTGCCAATGGGGCGCCTCCTCGGCTCGCAGCTTCTTTCGATGAGCGCGCTCGTCTCTGTCTTGGCATTGATCGTGATCATTGTTATCGGCGCTGCAAGTATTCCCTATATCGGCTTGGCGGGAATCACCGCCTCTCTCGGTGGTGTGGCTATGGTGGGCCTGTCCGTTGCGAGCTTCCATTGGAATCGCTTTGCTTCCGAGGCCAACTTCCGCCTTGCGATTTCCCCGGACGGCCTGCGCCTGCGCCGCGGGCTCTTGAGCACACGTTCTCAGACAATTCCCCCCAGGCGAATCCACGCGATTGAGATCCAGCAGCCATTCCTGTGGCGTTTCTTCGGGTGGTATCGCGTGCTGATCCTGCAGGCGGGCTACGGGGCAAAAGATACTGATCAAAATAAACAGCAGAGCTCTCATGTCCTGATCCCTGTGGGAACACGCCGGGACGTGAACTTTGCACTGTGGGCAGTCATCGAGGACCTCGGGGTCGATGACATCCCGAGTTTCATTGATGCTGCGCTCGCCGGAACAGGGGATGGCAACGGTTTTGTCCGAATGTCAGCTCGCGCCTTCATTCTGGATCCATTCCTCTTCAAACGTCGTGCCCGCGCAATTACTCGGACAACTTTCGTCGTCCGAGACGGGTGGCTTACGCGCAAGAGCTTCTGGGCACCTATCGCGCGTTTGCAGTCCGTCAGTGCGAAGGCAGGTCCGCTGGAACGCGCCCTGGGCGTTGCCACCCTTCACATGCATTTGGTTCCCGGTCCCTTCTCCATGAAAGCGGAACATCAGGATGCCACGCAGGTAAGTGCGGACCTGGAAACCTTGCTCCACCTCGGGCATGTCACGCGAGCAAGCGAGCCTCCCGAAAAGTGGATGCTACGCATGGAGAATGGTGTGCGCTCAGGCTTTGAGACATCACCAGTGACACAGTAAGGTTCAACATGCGTGGCGGACGCCTAGACATTGGCATTATCGGCATGGGGCACGTCGGTCCGGTCCTTGGATCGGCCCTACGCGCAGTTGGACACAAACTCGTGGGAGTCAGCGCTTCCTCCGAAGAATCGAGAGAACGTGCCGACGCGCTCCTGCCGGGAATACCGGTCCTGCCCGTAGAAGAGATCGTTCGCAGCTGCGAATTGGTTCTCCTGACCGTACCCGACGATCAACTCGCGGGGTTGGTGTCCGGCCTCGGGGAACTCGGTGCATGGAAGGCTTCGCAGCTGGTCGTCCACACCTCAGGAGCGCACGGGATTGAAGTTCTTGCACCCGCAACCCGAGCGGGTGCGATTCCGCTGGCAATTCACCCCGCGATGACCTTTACGGGCACGTCGGTGGATATTCCTCGCCTGATCGGTACTCCTTTTGCTGTGACTGCTCCGGCCATCGCGCTTCCCATTGCGCAGGCGCTTGTTGTTGAGATGGGTGGAGAGCCCTTCGAGGTTTCCGAAGAAGACCGCGGCGTTTACCACGCTGCCTTGAACCACGGGGCAAATTTCCTTGCAGCAGTTGTTGCGCAGGCAAAGCAGGTTTTGACGACTGTCGGGATCGAAGATCCTGGGACCTTCCTGCGTCCTCTGTGCGAGGCCGCGCTTGATCGTGCGCTTCGAGCAGGAGAACGGGGAATTTCCGGACCGATTCCGCGAGGTGATGCGGGAACCATCCGCACTCACCTTCGAGTCCTTGAAGCCAAGGCTCTCGAAGAAGACCTTGAAGGAGAAGGCCAGTGGGGGCAGCGCCTGCGTGAAGTCAGCAAGACCTACGCTTCGATGACGCTCCACACCGTGGATCTTTTGGAGTTTGAGGGGCGTATCAGCGCGCCTGTTGCCCAAGAAATTCGCCAGGCCCTGCGTGCTATGGACGAAAAGTGACCTGTTAGACCCCAGTGAAAATGGCGCCTCGGGTACCTTTCGGTGAAAAATTATTTACATGAATCCAAAGCCTCAACTGACGCATACCCGTGAAGAACTAGCAGCGGCTCTTAGTGCCCTTGAAGGCAGCGTGGCGCTCGTCATGACTATGGGAGCGCTGCACCGAGGCCATTTGGAACTCGTTCGGCAAGCCCACGAACTCGCTGATCACGTCGTTGTCACGATCTTCGTCAACCCCACGCAGTTCGCGCCGGGAGAAGACTATGATGCCTATCCGCGCACTCTGGATGCGGATATGGAGGCCCTGTCGACAGTGGGTGCTGATGTCGTTTGGGCTCCCTCGAATGACGATGCTTATCCGGTTCCCGCAACCACTCGTATTGACGCTGGTCCGGTCGCGCACATCCTTGAAGGCGCAACGCGTCCGACGCACTTTGCGGGTGTCGCCTTGGTTGTCACGAAGGCCCTGAACCTGATCCGCCCAGAGGTCGCGCTTTTTGGTCAAAAGGATGCTCAACAGCTCGCTGTTATCCGAACTTTTGTCCGCGATCTTGATATCCCCGTGCGCATTCAGGGCGTAGAGATTGTGCGCGATAGTGATGGTGTTGCTCTCTCTTCGCGTAACCAGTACCTCAGTGATGCGGAACGTGAGCACGCGCGTGCTCTTTCCCGAGCGATTGACGAGGCCCGGGCCGCCGCTGCGCTCGGGGTGCCCGTCAGTGAAGTCTTGCGTGCTGCCCAGCAGGTTCTCGACGCTGAAGAAGGTGTTGAGCCTGACTATGTCGCAATTGTGGATGACGATGATTTCACCTTGCTTGCAGGAAGCGGGAGCGCAGCAGACCAGGTTAATCCCGAGCTTCGCGGGGCCTCCTTTGAACGATGGGCAGCGCAAGGAACAATGCGAGCCCGAATCCTTCTTGCTGCGCGAGTGGGGGCGACCCGTTTGATCGACAACGCGGATGTTATGGTCAGTGTTTCTGGAGATGCTCGATGAGTGAAATGACCCGAACCATGGTGATCGGGAAAATTCACCGTGCGCGAGTCACGGGTGCAGACCTGCATTACGTCGGCTCCATCACCATCGATGAGGATCTTCTTGACGCTGCCAATATTGTCCCCGGTCAGAAGGTGGATATCGCAGACGTGAATAATGGTTCGCGTCTGTCGACCTACACGATTGCCGGTGAGCGGGGGAGTGGCGTCATCCAGCTCAATGGTGCTGCTGCTCATTTAGTGAATCTTGACGATCTGGTCATCATCATGGCCTACGCACAGGTCCCCGAGTCGCAGGTGCGTTCGGTGGTTCCCAGCGTTGTTTTCGTCGATTCAGACAATCGCATTATTGAAAAAGGGGCAGCTCTGGGACATGTCCCAGAGTCCTCATCTCAAGCCCAAAACCTAGGTTTGAAGAGCTCAGGCGTGTGAAATTGCTCAGCGCGGGCGCTGGAAGTTCGATATGTCTTCGGCTTTCGCTACGATGGGAACATGACTGATTCGCCTGTTGACGACACCCCAGAGCAAGTACAAGTTCGCGCGGCCAAGCGTGCACGCCTGATGGATGCGGGGATCCCCGCCTATCCGGTGCGCCTGCCCATTACAACGACCATTAAGCAGGTGCGCGAGAAGTACGCGCACCTCGAGGCCGGCGAAGAGACCGAGGACTACGTGGGCCTGGCAGGCCGCGTCATCCTCGCGCGCAACGGCGGCAAGCTGTGCTTCGCGACCCTCATG
>CALLSD010000066.1 GCA_938014245.1 uncultured Actinomyces sp.
CATCGAGGTCGTCAAGGGCGGCCTGATCCTCGACATCGGCCTGCGTGGCTTCCTCCCCGCATCCCTCGTTGAAATGCGTCGCGTTCGTGATCTCGCGCCCTACATCGGCCGTGAGATCGAAGCCAAGATCATTGAGCTGGACAAGAACCGCAACAACGTTGTTCTGTCTCGCCGCGCATGGCTTGAGCAGACTCAGTCTGAGGTTCGTACCAACTTCCTGCACACCCTCCAGAAGGGTCAGGTTCGCAGTGGTGTCGTGTCCTCCATCGTGAACTTCGGTGCTTTCGTTGATCTTGGTGGCGTTGACGGTCTGGTTCACGTCTCCGAGCTCTCGTGGAAGCACATCGATCACCCCTCAGAGGTTGTCGAGGTTGGTCAGGAAGTCACCGTCGAGGTCTTGGACGTCGACATGGACCGCGAGCGCGTGTCGCTCTCGCTCAAGGCCACCCAGGAAGATCCGTGGCAGACCTTCGCACGCACCCACGCCATCGGCCAGGTTGTGCCCGGCAAGGTCACCAAGCTCGTTCCCTTCGGCGCATTCGTGCGTGTTGAAGACGGAATCGAAGGTCTGGTTCACATCTCCGAGCTCGCTCAGCGTCACGTCGAGCTGCCCGAGCAGGTCGTCAAGGTTGGCGACGAGGTCTTCGTC
Organism: uncultured Actinomyces sp.; assembly: GCA_938014245.1. Lineage (GTDB taxonomy): Bacteria > Actinomycetota > Actinomycetes > Actinomycetales > Actinomycetaceae > Pauljensenia. The sequence goes on from CALLSD010000066.1 coordinate 650, forward strand.
AAGGTCATCGATATCGACCTCGAGCGTCGTCGTATTTCGCTGTCCCTGAAGCAGGCTAACGAGCGCGTTGATCCCAACTCTGAAGAGTTCGATCCTTCGCTCTACGGCATGGCCGCTGAGTACGATGAAGAGGGCAACTACAAGTACCCCGAAGGCTTCGATCCCGAAACCCAGGAATGGATGGAAGGCTACGAGGCCCAGCGCGAGGCTTGGGAAGCTCAGTACGCACAGGCTCAGGCTCGTTGGGAAGCCCACAAGGCACAGGTTGCTAAGGCTCTGGAAGAAGACGCCGAAGCAGCTCCCGCTGTTGAAGAGCAGGCTTCCTACTCGACCCCGGTCGACTCCGAAGGCACCCTCGCCTCGGACGAGGCGCTTGCAGCACTTCGCGAGAAGCTGACCAACAACTGAATCACAGCGCCTAAGCGCTCATAGTCAGTTCTGAGGCCCCGGTGAAAACCGGGGCCTCAGTTTTTTGCCATTGTTCAGACCGTGCTGCTGTCATTGTGCAGACGAATCATTGGCATGAACTGCTAGTGAAATAACCGCATTTTCGGGTCCAGATTCTGCGTTGAAGCGCAAGAAGAAGCGTTCCTTCAGTAATTCGAGCTAAGAGTGTGGCCCGTCTCTTTCGAGACGGGCCACTTCAGTACGAGAGCGCGAGGACTATGCCTGAGCGCGCTTGGATAAGACGATATCAGTGAACAAACCAAGAAGAGCTGCGCCCAATGAGGGAAGAACCCATCCAAGCTGAAGATCCTGCCCGGGGCTCCACGCAAGCAAAGGAGATGCGAAGGTGAAGATCCCAAGCGAGATTGCGGTGGTCAGAAGTGACCATAGGCTGGCAACCCAGACGCCCAGACGGAATGTCCAATGAATGCGCATGGAGTAGCGCAGCGGATGCGTGACGATCGTAACGAAGATGATTGAGATTGCGATCGGGTAAAGGAAAGTAATAATTGGCACTGCGACGTTGAGGACTGCCTTGAGACCGGCCGATGCCAAGACGAAGGAAATGATCGTGAACCCAACGAGCCAGGTTTTGTAGGGGATCCGCGGAATAAGTCGCTCGAAGAACTCCGAGGTTGCAGCAAGAAGACCTACCGCAGTTGTCATGCATGCGGTGAGAACGATCAACCCGAAGACGACCTGTCCAGCAGTTCCCATGGTGATTCGGGAGGCATCGGCTAGGAGCGCAGCGCCATCAGAATAGCCCTGACCATTGGGAATCACGTGACCGATCAGGCCGAGTCCAACGTAGACCAGGCCAAGTAGAATGCCTGCGATTACACCAGCAGAGCTGGTCTTGCGAACGAGCTTGATCCCGCTAAGCCCGCCTTCCCCTTGATCGAAAGACGCAACAACGATAATTCCAAAAGCAAGAGCTGCGATGGAATCCATCGTCATGTAGCCATCAAGGAGCCCTGCGGTTAGGGGAGCGCTTGCGTACTGCCCGACCGGAGCAGCCTCTGAAGGCGGTAGCTTCGCCAAAGACAAGAAAACCAAGAGTACGAGCAGAACAAGCAGAACAGGAGTCAGGATTTTACCGAGGTGGTGGATGATCTGCCTCGGGTTCCACGACAAGAACAAAGCGACGCCGAAGAAGCAGGCGTTGAAGATCAACGATGAAACAAAAGCGGTTGAATGAATCAACGGTGCTACGGCCGTCGAGAAAGAAACAGCACCGGTTCGTGGAAGGGCATAGAAGGCGCCGATCGACAGATACACCATGCATGAGAAAGCAATTCCAAAAAACTTTCCGCCGCGCCCAGACAGGTCACGCAGGTCACTTCCCGATAATGCAATTGCAATGATCGCAATGACGGGAAGCGCGACGCCACCGATGAGGAAGCCAATCATCGCCAAGTTAAAGTGAGAGCCAGAGTTCGCTCCCATAATTGGAGGGAAAATCAGGTTTCCCGCACCAAAGAACATCGAAAACAGCGTCAGCGATGTTGCGATCAGCAAGCCCGTTCCCTGCGAACGCTTGCTTTGTGTAGTCGTCGTCGATTCAGTCACAATTTTGCTTCAAACCCTATAGAAGTTATAAGTACCCCTGAGATTCTGTCATTTCATGCCACTTTAGCCAAGTGGTGTTCATTGTTCTACGCTTCAGATGTGAACACTCTCATTCGCTCAGGTTCATCGAGCGCCACTCTCTTACGAGCGATTCCCGCGGCGCATTCCTTGGGACCGTCCCACGTGCTTGCTCTCAGCGGGGGAATCGGCGCCGGGAAGTCCACGCTTGCGCATGCTTTACGAGGCCTCGGCGCGCACATTGTCGACGCGGACGTACTCGCGCGCGAGGTACTTTCCCCCGAGCATCCGGTGTACGAGGCGGTGCTTGCGAGTTTTGGGAGTGACCTTGTCGGAGCAGACGGGGTCCTTGACCGACAGCTCTTAGCGCGGCGCGCTTTTTCTTCAGCCGAAGGTACAGCTCTTCTCAATTCACTCACTCATCCAGCAATCGCTGCTTTGGCGCACGAACGTCTTGCGCAAGCTGGAGACGGAAAGCTCGCTGTCTATGATGTGCCACTACTGACAAGGCGCGAAGACGCTGCTGCCTTCGATGGTGTCATCATGGTGAGTGCCCCAATGGATGTGCGTCTTGAGCGTTTAGAGAAACGCGGGGTCAGCAGGGAAGAAGCGGCAGTGCGAATCAGCAGACAAATGAGTGACGAGCAGCGCCGGGACCTTGCGTCGATATGGGTCGACAACTCAGGAAGTAAAGAAGATCTGACAGATCTGACCCGTAGCTTCGTTGCGCGTTGGCTGAGCCCCTCGGGGATTTAACCGAATATAGGCTTCAGTATTCGCCCAGTTTTCCCATTATTTCAATGGGAAATCTTCAACTATTCATCCGGAAATCACTCAGGAAAAACCAGGTTTACCTGCAACTATAGATTTGAACATGTAAGTAAACCGGTATCGGCCTGAACGCCGGAATTCAGAGATCGCGCTGCCCTATTGATTCAGCAGCTTCTCGTACGCGATACGGGATGATCTCTGGTTTCGCAGTCGACATTTGCCGCAGAGATGAGGATAAATGGCACACGTAAAGACGAATCGTTTTTCGGGGAATAGAGCTGTGCGTACGCTTGGAGCGTTCACGCTCGGCGCTGCGATGACGGTAGGGGGACTGTCCTTTGCGAGCGCAGGGGATGTTCAGCCGACTCCCAATGAAGTTCAAGCCCTGGGATACAACACTCTGATCTTTCAGGATGAATTCACCGGAAATGAACTTGACACCTCGAAGTGGGGATACGAATACTCCTGCTTCGATCCGAAGACGCGCTCACAGGCCCAGTACACCGATTCGAAGGAGAATGCGTCTGTCTCGGGTGGAAACCTCCATTTGACGGCAAAGTATGAGCCAACGCGTCAGAAGTATGACAGCCGTTCACGTTCAATGGTCACGGTCGACCGCGAATGCACTCGGACAGTCAATGGGCGCTCGGAAACCTACAAAGCTCCTTTCACTTCAGCAATGGTGCAGACGCGCGACAACAAAGGCATAAAGTACGCTGCATATGGCGACTTCTATGCTGAGGCGCGTATCAAACTCCCTAATGCCGTTGCGTCGTGGCCAGCATTTTGGATGACCGGTATTACCCCGGCATCATTCCCGGCTCACGGTGAGATTGACGTCGTCGAAGCTAAAGGATGGGATCCGAATTTCCTCCAAGCGAATGTTCATACGCCTCGGGTCGGTAATCCTCAAAAGACTGAGCAACACATGGGCCAGCTCGGGGGCGATGGCACTTCGCAGACTCAGTTCCATACCTATGGTGTAGAAAAGAACGGGAACTCAATCACCTTCTATTTGGATGGGAAACGGGGACACACCGTCACTTACGATCAAGTTAAAGGAGATAACCCCTTTATCAACGATGCCAACGGCATGGTGCTTCGTCTCAACCACATGGTTGGCGGTTCTTTCCTAGCCTCTGAGCGTGGTGATACGACGTACACCGATGCGATTAAGTTCAAGGAAGCCTATCAAGGTGCTGGTTCTGACATGCTCGTTGACTACGTCCGTGTGTGGAAGAAGAACGGCAATGCCACGAGCGAGCCAGCCCCGCTTCCCTCAACGGCTACCGCCGATCCACAACCTAGCGCTGAGCCGACTGTGACGACCGCGCCTGCTCCCATGCCGACTACTGCGGCCCCTCAGCCTTCGAGTGAAGTAACAGCGCAGCCGAGCGCCCCTGCTCAACCAACGACTACAGCGCCCTCTACCCAGCCCACGGCCTCGATCGCACCCATGCCGGTACCGACTGTTTCGGCGCCCAAGCCTTCCGATGATCCCAAGGCTACGCCGCGACCAACTACTGTAGCTCCCTCTACCCAGCCCACGGCCCCGGAACCGGTAGCCTCAGCAACTACTCAACGTCCGCCTCGAGCTCGTCGAAGCGCCGATGCTACGGCGCCGGCACAGCCCACGGAAGCAGCAAGCTCAGCCCTGCCTACGCGTCCTGAAACGACAGCATCGGCACCATCTGAAGCCCCTGCGAATCCTTCAACCGAAGGCACGGCAGACACATCGGTGAGCCAGCCTGATGCTTTAGCGCCAAATGAACAACCAGCGCTCTCGCAGCTTCTTCCGGGAGCCTCGCATCTCAGCGAGCTTGGCACTGATCGAAACGCGCTCACACCCACCAATGAGACGGGGGCGCAAAACTCCGCTGTCGCGCGAAACAAACAGGCTGACTCTGCTCAAAATCCAAGTTCTGCACGCGCACTTGCCGCAACAGGAAGTTCCTCCCTTGGGTTTGTGTTCGCTGGGCTCTTGGCAGTAGTGGGAGTGCTGATGCTCGCTTGGCCAACGCCAGCAACCGCTCAACACATGAGCCCTCGGCGTAAATGAGGCATAGCTTCCTGGCAACCTGCTAGGACCGTGCGCAAGGGGTCGGTGCAGGCAATCTTCATCTCGAAGAACACCTACACCGACCCCTATTTGCGGTGGATGAAAACAATGATGACGTTTCCTCGAGACTATAGTTTCGTGTCTTCGCAGTGGTGAACGCGCAGAACCTCGCAGAAGTCCTTAGCCTAAGACTATGAGTGATACCCCCATCCTTCGTCAGGAATACCCCTTTGAAGTAATTTCTGAATACACCCCATCGGGTGACCAGCCGAAGGCTATTCACGAACTCGCCGAGAGACTTCGCGCGGGCGAACAAGACATCGTCCTGCTGGGGGCAACGGGAACCGGGAAAAGTGCGACAACCGCGTGGCTCATCGAGGAGATCCAACGTCCAGCATTGGTCCTGGAACCCAACAAGACCTTAGCTGCGCAGCTTGCTGCGGAGTTTCGGCAGTTGCTGCCCAAAAACGCGGTCGAGTACTTCGTTTCGTACTACGACTACTACCAGCCTGAAGCTTACGTTCCCCAGACCGATACGTTCATTGAAAAAGACTCATCGATTAACGAAGAAGTTGAGCGGCTACGTCACAGTGCGACAAACTCATTGCTTACTCGTCGCGATACCGTCGTCGTTTCCTCGGTGTCGTGTATTTACGGCCTTGGCACGCCGGAAGAATATGTCGCGCGAATGATTGAACTGAGTCGGGGAATGACGATTGACCGTGATGACCTCCTACGGGCGTTCATTTCCATGCAGTATGCGCGAAATGACCTTGGATTTACGCGTGGGACCTTCAGAGTGCGTGGGGATACGGTCGAGATCATTCCCGTCTACGAGGAACTGGCAATCAGGATTGAAATGTTTGGCGATGAGATCGATTCTCTGGCTGTGCTCCATCCTGTCACCGGCAATGTTATTAAAGAAGTCGATCATGTGTATCTGTTTCCCGCCTCGCACTACGTTGCGGGCGAAGAACGAATGAAACGTGCAATTGCTTCGATTGAGGCGGAGCTTGAAGAGCGTCTTGAATGGTTTGAATCGCAGGGGAAATTGCTCGAGGCGCAGCGTCTGAGAATGCGCACAACCTATGACTTAGAGATGCTCAAAGAGATCGGGACATGTGCGGGCGTTGAAAACTACTCACGCCATATTGATGGGCGCGAGGCTGGCACCCCGCCTCATACCCTTCTCGATTATTTCCCTGACGACTTTGTACTCGTTATTGATGAATCGCATGTGACAGTTCCTCAAATCGGAGCAATGTTTGAAGGGGATATGTCGCGCAAACGTACACTGGTCGAGCATGGGTTCCGCTTGCCTTCAGCGATGGATAACAGGCCGCTCAAATGGGATGAATTTACCGAGCGTATTGGTCAAACCGTTTACCTCTCAGCGACGCCAGGATCGTATGAACTCGATAGGTCCGATGGGGTAGTGGAACAGATCATTCGCCCCACAGGACTTGTTGATCCGAAGGTTGTGGTCAAGCCGACTCGAGGTCAAGTCGATGACCTCCTTGAGCAGATTCGTGAGCGGGTCGAGCGTGACGAACGCGTTCTTGTGACAACACTGACAAAGAAGATGGCTGAGGACCTGACGACGTACCTTGCCGAGCGCGGAGTGAAGGTTGAATACCTGCACTCAGATGTCGATACTCTCAGACGCGTCGAACTTTTGCGCGAGTTGCGTTTGGGAACTTTCGACGTTCTTGTGGGAATTAACCTCTTGAGGGAAGGCCTGGATCTTCCCGAAGTTTCTCTCGTTTCAATCTTGGACGCCGACAAGGAAGGATTCCTGCGTTCGACGCGTTCTCTCATCCAGACCATTGGGCGCGCCGCGCGAAATGTCTCTGGTGAAGTTCACATGTACGCCGATGACATCACCGATTCGATGCGTGCTGCAATCGACGAAACTGAGCGACGCCGTGAAATTCAGATTGCCTACAACACCGAACACGGTATTGATCCCAAGCCTCTACGCAAAAAGATTGCAGATGTTACGGACATGCTCGCTCGTGAAGAAGTTGACACAGCGGAGCTCCTCGAGGGCGGATATAGGCGCGAACGCACGGCAAGTGATATTCGCGCTGATGAGATGGCTTCCTTTGCGGGCCAAGAAGGCTCAACGCGCACACGTGAAGAACTTGCTCAGATGGCCGAGAGTGATTTGGAAGAACTGATCCGTCAGCTTTCTGATCGGATGATGGAAGCCGCTCAGGATCTTCAATTCGAGCTTGCGGCAAGGCTTCGTGATGAACTCAGTGAGCTGAAGAAAGAACTGAGAGCGATGAAAGCCGCCAACTAAGTAGTTGTGGAAAGTGGTAGGTATCGCTTCGGGAACCGCCTAAGATAGGTATGTTCTTATTCGCGACTTTGGGAGTCGATTGTGTCTACGACGGCGCACACGCAAACGCGTCCCCTTCCTTTCACCAGGCGTGCCATGGCATGGGGCGCTCATGCCTTTACTCTGACCGGTGTTGTTTGGGCGGCACTCGCAACGATTGCTCTTTTCGAAGGGCATATCCGCCATATGTGGTTGTGGCTGGGAATCGCGCTTCTTGTTGACGCCGTCGATGGCTCGATCGCGCGGGCAGTGCGCGTGAGTGAATACGCGCCTGGCTTCGATGGGGCAACTCTAGACAATATCGTTGACTATCTCACGTGGACTTTTATCCCCGCTCTGTTCATGGCCTTCCATCTTCCTTTTGGATCACGCACACTCGGTATTGCCATGGCCCTGCTGGTCTGCGTCTCATCGATGTTCTGCTACTGCAATGTGTCGCTGAAGACTCCCGACCACTACTTCATGGGATTCCCTGCTGCCTGGAATGTCGTAGCCGCGATTATGTGGATCTTCCAGACCGGAGCGGTTTTCAACCTCGTTGCCACGGTTATTTTGGCTGTGCTGACGGTCGCGCCGATCGCCTTCGTTCATCCATTCAGGGTCGGGCGTTTGCGCGCAATCAATATTGTGGCGGCACTGGTGTGGGTTGCTGCGACGGCGGCGCTCGTTGCCTACGCCCCTGTGCGGCCGATTATCCTCACAGGGATTTGGTGGGTTGCTGGAATCTGGATTCTCGTGGTGAGCGCAATCCGTTCCATCCAAGGGATTCCTCAAGAATTGCGTGACGCAGAATAACGTTTTACAAGCCGCGAGTTCTGAACAGAGCGCCAAACTTCAGTTGCGATTGACGCAAGGATCATCAGGGCAACAATGACAACAACCGATCCCGGATACCCACGTCCGTGGATCCAGAAATAAACATAGGGCGCCATAAAGGTTACGAGCGCGACGATTGCGCCGGCGTAGCGCTCCAATGGCCTCGAAGCGGTGATCATTGCCAGGATTCCCCACGTGTAGGGAAGCGCAGTCAAGACATCAATCGACCATAGGACAAGGACTGATCCATGGAATTGCGGAACGAAGATCACCGGTAAGGCGCGCAGCGAGGAATAAATAAAAACCACGAGGTAGACCCACACACGTGGATCTTTGAGGATTCGGGTGATCAGTGAACGTTTGTATACCGTGACCCCGCTGGCTTCGATTTGGTGGACGAGGCCGTGTGGCGTTCGCGTTGCATTCATTCCTTGGAGAGCCTCGCGGAAGCGTGGGTCCGGAAGCAGTTCGTGAACGAGCTTGCTGACTCGCAAGGCAAAGACTGTTTGCTCTTTGGAGTGCTCGGCGCCGACGTTGACAAAAAGATGGAACAAAGGACCGGCGAGACGCTTGAGATCCTCACGATTAATGGGGCCGATGAGCCAGATAATTCCGCGGTGCTCCAGAGCATTGCGTACTTCGGTAAAGAAGAGATCGGTGTCTGCAAGGATAGAAGGATCAAGTTCACGTACTTCACGCCGACCCAATTCAGCGAGGCGCGAGACGCCGGCGGCGTGAGCGAGGCGAGTGGTATCAAATGCGCACGAGCGTACGACCGGGAGTTCGAAAGGAGCCTGGGTTGACCCGAAAAGGGTCTCCTTCAGGCGACGCAGTCGGGAAATCTGGGCTGCAGGGTCTTTAACGCTCACTCCAACGAGTTTAGAGCACTGCGGTGTGAAGCTCTTAACGACTTGGCATTCTTATGTAGGAGTGTGAGCAGAATCGTTGTTACTCTATGAGTGAGGGGAGTACTCCCACGAAGCGCACCATCGTCAACGCGGTATCGCCTCGGTACCCGGTGTTGCCGCCCAATTATGGGTGGGAAGAGACCTCAAGCCTCACTCCCTGAAAGGTCACTTGTGGACGTACACATCCTTGGTTGGATTGGCCTGGCCATCGTCGTAATTGCACTGATTACGACCGATATTGTTGGACATGTACGCAAACCTCATGCACCATCGATGAAAGAAGCGACAGCGTGGACTTTGGGCTACGTTGCTCTTGCTGCTGCTTTCGGTGTTGCTATCTGGGCCATCTATGGTCCAAGTTTTGCCATCCAGTTCTACAGCGGCTACATCATGGAATGGTCGCTGTCGCTGGACAATCTTTTTGTCTTCGTCATCATCATGTCTTCCTTTAGGGTTCCGCGTGAATTCCAGCAGAAGGCATTATTGGCAGGCATTATCTTGGCGCTGATCTTCCGTGCTTTCTTCATCGTTGTCGGTGTCACGCTTGTTAATCGGTTCACGTGGATGTTCTTCTTCTTCGGTGCGTGGCTCTTGTGGACCGCCTATTCCCAGGCGCGGGAAGGCACATCGAAAGAACAAGAAGAGGAAGAAGAAGTCGAAGAGAACGGCTTTGTCCGCTTTGTCCGCCGCATCTTCCCGGTGACCGATGGCTACATCGGTGATCGCTTCTTTTATCGGCATAGTGGGCGCACTTCCGTTACCCCGCTCTTCTTAGTCGTTCTTGCACTGGGGTCAGCAGACCTGATGTTCGCCCTCGATTCAATTCCTGCGATTCTTGGACTTACGACGGAGTCCTATTTAGTCTTCGCCTGCAATGCCTTCGCTCTTCTTGGCCTTCGTCAGCTCTTCTTCCTCATTGACGGTCTTTTGGAGAAGCTTGTCTTCCTGAACTATGGCCTTGCTGTGATTCTGGGATTCATTGGCATCAAGCTTGTTCTTCATGCCATGCACGAGAACTCTGTGCCCTTCATTAACGGCGGCCAGCCAATCCACTCCGTACCAGAGATTGGTATTCCCATTTCTTTGGGTGTTATTGCCACGACTTTAATCGTCACCGTTATTACTTCGCTTATTCACTCTCGCCGCCACAAGACCAGGAGCTAGCCCTAGTGACAACGAGTACGCCAGAAACTGCAATTACCGGCTTAACGCGGCAAGAGGTTGAAACCCGACGCCAGGCCGGGCAGGTCAATGTCACGAAGTTGCCCTCTTCGCGGTCATTGGCCTCGATCATCCGAGCGAATGTCCTGACCCTGTTTAACGCAATCCTCAGCGTTGCTATGGTCATCGTGATCGTTTTTGGATCGTGGCAAGACGCAGTTTTTGGCGGAATCATGATCATCAATGCGGTCATCGGGATTTTCTCCGAAGTGCGCGCGAAGCGGACACTAGACAATCTTGCAATAGTCGATGCGCCCCGGGCACAGGTACGTCGAGATGGCCTTACTGAACAGATCGATGTCGACGATATCGTTCTTGACGACATCATCGAACTCAGTTTGGGTGACCAGATTGCTGCTGACGGCGAAATGCTCGAGGTATCTGGCCTCGAAATTGACGAATCGATGCTCACCGGCGAATCTCGTCCCGTCCTCAAGCAAATTGGTGATCGAGTGCTTGCAGGCACATCGGTTGTTGCCGGTTCTGGATTGATGCACGTCCAAGCGGTGGGAGCTGACCTGTATGCGCAGGGAATCGCTCGTCACGCACGAACTTTCTCTTTGGCAACTTCTGAGATTCAGCAGGGCATCAATAAGATTCTCCGCGTTATCTCGGTGGCCTTGCCGCCAATTATTCTGCTGACCTTATGGTCACAGACTCGTATTGCTGGTGACGGAGTTCCTCATGCCTGGCAGCATGCGTTGGTCCTAGCTGTTGCAAGCGTTGTCGGAATGATCCCTCAGGGCTTGGTGCTCCTGACCTCGATGAACTTCGCAATTGGATCAGCAACTTTGGCCCGTCGGGGCGCGCTTGTTCAAGAACTTCCAGCTGTTGAGGTTCTGGCCCGTGTGGACGCTCTGTGCTTGGACAAGACTGGCACGCTGACGACCGGTGGGATTCGTTTGCGTTCGCTTGAAGTCCTTGAGACTCACGATTTTGATGGGGAGCTATTTACTGCTCTTCGCGTGCTGAACGATGACGAAACCAATGCGACTGCCCATGCGGTAAAGGAATACCTCGATTCAGATTCTTCCTTACCCTTAGAGCATTGCGCAGATTCCTGGACGATTCCTTTCTCCTCGGCACGAAAGTGGGCGGCATGGGGGACCGCCGAATCTTCGATTGTCATGGGTGCTCCTGAGATGCTCATCGATGGGATCGCGGAACTTGAAGGTCTTCGTCAAAAAGTCCGCTTGTACGCCGAAGAGGGCTTGCGTGTCCTCGTCGTCGTTCGCTTCGGCGAAAGAATTCAAGATCAGACGCTTCCTGAGCATCCCGTTCCCCTTGCGCTGCTTGTCCTTGAGGAAGACCTTCGGGACGATGCCCGTGAGACTCTGGCATATTTTCGCAGGCAAGGAGTGCGCGTCCGGATTATTTCTGGTGATAGCCCGACAACTGTTGCCGCACTGGCAGCTCAAGTTGGTTTGCAATCGCCGGATGGCAATGCGCCTCAAGCATTTGATGCACGGAAGCTTCCGAGTGATCCGACCTCACGCGAATTCTTATCGATCGTTGAATCTACTGATGTCTTTGGGCGCGTTACTCCCGAACAGAAACGGGCGTTGGTCAAGGCGCTTCAGACCCAAAAGCACTGCGTTGCGATGACAGGTGATGGCGTTAATGACGCCCTTGCCCTCAAAGACGCGGATCTTGGTATTGCAATGGGTAACGGGGCCGCAGCGACAAAAGCCGTTTCGCAACTTGTCTTGGTTGATCAGAAGTTCTCTGTGTTACCGAGCGTTCTGGGCGAAGGCCGACGCATCATGGCGAATATGGAGCGCGTCTCTTCTCTGTTCCTCGCCAAGACAACCTACGCGACGCTCTTTGTGATTCTGAGCGCGATTTTCGCATGGCGTTATCCGTTCTTGCCGCGCCACTTTACCTACGTCGACACCTTGACCATTGGTATTCCCGCGTTCTTTATTGCGCTTGGGCCAAACAATAGGCGTTACGTTCCGGGATTCCTCGTGCGAACTCTCTCTCTTGCCATTCCCAGTGGCATTGTTCTGGGCGTCAGTGCTCTTGCCGTCTATTCTTCGGTTGGAGATGGAACCGCGCTAGGATCCACGGCGGCAGCTCTTACTGTGTTGATCGCGGGGCTATGGCTGTTGTCAATTACTGCACGTCCTCTTGTGCCTTGGCGCATTGCACTCATCTGTACGATGGCCGCCGGGGGAGTACTCGGCGTATTCATTCCGGTTGCCCGTCACTTCTTCGCATTTGAGTGGCCTTCAGCTTCTTTGTGGCTCGTCATCGTATGTGCTGGACTGTGTGCTGGTGCCGTGATTGAGGCGTTCTCGCGTGTCCTCTATTTGGGGCGACTTCGTGAAGCCGAAGAAGAAGGACGCGCGCGCGATTAAGAACACATGTTCGAGAAAAAGAACGTGTCAACACGTAAACTGATTGAGTGCATGATCAGTTAATTGTCCGCGGTGCGCGCGAGCACAATCTCAAGGGCGTCGATCTTGACCTCCCTCGCGATTCAATGATTGTCTTTACAGGACTATCAGGCTCCGGCAAGTCCTCTCTCGCTTTCGATACGATTTTTGCCGAAGGACAGCGACGCTACGTCGAGTCTTTGTCCTCATACGCACGGCAATTCCTCGGCCAGATGGATAAGCCCGACGTTGACTTCATCGAGGGACTGTCTCCGGCGGTTTCGATCGACCAAAAGTCAACTTCGCGTAATCCGCGCTCGACGGTGGGCACAATTACCGAGATCCACGATTACCTGCGTCTGTTGTATGCGCGCGCGGGTATCGCGCATTGCCCAACATGTGGCGCACGTATTCAAGCTCAAACTCCACAGCAGATTGTCGACCGTGTGCGCTCAATGCCGGAGGGAACACGCTTCCAGGTACTTGCTCCCGTAGTTCGCGGACGCAAGGGTGAATATCAAGATCTTCTTGAAGAACTCAAAGCTTCCGGATATGTACGTGCGATTGTCGACGGACAATTGATGCGTTTGGAAGAGGTTCCTCCTCTCGAAAAGAAGCTCAAGCACACGATTGAAGTCGTTGTTGATCGCCTTGTTGTCCGCGAAGGTATGCGTCAACGCTTGACCGATTCTGTCGAAACATCGCTGCGTCTATCCGATGGTCTTGTCGTGATTGATTGCATCGATCTGGATGAGGATGATCCCGAGCGACGCCGTAAGTATTCGGAGAAACGTTCGTGCCCCAATGACCACCCACTCACTTTGGACGAGATTGAACCACGAACCTTCTCATTCAACGCTCCCTACGGCGCGTGTCCGGAGTGCTCAGGGCTTGGCTCGAAGCTTGAAGTCGATCCCGAACTTGTCGTTCCAGATGAGGAACTTTCTCTCGCACAGGGCGCTGTCATTGTTTGGAATTCGAATTTTAAGTACCACAAGCACCTTCTGACGGCGCTTTCTCAAGAACTCGGATTCTCCATGGACACTCCGTGGAAAGATCTCCCTGCTGAAGTTCGCGATGCCATCCTCAACGGTCGCAATTACGAGGTAAAGGTTAAGTTCCGAAACCGTTGGGGACGCGAACGTTCCTACACGACCGGGTTCGAAGGCGCACTGACCTACATTCAGCGCAAGAAAGAAGAAACTGAATCACAGCTTGTGGTTGACCGGATGGACTCCTACATGCGCGAGGTGCCCTGTAGTGCGTGCCATGGAGCTCGGCTTCGTCCGGAAGTTCTTGCCGTCACCGTAGGTGATTTATCGATTGCGCAGCTATCGGATCTGTCGATCAGTCAGGCGAAGAGCCATCTGGATCATGTTGAGTTTGAGCAGCGGTCCTCGGTCATTGCCGCACCGATCTTGACTGAGATTCGTGCGCGTTTGAACTTCCTCGTTGACGTTGGCTTGTCTTATCTGACTCTTTCACGAGGCGCCGCCACCCTTTCCGGCGGGGAAGCGCAGCGTATCCGTCTCGCGACACAGATCGGTTCAGGCCTTGTCGGGGTGCTCTATGTTCTTGACGAACCCTCAATCGGTCTTCACCAACGCGACAATCGCAAGCTTATTGCGACCTTGGAAAGACTTCGCGATCTTGGAAATACTCTGATCGTTGTCGAACACGACGAAGAGACGATTGAAGCAGCTGACTGGATTGTTGACGTTGGTCCTGGCGCTGGCGAGAACGGTGGGTGGATTGTCCACAGTGGAACGCTTGACGAACTTCGCCAGAATAAGCGTTCTCTGACCGGTCAATATTTAAGCGGAAAGCGCTCAATTACTGTTCCCGCCACTAGGCGTCCGCGAGATCCCCAGCGACAAATTACGGTGAAGGGTGCCTACGAGAACAACCTGAAAGATGTGACGGTTTCCTTCCCACTCTCAACATTTATTGCCGTAACGGGTGTATCAGGTTCAGGAAAATCGACTCTGGTCAACCAGATTCTCTACCGTTCACTGGCAACGCGCCTCAACGGTGCACGCCTAGTTCCAGGACGACATCGCTCGGTTACGGGAACCGATGAGCTCGATAAGGTCGTGCATGTCGATCAGTCGCCGATCGGTCGGACGCCGCGTTCTAACCCCGCGACCTATACAGGTGTGTGGGATCAGATCCGTAAACTCTTTGCTGAGGTCCCTGAAGCGAAGCTACGCGGCTACGGTCCGGGCCGATTCTCCTTCAACGTCAAGGGAGGTCGGTGCGAATCCTGCAAGGGCGACGGCACTCTTAAGATCGAGATGAACTTCCTTCCGGACGTCTACGTTCCCTGCGAAGTCTGCCATGGCGCTCGCTATAACCGCGAAACGCTGGAGATCTTGTACAAGGGAAAGAGCGTCGCTGACGTTCTCAATATGCCCATTGCCGAGGCCGCAGAGTTCTTCGCGCCGATCTCGCGTATCGCGCGCCACCTGAACACTTTGGTGGAAGTTGGATTGGGCTATGTGCGCCTCGGCCAGGCTGCAACCACGCTGTCGGGCGGTGAAGCGCAACGCGTGAAACTCGCCTCAGAACTCCAACGACGCTCAACTGGCCGTACTGTCTACGTTCTCGACGAACCTACGACGGGTTTGCATACGGAAGATATCCGCAAGTTGCTGCTCGTCTTGCAAAGCCTCGTTGACAAGGGCAATACGGTTATCGTTATTGAGCACAACTTGGATGTCATTAAGAGTGCTGACTGGGTGATCGACATGGGACCTGAAGGAGGCAGCGGAGGCGGCACTGTTGTTGCCGAAGGTACTCCTGAAGAAGTTGCACAGGTCGAGGAGTCCTTTACCGGTCAATTCTTGGCAGAGATCTTCAACGGGAAGTAAGCACTTCTCAGTTGCATAAACAACGGGGCGACTAGATACTCTCTAGCCGCCCCGCACAACTTTACTGAGCTTCGGGAGTCGTCCCGGATTCGTAGAGCGCTTCTACCTCATCGGCAAAGTCTGCCAGTACTCGACGTCGCTTCAGCTTCAAAGAGGGAGTCATATAGCCGTTCTCCACGGTGAAGGCGGCATTAACAATGCGATAGCGTCGAATCGACTCCGCGCGTGAGACCTTCTTATTTGCCCGGGCGATCGCGCGTTCCAAAGACTCACGAACTGCCGGGAGTTCGGCAGCTTGTGCCGCATCCACGATGGGCAGTCCATGCGAGCGAAGCCACTCGGGGAGCATCTCGGTATCTAGGGAGATGAGCGCGCCAATATAGGGGCGGTTATCGCCGACGACGATAATGTTTGCGATGAGGGGATGAGTGGAAAGAGCATCTTCCAAAATCTCTGGAGAAACATTCTTACCACCCGCAGTGACGATCAATTCCTTCTTACGGCCGGTAATCCGTACGTGGCCTCGATCGTCAATCGAAGCAAGATCCCCAGTCCTAAACCAGCCGTCAACGAAGGCCTCAGCTGTCGCCTCGGGAAGATTATGGTACCCGCGCGAAACGGAGATTCCACGGACAAGGAGCTCACCATCGGAAGCCAACTTTGCCTGGTTACCCGGCCACACGAACCCAACGCTGTCTGGGGGAAAATCTTCCGGGGTCTCGACAGTGATCGGACCAGTTGTTTCGGAGAGCCCGTAGCCCTGCAGGAGCGTAATACCCAAACCACGGTAAAAATTCGCGAGGTCGAGAGCTAGGGGAGCACCACCCGAAATAATCGTGTGAAGATTGGGGCCAAGAATCGCCTTGACCTTCGAGAGGACCAAAGCATCGGCGACTCGCCCGCGGATCTTGAGCAATGTCGAAGGGCCGGGTGAGGGGATTTCCGAGGCGTCAGGCACCGGCGTCGTGTCGGGGAGCGGACCTGCAACCAGAGATTCGGGTTTGGGGGTGTCCGCGTACGCAGTGGCTTGAGATAGTGCACGTGCTTGCTGTGCGGCCCAGGAGAACATACGTCCCTTGAAACCACCGCCCGCTTTGGCCGAAGCGGCATTGAAAACCTTCTCCAAAACACGCGGAACGACAAGGAGCATACTCGGCTTGAATGTGGCGATGTCATCAACCAAGTTGCGTGTATCAGGGGAGAAAGCAACGACCCCTTGACCTGCCAGCAAACAGTACATGACAAAACGTGCGAGGACGTGTGCAACTGGCAAAAACAGGAGCGAACGAGAACGCGGGTCGTTAATCAGGAGAGGCAAGAAGTCGTAGGCCTGAAGCATTGGGCTAATGAAATTGCCGTGAGTAAGCACGACGCCCTTGGGAACACCGGTGGTTCCAGAGGTGTAAATGATCGTAGCCTCGTCCTCGAGTGCTACTGCGTCAGTGCGCTCTCGAACTTTTTCAATCGGTACTTCAATCCCGGCCTGAGCCAAGACCCTTTGAGCACCCTTGTCGATCGATAAGATCTGCCGAACGCGCTCAGTGCGAACAGACTGGACAAGCTCAGCTTGTTGAGATGTCGCAGTGATGACAATGCGAACGTCGGCATCTTTGAGAATATGGGCAATCTGGACGGCCGAGTCTGTTTCGTAGATCGGTACGGTGATTGCTCCACACGACAGGGCGGCAACGTCAACGAGTGCCCACTCGTAGGATGTGGGTGCAAGGATTGCCAGATGCTCTCCCGGTTCAAGCCCGAGAGCAATCAATCCGCGCGCAAGAGAGTCCGCATCAGCTAAGAACTGATCAATGGTGACCGGCCGCCACGCCCCAACCGGAGAGCGGCGTTCGATCGCTACCTGTGAGGGGTAGTTTTCAGCACGCAAGCGAAGCATCTTCGGAATGTTCATTTCGGGAGTTGCCTGTCGCGTAGCCGGAGACTCCCACGAACCGTCTGCAAGCCTGCGTACTGTCATCTGTTTTCCCTTTCGGTAATTGTTGCGATGAGGCCGAGGACGTCAGTGCTCGCGTCGTCGGAAGGAGAACCTGCGGCGCGGCCTTTCAGTCGCTTCAACGGGTCCTCCGTAAAGCTCATCAATCTCGTGCGCGTAGTCCGCGATCACTTTGCGGCGACGCAGCTTCATCGAAGGTGTAACGTATCCGTTTTCTACGGTGAAACTTGCGTCGATAATGCGGAACTTGCGGATAGATTCGGCGCGAGAGACAGCCTTATTTGCGCGCTCGATTGCGCGCTCAAGCGAGGCCTGAACTTCAGAAAGTTGTGCGGCCTCGGCAGGGGAGCAGCGGGGCAGCCCGTGCTTGCGAAGCCAATCGGGGAGCATTTCGGCATCCAAGGTAATCAGAGCGCCGATGAAGGGACGTTGATCGCCGACGACAATGACGTTCGCGATGAGCGGGTGTGTCGCAAGAGCGTCTTCGAGGATCTCTGGGGAGACGTTCTTACCGCCCGCAGTGACGATCAATTCCTTCTTACGACCGGTAATGGAGAGCTGACCGTTACGCGAGATAGAGCCGATATCGCCTGTGTGGAACCAGCGTCCATCGGGCATGACTGCCTGAGTTTCTTCGGGAAGGTGATAGTAACCGGGCATAACTGCCTGGCCTCGGACAAGGATTTCGCCGTCCTTGGCAATCTTGATGAAATTACCAGGAAGGGGAAGACCAACGGTTCCAATCGGGTTTGCTCCCAGATGCTGAACTGCGATCGGACCGGTTGTTTCTGACAGGCCGTAACCCTGGATAAGAGTGATTCCCATGCCGGCATAGAACTGAGCGAGATCGGTTGCCAGTGGTGCGCCGCCGGAGACGATGTAGCGCAAGTTCGGTCCGAGGACGGAGCGAATCTTTTTGAGGACGAGTGCATCTGCGAGGCCGTGACGAAGTTTCTTCGTCAGCGAAGGGCCGAAAGTGCGCTGCTGAGCCACAGAGTAGCTGCGCGCCTGCTTTGCACTCCACGCGAACATTCGTCCTTTAAGACCGCCACCGGCCTTTGCGGAAGCAGCGTTGTAGACCTTCTCAAGAACGCGAGGAACGACAAGCAAGATTGAAGGCTTGAACGCCTGGATATCAGGAAGCAAATTCTTGATATTGGGTGAGAAGCCCAAAACGCCAGCACCAGAGAGCACGACGTGCATCACCAGACGTGCCAACACGTGCGCGACGGGAAGGAAGAGCAAGAGACGAGTATCAGGCGAGTCGATGACTTCGCCCAGCACCTGGCGTGTACCTGCAATTGTTGCGAGGAAATTCGCGTGGGTGAGCACGACTCCCTTCGGGACGCCCGTCGTGCCCGATGTATAAATGATCGTTGCGATCGATGAGGAGCTTAAAGATGAGCGACGTTCCTTGATGTCATCGATTGAGACGCCGCGCGCGGCCCGCGCAATAGTGCGCAAGGCGCCTTGGTCGAAGCTTTCAATGGCTCGCGTGAAAGCGGGTGCAACCGTACGAACGAGTTCGGACTGTTGAGTTGTTGCGGTAAAGACGCGAACAACGTGTGCGTCTTCAAGGATGTGCTGAATCTGAGATGCTGAGTCAGATTCGTAGATGGGGACTGTAACTGCGCCAATGGAGAGCAAGGCAAGGTCCAGAAGCATCCACTCAAAGGATGTCGAAGCGAGGATTGCAACAGAGTCTCCAGAGTTAACACCCAGCCCGATAAGGCCACAGGCTGTGTATTCGACTTGACGCTGGAGCTCTGCAGCGGTCATCGAGCGAACCGCGCCAACTGAGCTGCGCGTTTCAACGACAACCTGATCTGGATGGGCTTCCGCTCGCCGCATGAAGAGATCCGGAAGTAGCTCGTCGCTGTGAATCGTGAACGTGGGCTTGATGGTGTACGAGCCATCGCGCAAGCGTTTCATTGCGTCTCCGTTTCGGACCTACTTTTCAGGTTGACACTAGGCATAGTAACGCCAAACTAGTGCCATCTAGCTCACAGATCGTAGTACAGCTGGAATTCGTAAGGGTGAGGATAAGCGCGCATGGGGGCAATCTCCACCGTTTCTTTATAGTTAATCCAGGTTTCGATCAGGTCTTCTGTGAAGACGTCGCCTTCGGTCAGGAACTCGTAATCGTTGCGAAGCGCTTCGAGCGCGCCCTCCAAGCTTGAGGGAATCTTTGCGATCGAGTCGTAGTCCGCGCTCGGTAGCTCGTAGAGGTCCTTATCGATCGGTGCAGCCGGCTCAATACGGCGCTTAATTCCATCAATTCCCGCCATGAGGCATGCAGCGAAGGAAAGATAAGGGTTCGCACTGGGATCGGGCACTCGGTATTCGACGCGCTTTGCGGCCGGGGATGTTCCTGTCACAGGGATGCGAATGCATGCGCTGCGATTGCGTGCTGAATAGACAAGGTTAATCGGAGCTTCGAAGCCAGGAACAAGGCGTCGGAAAGAATTAACCGACGGATTGGTAAACGCCAAAAGCGCGGGAGCATGCTCGAGTAGCCCACCAATGAACCAGCGCGCGGTGTCGGAAAGTGACCCGTAGCCTCGTTCGTCGTAGAAAAGCGGCTCACCGTTCTTCCACAGTGACAGGTGAGTGTGCATTCCCGAGCCGTTGTCTCCGAAGATAGGCTTGGGCATGAAAGTGGCGGACAACCCGGCGGCGCGGGCAGCGTTCTTGATGACGTACTTGAACTTCATCATGTCATCAGCCGCGGCCATCAGGGTATTGAAGCGGTAGTTGATTTCCTGCTGGCCACCGGAACCAACCTCGTGGTGGGCGCGTTCAAGTATGAGTCCAACCTCGGTCAGGAGGCTTGCCATTTCATCACGCAGGTCGGTGAAGTCGTCAGCAGGGGAGACAGGGAAATAACCGCCCTTGAGGGGAACCTTGTACCCGAGGTTTCCGCCGGCTTCGCTGCGTCCGGTATTCCAGTAGGCCTCATCAGAATCAAGAGCGTAGAAGGTGTGTTGCGGAGTCACTTGGTAGCGAACGTCATTGAAGACGAAGAACTCAGCTTCTGCTCCGATGTAGCAGGTGTCGGCAATGCCGGTCGAACGCAGGTAAGCCTCGGCCTTGGCTGCGACTTGGCGGGGATCGCGCGAGAAAGGCTCATCGGTAAAGGGATCGACGATCGAAAAGATGATGACCAGTGTCTTGTTGGCGCGGAAGGGATCAATAAACGCAGAGGACAGATCGGGAATCAGTTTCATGTCCGACTCGTGGATTTGCGTGAAGCCCCGGACCGAGGATCCGTCGAACATAAGGCCATCCTTAAGGACTGATGCCTCGAGCTCGCTAGCGGGAATTGTGAAGTGTTGCTGAACGCCGGGAAGATCGCAGAAGCGCACATCGATGTACGCGATCTCTTCTTGTGCAATGAAGTCAATAACTTCTTGGGCCTGGGTAAACATGACGAACCTTTCCGCACCGGTAACTTCAAGAAATGATAAACCCAGCACCAAGAGTTTTTCCATAGACCTGCTGGGTGCGCACAAAGTTCCTGGCGCCGCTAGGCTAAAAGAATGGCTGATCCATCAACCTATCGTCCGAAAACCGGGGAAATCCCAACCGATCCCGGGGTGTACCGTTTTCGCGATGAACAGGGGCAAGTGATCTATGTTGGGAAAGCCAAAAATCTTCGTGCACGTTTGACGAACTATTTTCAAGACCTGGCTAATCTGCACCCTCGCACCCAGAAAATGGTCACGACTGCGGCCTCGGTTCAATGGACCGTGGTACGCAGCGAAATCGAAGCGCTCACTTTGGAATTCACGTGGATTAAAGAATTTAATCCGCGCTTTAACGTGATGTTTAAGGACGACAAGTCCTATCCCTATCTGGCGGTCAGCATGGGGGAGAAGTATCCCCGAGTTCAGGTCACGCGTGAGGCACGCCGGAAGGACAGTCGATACTTTGGCCCCTACACAAAGGTGTGGGCGATTCGAGAGACCATTGATCTCCTCTTGCGAGTGTTTCCGCTGCGAACCTGTTCAGCCGGGGTCTTTCGTCGTGCGCAGGCGCAAGGGCGCCCGTGTCTATTGGGCTACATCGATAAGTGCTCAGCCCCTTGTGTCGGGCGTATCTCTCAAGAAGAACATCGGGCTCTTGCCCAAGCAATGTGCGAGTTCATGGAAGGCCGAGCAACTCCCGTATTGCGCCAGATCGAGGCCGAGATGCGCGAAGCAAGCGCTGAGCTTGATTTCGAAACCGCAGCCGAAAAACGTGACGATTTACAGGCGCTGCGAACGGTGCTCGAAAAGAACACCATGGTTCTGGGCGACGGGACTGATGCGGATATTTTCGCTCTTGTGAGCGACGAATTGGATGCAGCTGTTCATGTCTTCCACGTCCGCGGAGGAAGAATCCGCGGTACCCGTGGCTGGGTGATTTCGCGTGATGATGATGCCAGCGAATCGGAACTCATGTCTCGGCTTTTCGAACAGATTTACTCTGAAGTACCGGAGGACTCGGGCACGCAGACACGTGCCTTTGAGCGAGCTGAAGCAGTCTCTGTCGATGATGTTGTCCACACTCCCACGCGTGCGGTTCCCCGAGAAATTCTTGTCAGTGTCGTGCCAGATGATCGAGAAACATTGGCTCAGTGGCTTGCGGGCAAACGCGGCGGCATCGTCGATATTCATGTTCCGCAAAGGGGCAATAAGGCCCAGCTTATGGAGACTGTGAAGGAGAATGCGAAGCAGGCACTGGTGCTTCACAAGACTCGCCGTTCGGGAGATCTTGCTCAACGGGGCCAGGCTATGGATGAATTGGCGCAATACCTTGACCTTCCCGGCGCACCTCTTCGAATTGAGTGCTACGACATTTCGCATACTCAGGGCCAACAGCAGGTTGGATCGATGGTCGTCTTTGAAGACGGCGCACCGCGTAAGGATGCCTATCGGCACTTCAACATCCATGGTGATGACGGACATGGGACTCCGGACGACACCTCGGCAATGGATGAAGTGTTGCGTAGACGTTTCCGCCGTCTCTTGGCCGAGGAAAACGGTGAAGATGGCGAAGATGATGAGGGTATTGCTTTCGAGTCCGGTCCGGTCGATGCCAGTGGTAGGCCGCGGCGTTTCTCTTATCGGCCAGATCTTGTGGTCGTCGATGGCGGTCTTCCTCAAGTGAATGCTGCACGCAGTGCACTCGACGCAATGGGAATCGATATTCCGCTAATTGGCTTGGCCAAACGATTGGAAGAGGTGTGGATTCCAGGAGAAGATTTCCCGGTCATTTTCCCCAGGACCTCGGCTGCCTTGTACATGCTCCAATATGTGCGCGATGAATCCCATCGTTTTGCAATCACTGCTCATAGGAAACGTCGTGCAAAGACCCAGCAGCGTTCGGTTCTTGACGAGATCCCGGGCGTTGGCCCCTCCCGACAAAAGGCGCTCCTGCGCCGCTTTGGTTCGGTTAAGAAGATCCGCGAGGCCACCGTCGGGGCCATTGCCGAAGTGCCTGGGATTGGAGATACCCTTGCGCAGACTATTTGGGATGCGTTAAACCCTGCGCAGAAAACCGAGTAATGCGGCGAAACCTCGGTAATAATCGTCAACAAATGGCACCATAGGACTATGAGCGATATCCCTATGCCCCCCGTTCCCACTGAGGACACTGTTCCTGGAGGGATTCCGTTGCTTGATGAGATTGCCCCAGAGGTTCCCGATCCGGGTTCAAACGAAGTCGTGATCATCACCGGCTGTTCAGGTGCAGGACGAACCGGTGCCGCTCGCGCTCTTGAAGATCTTGACTGGTACGTTGTCGATAATCTTCCACCGGCTATGCTTCCTGCCCTCGTGGGAATGATGTCCCCAGACGGCGGGGGAGTGCACCGTCTAGCTGTCGTTGTTGATGTACGTTCCCGAGAGTTTTTTGCTGACTTCGCTCGTTCCCTTGAACAGCTGCGCGAGCTTGGAGTGACCTATCGAGTGTTCTTCCTTGAAGCCTCGACGGACACGTTGGTTCGGCGTTATGAATCGAATC
Organism: uncultured Actinomyces sp.; assembly: GCA_938014245.1. GTDB lineage: Bacteria > Actinomycetota > Actinomycetes > Actinomycetales > Actinomycetaceae > Pauljensenia. The sequence goes on from CALLSD010000066.1 coordinate 24,008, forward strand.
GACGCCCTCACCCGCTTCAAGGAGACGGCACTCTTCTCGAAGGAATTCACGCCGAGGCCCGCGCACTTGCTCCGGTTCGGCGCGCGGCAGATGTCGTCATTGATACCTCGGGGATGTCTGTTCACGATCTGACGCGACATATTCGTGATGTAATCGCCGATGCCGGTGATGTTCCACTTCGAATTACGGTTGAATCCTTTGGGTTTAAGCATGGACTTCCCCTGGATGCCGATCATGTTCTGGACGTTCGTTTCTTAAAGAACCCTTACTGGGTCGATGAATTGCGCCATCTGACAGGAAAAGACCAACCCGTCGCTGACTATGTGCTTTCACAACCCGGTGCTCGTGACTTTGTTCTGGGCTACGCAGGTCTACTCGCTCCCATGCTCAGGGGGTATATTGGTGAGCTCAAGCGGTACACGACGATCGCAGTTGGGTGCACGGGCGGGAAGCACCGTTCAGTGGCGAGCGCAGAGCTCATTGCCCGCCGGCTGCGTGAACATGGATTTAGTGTTCGCGTCACGCACCGCGATATGGGAAAGGAATAGTCGATGACCTACGTTGATGCTGCTGGGTGGATGCAGCGCGGCGATTCGAATAATCGTGTCGTCGCTCTGGGTGGCGGACACGGATTGTCCGCAACTCTTCGCGCCCTTCGACACATCACGCGTCAGCTCACCGCTGTTGTCACCGTTGCAGACGATGGTGGTTCTTCTGGACGTCTGCGCTCAGAAATGCCGATTCTCCCACCTGGCGACTTGCGCATGGCGCTTGCCTCACTGTGTGAAGAAACAGAGTGGGGGCTGACGTGGCGCGATGTTTTCCAGATGCGCTTGAAGACCAGCGGGCCAATGGATGGACATGCAGTTGGCAATATCGTCATTGCCGGGTTGTGGCAGCTTCTCGATGACCCAGTAGAAGGACTCGATTTTGTTGGGCGCCTCTTAGGCGCTCAGGGGCGCGTGCTTCCGATGTCTGTTGATCCACTGAGCATTGAAGCTGATATGGATGACAACGGCCGGCAGTACACGGTGAAGGGACAATCGAAAGTTGCGATTGCCCCCGGGACGGTTGAAGCGGTTCGTTTGACCCCGGAGAAGCCGCGCGTTCCTGCAGCTGTCACTGAAGCCATCTCTGAGGCCGACTGGGTTGTTCTAGGACCAGGTTCGTGGTACACCTCGGTGATTCCGCATCTGTTGGTTCCTGAACTTCACCGCTCGCTGGTCACCACCGAAGCCCACCGCGCGCTCATTTTGAATCTCTCGCGTCAACGTGGGGAAACAGACACGATGACCACGGCTGACCATGTTCGCGTCATTGCCCGGTATGCACCGAGTTTCAAGCTTGATGTCGTCATTGCTGATCCGACGACGACTGATGATATTGATGACCTTGCCGAGGCCGCTGATGCTTTGGGTGCGCGAGTTCTCCTTCGTCAGGTGCGCACGGGCGACGGCGAGCCTCACCATGATCCTCTTCGTCTGGCCGCGGCCTTACGAGATGCTTTTGATGGTTTCCTTGGTGAAGTTGGTCGTAGCGAGACCTGGCTTCCCTGATTTCTCACAGTGCTTGTACTTTCTCTAAAGGAGTAAAGGTGTCCCTCACATCGGATATGAAGGATGAGCTTGCCCGCAGCGCGGTTACTTCGCAGTCCGCGATGGCGGCCGAGGTCTGCGCGATTCTTCGTTTTTCGGGTGGTCTTCACCTAGTGGGTGGCCGCATCCTTATCGAGGCCGAACTTGATTCTTCCGTTGCGGTCCGCCGTCTTCGCGCTTTCCTCTCAACTCTTTACAACGTCGAGTCCTTCGTTGTTGTGGTTTCGGGCTCGTCACTGCGCCGGGGCAAGCGCTACGTGGTTCGGGTCGTGCACAGGGCGGATGAACTCGCACGTCTCAGTGGCCTCGTTGATGCTGCGGGACGTCCGGTCCGTGGGCTGCCGGCTGCGCTTGTTGCAGCAGGTAAGGACGAGGCCGCAGCCGTGTGGCGCGGAGCCTTCCTCGCGCGTGGCTCGCTTCTGGAACCCGGGCGTTCGTCATCTTTGGAAATTACGTGTCCGGGACCAGAGGTTGCCTTGGCTATGGTTGGACTGGCGCGCAAGCTTGGCGCTGTTGTTCGTTCTAAGGAAGTTCGCGGTTCGGATCGAGTGACAGCTCGTGACTCTGAAGCAATCAGCGCGCTCATTCGGGCGCTTGGAGCCCCGGAAACTCATCGTTCATGGGAACAGAGGCGTGAGCGCCGTGAAGCGCGGGGGTCAGCTAATCGTCTTGCGAATTTTGACGACGCTAATCTTCGGCGCAGTGCGCGTGCTGCGGTCGCTGCCGGTGCACGAGTGGAGCGGGCTTTCGCGATCCTTGGCGATGATGTCCCCGAGCACTTGCGTGAAGCGGGTGAACTGCGCATTAAATTTAAGCAGGCCTCGCTTGAGGAACTTGGAAAGCACACTGATCCGCCTTTGACGAAGGATGCAGTTGCAGGACGCATTCGCAGGCTTCTCGCGATGGCGGACAAGGTAGCGCATGATCGCGGGATTCCGGATACCGAGTCCGCGCTCACCCTTGACATGCTCGACGGTGATTGAGATCTCTCTTTCAGCATAATGTGGGCCAGCTCTCTAAGGACTTAGTTCACCCTCATCTGTGGCGGTGAAGGTGTAGATTAGAAGTACTGGAACCGCAGAGCACTGCGGGCCATAGATGCAAACCGCATCTTCATGGTTGATACAGAAAGTGTGTCCCGCAGGGGGCACAAGCAGGAGGACAACAGTGACCACCCGCGTTGGCATTAACGGCTTTGGCCGCATCGGTCGTAACTTCTTCCGCGCTGCAATTGAGCAGGGCGCAGACCTCGAGGTCGTTGCAGTTAACGATCTGACCGACAATAAGACTCTGGCACACCTGCTGAAGTACGACTCGATCATGGGTCGCTTCAATGGTGAGGTTTCCTACGACGATGAGGGCATCATCGTTGATGGAAAGCACATCAAGGTTCTCGCACAGCGCGATCCTGCCGACCTGCCTTGGGGCGAGCTCGGTGTTGAGGTTGTCGTCGAATCCACCGGTTTCTTCACCGATGGCGAGAAGGCAGCTGCACACATCGCAGCCGGCGCAAAGAAGGTTGTCATTTCGGCGCCTGCAAAGAACGTTGACGGCACCTTCGTTATGGGTGTGAACGATGGCGATTACGATCCCGCCACCATGAACATCATCTCCAACGCCTCGTGCACCACCAACTGCCTTGCTCCTCTGGCCAAGGTTCTCCATGAGAACTTCGGTATTGAGCGTGGCATCATGACCACCATCCACTCCTACACCGGTGACCAGCGTGTTCTCGACGCTCCCCACTCGGATCTGCGTCGTGCACGTGCAGCAGCTCTCAACATGATCCCCACCAAGACCGGTGCGGCTCAGGCTGTTGCTCTGGTTCTGCCCGAGCTCAAGGGCAAGTTCGACGGACTCGCAGTCCGCGTTCCCACCCCGACCGGTTCGCTGACCGACCTGACCTTCGTTGCTACCAAGGAGGTCTCGGTTGAGGCTATCCAGGCTGCCGTCAAGGCCGCTGCTGAGGGCGAACTCAAGGGCGTTCTTGAGTACACCGAAGATCCGATCGTTTCGACCGATATCGTGGGCAACCCTCACACCTCGATCTTCGATGCGACCGAGACCAAGGTTATCGGCAACCTGGTTAAGGTTCTCTCCTGGTACGACAACGAGTGGGGCTACTCGAACGCTCTCGTTCGCCTGACCTCGCTGGTCGGCTCCAAGCTCGCCTGATCGGCGCGCTGAGCGTGATGTACTAAGTTCTGGGCCCGTGTACGTGCAAACGTATGCGGGCCCAGTTCACTACTCACCACTTCAATTCTTTACGATATGAGGAGAATTCCATGAGGACGATCGATAGCCTGGGTAACCTTTCCGGAAAGAGCGTTCTGCTTCGCTCGGATTTCAATGTCCCCCTCGACGGCGACCAGAACATCACCGACGATGGCCGTATTCGCGCCGCGCTTCCTACCATTAAGCTGCTTCTCGACGGCGGAGCAAAGGTTGTAATCGCAGCTCACCTTGGCCGTCCTAAGGGACAGGTCAACCCCGCTTTCTCTCTGGCGCCGGTTGCTCGCCGACTCCAAGAACTCACCGGCGTGAAGGTTACCCTTGCCCCCGATACTGTTGGCGAAGGTGCGCGTGCAGCTGTCGCGGCCGCTCAACCCGGCGAAATTGTTCTGCTGGAGAACGTACGTTTCAACGCAGCAGAAACCTCGAAGGATGACGCTGAGCGTGAAGCTTTCGCTGCTGAGCTTGCATCGCTCGCAGATGCTTTTGTTTCGGATGGTTTCGGCGTCGTTCACCGCAAGCAGGCTTCGGTTTACGATGTTGCCAAGCTTCTTCCCAGCGCCGCTGGTCTTCTTGTTGTCAAGGAAATCGAGTCCTTGGGCAAGGCCGTTAATGATCCCGAGCGTCCCTACGTCGTGGTCCTTGGTGGTTCGAAGGTTTCTGACAAGCTCGGAGTTATCGCGAACCTGCTGTCCAAGGCTGACAAGCTGATCATCGGTGGCGGCATGGCTTACACCTTCTTGGCCGCAAAGGGCTACGAAGTTGGTAAGTCTCTTCTCGAAGCGGATCAGATTCCTACGGTTCAGGGCTACATGGAGACCGCCGCGAAGAACGGTGTCGAGCTTCTTCTGCCCGTTGACACCGTCGTTGCTCCTGAGTTTGCTGCCGACGCTCCCGCAACTGTGGTCGATGCTGACGCAATCCCCGCTGATCAGATGGGTCTCGATATCGGCCCGAAGAGCCGCGAACTCTTTGCAGGCGCGATTGCATCTGCAAAGACCGTTGTGTGGAACGGCCCCATGGGCGTCTTCGAATTCCCGGCTTTTGCTGAAGGAACGAAGGCAGTCGCGCGCGCTATGAGCGAAGGCAGCGCCTTCACCGTCATCGGTGGCGGTGACTCGGCATCTGCTGTTCGTAACCTTGGTTTCGACGAATCCACTTTCTCTCACATTTCTACCGGTGGCGGAGCTTCTCTTGAACTTCTTGAAGGCAAGGTTCTCCCCGGTATTGCAGTTTTGGAGGACTGAATAATGACACGTACCCCTTTGATGGCCGGTAACTGGAAGATGAACCTCGATCACCTCGAGGCCAATCACCTTGTCCAGGGTCTGGCAATGGAACTCTCGGATCACAACTTCGATTACTCGCGCTGCGAGGTCCTAGTGATCCCTCCCTTCACTGATCTTCGCACCGTTCAGACCGTCGTTGACGCTGACGAGCTTCAGATCAAGTACGGCGCACAGGATATTTCTGTCCATGACAACGGTGCATTCACCGGCGAAATCTCCTCTGAGATGCTGACCAAGCTGGGTTGCTCTTACGTTGTTGTCGGACACTCAGAACGTCGTGAGTACCACAACGAATCCGATCAGTTGGTCGGACAGAAGGCACGCAAGGCCTTTGATGCTGGCATGACTCCGATCCTGTGCTGCGGCGAGGCTCTTGATGTCCGTAAGGCTGGAACTCACGTCGAGTTCGTCCTCGGTCAAGTTCGCGCTGCCCTCGAAGGCTGGAGCGGGGAAGACGTTGCGAAGATCGTCATCGCCTACGAGCCCATCTGGGCAATTGGCACTGGCGAAACCGCAACCGCCGATGACGCACAGGAAGTGTGCGGGGCCATCCGTGAGGCTCTCCGCGCAGACTACGGTGATGCGACTGCTGACTCGACCCGAGTCCTGTACGGCGGTTCCGCAAAGCCCGGAAACATTAAGGAGCTCATGAGCCAGCCTGATGTTGATGGTGCACTTGTCGGTGGAGCTTCGCTGAAGGCAGATTCCTTCGCAGCCATGGCACGCTTCCAGGAACTGTGATCCATTAATTCTGCGGTGCGCCGAAGAAGCAACACTTCGGCGCACCGCTGGCTTTATCCTTTGGTTATTCGCTAGACTACTCAGCGTTGAAGTATCTGAAAGAATCGGAAGAAGAACGTGGCAGCTCTGAAAATTACATTGATCGTCATCATTACGCTGACCAGCATCCTGCTCACCCTGACGATTCTTATGCATAAGGGAAAGGGCGGCGGCCTGTCGGATATGTTCGGCGGCGGTATTTCTTCTTCCGCAGGATCTTCTGGCGTTGCAGAGCGTAACCTCAATCGGATCACTTTGGCTATTCTTCTGATTTGGGCGGTTTCAATCGTCGGTTTCGGCGTGTTGACGAAGTTCGCTGCCTAAGACGTTCTTCATCGTGCTGCATCCGCCTGCGGATGCAGCATTTTTTTACCCTGCGATAGCATGAGCTTATGCTGAGCGGATTAATGAGTGCCTTACTGGTCTTTTCGCCTGCCATATTTTGGGGCATTCTTTTTACGTGGTCCTATCGGAAAGAGCCGCGACAGTTCAAGAATGCGATTTTCTTCTTGTTGATGCTGGTCTTCGCACTCGGTGCGTGTGCGATCTACACCGATGAGATCGGGATAGTCCTTCTTTTGGGAATTGCAATCCCATTTGCACCCATCATTACCGTGGGGTTCTTGCTTGTTAATGCGTGGATTGTCATTCGGCGAGAGGGCTTTTCTCTTCCAAACGTTCTTCCCGCACTTTTCGCGTTGGCAATTGTCGCCTGGATTATCGGAATTCCAGTGGGTATTGGAATAAGCCACTCAAGGGTCGTCGTTTCTCTTTCAGCTTTGCTCTTGGTGCTCGGTTTGTGGTTCTTCTTCAGTTTTGTTGCGCTACTCGTGTATTCCTGGTTCTATCGCAAACTTCCACGGAAGCGACGCTTCGATTACATCATCATTCACGGTGCTGGTTTGAAGGGTGAAGAGCCGACGCCCCTTCTGCGGGGTCGAATTGATAAAGCACTCGAACTTTGGAGTGCTCAGGGATGCTCCGCCATCTTGGTTCCTTCTGGCGGGCAGGGCAGTGACGAGGTTATTTCAGAAGCCGAGGCGATGAGTCGTTACATGCTCCGCCTAGGGGTTCCTCGGGAGGCAATTCTTCCAGAAGATCAATCAACGACAACGATGGAGAACCTCGTTTTTGCCAAGAATCTTCTGGATGCGCGTCAAGCGACACCCTACCGCTGTGCTTTTGTCACCTCGGACTATCACGTCTTTCGCACGGCACTCTATGCTTCGCATGTCGGTCTCAAAGGAGACGGGGTTGGTTCGAGAACCGCCTCATACTACTTTCCGACGGCCTTTATTCGCGAGTTTATCGCGATAACGAAAGAACACTGGATGCCCTATGTGATCCTGACGATCATGTGGGCAACCAGTGTCCTTGCGCCGTATTTTGGTCAGCTACTGCGGGTTTTCCTGCCTGGTCAGTAGGCCATGCCCTCAGTGAGCTGCAGCAAAACTCTCGCGAGCCTTTGCTGCGATATTTTCAGGGGTAAAGCCGTACTTTTCGAAGAGACGACTGCCTTCCGTTGACTCGCCGAAGTGCTCGAGCGAAACGATGCGGCCACAGTCGCCAACCCAGCGGTACCACGGCATCGCAATCCCGGCCTCGACGGCGACGCGCGCACGGACCGCGCAAGGGAGGACCGATTCGCGGTAATCCTCGTCCTGGGCCTCGAACCACTCCATGCAAGGCACCGAGATCACGCGGACGCGAAGTCCTTCTTCGGCGAGGAGTGCGCGGGCTTGCAGGGTAGGTGCGACTTCAGAACCCGAAGCCAAGAGAAGGATATCGGGAGTTCCCTCGCAGTCTGCAAGCACGTAAGCTCCGCGGCGCAGGCCTTCGGCACCTGCAAGTTCTTTTCCCTCCCCGCGAGCAGGGTTCGGCAGGTTCTGACGGCTCAGAACGAGACCAACCGGGTGGCGCTGAAGGAGGGTAGCCTTCCAGGCCTCGGCAGTTTCGGCAGCGTCTGCAGGACGAACGACTGCGAGATTCGGAATTGCGCGATAGGCAGCCAGGTGCTCGATGGGCTGGTGGGTCGGACCATCCTCTCCAACGCCAATTGAATCATGCGTCCACACGTAGGTGACTGGAAGATCCATGAGAGCAGCAAGACGCACCGCGCCACGCATGAAGTCGGAGAAGACGAAGAAAGTTCCACCGTAGACACGGGTCAAGCCATCTGCGGCGATACCGTTCATCGCGCACGCCATGGCGAACTCACGAATTCCGAAGTGGAGGTTACGACCGAAGGGATCGGCTTCGAATGAACGCGAGTAGGTCCCTTCGGGGAGGAAAGACGTCAATCCGTTGAGGAAAGTATTATTTGATCCGGCCAAGTCAGCAGATCCGCCCCACAGTTCGGGAAGCGTTGGTGCAATCGCGTTCAGCACCTTTCCCGAGGCCGATCGGGTTGCCAGTGCCTGTCCTTCAGGGAAGGTTGGGAATGAAGATTCCCAATCGCTTGGCATTTCACCCGGACGAAGACGGGCAAGTAGCGCAGCCTTTTCTGGGTTCTGTTCTTGCCACTGAGAGAAACGCTGGTCCCATTCCTCGCGCAGCTGCTTCGCGCGAGCGGCAAATTGACTGCGAGCGTAGGCGACAGCTTCTTCGTCAACATCGAAGCTTGCATCGGGGTTAGCACCCAAGGCTTCTTTAAGTCCTCGAAGAGCGTCGGTCCCCAGCTTGGCGCCATGGATTCCACCGGTGTTCATTTTCTCAGGAGTCGGCCACCCGATTACGGTACGAAGCGCGATGATCGAAGGCTGCTCGGTATTCGCGCGAGCCGCTTCCAAAGCAGCATCAAGAGCCGTAACGTCTTCGGTGTAGGAACCATCCTCACTGAGCCAATTGACCCGCTGAACATGCCAACCATAAGCCGAGTAGCGCGCCAAAACGTCCTCGCTGAAGGCAATATCGGTGTCGCCTTCAATCGAGATACGGTTGTCATCCCACAAAACAATGAGGTTGCCAAGCTTTTGCGTACCTGCGAGCGAAGAAGCCTCCGCAGAAACACCTTCTTGGAGGCAACCATCACCAGCGATGACATAGACCTTGTGATCGAAAACGGACTCGCCGTACGGAGTTGCGGGATCCAGCAGACCGTGGGTGAACCGTTCCGCCATTGCGAAACCAACAGCAGAAGCAATACCCGTTCCCAGCGGGCCGGTGGTCAATTCGACGCCTGGAGTGTGGCCGTACTCGGGGTGGCCGGGGGTGAGAGCACCCTCTGTGCGTAGAGCTTGAAGGTCCTCAAGCTCAACCCCCATCCCTGCGAGGTAAAGCTGAAGATACTGCGTGAGAGATGAATGCCCTGAAGACAAAATAAAACGGTCACGACCCAGCCACTGCGGGTCGTGAGGATCAAGATGCATATGGCGGTGGTAAAGGGCATAGGCTGCGGGAGCGAGTGAAATAGCCGCTCCTGGGTGTCCATTTCCTACTCGTTCTACGGCGTCTGCGGCGAGAATCTTGGCGGTGGAAACGGCGCGGCTATCGAGCTCATTCCATAACGCGGGCACGGTGTAACCTCCTGGCAATTGACGTGACCTCCCTGTAAGGCCAAGTGTAGCGGTTCGGCACGCGTAACTTGGAAATACCCGGCCAGCATCGAAGCGGTCCATACAATGGGCGCGTGGCTAGTACCTTTGAGAGGGATCGCGATGAGTGGCTCGCGTTTCTGAGCGTTGAAAAAGGCGCGTCAACACATACCGTGTCGAATTACCGCCGAGATGTTGAACGCTACTTGGAATATCAGCTTCAGCGAGGCCACTGCACCTATGACGCAATAAATGAGCAGGAAATCGAAGACTATCTCGCTCATTTGAGTAGTCGAACTGATGGGATGAGGGCCGCGCCTTCATCAGTGGCACGTGCTCTTGCTGCAATCCGTTCTTTTCACAAATACATCCTCCGTGAAGGCATTGCCTCCCACGATCCCAGTGCCCAGGTGCGACTCCCTCAAGTTGGAGAACACTTGCCTAAGGCTTTGACGATCGAGCAGGTTGAGGCTCTGCTTGAAGCTTCAGGCACCGGCGATGATGCACGTTCCTTACGCGACCGGGCGCTCTTAGAAACGCTGTACGCGACCGGAGCTCGGGTGAGTGAAGCGGTTTCGCTGGCAATTGATGACCTCGATCTGGATGAAGAACTCCCAATCGTTCGTCTTTTCGGCAAAGGACGTAAAGAACGTCTAGTCCCGCTTGGCTCGATGGCACAGCAAGCACTCGAGGCCTATTTGGTACGTGCGCGCCCTCTTTATGCATCGAAAGGAAGAGGCTGCCCCAATGTGTTTCTCAATAACAGGGGAGGGGCACTGTCACGTCAGTCTGCCTGGGAGATTATTCAGCGTGCGGCAACGCGAGCCAATCTTGACCTTGCTGTATCACCGCATACCCTGCGTCACTCATTTGCTACCCATCTTTTGGAAGGCGGCGCAAATGTACGTGATGTCCAAGAGCTGCTGGGGCATTCCTCGGTGTCAACGACCCAGATCTATACCAAGGTAACAATTGCTACTTTGAAGGAGATGTATCGCTCGGCGCATCCACGCGCAAACGTCGATCCTGCGTCGATCGTTCACGCGGCCTCGGAAGAAGGAAAGAATTGAGACTGCCCGCGGGTAGGGGACGCGCATGGCTTTGATGATGCACTAGGATAGTAGGCGTGACGAATCCATCTCAGCCAACGCTTACCGGGGACCTACCTGTCGACGAAGAACAGGATTTCCCGATCCCGGCTCCTTTGACGGGACATGGACCCGCGCGCATTATCGCGATGTGTAATCAAAAGGGTGGGGTCGGAAAGACGACGACCACCATTAATCTTGCGGCGTCACTTGCCGAGTATGGCCGTCGCGTACTCATCGTTGATTTTGATCCTCAGGGTGCTGCCTCAGTTGGACTGGGTATTAACACACTGGATATGGAGCACACCATCTACAACCTCCTGATGAATCCGAAGGAAGATATTCATCAGGCTCTGTGCCATACTTCGGTTCCTGGCTTGGATATTGTCCCGGCGAACATCGATCTGTCCGCTGCCGAAGTGCAACTCGTCAATGAGGTTGCTCGAGAATCGGCGCTCTCGCGCGTTTTGCGTGCGGTCGTCGATGATTACGACGTCATTCTGGTCGATTGCCAGCCCTCTCTGGGATTGCTTACCGTCAACGCGCTGACGGCAGCGCACGGTGTCATTGTTCCCATGGAAGCTGAGTTCTTCGCGCTGCGGGGTGTTGCACTTCTTGTCGAGACTATCGAGACTGTCCGTGACCGGATTAATCCTCGCCTGAAGATCGATGGGATCCTCGCGACAATGGTGGATACGCGAACCTTACATTCGCGCGAAGTTCTTGAACGACTGGACGAGGCCTTCGGAGACTTGGTCTTCACCACGCGGATTGCGCGTACCGTGAAGTTCCCTGATGCTTCTGTTGCAACGGTTCCGATTACGACCTACGCACCAAACCACCCGGGTGCGCGAGCATACCGACGTCTTGCCAGAGAGATTATCGCCCGTGGAGACGTCGCCTGACAGCACACTCACCCAAGCGGCACTTGACGAGTTTCAGGTGTCGCTTGGGGTCTTTGAAGGTCCTTTCGACCTTCTTCTCCAGCTTATTTCACGCAAGAAACTTGATATTACGCAAGTCGCTTTGGCTGAAGTGACGGATGAGTTTATTGCGCACATGCAGGCTTTTCCGGACTTGTCGCGGACGACTGAATTCCTTGTCGTCGCGGCAACTCTCCTTGATATGAAAGCCGCGCGTTTGCTTCCCGATTACGACGAGGAATCATCAATAAGCGCAGAGGATTTAGAGGCGCGAGATCTTCTCTTCTCCAAGCTCTTGCAGTATCGTGCGTTCAAGCTAGCGGCGGCTGCGCTTGCTGAGCGATTGGACACCCACATGGGCCTCATTGCCCGAAGCGTCCCGCTCGAAGCTCGTTTTGCGCGTCTCTTGCCGGAGTTGCGCTTCGAAACAACTCCGGAGGATCTTGCGCGTTGTTTCGCTGAGGTGCTGAGCGCTCAGCCCCCCAGCGTGGAAGTTACTCACCTTCACGAGGCGCAGGTGCCGGTAGCCCGCGAGGCTCGCAATGTCGTGGCCTTTCTAACTGCTCACGGGAGAGCGACTTTCGCTCAGCTGATTGAGGACGCTCGCGATACCGCCGTGGTTGTCTCGCGATTCTTGGCTATCTTAGAGTTGTATCGGCGCCGGGCAATTGAATTTGAACAGGAAAGAGCTTTGGCTCCGCTTCAGATCGTGTGGAATGGAATCGACCCTCAGGTCGACGAATGGGAGGAAGACGCATGAGTGAGGCGATTAGTCCACAAGAAGCGCAGCTGCTTTTTGCTCCCGTGGAAGCAATTTTGATGGTCGTCGATCAGCCTGTCACCTCCGAAGAATTGGGGCGGGTTCTGAACCTTTCCCCCGAGGATATGGAGAGTGTTCTCCACATGCTTGCTGCCGAATACTCGGGTGCGCAGGGTGGCCGTGACCATGGCTTCGAACTCCGACGATTCGGCGGTGGATGGCGTATCTATTCTTCTGCGCGCTGGGAGTCGCTGGTGTCGCAGTTTATTGTTGGGACTGGACAATCTAAACTGTCTCAAGCAGCACTAGAGACGCTTGCAGTCATCGCATATCGTCAACCGATCTCACGAGCGCGCATTTCGCAGATTCGTGGCGTCAACGTTGACGCAGTTGTTCGGACTTTACTGGCACGCGAACTTGTCGAAGAAGTTGGCCAGTCTTCTTCGGGAGCTCGCTTGTATGCGACGACCGCTGTTTTTCTTGAACGGATGGGGATGAATTCCCTTGACGAATTGGCCCCATTAGCACCCTACCTTCCAGCATCAGATGAGCTGGACGAACTTGAGGAGACACTGTGAGAAACGAATCCTATAGCGAAGACGGCATTCGCCTGCAAAAGGTCCTCTCACGTGCGGGGGTTGCCTCTCGGCGTGCTGCTGAGGAAATGATTACCCAGGGGCGCGTGCAAGTTGACGGTAAGGTCGTGCGCGGCCAAGGTATGCGTGTCGATCCCACAACCCAAGCGATTCACGTTGATGGCAAGCGCATCATTCTTGAAGAGAATCGGCCGATTGTCATGGCTGTCAACAAGCCTGTCGGAATGGTTTCGACGATGTCCGATCCTGAAGGGCGGCCAACTCTTGCCGATCTGTTGGTCGACTACCCGGAACGTCTCTACCATGTCGGACGTTTGGATATTGATACTTCAGGACTTCTGCTTCTCACCAATGACGGTGAGCTTGCGAACCGCTTAACTCATCCCTCCTACGAGATCCCGAAGACCTACGTCGCCAGGGTTCATGGAGAGGTTAAACCGGGCGTTCGTCGTCGCCTCATGGAAGGTATTGAACTCGAAGACGGTCCGATTGCAGTGGATTCCTTCCGAACGATGGAAACCTACGGCGACATTACAACGGTTGAGATTGTCGTCCATGAAGGTCGTAATCGTCTGGTTCGCCGTTTGATGGACGAGGTTGGCTACCCGGTTCGCGAACTGGTTCGTACGAAGTTCGGGCCGATCCGTCTGGATCACCTCCAACCGGGGACGATGCGTCGAGTGAAGGGCCCGCAGTTGGCGGCTCTCTACGATGTCGTCGGTCTGTGAGAAGCGCCGTGTCGGAGCGCACTCTAGCGACGAACGGTCCCGTTCTCATTATCGGAACCGGTTTACTCGGTACATCGATAGCCTTGGCGCTTCGCAGTGGGGGAGTTGAGGTATACCTTCGGGATGCTTCACCAACTGCTGGAAGGCTTGCGCAAGACCTGGGTGCGGGTACTTTGATCGCCCAAGACGATCCGTGTTCTCCACGCCTCGTCATTGTATCGACGCCCCCTGATGTCGCCGATGTCTGCGTTGTTGATGCCTTGCTTCGCTATCCGCAGGCAGTGGTTACCGATGTTGCCTCTGTGAAGTCCGCTGTCTGCGACGGAGTTTTTGACGAGGCCAAGCGGCGCGGTGCGGATATTCCCAGTCGGTATGTGGGTTCCCATCCGATGGCGGGGCGGGAAAGAAGCGGGGCTGGGGCGGCTGATGCTGACCTGTTCTACGGGCGTCCGTGGGTGATTGTTCCTAATCGTTACTCAACTCCCGACGCTGTCATGGAGATCCGCTCGCTTGCCGTTGATCTTGGAGCTTTCCCGATCGAGATGGATGCTCGTACTCATGACCAGTCGGTCGCCTTAATCTCACACGTTCCCCAGCTTGTTTCCTCGATGCTCGCCGCCCGTTTGGTTGATGCGCCGCTGTCTGCGCTTTCGCTGTCTGGCCAGGGACTTCGTGATACGACGCGCATTGCGGCTTCTGATCCTCGACTCTGGACGGCAATTTTGGCCGGAAATGCCGGGCCTGTCGTTGAGGTTCTTCGTGAAATTCGCGGGGATCTTGATGACCTCATTGAACATCTCGATGCGGCTGCCCAGCGGGGTCCCCTCGAAGGGGGGAGCGTCGGCGCAGTTCATCGGGTCATGGACCTGGGGAACAGGGGAGTTGCGCGAATTCCCGGCAAGCACGGTGGCGCTCCAACCCGTTATGCGGTGCTTGACGTTTTTGTCCCTGATACCGCTGGTTCACTTGGTCGATTGTTCACAGAACTCGGCGAGATTGGCGTCAATATCGAAGACCTTTCTTTGGAGCACTCCGCTGGAGCTCAGATGGGTGTCGCAAGGATCAGTCTTGACCCATCAATCCTTGCTTCAACGGTGAAACAGCTTGAAGAACGAGGCTGGAATACAGGAAGCGGAGACTAATGATGGAAAGTACACCTCGTCGCCACGGCTTAACGATCGCGATTGACGGTCCTGCAGGTTCAGGGAAGTCGACGATCGCCAAGCTTCTTGCCGAGCGCCTCGGGATTGGCTATTTGGATACGGGCGCAATGTATCGTTCCCTCACGCTGGTGGCCCTGGAGGCTGGAGTTGATCTTGATGATCACGAGGCGGTTGCTGGACTCTTGCCAAGTCTGCATTTGAGCGCTGATTCAAACCCCGTGAATCCTCACTTCTACGTGGGTGAGAGGGAAGTGACCTCGCTGATCCGCACCCCTAGAATTGCCGAGGCCGTGCCCAAGATTGCGGTTAATCTTCTTGTGCGCGCGTGGATGGCCGAGCAGCAACGCAGACGTATGGCCGAGGCTAGCGCCGACGGCTCGGGCATGGTTGCTGAGGGGCGGGATATTACGACGGTGGTCTATCCCGAGGCTGATCTACGAGTTCTGCTTGTGGCGTCGCCACTGGCCCGGATGAAACGGCGTGCGCGCGAACTTTTTGGTGATGACAGCGCTGAAAGCTTGGCGAAGGTACGCGCGCAGATTGTGGACCGCGACGCATCTGATTCAACGGTCAGTGAGTTTCTCACTCCCGGTCCCGGAATCGAATTAGTCGATACCTCAGAGCTTGATATCGAGGGAGTTTTGGAAGCTGTTCTTGCCTTACTCCCAGCCGATTCTGGCGTGGCTCACTCGCGAATGTGACGGGGGTCGCTGTACTCGATTGGAGTTTTTGAGGCGAGTTGGGCTAGACTATCCGAGTCGCCAAAATACAGGTGATTAAAACGGGCTGTGGCGCAGTTTGGTAGCGCACTTGACTGGGGGTCAAGGGGTCGTGGGTTCAAATCCCGCCAGCC
>CALLSD010000067.1 GCA_938014245.1 uncultured Actinomyces sp.
AAAACTGGGTGCAACTGGAGTGACGAGACGGCAAAACTATAACCACCGAGTGGGAATAAGGAAATTCTTTAGTTATAGGGGTACAAATCATATTTTCGATAAAATATACCCCAATAAACCTGTAATTTGATATACTGGCTCCAATGAAGATTGGAGCCAGTATGCGTTTGTTTCCTAGAGAAAACTACCTAAAAAAGATTCGCGGCTTCTACCATGACGCCGGGATGATCAAGGTAATCACCGGCGTACGCCGCTGCGGCAAGTCCTGCCTCATGCAGTGCATCGCCGAAGAGCTGAGGGCCGAAGGCGTCGATGACGAGCACATCGTTTTTCTCGACCTAGACCGATACGGGTACCGGTCTGTCAAGGCTCCAGAGCAGCTTGAGGACCTCATCAGACCCTTGCTCGCTATCTCGGGGACGAAGTACCTTTTCATCGACGAGGTACAGAACGTCGATGGTTTCGAAGACGTGCTCAATGGGTTTCGCACTGAGGGTGGCTTCTCCATCTTCATCACCGGATCGAACTCCTATCTGCTTTCAGGAGAGCTGGCCACGAAACTAACCGGCCGCTACATCGAATTCGAGATGCAGACGCTGGACTTTGGCGAGTATTGCCAGATGAAGCGTTTCTTGGGACTACCCGTGAACCCGAATCCGGTCGCGGAGTTCGATGCGTATATCCTCGAGGGCGGCTTCCCGAAAGCGATGGATTACCCTCGGCTCGCCGACAAGCGCGCCTACGTTGCTGCGGTAATCCAGGAAATCTTCGAGAAGGACATCCGCAGGCGTGTGAAAATCAAGAACGTCTCCGTGTTCAACCATGTGCGCGACTACGTCATCAACAACTTCGGCGCCACCATGTCGCTTGCGAACATCCAATCCGACCTCGAGAGCAAACAGGGTGTGAAGGTCAAGCGCGAAACGCTAGCGAGATACCTCCAGATTCTCGAAGATGCGAAGATCATCAGCAAGTGCTCCCGCTTCGACCTGAAGTCCCGAAAATCACTGCGGGGCGAGCAAAAGTACTACCTGGCGGACCTGAGCTTCTACTTTGCCCTCAACACCGATAACCGCATCAACTACGGACCCGTCCTTGAGAACATCGTTTATCGCTACGCTCTCTCGCAGGGTTGCAAGGTCAGTGTCGGTCGCATTGGAAAGCTGGAATGTGACTTCATCCTCAGAAACCCCGAGATGGGCTACGCGTACGTTCAGGTCGCAATGACCATCATGGCCGACCGGGCCACCGAGGAGCGCGAGTATCGCCCCTTCGCCCAGATAATGGACAACTATCCCAAGTACCTGTTGACGCGAGGCGATGTTATCCAACAAAGGGATGGCATCATTCATGCTAACATTCCTGAATTTATGCAGGAAGGAAGGGCATTCTAGGAGGGCAATGCCTCCTTTCGATACTCGCCTGTATGAGGCTGATTTTGAATGGGCGCTTTAGCCTTCATTTGCTTTTATGAGCCTACTGCATCGATTCAACGCGCGTCCCTTGGTGGTGACAGGACTGATAGCAAGCAGACAATCTACCAAGGACGTGCCCTTGGTAGATTGCAAGTGAAAGCTGTTCCGGTAGTCAAAGATAAAGCCGACGACCCAATTGGAGTTGACTGGAATGGCACAACAGCAAATGAACGTAAAAGAGTGAGAATAGAGACAGGTAGAACATATCTTTATTATTCAGCCAAATTATTTATTAACTCCTCGCTCACGATGCGAGGAGTTTTTTAATAATGAATTATGAGAATATCACGATATCGTGATATCTTATATTTCGTGAGAGAAAATAGGGAAGGAATAAGAATTTAAGAAAATCAATCCGCTCGTCTAAAGGAGGTAGATTATGAAATTTCATCAGGTAAAAGATGTCTCTGCCTTGACTGGCTTAAAGTTGAGCATTCAGTTTACTAACGGCACCACAAAAATCTACGATGTAGCTCCGCTCATGAGGCGTTTTTCGGCTTTTAAGCTTCTGAAAGACGAGTCGCTGTTCAGAGACGTAGGGGTTGATCAGGGAGGTTACGGTATTATCTGGAACGATGATCTTGATCTCTCTTGTGACGAGTTGTGGGAGAACGGAATCGAGGTCGTGACGCCCTTTGATGGACTCATTTCGTTTTCAGATGCTAGCGAGCTTTGGGGTTTAAGCGAGTCCACTCTGCGTAAGGCTGTTGCGTACGGCAAGATAGTTCCAGGCGTGGATGCTCGCAAGTATGGTAAGCAATGGATTATTAACCGTGATGCTATGTTGCGCGAGTATGGCAATCCCGTGTGTTAGGGACTATAAATATTCAACCTCAAATACTGTCCATTTCAGTGGTCAGTATTTTTTTATATGTTTACGTAGACTGGTATTTCTATAAACGCGTGGTCTTTTAGTAGGCATCGTGAGATGGGAGTACCAATGGAAAAGCAGAGTTCAGATAACCCCGTATGTCCTAAATGTAACAGCACAAATGTTGCTAAATATCTTTGGGGTTTACGACTGCTGGACGATCAATTAGAGCGTGATATTGAAGAAGGTCGTGTCATTTTAGGAGGCTGCGTTGTATGTGTAGATGACCCTAAGTTTCATTGCAATGATTGCAAGTATGATTGGAACTAGCTGTGATTTTGAATTTTGCCGATATCGGCAATAAACAGTCTCCTTTGCTATAATAATCTCACCAGTTTTTGCCGATAGGGAGGTGAAGCTTAATGGGATTTCTTTCTGCGGCAGAGATTGCTGAGCTCTGGGGCATATCCGAGAGAAGTGTGCGCAATTACTGCGCTAATGGCCGCGTGCCAGGCGCTTTTCTCGTGGGAAAAACTTGGAACATTCCAGCCGATGCAGTAAAACCTTCTCGAAAAAATGCCAAAACATCGTCAACAAGTCCGCTGCTTTCGCGCTTGATTGAAGAAAAGACCTCAAAAATAAAGGGCGGTATTTACCATAAGCTCCAGGTCGAGCTTACCTATAACTCTAATCACATTGAGGGAAGCAAGCTCTCCCTCGATCAGACACGCATGATTTTTGAAACGGCTACTATCGGCGTTGAAGAAAATCCTGTTCATATTGATGACATTGTAGAAACTCAGAACCACTTCCGCGCTATCGATTACGTGATTGACCACGCAAAAGACCCTCTTACAGAGATCATCATCAAAGAACTCCACCGCATTCTAAAAACGGGAACTACAGATTCTGTAAAAGATTGGTTTGCTGTTGGAGATTACAAACGCTCACCAAATGAGGTAGGTGGGCGAGAAACCACTCCTCCAGAAAATGTTGCTAAAGAGATGAAATCGCTGTTAAAGGCTTATAACTCAAACAGCTCCCATTCTTTTGAAAATATTGTTGATTACCACGTTCGCTTTGAGCGCATTCATCCGTTCCAAGATGGCAACGGACGTGTTGGTAGGTTGATTATGCTTAAAGAATGTCTTGCTCATGACGTTGTCCCGTTCGTAATTACTGACGAAATGAAGTCTTTCTATTATCGAGGGCTCTCTAAGTGGGATAAGGAGAACGGCTATCTTCTTGATACGTGCCTTACAGCTCAAGATAGATTCAAAGCCACACTGGATTACTTCCGAATTCCGTACGGTGATAAGTAGGTTTAACTGATCTTTTCTCGCTTTGAGGTTATATTGCTGTTTTTGATCAATAGACGTCAGCTTGTTGCACATGCAGTCGATGAGCTCCTTTTGGATAACGAAAGACCCTCGTGAATCGTTGCACCACTTCCTCAGGGGAGGGGGGGTCACTGCGTCTTTTGCGTAGTGGTAGATTTTGATTGGCTTGACTCCAGCAACCTCGCAACCTCCGCCGTGGAATAGACGTCCTGTGGCAGGACGGGTTTTTGCACGGGCCCCATCACGAACAGAGTGTTGCCGTTGTCCTCGCCATGTTGCCTCCTTGGCTATCGCGGTTTTTTTGCAACATGCATCAGGGGAGCAGGTCAACGGAAAACAGAATAGGTTCTATGGGAACTTTCAGTTTCAGTAGGCATACCGATGTGGGGTTTATCGTCTCCCCACTCTTTGACATTCGTTCGGCGTCACCTAGAATGAACAATACTGAATTAATATTCAGCATTGAGAGGATTTGAGGAGAAAAACATGCAGGTTCTCAAGGAAGAGGTGCGCGAGCGCATACTTGCCGCCGCCGTCCAGGTGTTCTACGAGAAGGACTTCCGTAGCGCGAAGTTGCAGGACATCGCGAGACTCGCAGACGTGTCGGTAAGCCTGCTGTACTCGTACTTCAAAAACAAGGAAAAGCTATTCGAGGGCGTCGTTTCGTCTGCTCCCTTCGACTTCAACCGGATTGCACGTGAAGAAGAATCTATCATTGCGGATAGACCCTCTGATAGGTACCAGATTGCCGCCGAGGGACCCCTGCTCAACATGCTGGCCCATCACAAGTTGCTGGTTATCCTAATTGACAAGAGCCAGGGTACCGCCTACGAGCATGCGAAGGACGATTTCGTAGAGAGCATCGAGCGGCATATCCGATACATGATGAATGAGCGTGCAGTTCTGCGCTACCCGGACTTGCTCGTCCACGTGCTCGCAAGCAACTTCGTGGAGAGCCTAATGGAGGTAGCCCGCCACTACAGCAGCGAGAATGAAGCTCGTGAGATGCTTGCGCTCATCGCCCAGTGCTATTACGAAGGAGTGAACTCCCTGTGACAGAATTTTCTGCCACCCCATTCGGATACCCTGACATTCAATATTGAATTTTGATTCAATATTGATATAGTTAGTCTAGTCGAACTGAGATAGGGCTTAATCTACTTACAATATCGAATCTAAATTTAATATTGGAGGAGAGATTCTATGAAAGACAAGAGGGAGCTGGTCAGGAAGATGACGGCGAAAAGCCGGCTAGCTAATGCCTTGCTTCTGACCAGGGCGGTTCTTGGGCTTGTTCCCACAGTTCTCGTAATCTTCCTTGTCCACCTGTTTTTGGAAGGGTCCCTCTCGCCCGCTGCAATTGCCTATGTCGCTGCGGGAATGACGGCATGTGTGGTGGCGAAGGCGTTGTGCATGTACACGGCAACATGGAAAGCACATCTGGTGGCGTATTCGTGCCTGACGGACATCCGCCTGCGCATCGTGCGCCATCTGAAAAAGCTCCCTCTCGGCTTCTTTCAGATCAGAAGGCCAGGAGACCTCGCGAACGTCATGCGTAATGACGTGGAGCAGGTGGAGGTGTACCTTGCCCACGGGCTACCCGAATCGGCCTCAGCCACTCTGTTCCCCGCCGCCGCGTTCGTCCTCATGCTTGCAGTGGACTGGCGGCTTGCCCTGTGCATGATGGCAGGTCTGCCCCTTATGTGGCTCGTGAAGAAGGCGGCGGCGCCTGCTTGGGCGAGAGGCTTCGAGATAGTAGCCCAGTACGCCTCCCGCATGCAGAACAGCCTTATGGAATACGTCGCCAATATAGCCGTTGTCAAAGCATTCGGAAAGGAAGAACGCAAGACCGATGAGACGGTCGGGGCGGCGCGTGATTACGTGAACTGGGCAACGAGCTCGATGAACGATGTCTCGGTCCCTATGGCTCTTATCGCTCTGTTCATGGAGTTCGGGACGGTACTCGTGCTGATTGTGGGAACGTGGCTTCTCTCCACGGGCGGCGTATCCATCGAACGTCTTATCTTGGCTATGGTGCTCGCAGCCGCCTTCACTTCCTCAGTGGCCAAAACGGCGACCCTGCAACACTACCGCTTCATGTTCGACCAGGCTATGACGGGCATTGAATCGGTGCTGGGCGTCAAGCCCCCAAACCTCATCGAGAGCTCCGAGGAGCCTCGCATGGGAGACATAGAACTGCACGGAGTATCGTTCTCCTACCCGCAGAGCGAGGAAGACGGCAACGAGAGGAAGCAGGCTCTCGACTCGATAGACCTCGTGTTCCACAGGGGAAGCACCAACGCGCTCGTAGGTTCCTCGGGATGCGGGAAGAGCACCCTCGCGAGCTTAATCATGGGATTCTGGCAACCTGACAGCGGGCGCGCAACTGTGGGTGGACAGGACCTTTCCCAACTTTCCGAAAGGCAGGTGTCGAGACTCTTCTCCATAGTCCAGCAGGACGTGTTCCTCTTCAACCAGAGCATCGAGGAAAACATCCTCATCGGCCGACCAGGAGCAACGCATGAGGAGGTGGTCAAGGCAGCTAAAAGAGCGCGTATCCACGACTTCATCACTAGACTCCCGCACGGTTACGCTACGGTTCCTGGCGAGGGCGGCATCCAGCTCTCGGGTGGCGAGCGCCAGCGCATCTCGATCGCCCGAGTGATGCTGAAAGATGCCCCCATCATCATCCTTGACGAAGCGACGGCCGCGGTCGACGCCGAGAACGAGGCCCTCATACAGGAGGCGATAGACGACCTGTCTCGCGACAAGACTGTCGTGACCATAGCCCACCACCTGAACGCCGTTCGTGGAGTGGAGCAGATCGTCGTGATGAGGGAAGGCCGCATCGCCGGGGCTGGAACCCACGAAGAACTTATGTCTACCTGTCCTCTCTATCAGGAGATGGTTGCCAAGCAAAAGCAGGTGGACAACTGGGATATCAGGGAGGTCGCATCATGGTAAGAGAGATCCTAGAACGGATGACCCCCGCTGGCCGGCGCATGATGTTCATAAGCATCGCCGCATTCACGATTTATGCACTAACCAGCGTGGCAATGGCCTTCGTTATCCTCGCGGCTATCTATTCGGTCCTGGATGGACCGGTCGACCTTGCGCCCTACTGGGTGGCGCTCATCTGCCTTCTCCTCATCAAAGGAGCAAGCAGCATTGTGGCAGACAAACAGAAGCATTGTGCGGGTTTCGACCTTGTGCTTGAGATCAGGATCGCCGTCGTCAGGCGGCTGAAGTCGCTTTCCCTCGGTTTCTACACGGGGGAGCGACTAGGCGAGATTGGCGATATTGTTCATAAGGACATCGATAACATGGAGATGGTGGTGGGGCACCTATGGACGAGGATGGCAGCTGATTTCATCGTCGCGGCGATTTTGCTCGTGGCTGCGGTCCTCGTTGATTGGCGCATGGCGCTACTTACGGTATCAACCTTGCCCGCTGCGCTTGCGCTCCTTGCAGCAGGACTGAGGAAGGCCCAAGCCCTCGAAAGAAGATGCGGGGATGACGCGGCGGACATGACGAGCCTGTTCGTCGAGTACGTGAAGGGCATCCCGCTTCTGAAGGCTTTTGCTGAAAGCGAGGCCCTCGACCGTAGGCTCGAGGCGACGGTGGCGAGCTTCGGCGAGAGCAGCAAGGCAGCGTCGCGGAACATAGCGCTGGTCCTGTCCGCTTACAGTCTGGTAGCGGACCTTGCCTTCGTAGTCATGGCGTCGTGCGGTGCCCTGCTCGTGCAGAGTGGTTCTCTGCCCCTGTTCGTCTACATCGGCTTCATTATTGCGAGCGTGGAGTTCTACAAGCCCTTCTTTGCAATGGAGTCGCATTGGATGAACTATCTCAAGGTGAGGGATAGCTTCCGAAGGATAGAGAAGATTATCCGAGCGTCCTCTGTCCCCGAGCCCGATGAGCCGCGCGTGCCTACGTCGCACTCGATTAGGTTCAATCAGGTGCGTTTCTCCTATGGAAGGGACTCTTTTGAGTTGCCCGAGGCAACGTTTACGGTCCCCGAACATACTATGACAGCACTCGTAGGCGAGTCCGGGTCGGGCAAGAGCACACTGACCAACCTTCTGCTGAGATTCTGGGACGTAAATGCGGGAAGCGTGAGCATCGGCGGCGTGGACGTGAGGGACATCCCCTACGACGATCTTCTTGCCTCTATCAGCATCGTTATGCAGGATGTACGGCTCTTCGCGGACACCATTGAGGGTAATATCCGCATAGGCAAGGCTGATGCGACGCACGAGGAAGTGGTGGAGGCGGCCAAGAAGGCGTGCATCCACGAGTTCGTGATGTCGCTTCCACAGGGCTACGAGACGCTCATCGGGGAGAACGGCGTGGGTCTCTCAGGCGGGCAGAAGCAGAGGTTGTCTGTTGCTCGGGCGTTTCTAAAAGACGCCCCCATCCTCGTACTCGACGAGATGACGAGCAGTGTGGACCCGATTAACGAGGTGCTTATGCAGAAAGCCGTTTCTGCGCTCGCGCAGAACAGAACAGTGCTCGTGGTGGCGCACCATCTGAGCACTATCCGCTCTGCAGACCAGATAATCGTGATGCGACAGGGGGAAATTGTGCAGAGGGGTACCCACGAACAGCTCCTCGAGGAGAGCACCGGTTATTATCGGACTCTCTGGGAACGTGGGGCCAAGACGGAGGGCCAGGAATGAGCGCCTTCGCGCATATAACCCTCGACAAGGTGACGTTCCAATACGCGGGGAAGGATAGCGATGCTATCCACAGTGTCGACCTGGATATCCATGAAGGCGAGTTTGTGCTCCTGACAGGAAGAAGCGGCTGCGGGAAAACCACGGTCGCAAGGCTCATAAATGGTCTTATTCCTCATTTCTACAAGGGTGAGCTGGAAGGAACGGCGAGAGTCGGCGGAACGGAAACTCGCGAGATGGAAATCGGAGACATCGGAAAGATGGTCGGCTCGGTTTTCCAGGACCCGCGCAGCCAGTTCTTCATGACCGACACGACGAGCGAGGTGGCATTCGGCTGCGTGAACGCGGGACTGCCACGCAACGATGTAGCTCAGCGGGTCGAAAGCGCATTCCGACGCATGAACATTCAGTGTCTGCGGGATAGGAGCGTGTTCGAACTCTCGAGTGGAGAGATGCAGCTGGTGGCTATAGCCTCCTGCTATGCGATGGGGCCTTCCGTGTACGTCTTCGACGAGCCGTCCGCAAACCTCGATATGGAAGCCGTGGAGACCCTCAGGAAGACACTATCCGAGCTAAAACGCGAGGGAAAGACTGTCATCGTTCTAGAGCACCGACTTTTCTATCTGTCTAATCTCATCGACCGGATGGTCGTCATCGAAGATGGTGCCGTATCCCACGTATACGACGCAGCCAGCGCTTTGTCCCTTGGCGACTCCACACTCGCTCATATGGGTCTAAGGAACTTGCATCTGAAGTCGGCGCTAAACGCTATGCCCGACCATAAGCCGACCTTGTCAAAGTGTGAGAATGCGGCCTTCGAGATAAATAATCTTACGTTCTCATACGGCTCACAGCATTCGACGAGGAGTGCCGGATCGACACCGCGCGACCCTCGCACCATCGGTCCGCTGAGCTTTTCCGCCCGATTCGGCGAGGTAATCGGAATCATAGGAGAAAACGGTGCGGGGAAGACAACTCTGTCGCGTCTGTGCTGCGGACTTGAGAAAGAGGATGGGGGCACCGTGTCCGTAGACGGCAGACCCCTTTCGCCAAAGGAGCGATTGGGGCGCATCCGACTAGTCATGCAGGATCCCGACTACCAGCTTTTCTCCGATAGCGTGCTGGGAGAGCTTTCGTTGGGTGGACGGAGAGACGCCGATGTCTGTGAGCGAGCACTCAGAAAGCTGGGGCTATGGGATATGAGGGAAGCTCATCCCGCAACGCTTTCGCGAGGGCAGAAGCAGCGCCTCACAATAGCATGTGCCCTCGTCGATGAGACTGCTACCTACTTTTTCGATGAACCGACGAGCGGCTTGGACAGGGAGAACATGGAGAGAGTCTCTTCTACGATCCGATCGCTCGCACAATCGGGAAGCGTCGTATTCGCCGTCTCTCACGATCCTGAGTTCCTTCTCTCTGCCTGTGACCGCATTCTCCATCTGAGCGGTGGACTAATCGTTGACGACTTCGCCCTTGACGGCTCGTCGCGAGAGAGGCTCTTGAGATCGCTTTGTAAAGGAGGTGTGCAATGGGGCGCTCATGCAGACGCATAGACCCGCGGACGGCTCTGCTCGCAACCTGCCTTCTGGGCATTACCGCAGTGATCTCCAACCGGCCGGAGGCAGCTCATGCGGCATGCGCTATCGGGGCCCTATGCGCGCTCGTCTCCGGGGCGTGGCGGCCGTGCATCGCCCTATCTGCCGCCTATGGACTCATAGCCGCCGTGATGGCACTTGCCGAGGGAGCTGGAAGCACAACGCTTATGACCGCTGTGGTCATGCTGAGCTACATGGCCCAAAAGTTTGTAGTTCTGGCTCTCCTGGGCGTCTCCCTTTCTAAACTGGCCTCGATGCAGGATCTTCTCGCTGCGCTGCAGTCTATGGGGACTCCGCAGGCAATTCTTATTCCATGCATGGTCATTCTGCGATTCTTCCCAACTATACGCAGGGACGCCTTACATCTCATGGAAAGTCTAAAAACGCGCCGCGTGCTCGCAGGAGGAGGGTTCGCATTCCGACACCCAGCTCTCACATGCGAGCTTTTGATAGTTCCGCTCCTCATGAGGAGCGTGAGGGTATCCGACGAGCTTGCGGCATCCGCACTTGCCCGCGGCTTAGACGGCGAGACCCAAGCAACGGTGCTGCAGCCTCTGTTTTTTGGAGGAAGGGACATCGTGGCGGCCGCCTTAACCCTCCTGGCAACCGGAGTGCTTGTGTGGCTTCAATTTGGACCGTGATAGAGGGACTCAGGATGAGACTTGTCTCGTCAAATTTGTACGTCTTAAACCAGAACGGAAGAAAGGACTCATTATGAAAAAAGGCGGAACCTCGGCCATAGGGGCTCGAGATCTCGTATCCATTGGTGTCTTCGGAGCGCTGTCTCTCCTAATCTTCTTCGTAGTGGGAGGTATCGCTGGTCTTACTGTCGTGGGGACAGTCGCCAACATACCCATTGTCTGCTTCTTCACATCGATAGCCTATCTACTCCTTGCCGCAAAAGTCAGGAAGACTGGGATCTTCCTCATCATGGGGACCATAAACGTGTTGCCCGGCCTGATGGCGGCAAACGTCTTCGGTGTCATCGGCAGTATCGCGGGCTGGGCTCTTGCGGAGGTGGTTGCCACGCGGATCGGGTACTCGAACAGGAAAGGTCTCGTTGCGGCTTACGTCGTCGGTTGCACACTGCAGTCGGCGCTCTACACCCTTCCCATATACCTTTCAGCTGCTCAGTATCTTTCCGAGCGCCAAGAAATACTGCGACTCACCGATGAGACCATGGCGCAGTTCGTCGCGAT